>CAWUIO010000054.1:0-42517 GCA_963922455.1 uncultured Microscillaceae bacterium
GGCTTAAAAATGTATCAAAAAATATTATCCTTTGCGCAGCCTAGGGGAAGCCCCTAAAACTCCTGGCTTACTTGTGTTCTACCGTATTTACGGTAAAATATTGATCAATACGCCACCCGGATGCCGTGGTAGCGCTCCTGGTGTTGATAATCCTTGCGGAGGGGATGGCCTTCCCAGTCGTTTGGCAGTAAAATGCGCCGCAAGTCGGGATGTCCCGTAAAATGGATGCCCAGTAAGTCAAAAGCTTCTCTTTCGTTCCAATTGGCGCTGCGCCAAACGCTGGCTACCGAGGGTACCCGGGCAATTTCTCCTTCTTCTTGGGGGCGGTCAACTTGTACTTTGAGTACCAATTTATGCTCGTAGGGGATGGAGTACAGGTGGTAGACTACTTCCATCTGGCCTTCCTTGGGCCCCAGGTCTACCCCGGATAAACAGGATAAAAAATCAAAGTAGGTTTGCTCATGCGTGTACAAAAACTCGCAAACCTGAGTAATCGATTCGGTTTGGATAATCAGGAAAGGCTGGACTGCTTCGGGCTCCCGGCCTACAATCAGGGCCTCTCCTAATTCTTTTTGGATTAAGCTTTCTATTTCTAAAAATTCCATGCCTGGGGCTATTGGGGTTTCATACGGTCTACGATATCGTCGGAAATGCCAGTGAAGGAGAAACCGCCGTCGTGATACAGGTTTTGCATGGTCACCATGCGGGTATAATCAGAGAAAAGCGAGATAACATAGCTGGCACAATCATCGGCCGAGGCATTGCCTAAGGGAGACATGCTTTCGGCAAACTGGAAAAAAGCATCAAAGCCATCAATTCCGCTACCGGCCGTAGTTTTGGTGGGAGACTGCGAAATGGTATTGACCCGAACTTTCTTCAACCTTCCGTAGCGGTCGCCATAACTACGGGCAATAGATTCTAACATGGCTTTGGCCTGGGCCATATCTGAATAGGTAGAAAAAGATCTTTGGGCCGCAATGTAGGAAAGCGCCACGACCGAAGCCCATTCGTTGAGAGCGTCCAGTTTTTCGGCGGTTTGTAAGATCTTGTGGAAGGAAAGGGCCGAGATATCCAATCCTTGCTGAAACCACTCATACTTTAAGTTGCCATAATCGCGTCCCTTCCGTACATTGGGGCTCATCCCGATGGAATGTAGGACAAAGTCCAGTTTACCTCCCAGCTTTTCGGTGCTTTGCTGAATTAAGTTTTCCAGATCATCCAGTTTGGTGGCATCGGCAGGGATGACTTCGGTTTCGCATTGTTCGGCCAACTCATGGATCTTACCCATGCGGAGGGCTACAGGGGCATTGCTGAGAATAAATTTGGCACCTTCGGCTTTGGCTTGTACCGCCACTTTCCAGGCGATGGAATTTTCGTCAAGGGCTCCGGTGATGATTCCTAACTTCCCTTGGAGTAAATTATGAGACATACTTTGCATATTTTCGGGTCGAGTGAATGAACAAAATTAGTTAAGAAATGAAAAAAAACGGGATTTCCTTATAATTAGGGGGAGACATTCGCCGTATTTTTGAGTTTTGCCCTGTTCGTTTATGAACAAAAAACGTTCTGTTTTGGTACGCTTTGCCCAGGGCCTGATGTTGATTTTTTAAACTAAACCCTTGAACATCAGTCGTGTAAAAAAAAGGTCTGGGTTTTGACTTGGGTTTTCTAAATTTTCGTTTATGCTATTATTTTTTTTGAAGGGAATGCTTCGGCGGGCCCGACGCCAATGGGTATTTTCACTACTGAACGTATTGGGCCTAGCCTTGGGGATGGCGGCCGGTTATATTATCATGCAATATGTGCTCTATGAACAGCAATACGATAGGTTTTATGCCCAAAGGGATCAACTGTACCGGGTGGTGGACGTAGCCGGGCCCCGATTAGAGCATCGGGCCCAAGTTATTCCTTTATTAGGCCCCTGGCTGGAGCAAGAATTTCCGGAGGTAGTGCAGACCGTTCGCTTACACCCCAGCCGCGGCACGGTGCAGACGAGTGCTCAGCCAAAGGATGTACAGTCTTTTACTTTGGATGAGATTTTTTTCTGCGACCCGGAAATCTTTGATTTCTTGGGCTTTTCCTTGGCTCAGGGAAATCCGGAAACGGCCCTCAACACCCCGAATGGAATGGTGATCAGTGCATCCCTGGCCAAAAAAATGTTTGGCCGTCAAAACCCCATGGGCAAGCAATTGATCTATTATGATTATAATTTTGGGAAACTTACTTGTGAGGTTACAGGAGTGCTTCAAGATATCCCACGCCAATCCCACCTTCAAATGCAAGCTTTATTGCCCGTGGCTTCTACCCAAATCCAGCCCCCGTCTTGGGCCCAGTTGGATGGTTTTAATTGGAATGCGTTTTTTGTATATGTCCGCCTACAGGCCGGCACTGATGTAGATCAATTGGAAGAATCCATGCAGGAACACATCCAAAAAATCACGGAGACCATGGATGCAAATGAAGAGGAGCCTCAATTTGCCCTGCAAGCACTGAAAAATATTCATTTGCATTCTTATTATCAAGCCGATGTGGCCAACCAGGGGAATTATCGGGAAATCCAGTTTATGCAGACCATTGCCGGCTTGATATTGGTCATTGCTTGGCTGAATTATATCAATTTGGCTACGGCCCGTTCGGGAGAAAGAGCCCGAGAGGTGGGGGTTCGTAAGCTCATTGGGGCCCAAAAAAATCAATTGGTATATCAATTTTTAGGTGAGTCGCTTATTTTAAACTTGGTCGCTTTGGGTATCGCCTTACTGCTGGTAGAGCTGGGGAGATCTTATTTGGTGGCTTGGTTGAACTTGCCCGGGGAAATTTTTACCCAAGTATCCCTGGAAATGATCCTGGGGTCTTTGACATTTGTATTCCTAGGAAGTGTACTCGCTGGCTATTATCCTGCTTGGGTATTATCCCGCTTTCCGGTGGTAGAGGTATTGAAGGGGGGAAATACAAAGCCCAAGGGAAAGCAAAACCTCCGGAGGGTCTTGGTGGCTTTGCAGTTTGCGGTATCCATTAGCTTGATGATGGGGGCGTATACCAATTACCGCCAAGTGAATTATTTACTTAGCAAAGATTTAGGGATTCGGATTGATAATATTTTGGTAATCCCCGAGCCTCAGATACAAGATAGCCTCTTTCGGCAAAAGTCGCAGAGTTTCAAAAACGCTTTACAAGAAATTCCTGAGATAAAAACGGTAAGTTTTACGGGCCACGTACCCGGAACGGGTTACAACTGGGGCTCTGACCAGTTTAAACGGACGGAGCAAAACCTTGAGAGCTACCCCTTTATTCACGTGAATTATATAGATGGCAATTATGTCAAAACCTTTGCTAATACGCTCTTGGCCCAATCGGATAACTTAAGGCCAGGCAATGAAAAGAGCCTGTATACCGGCAATAAAAAAATCTTGATCAACGAAAGGGTCCGGAAAGCTTATGGATTTAAAAGCAATGAAGCCGCCTTGGGCGAGGTTTTGCTAAACTTTGACCAAGGCTACGAAATTGTGGGGGTGGTACAAGACTACCATCATCAGTCTTTGCGGGAGGTGATTGATCCGGTAATTTTCATATTTAGAGAAAATGGGGGCTACTGTGCCATTGGCTTTCAAGAAATCAAAGAGGGGAGTATGACTTTAGTCCAAGCCAAGTATCAGGAAGCGTATCCCGGGAATCCTTGGGAGGCTTTTCTCTTGGAAGATACGATGCGGGATTTGTACCAAAACGACCAACGCCTGGGTAGGATATTTAGTTTATTCACCTTCTTAGCCATTTTTATTGCTTGTTTGGGCTTATTTGGCCTGGCTTCCTTCACGGCAGAGCAAAGAAGTAAGGAGATTAGTATTCGCAAGGTATTGGGGGCCAGCCAACCCAGTATTTTAAAATTATTGCTTAGGGAGTATTTTTATATATTTCTGCTATCTAGTGCGGTGGCTTTACCCTTTGCTTATTTTTTGATTAGGGAATGGCTCAGCAATTATGCCTATCGCATTGAGCCGGGCATCGGATTTTTTCTAATCCCATGGTTGGGGGGCTTGTTGGCGGCTTTGCTTTCGGTGAGCTTTCAAACCTACAAGGCCATTAGAAGATCACCCGCTCGGAATTTACGGTATGAGTAATGTTGTCAAGAGGAATGTTTGATAGGAATTTGGGGGGGGTTACGTTTGGCTGAGGGATAGAGCGGCCTGTTTGAGCTCGTGTGGGCCTGGTGGGGAAAGGCAGCGAGTAGCGAAAGCCCGACCCCGGCGGCAGCTTATGGACATTTGAAGAGCCCAAGTTCACGGCCGGGGGCAGCCCCAATTCTTTTAAAAAGTCCATCCTCCCCAAAAGGATAGGTTTTTCAGGGTGCGTAAAGCCGGATAAAGTAGCCATAAGGCAAAGAGCCAGGAATACATAAAGGAAAGCTTTTGGCGGGATAGACGATGCATACAAAGAACGGCCCCCTGGATATAAACCAAAGACAAATATCGCTCTATATCATCGGGTAGCAAATCACCTTTGAGGAGCATCAAGCCGATGTAAGACAAACTGCTGAGGGCCAAGAGGGATAAGATCCAGCGTTTGGCATGATGATGAGCAAAGGTTTCATACACTAGAAAAAGGAGAAGGCCCAAAAATACGGGAATCGATAGAAGGTGTAAACTAGTCCGAGGAAGTGGCATAATCCATTGTGTAAAGCCCTGGCCCATGACGTGGAGGTTGTAAACAAGGTCCAGCTCGAGGGTATAATTAAGTATCTTGAGGCTTTGAATCTTTTGGATAACGGCATAGTGCCAGGCTAAAAACAGGAAAGGCCCCAGGCTAGCGTTGAGCCAGGGGCCCCGTTTAGAAAGACTCGTTTGTTGATAAGACCAAAACAATAGATAAAGCCCCGAAACCCCCGTAAAAAAAATGCCAATATGCCGGGTAAAAAGCATGCCCAGGCCACAGAGTATAATTCCAGCCAGTAAGCCTGGGCTAGGTCTACGAAAATATAAAAAGTGTAAGCCATAGTATAGGCTCCCCCAGCATAGAAAAAGGGGCTCCGACCACCAAAACATAAACACCAAGTATAGGGGCGTGGCAAAGACTAAGAGGCATTTGGCCGCCAGTCGAGGGGGTTTTTGGGGAAAACAGTGATTGCATAATTGCAGGCTAAGGCCCAAGGTAATGAGCCAAAAGAAAACATGGACAACACCCAGCCAAGGGCCTTGATTTTGGATTATAAAGAGCAAAACCGGATAAAGAGGGGGCTTGGCCAGGAAAGTGCGGTGCTCGAGAAGGGCCCACCAGGCATGATTGTTTAGAAAGTTGGCCCCCTCGAGATACCAATGGGAGTCATACGTGTAGCCGATGCCTGAATACATGCCCAGGCATAAGAGGCCGGTACTGAAAGCCAAGCACAACAGGTCTTCCCAAAGTAAAGACTGAATAGGATGCTGATTTGAGGTGGGCTTATGCATAGTCGTTCAAAGCTAGGCGCTTTCCTTAAAAATGCCAAGCATCGTTTTAAGGCAAAAAAAATGCTACCTAAATTAGGTAGCACTTTCCAATGAGTTTTCATCAGGTAGTATACAGTGGCAACTCCGTTGAATCGCCGGAAAACTCAGAGCCATTTCTTTTTTCGAGACGCTATCTTAGTAGCGTCGTCCTAGATGATATTTTACGTTTAAGAAGCTTCCCGTAGTAAATAAATTAACTTGCCCGAAGCCTACTTCGCCCAAAGGTATCTTGATGAAGGGCTCTACTTGTACAGAAAATTTGGGATGGAAAGCAAACTCATAGCCCATAGAAAGATTAGCCACCCCCAACCAATTTCGGTTTTCGTTGTCTACGACCCATTCGGTGGCGATATCGGGCTTGGTATAAGAAAACTCATAGCCGTATACTTCCCGGGTTAAGATATAACTGGACAAGCCTCCGCTCACATAAAAATTACTGCGGGGACGGTTGATAAAATAGTAACGAGCATTGATGGATAGGTCAATTACATCACAGCTTGCATGGATTTGGTTAGGTACTTTACCGCCGGTCCATTTATCCCAAAAGCCATAATACACTTCATATTCCGAGCCGGCAGCCGTGTATTTTTTCTGGGCAAAGGACAAACCAGCCGTAAAACTTAGGCGAGGCGTGGCATAATATTCTACAAAGGCTCCAAACTTATCTCCGGGACTGACAAAGTCATTTAAGCCGGTGCTACTTATGTCGGGCGTGTAGCTAATCCCTATGGCCCAGCGATTTAAGCCTTTTCGTAGAGGCCGTAGACGGGTGTCGGGAGGAACGGGTAGGGAGGCGAGGGTTTCTTCGCCCCTCTGTAAAATACTGTCAGAATTTTGTCTTTTTACCTCCTCAAATGTATGGGGCAGTAAGACCTCCGGTATGGTTTGTTTAGGGCTTTGAGGCGCTGTATTCTTTGGCTGATTTTTAAGTAAATCCTTGCTTTGCCAGAAAAAAGAGTCTAGGCCCGGATGCTTACTTTTCTTATCCCCCTCTGTTTGGGAATTGGTCTCAACAGGGGCATTTTGCTCATTTCTTAAAGAATTGGAGGAGGGCCCCTCCGCATTTCCCGGTTTTGTTTTCTGGGGCGACGCGTGCCTTTCCTCCCGGATTTGCGGTTCTTCCTTGGCCTGGCCAAGTCCTTCTTCCGTATACTCCGATACGGTTTGGGTTTTCTCTCGGCTACCCAAGGGGGAAGGCGAGGATTGGGAAGATGCGGCTTCTTGCTTACTAAGAGAAGGAGTCTTCTTCTGAGTAATGTTTTCTTTTGTCTCGGCAAGCCGGGATGCATTTTCCCTAAGTTCGCTTTTTTTCGGGTTATCTGTTTGCTTCCACTTCGGGCTAATCCATATCCCGTGAAAGAACAAAGAGATACCTAAACAAAGGAATGCCAGATACCGATACCGATTGATCCCTCGGGTACCGCTCAGGGCTTCCGTTGTTCCGTCCATTTTTTTCTCCAGGTTCTCCCAGTCGGCTTCCTGGAATTCGAAGTCGAATCCCTTTAAGCCCTTCTGAAAGAACTCCTCCAGAGGATCTGACGCATGATCAAAGGATTGGTTCTCTTTTTTCATTTAAAAAAAAACTATTAAGCGTTTTTCGTAATGACTTCTTAGCTTTGAATAAATTGGACTTTGACGTCCCAACTGAAATGTCTAGCATTTCCGCAATTTCTTCGTGATTATAGCCTTCAATTACATATAAATTAAATACGGTACGATATTGGGGGCTCAGGTCTTGAACCAATTTTACCAAATCGTTATAGCTAAGGTCTTGAATTACAGTAGCCTCCACAGGCGTATCCATGCCGTTTTCTAGTGAAGACCAGTTTTTGTGTTTTTTATTCTTGTTGTAATAGTTGATGGCTGTATTGACTAGGATAGTACTTAGCCAAGGTTTAAATGGCCGATCGGTCTGAAAGGTTTCTATTTTATCAAATACCTTAATAAACCCATCATTGAGGATCTCCGCGGCCTCATCGCGATTTCCCGCGTACCGGATACATATGCTCATGCCATAAGCATAAAACTCCCGGTAGAGATCTCGTTGACTTTGGCGATCTTTGACCACACATCCCTTTATGAGAGCGATTATTTTCGTATCTCTGGTATGGCTCAATGTTTTTGGAATTGGTTTTTATTTACACCTGCGGGTACAGAGAAAGCGAAACGACGGTTGCCTCCCTTCTGCATAAATATGAAATTTCTTACCTGGGCTAGGCATGAAGCATAGTTGGGGCTTCCCCGCCTCAGGTATTTTCTGCCTAGAAGGTAAAGCTAAGCGGGCGGGTCGGGCTTTCGCTACTCGCTGCCTTTCCCCGCAGGGCCCAAACGAGCTCAAACAGGCCGCTCTATCCCTAAGCCAAAAATCTAAAATGAAAAGTAATTTGGGTTTGGATAAACAAACACGGCCCATTAATCCATAATACAAAAGATACAGATTAGTTCTTATACAAGACATAATCTTCTTTCCGGATCCCCAGTTTTTTCATACGGGCAAACAGTGTTTTATCATGCATCCCCAAAATCCGGGCCGCTCCTTTATCACCACTGACCCTTCCCTGGGTATGCACCAGTACCCTAAGGATGTGTTCTTTTTGTACTGCCTCTAAAGTTTGTAATTCAGCCGGGGCATTTCTGGGAGCTTTGGTTTCGGGAAACCAAGCCCCAGGAAAGAGAGTCGGGCCGGGCTCGAGGAGTATGGCCCGCTCAATTAGATTTTCCAACTCCCGGATATTGCCTGGAAAACTGTATAGAGCAAGCTGCTTCAAGGTTTTTTTGGAGATTCGCCGAAAGTCTTTCCCGCTTTTTTTGGCATATTTTTCCAAAAAATACTGCGCCAGCAATGGAATGTCTTCTCTTCTCTCCCTTAGGGGTAGGTTGTGAATAGGAAAGACGTTTAAACGATAAAAAAGGTCAGCCCTAAATTTTCCTTCCTGAATGAGGACTTCCAGCTTCCGGTTGGTAGCGGCCAAGATGCGAACATCCACCCGAGTGGTTTGGGTGTCGCCCAAACGGTCATACTCTCCTTCTTGGAGTACCCGTAGGAGTTTCGGTTGTAAGTCTAGGGGGAGCTCTCCTATTTCATCCAGAAAGAGCGTTCCTCCGTCGGCTAGGGCAAAACGGCCCAGTTTATCATGTATAGCTCCGGTAAAGGCCCCTCGTTTATGCCCAAATAGTTCACTTTCAATAAGATCTCGGGGCAGGGCTGCGCAGTTGACCTTAATGAGAGGGCGGTCTTTTCGGGGGCTGTTTTGATGGATGGCCCGGGCGATGAGCTCTTTACCGGTACCCGTTTCTCCGGTAATGAGTACCGTGGCTTCACTATCGGCCACCTGTTGTACTTGGGACAAAACTTTTTGGTAGGCTTTGCTTTGACTGATTATGCCCTCAAAGTTTAAGTTTAGGTTCCCATGAATTTCTTCCTGGAGGTACTCATTTTCGGCCTCAATTTGTTTTTTCAGGGCCTTAATTTCCGACAAGGCCTGCACCAGGGCCACTTCCCTTTGCTTACGCTCGGTAATATCCCGTACGATGGCGCAATTATATTCTTTTCCCTCATAATGAAGGTAATTGGCTTTGATTTCTACGGTGACTAATGTGCCATTGGCTCTTTGGTGATGCGTCTCAAAGGTGAAGGTTTTTTTTTCCTTAATTTCTTCCCAATGCTTTTTCCAGCGGTTTTTAGGGAAAGTAGGGTCAATGTCAAATATTTTCTTGCCCAGGATTTCCTCTCGAGTATATCCCAGTTCATCACATACGGCCGCATTGGTACGCACAATATGCGCTTCCTGGTTTATCCAGTACATCATGTCCCGGGTGTGCCCAATGGTTTGCTGAGCCAATTGTAAGGAATGCTCCAGCGACTTATAGCGGGTTATATCTTGGTAGGTGCCCATTATTTTGAGCGTTTGCTGCCTTCCTTTCAATGCCCTTCCTGTACTCCGAAACCACCGCTCCCCTCCCGGGTAATGAGGACAATGAATTACCATATCATAGGCTTTGCCTTCCTGAAGCAAAGCTTCTTGGGCTTGGGCCCACTCGGTGGGCTGCTCACCGGGTATTCCTTCTAGCATCGCTCGGAGACGCTCGGGGTGCAGGTCTTGGACATCTGGGGCTTCAAACATTTGCAAGGCTTCCCGGGTAGCGTAAATTCTATCTTCGGCTAAATCCCATTGCCAGCCCCCTACTTCAGCGGCATTTTCAGTCTCTTCTAATAACTCTCGGTAAAAATTAGATTCACTCAAATCACGGATGAGGCTGCAAATGAATTTTTTTCTATTATTTGAGAAAATTTGGGCAAAAACCTCAACGGGCCTCTCCTGCCCGGTTTTCTGCACGTGAAAGGTTTGGAAATAGTTTAGCCCTTCTTGAGCAACAATTTGCCAATGCTTCTGCCAACTCTGGGGAGTGGTTTGGGGGTTTATATCCATGATGGACATACCTATCAACTCCTTAGGCTTGTATTTCAGGCTTTTAGCCGCTTTGGTGTTGGCGTAAACCAAGTTTCCCTCCTGATCTAAAAGGAAGATGTCAAAAGGAAGGGATTCCAGCATCCAGATACCTAGTTCATGTAAATCCATCATCTTTTGATAAAGAAAAAAAGAAAATATAATGGTTTTTCTTAAATATAATATTTTTCTAAAATAAAAGAAAAATTTATTTCTCTAAATAAGTGTAAATATCTGATTTACAATATTTTACAAATTGGTACGGGTTTTGGAAAACTATTATTGATTTTAAACCAATAACATAGATATACAATGGAAAACGCAGTGAAAACAATCTGGAAATTAGATACTGATCATTCCGAAATAGTCTTTAAAGTAAAGCACTTAATGGTTTCTACCGTAACCGGCTCCTTCCGCGAGTTTGAGGGACAGCTAGAGGGTGGGCAAGAAGATTTTAACGGGGCCAGTATCCATTTCCAAGCGCAAATTGCCAGCATTGATACCCGAAATGCCCAAAGAGATACGCATGTAAAGTCGGCCGACTTTTTCAATGCGGAGGAGTTTCCTCAGCTTAAATTTGAGTCCAAAGAGTTTACCAAACTGAGCGAGGAAAAGTATCGCTTAATTGGTGACTTAGAAATTAGAGGAAACCAGCGCGAAGTTAGCTTGGACGTAGAATACAACGGAAGCGTAGTTGACCCTTACGGCCAGTATAAGGCAGGTTTTGAGATTACTGGGAAAATAAGCCGTAAATCCTTTGGACTTACTTGGAATGCCGTCACCGAAAAAGGCAGCATCGTAGTAAGCGATGAGGTGAAATTACACATGCACGTTCAGTTGATTCGTCAATAAATGGGGGCTAGCTTGGGAAGGGAGGGGGGCTTCAATCTGTTTAGAAATCATTTCCCCATCAGGCTAGTTTAAAACACATACCTACCTTAAAATTTTTTAAAAAATGGATATAAAGCAATTAATTCAAGGACTACATCACGTTACCGCTACAGTTGGAAATGCTCAAGCAGATTATCAGTTTTACACCCATCTCTTGGGCTTAAGGCTGGTTAAAAAAACCGTCAATTTTGATAATAACCAAGTCTACCATTTCTATTACGGAAATGAACAAGGCCAACCGGGCACAATCATGACTACCTTCCCGTACGAGGGCCAAGGGGTGCGAGTGGGCATACCCGGCTCCGGACAAGTGGATATCACGGCTTTTTCAGTACCTGGGGGAAGCCTGGATTTTTGGCAGGCCCGACTCAAAGAAGCGGGAGTAGACTTTCAAAAAAATGATCCGTTTGGAGCGCCGACCTTGCAGTTTAAGGACCCATCCGGATTGATCTTAGAACTTGTAGAAAGCACCGAAGACCCACGGGTTCCCTGGATGACGGGAGAAATAAGTCAAGCCGTGGCCATTCGGGGTATCCATCACGTGACTTTATCCATCCAAGACTTGGGGCCTAGTCAGGACTTTATTTTAAACGAGTTTGGCTTCCGAAAGCTGGCCGAGGAAGGGAAGGTGACCCGCTACGCTGCAGCTGAGGCTGTCCCCGGAAATTTTTTACAAATTCGCCACGATGCCGACCGGGCAGCGGGTAAAAATGGCATGGGTACGGTACACCACGTAGCTTGGAGAGTAGCTAATGATGAAGCCTTACTCGCCATGCGCCGTCGTCTGGTGGAAGACTTGGGCTTCAAAGTAACGGAACTTAAAGACCGGAACTACTTTCACTCCATTTACTTCCGCATACCAGGCGGGGTTTTATTTGAAATCGCTACCATCCCACCAGGATTTACCGTAGACGAATCCTTGGAAGGTTTAGGACAGTCTTTAAAACTTCCCGAATGGGAGGAAGTAAACCGGGTCCAGATTGAGTCGGTTTTGCCCAGCCTTGACCAGTAATCCCTTCAAGGGCCAGGAGCTGAAATCGGGGAAGTAAAACGTATTGGTTCCTGGCTCTCCCAATTGGCTGAGGGATAGAGCGGCCTGTTTGAGCCCGCCGCTG
Organism: uncultured Microscillaceae bacterium; assembly: GCA_963922455.1. Classification (GTDB taxonomy): domain Bacteria; phylum Bacteroidota; class Bacteroidia; order Cytophagales; family Microscillaceae; genus CAWUIO01. The sequence continues at coordinate 11,932 of CAWUIO010000054.1, forward strand.
CCGGGGCGTTGGCCGGCGAGTAGCGAAAGCCCGACCCCGGCGGCCGTAAATTTCAATAAATAAGCAAGAGGAGATTGCCGGGGGCAGCCCCTGGTAATAAACTCTTAAAACAAACAAAGGAGATTTCTCATGGCAACAAATTTAATAAGCGGATTACACCATGTGACGGCCATTGCCTCCGATCCGCAAAAAAACGTAGACTTTTACGCCGGGATTCTCGGCTTGAGACTGGTAAAAAAAACGATCAATTTTGATGCGCCGGATGTTTATCACCTCTATTATGGGGATGAAACGGGGCTTCCGGGCAGTATTATGACTTTTTTCCCATTTCAGGGCATTCCTAAGGGAAATCAAGGCAAGGGGCAAGCCGCGACTACCACATTCTCGATACCCCTTAGCTCGGTGGATTATTGGGAGAAGCGCTTGGAAAAATTTGGCATCCCCTACAAAGCTCCCCAAAAACGCTTTGAAGAGGTGGTGATTTACTTGGAAGACTGGGACGGCCTGGGCTTGGAGTTGGTAGCCAATGATAAGGATGAGCGAGCTCCATTCAGTTACGGACAGATCCCTCTGGAACACGCAATCCGGGGGTTTTACAGTGTGGAGCTGTGGGAAGCTACTTACGAACGCACCGAGGGAATGTTAGCCAATCAATTAGACCACCAATTTATCGCTGAGTCGGGAGCACGTCGTCGGTATACGGCTGGTGAGGGCAAACCCGGGCAAATTATTGATATCGTTTGGGACCTGGATAATCAACTTTTTAGCGGTCAAGGTGGCGCGGGAACGGTGCACCATATTGCCTTGGATACCGCTAGCGATGATGAGCAGTTGCGTATCCGTCAAAAGGTCCAAACGGCCGGCTTCATGCCAACTGAGGTGATTGACCGTCAGTATTTTCATTCTATTTATTTCCGGGAGCCAGGAGGAGTACTTTTTGAAGTGGCTACCACGCCTCCGGGATTTTTGTACGATGAAGAGGTGAAACACTTAGGAGAAAGCCTGAAATTACCGCCGTGGCAGGAAGCCCGACGGGAGTATATTGAGGGTTTGTTGGCTCCTATCACGTTAAATCCAGAAAAATATGCTTAGACATAAAAAAGATATCCGCTACGCAGGGAAGTCATTAGAGGAAGCTTCCCGGGCGATGATCATGATACACGGACGAGGGGCCACAGCTCCTAGTATTTTGGCTTTGGCCGAGGAATTGGAAGTAAACGATATGGCATTGCTAGCACCTCAGGCCACGATGAATACCTGGTATCCGCAGAGTTTTTTAGCCCCCTTGGCCCAAAATGAACCCGGGCTTAGTACCGGTTTGGCTATGGTCAATCAAGCGGTGGCCGAACTTAAAGAGGCAGGCATGGCCCCCGAAAATATTTTCTTTCTAGGGTTTTCCCAAGGCGCTTGTTTGACCAGCGAATATGTAGCCCGGAATGCCCAGCGCTACGGGGGGGTATTTGTCCTGAGCGGAGGCGTGATCGGCCCCAAGCTGGAAACCGAACGCTACTCGGGGGATTTTGCCGGTACGCCTATCTTGTTGGGATGTAGTGATGTAGATGCCCACGTGCCCCTAGACCGGGTACTGGAAAGCAGTCAGCTGTTCCGGGATATGGGCGCTAGGGTGACCGAACGGATCTACCCAAATGCCCCACACACGGTCTTTGAAGATGAGATCTTACTGGCCAAGCAGATCCTTCGGGAAGGAAATTAAGGGGGGAGTTGTTTCAAAATGGAAACTGTGAAAAAGCCGGGCGAAGCCCGGCTTTTTTTCTCAAAAAGAGAAGACGCTTATTCTTTCTCGGCTTTCAAAAGCTCAAAAAACTGGTCTAGCTTGGGGGTAATGATGATTTCGGTGCGTCGGTTGGCTGCCCGGCCCTCAGCGGTTCCGTTGTCGGCAATGGGTACATAGCGGGAGCGACCGGCGGCGGTCAAGCGTTCGGGCCTTACCTGGTACTCACTTTGTAAAAACCGGACAACCGAAACCGCCCGCAGGGCACTCAAGTCCCAATTGTCTCGTATGCAGTTACTACTGATGGGCCGGTCATCGGTATGCCCCTCAATGAGGACATCAATATCTTTATGGTCTTTGATCACGCGGGCTACCTTGCCCAAAACCGTTTTGGCCCGGGGGTTTAGTTGCGAACTGGCCGAACGGAAGAGCATTTTGTCAGAGATAGAGATATACACCACCCCTTTCTTAACTTGAATTTGGATATCCTCATCGTTTATATCGTCTAGCGAACGTTTTAAGTTCGTGACCAGAATTAAATTGATCGAGTCCTTTTGCTGAATTTTTCCAGTGAGGTTCTGGATATACTTGCTTTGCTCGTCTAGGGTTTCTAGGGACTTTTTGATACTCTCGGCCCCGGTTTTACTCACCACGGAAAGGTCGGATAGGCGGTCCAGAAGGTTGGTATTGGTTTCTTTAAGGAAGTCTATCTGTTCTTGCATCTGGGTCGCTTGGGTCTGGCGGTTTTCTAACTCAATTTTTAAAAGCTCCAAGTTGCCTTGCAGGGTTTCATTGGTATTGCGGCTACCCTCCAGAGATTCTTTGGTTTGGGAAAGCTCTACCATTTTTTCGTCACATTGTGCTTGCAGGGCTGCGTATTGTTTTTTGCTCACACAAGAGCATGCCGCCCACAGGATGAATAGGAATAGCTTCGCTTGCTTCATGGTCATACGAGTTTTGGTTTGTAAACAAATATAAGCTAAAAAAAGAGGGAAGCCGATCCAAGGAAGGGCGAAGGGGGCTTTTGTGGGGCAAGAAACAAAGGAAACAGCCCAAAAAAGTACCCCCGCCAGGGATCGAACCTGGATCAAGCGTTTAGGAAACGCCTATTCTATCCGTTGAACTACGGGGGCAAAATGAGATTTTGCAATTACAAAAATAATGCGATTTTTGGGTATTCTCCAAGTTCATTTTTGCAAACAAGCGCTTATTACGAAGCTATGGAACTCCAAAACGCCCGTCTTTTAAAAACCTTGGCCTATATCCAAGGCGAATGGGTAGCCGCTACCAGTGGCCGCACATTCCCAGTATGTAACCCCTATAATGGAGAGGCCCTGGCCGAAGTGCCTGATATGGGAGCTGAGGAAACCCTTAGCGCCATTCGGGCCGCCCACGAAGCTTTCTTGACTTGGAGACATCAAAGCGCGGGCGAAAGGGCCCAACTCCTTAAAAAATGGCATGCACTTCAATTGAAATATACCGAAGATTTGGCCCATCTCTTGACCTTAGAGCAAGGAAAGCCCTTGGCCGAAGCCCGGGCCGAGGTTGCCTACGGAGCGAGTTTTGTGGAGTGGTTTGCCGAAGAAGCCCGGCGGACCCGGGGCGATGTAATCCCTGCCCCAGATCATAACCGCCGCATGTTAGCCATGAAGCAAGCCGTGGGGGTAGTTGCGGCGATTACCCCTTGGAATTTTCCCAATGCCATGATCACCCGCAAGGTAGCCCCCGCCTTGGCCGCGGGTTGTACGGTAGTGCTCAAGCCGGCCGAAGATACCCCCCTTTCTGCCCTAGCCTTGGCCGAATTGGCCCAGGAAGCGGGCTTCCCCCCGGGGATTTTCAATATAATTACCAGTAAAAACCCCGCCCCGGTGGGGGAAGAACTTACCAGAAACCCCTTGGTAAAAAAGCTTTCCTTTACGGGCTCTACCAAAATTGGCAAATTATTGATGCGGCAGTGTAGCGATACGGTCAAAAACATCTCCCTGGAATTGGGAGGGAATGCCCCCTTTATTGTGCTAGAAGATGCCGATGTGGAGTCTGCCGTGACGGGTGCCATGGCCGCCAAATACCGCAATGCCGGGCAAACGTGCATCTGTGCCAACCGGATATACGTCCACGCGAAGTTGGCCGATACATTTGTCAAGCGCCTCAGTGAGCAGTCACAAAATCTCAAAAGTGGCTATGGCTTGGAGCCGGGAGTAGAGATTGGCCCCATGATCAATAAAGAGGCTATCCAAAAGGTAGAAAGCCTAGTGGCCGAAGCCCTGTCTCAGGGAGCCCAGGTAAAAACGGGAGGAAACATAGCCGGAGAGCGGAATAATTTTTTCCAGGCTACAGTTTTGCATCAAGTTCACGCAAATATGCGCATCAATCGGGAAGAGATTTTTGGGCCAGTAGCTCCCGTGTACACCTTCGAGACGGAAGAAGAAGTAATCCGGCTGGCCAATGATACTCCTTATGGCTTGGCTGCTTATTTTTACGGGCAAGATATCCGGCGGGTCTGGCGGGTAGCCGAAGCCTTAGACTATGGGATGGTCGGGGTGAATACCGGTAGAATTTCCAGTCCCCTAGCTCCATTTGGGGGGGTAAAGGAAAGCGGCATCGGTCGGGAAGGAGGCCATTATGGTATCCAGGAGTTTATGGAAACCAAATATATCTGCCTGGGCGATATGGATGCATAATGGCTCAAAAAGGGGATTCGGTAGTTATACTAATAAAAGAAATTATGGGGGCTTTCCCGCGCAATTTAAATACGGAATAAACGAGCACAAACCTGCTGGCGCGGGCCGGGCTAGGCTGCCGAGCCTCCAGCCGCTTGGCCCCTTTCGGTCTCGGCCCTATCGGGCGCCTATCCCTAAGCCAGAAAATGCAAATTTACCCAGTCTTCCTCCTCAATGGCAAGGTAGAACACCGCAAAAGTCCGCCTAGCTTGGAGGTCTCCGCGTACGCTACTTCAAAAATTTCATAGCCTCTTTCGCTTAATGTATCTTTTAGGCGGACAAATCCTTTCTCAATAGCGACCTTGCGGGGTGAAATGGAAAATACATTGGGAAACATCTGGTTTTTTTCTTCCAGGCTTACCTCCATTAATTTATCCTTGGGAAATAAGTCCAGCAGTTCGCTGGGCGGACTTTGAAACCCTTTTAAATAGATAATCGCATCCTCTTGGCCAATAGGCTGGAATGTGCAATCCAGATGTAAAATATTTTTATCGGCACATGCTTGGTCTACAACAATGGGAAAACCTAACACGGTTTTTTGGGGGAACCTCTTTTGGAGAAAAGAAATAGCTCCTTCGCTCGTACGGTCCCCGATGCCTAGGAAGATAAAATCATTCCATAAAATGACATCTCCCCCCTCAATGGTGATTTCTGGGGGGATTTCTACTATTTTATCGTGAGGGATGGTATCTAAAAAATACTGTAAGCCATCAATTTCGCTAGCCCGCACCGGATGCTTCATGTTGGAGATGAAGAAATTATCCTCGATAACAAAGCCTATATCCCGGGTGAAAATTTGCTCTGTTTGCCTGAGATTCTGGGGGCGTAAGACGTGCACCCCATTTTGTATCAAAACCTCTTCAAACGTTTGGATCTCGGTTTGTATCGTTTCCTCGCTGGGTGAGGTATGGTTCTGGGCATGTTTTCTCATCGTGGGGTTGATGAGCCTGGGTTGGCCCCGGTCTATACCAATACCTAGGACAACACTTTCTAATTCGGATGTTTCATTTTGTAAAAAAAGCTCCATAATCAAGGTGTTTCTAGTTAACAGAGCTTAATTATAATCAAAAACCATAGGAGACCTGGCTAAGGGGCAGGCAAATAAGGTATAAACCTCTTAGCGTCCTTTATTTTCTTTTTAAATTTATACGATGCTTGGGGGAAGTTTTAAAAACCAGGTTAATACTTAGGTTTTTTTAAGTAATTGCTGGGTAAAACCAAATATAATTCTTCCCTTTATGGGAATGCTTAACACTTGTTTGGAGTGCTTCTAGTCAATTATAAAAGGAGGGCTTAGCCCCTTTCTAAAGGAGCAAGTGTGAATTTTTAGGATGCTCTTGGTCAAGTGCGGCTGTACACACGGCAACGTCCCGCATATTTTAGATTGTAACTGTGGAATACAATCAAACCAATAGCTCCCACAAAATTGAGATATAAAGAGCCTGGAATGACCGTGTGGAAGACCCAACTGAGGAATAAAAAGAAATAGGAGACAAACAAACCAATGCGAACTACTTGAAGAGGAGTGCTCCGGCTGGTTTGGACCACGGCATACAAACCTATTCCTAGAAAGAAAAAATCTAACCAATGACTCCTAACCCATTGCGTTGACCAACCCAGGAGCAAAAAAGGAATGATAAGACAGTGAATAAAACACAGAGTGGAACTAACAATTCCTAAAAAATCAGCATTCGAGCTCGGATGCTTGGACATAATATTTGTCTTAGGTTTGGGCTTGGACGGTTTCTTTAAGCAGGCCAAATTTACAAAAAAGACCTAGCAACTGCAACTGAGTTGCACTTATTAAATCACTTTCTGAGTCGAATAGTTTCAGGATTTTAAAATATTATCAAGAATCAGCGTAAGAGCAATTCCGGCCCCAGCCCCTGAGAAAAAGACATTCCATTCGCGATGCTTGATATTAAAGAGTTCAGAGAAGATTTTGTAGACCAAAAAGAAAACGGCTACAATTAGTAATTGACCAATTTCAATACCCAAATTAAACGAAAACAAGGGCATCAAAATGGCCGAACTTTCACCCATAAGCGTTCGGAAATAATTGGAAAAACCCATACCGTGGATCAAACCAAAAACAAGGGCCAATGTATAGTGAAAGACTACGGCTTGCCTTTTTGAGGTATCAAGCGCATTGCTTGGGCTGAGAATATTGTAGAGAGCTGTGATTAATATGGTCACCGGGATCAAAAATTCTACTAGGTCGGAGGGTATACGTAGTATATCCAAGGCAGATAGGGCCAAGGTTATGGAATGACCTATAGTAAAAGCGGTAACCAAAATTAGGATACGTTTCCAAGCCCGGATGGGGTATAAAGCACACAAGGTGATAATGAATAGTAAATGGTCATAGGCTTGTGGGTCGGCTATATGAGAAAAACCTAACTTAAGGAAGATAAAAAATTGATTCATATAGGTCAACTTGAAAATTGTGTTAGATATTTTTTTTCATGTTTAGCAGGTTAAAATTAACAAATAATTTGTGATCTGAAATTGCTGGTGATTGAAACTCTTCCTCAGAAAATGAGTTTAGACATATATAGCACAAATAAAACCACCATGAATATAGGTCTCTGGTTAGTATCCCCTTTATTGCTGTGGACGCTGGCAAACAACCCACCCGCCCCTAATCAAGTTTCTGATTATGTAATTGGCCAACCCAAAGATACGCTTGCTTTTTTTGAGGGAAGTTGGGAAGAGTTGATCCAGCATGTAGAAGAAACCAAAAAACCTGTATTCATAGATGTTTATACGGTATGGTGCGGGCCCTGCCTCATGATGGATAAGTTTACGTATTCTGATCCGGAAGTGATTAAATATGTGAATGATAACTTTATTGCCTACAAAATGGACGCTGAAAAGGGGGAAGGCATACAACTGGCCAAGGATTTTGGGATTAGCTCCTATCCTACTACAATCTTTATATCGCCTAATGGAGGTATGATGGGGGCAGAATTAGGCTTCATGGATGCGGAAAAATTCCTTAAAGTTTTGAAGAAGTATCAGAAAAAATCTGCGAAATAGCAAAACGGCAAATAATACAGTTCTTGAATGCGGGGCATATCCCAGGGGGGAATGCTTTTTTTTGCTAGGGTGTTTGGTAGTCTTCATGACAAACCCCAAATGAACAAGTAAGGGTAGAATGGCTTAGGGTTAGGCACCTAGGACTGCCCAAACAGCCTATATACTCATCTTAGAAAATCAGTGCTTCCCATGTAAAGCAAAACCTAGCTTAGGGAAAGGCACAACTTCATTAAAAGGAGTGGGCCGAGACCGTTGCTGGTTTGCGGGTAAGCCGGCTCGGCAGCCTAGCCCGGCCCGCGCTTAACCCATCATAACAAATTTGAACCAATTGCTCATAGCGCGGGCAAGCCCCATCGTATTTTTAAAGTAGAAATTAAAGCCTAATGAACCTATGGAATGGAAGGAATAAAAACTATTCGGCACCAATCTGGCTCATCTTCAAGGTTTGAATTTCTGACTCCATACGGGCAAAAGCATTTTTTAAATCTTGGGCCGTGTCCGGTTCTTCTGGGAAGCTGCGGCTGATGTAGGCCGTATAACGCCAAAACTCTAAGACTTCATCGGTCTCAATTTCGTAGGGGCTGTACAAGATATTGGAAGACTTAAGGAGGAAAGTGCCTCGGGAGTCTTTGAAATTGTACACCTTTTTCAGTACAATTCCTTCATTTTTGGAAACGACCACACATACTTCACCATCCCGCAGGCTACTAAAATTTTCCACAAACTCTCCAATCACGATGCTTCCGTCCCGTAGGGGAAGCATAGAATCTCCACTGATTTCAAAAGCGCGGTATTGGGCCGTGCTACTCAAAAAGGGCAGGTGATAGCCCGGTAGTTCACTCAGATAATCTGGATCGGAAAAACCTGCCGTATAACCGGCCGAGGCTTTAACGGGTACCATATGCACGAGATTCCGGACATGGGGCTCCTCGCTGGTCACCGTTTGAATCTGAAGGTGTTGGGCCGAAGCGTAGGTTTGTAATTTTTTCTTGAGGGCAATTTGCTCTTGATCAACATTGGCTAGGTCCAAATTGGTCAAATTGTCAATGGAGACATTGAAATATTCGGACATACGGGTCAAGGTAGCAATATTAGGCTCAGCCCTTCCGTCTTCGTACGATGAAATGACACTACGCGTTAATCCCAAACATTTGGCTAGGTTTTCTTGGGTTTGCCGGTTATTCTTTCTGCGTAGATGCTTCAAATTTTTATTGAAATACATAAAGCATGGCAATTAGGTGAAAAAGAGATAGTCTGAATGAATATTGACATCAAATTTAGCACTCTGATTCGGATTATCCAAATTTTTCGCTAAAAATCAAGGCAATATAGCATACTTTGAGCATGACAGGAGGGGTTTTACCCATTAGACGCTCATTTTTTCATCTAATTGTTGCAAAGCTCTCAGGGCCGTTTCTGAATAAGAAATGTGAGGCGGCTCAATTTCTGAATCGTGTAAATTGATCCGTAAAATTCGGGCCTCCAGGTTTTGCCCCAGTTTTTGGCTTAGCTTTCGGATGGTTTTGATCGTGGGGCCAGAGCCAATCTCTAAGACAAGGGATTTCTTTCCTTGAGCGGCTCGTACAAACTGATTAAACCGCTCTTTTTGGGCGTCAGTTCGTTTTGAAATGTAGTGGCGGTCCCGGAAGATAAAGACATTGGGACGGGCCATGGCTCCACAATTAGGACATATGGGTAGGTTTTTAAGGGTCAATTCTTGTACATCGTCGTATACAGAGTAATCACTTTGCCAAACCCGGTCCCAACATGGAACGGAACATTGCAAATACCCCCCAGCCCCATGCACTTCGTAGATCCGGTCTTCATCGAAGCCCGCCGTAGCAAATTGCCGGTCCACATTGGAGGTCACGACAAAATAGTCTTGCCGGTGCCGACGGATCCATTTCTGTAAAATATAATAGCCCGCGTGGGGTTTTATGCTCAAATTTTTTTTCCACCCTTTACTAAAGCGCTTCCACATAGAAAGGGGGTTCTGGGCTATGAAGGCCGGCGTCATGATTTCTGTGACGTTTCGGTCAAACTCTTTCTCTACGCGGCCCCAGGTTCCCCCTTCTCCGCGATAAGTTGGGATTCCTGAGTCGGCACTCATCCCTGCACCACTCAGGATAAACAATACTTCGCTGTCTTGAATTAGTCGGACTATTTCACCGCTTGGCATGCACATCGGGCTTTTAAAAATTATAGTAAAAACAAGAATAAAGTATTTACCCCCTTTCAAAAGGGGCAAATACCTCTCCTACTAACTCAAGAATGCTCCTCAAAGTTCTTTCTAGGTTTTGCTAGACAACTTTTTCAAAATCCTTGAGAAGTTTTTCCGTTTTTGCATCATTGATCCGGTTGATGAAGCGGGTTTCCTCGTGTTTGTCGCGAATGGATTTGGCTAAGTTAAGACAAGAAACTACGGTAAATAGATACCCAATTCCAAAATATCCTTTTACCCACATTTGGGCCGGGAGGTATACAATACCCAAGAGCATGCCGACGGTGCTGACCATAAAGGATGCCCAGGCCAAGAATGTGTAAGCTGAAGTATTACCAGGTGCTGCGTTCATAGTATTTGAAATTAGTTTTTTTGCGCCAATATTGGCTGTTCTGCTTAGCTTAACGGCAAGATGGCCATGGGTTTTCAAGATATGGCTCTTCCGGGTGGGACGGGACGTCCGAGCCAGCCCGCGTGTACTTTTGGTGGTTTCAGGAAGACTCGTTTTGGCGACGGTATTCCGATGGGGTAAGTTGGGTAAAGCGCTTAAAAATAGCATTAAAGGAAGATTTTGACTTAAAACCGCATTCTTGAGCTAAGGCGATGAGGGTAATCTGGCGTGCGCCGGGCTCGCGGACTCTTTTTTTGAATTCTGCCACTCTATAGGTATTCACAAAGTCAAAAAAGTTTTTGCCTAAGCCTTCATTGAGCACTTGAGATGCTTGATTGGATGAGAGGGATAGTGATGCGGCCAGGCTACTCAAGTTTAAGTCTGGATTTAAGTAAGGCTTTTCTTCCTCCATTAGCTTTTCCAGCTTACCTCGATAGAAATTGATACGGTCGGCCGCTAGCCCCGACTTCTCATACCGGGCAGTTTTTTCAGCTTGGTTTTCACCGGGGGCGAAGGTAGGGGAAGGTTCTGCAAGAGCGGGAGGGTCTAAGTCTTCCGTTTTTGGAAAACGTAAGCCATAATATGCCGGTATAAACAGCATTACCAAGAAGGCAAATATCAAGGGGACATCTGTAAGGTGTATGGGTAACCAGCCCCGGCTCATATTAAGGAAAAATAAACTGAGGGGCAAGGCAAAAAAAGCCAGCCATATCCATAAGATTTTACGAATCCAGTCTAGGGTATTTTCTAATTCCAGGCTAAGCGGCATGGCTTGGGCCCGGGCAAAACGACGGCTTTTGTCCCAACTCAAGCCTACATACAAGGCTAGGGAAAGGATTAAGCCAGCAATAAACATACGCTCTTCGAAAGCTAATTTGCCTAATTCTCGCTCCCGGGGGTGGAGCAGGCGGTCGGCAAATAAAACCTGGAGTTCTTGTTCGGAATAATAACCATAGCTGACAAATGCGTAGACCAAAGCGCCCAAGAACGGTAAAAAATGAATCCAGTACCGGAAAAACCCAAGTTTATGGGGTTCTAATAAACTGATGATATATACATACAGTAAAGGACCATCGAGTAAGTACCAGGTCCATTCAATCCCAATTAAGCTGGGCAGGCTTACCCGCCAAGATTGTAAATTCATCCAATACAATCCAAAACGGATCGTCCAGACCAACAAAATGGCCAACAGTACCCAGTCTGAAACGGCTTTCTGCTTTTTACTAGTGACAATACATATAAGAAATAGACATTGTACGGCGCCAATGGCCAATAAATTATCCATGGGGTATACAATCGATGGATGTTTACACGTGAATACTCGCCGGGAAGGCCTGCCATTTATGCTGTAATCTTTGCGGCGGTACGAGCAAATCCGGATGAAACAAGGCTGCCAGTAACTCAATACCGTCTACCAAGGTGGAAGGACTAGGCTGGGTAAATAAATCAAAGTCCAAAACAAAAACCCGTTTCTCTTGAACTGCTTTTAGCTCGTTCCAGCCCTCCCAAGATTCCATCATACCGATTTCTTCCAGACTTTGGGTAACCGTATAGCCACAAGGAGCCAGAATCAAAACCTCAGGCTCGTATTTTCTAACTTTTTCCCACTCAATACGCACCGAGTCCCCGCCCGGACAGGATAACATATCCACTCCACCCGCCAGGCCCAGTTGATCAGGTATCCAGTGGCCACAATTGTAGATAGGATCATACCATTCCATCAACATAACCCGACGGAGAGGAGCTTTATGGGCTCTGAGGCGGTCCACAACGTGGTTAATCCTTTGTCTTAGGGATTGCAGATGGATCCTTACTTGGGAGGAGGCTCCTAGGACATCGCCCAGGCTTTGCGCGTGCTGAAAAACATCTTCTAGGGTATCGGGGCTGTAACTGACCAGCTCTGGGGAAGGGCTTAGTTTGGCCAAAGCTTGTTGGGTAACCCGGGTATCGATTTGACAGACTTCGCACACATCTTGGCTAATAACTACCTGCGGCGACAATTCTTGTAATAGCTCTTCATTGACATGATACAAACTCTCTCCACTGGCCTTGGCTTCTGAGTAAATACGATCAATTTCTTGGCTATTGTTTGACTGGCCTTCCAGCTTACAATGTACAACTACGGGCTTATCACCCGGATACGGACACTCAAAGGTCACACCCAATAAACTATCTTGTAATTGCAAATCATAAAGTAGCTGGGTGGCAGCCGGTAAAAAAGAACAAACGGTTTTCATCTGTTTTTAAAATTTTTGTTCATCAATTAGTAGAGGGAAAGCGAATGTCCCAAACGGAAAGGGTGCGGTCATCACTGGCCGATACGAGTAAACTGGCATAGTCGGTCCAGACTAGCTTATTGACAGACGTGCCGTGCCCGGCATGACGGGCCTTGTCTAAGACTTTTAATAATTTTCTTTGAGACAAATCCCAAACCTTAACCGATTTATCCATACTCGCAGTGGCAAAGTAACGCTTATTCGGGCTAAAACTAATATGATTGATAGCATACATATGCGCGACAATGGCTTCTTCAAGAGCGTAGTTTTGGTCTACATTCCAAAACTTGAGGTGGGCATCCCGGCTACCACTCAGCAAAAACTGCGCATCAGGAGTATATCGCAAGGAAAATATGGAGTTATTGTGGGCCTCGATCTCCTGCAAAAGACGCATATCGTCCAATTGGAATATTCGGATTCGGTTGTCACTATAGCCTACGGCGAGGTGCCCTTTTACGGGGTTAATGGCAATAGTCCGGGCACTTTTATCCGAAGCCTTAACGTGTTTTTTTACCACCAAATCAGGATACGTGAGTAAAATCAAAACCCCATCTCCACAAGCCACATACAGGGTGTCTTTCCAGTTTTGTATATCAAAAATGGCCGACCGGGTAAGTTTAACAGATAGCTTTTCTTCTCGGGTCGTGACATCAATCCGGTGGACACCTTCATAATTTTGGCCTACGAGAAGCTCTTTGGTATCCGAAACCCAGGAAAGTGCGTATACGGAGTTAGGAACTTTGGCCACTAGCTTCCCAATTTCGGGATTAGACAAATCCCACTCGGCAACTAAGCCATCCCCACCGGCTGAGTAAATCAGCTCAGGAGCAGGGCCGGGCGATAAGGCATAGATGCAATCTTTGTGTCCGTGAAGACTGTTTATTTTTTGTACCTGGATTTGACTCATAACCAAATCTAAGCAATAAGCGGCAAAATTCGGAGCAGTTTGGGCAATTTGCCGCAGTGGGCTTGGCTTGTGAAAGCTCAACATTGTGGAATAAGTTTCGTAATATTACATAGAGTAGATTTTGCTCCAAATTATCGACATTCGGGCCTATGCGAGTCAAGCTATACATATTTGGGTTTTGGGTAGGAGTATTCGGGGTACTCCCTTCAGTATCTTGGGCTCAAAAAAAAACCAGGTTTATACCGCCTCCCCCTACTCACAAGTTTTTCAGTCCCTTGATCAAGCCCTCAAAGCGGGAGAAAGCGTTCGCTATTTAGATCTAAGCAATCAAAACCTAAACGAGTTTCCCCAAAAACTGGCCAAAATGCCCAATTTGGAGTTGCTTAACCTATCAGCCAATGAGATCCGGGAAGTCCCCGCCGAAATTGCCCAACTGCCCAAGCTCAATACCTTGATCCTACGCGATAATCAAATTCAAAATATTAGCCCGCAAATATCCCAAAATCAAGCCCTAAAGTACTTAGACCTAGCCAATAATCAGTTGCAGGAAGTGCCTGAAGTTTTAGGCAATTTAAACCAATTGGAGTATCTGAATTTGACAAACAATCAGATTTCTTACTTGCCTGCTTCCTTACAAAAGCTCAGCAAACTCCACAGTATCAAGCTGGATGGAAATGTCAACCAAGCCGACCAAATTATCCTCGAATCGGGCCATATGCCTTCTCTCAGAAGCCGCTTGTATGAATATTTGAGCCTGAATAAGGTAGACGCTACCCGGCAACTTTTTGCCGCAGGCCTTAAACTAGTAGAAAACCCAAGCATTCCTGATCTGGAGAAAGTACGTTATTTAAACCTGGGAGCACGAATTTATTTTTGGTTTCAAGAGTACCCCCGATCGGCTGCGTTGTCTCAAGAGGCTTTGACTTACTCAAACAATACGGCCTTAAATAGGCCCAATGAACTCGAGATCGAGCTCTCAGAAGCACTGTTTAATCTCAAGCGTATCAATTCTGGGCAACTAAACCCGGCAAACCAAACCAACTCCGGGCAATTGTCGCTTCGGATCCAAGAGCTACAAAACATTATTGATAAAATAAACAAGGAGTTGGACCAAGAGCGCCGGACCCGGCTAAAAATCCTGACTTTGCTGCGAGAAGCGCGCAATAACCGAGAAAGCGAACAAAAAAAACGGATTCGTACCGAAGACCGTCTCCAATTTAAAAACCTCCAACACGAGCATGACCTCAACCTGCGGCATTGGTTTATCTTGGGTATCTGTTTGCTATTTGTGTGCCTGTTGAGTTACTATACCTTCCAGTACCGTCGGACCAAGTCTGACCTCTACCGTAGTTTGTCTAACCAAAAGCATAAAAATACCCAGGAGTATAATAAATACGTGGAGGCCAGTATGCAGCTCAAAGAGGCCGAAACGAAGTTAAAGTTTAAAGAAGAAGAGATCGATATCCTCAAAGATCTTCTAGAAGCTCGTAAAGAACGTTCTCAAAAATCCTAAAAGGGGCAGCGAGTAGCGAAAGCCCGGCCCGCGCCGGCACTTGCGTATCCTCAAGGTACTGATTTAATTGCGCGGGAAAGCCCCAGAGACGCTCTTTTGCCATTATTTACAAGCAAGAAGGCCCAGGTAGAAATATATCTATCTGGGCTTTTGCTATCCAACCAAAGGGCATCACTTCTCTAAGGACCAATTTCTTAAGGTTTTCTCAAATTTTTGAACCATTTCGGGATAGCTACGGCTGATACTCATTTGAATCTGCGTAAACCCGATGGTACCTGAGATCTCAACCTCTTCCTCAAATTTGATTTTGAACAGGTCCAAGGCTTGAGAGGAGTACTTAGAGAAAGACTGAATTTCCAAAAAACCGAATACCTCAAGTTGGCCAAGCAAGAGGCTGTCTACGGGGTAACGGGTAGTGTAACAACGCTTATAAAACTTTCGGCAATTTCGAATTTGCGTCCAACGGAAGAAATCCTTCATATAGATGAATTTAGCGTTTTACCACTTCAATCAAGTCATACGTATCTCCCATAGCCCGACAGTGTACTTGGCGCCCCACGAACATTTGGGGAGTCAGGTGAATTTGCTTGTAAACTTCTTCATCCAAGCTAAGCGGCGTACGTTCGGGAAGATTAAGGGTATAGATAAGGTTCATCAAGCCTGTGACCCCTCCGGTGGCCAAAAAGGAAATGGGTACGTTTGAGGAACCAAATTTTTTCAGGTAGGCGTTGGCCTCATACCCACTATGGATTTTTACCACTAGTTTTTCGTTTGGTAGAAGCTCCACAATTTCCCAAAAGCCCCATCCGAAAGCATTGACAGCAGCTACCATCCCGTGTACCCAATCTTCGGGAGTTTTAAGGGAAGGACGAATGAGCGCATTCCACTCACTAGATTGCATAATGCCCCCGAAGGTATTGAAGGCACAGACATGGCCTGCTTCGGTAAGTAGCTCGATGGCTATGGTGTGATTTTCTGCCCCTACCTCATTACGGAATTCTTCTAAAAAACCATAAGAAATATTACAGTAATAATTGGCATAATGCCGAGTAAGCATAACATCAAAGGCCTCGATCAAGCCACTTTGCTCTTGCCCCTCCAGGGGCATATGGGTCAATGCCTCAATAATGCCTAGATAGTCAACGGGGATATCTTGAGGCGGATGTAATTGATACGTTTGGTACGCTCCTTCCTGTGGGGAAGGAGCTAGGGTTCTATGGGTAGGGGAAATGTTGATCACAAATCGGCTAAATGGGTCGCCCATGGCCAAACAACTGGTTTGATGGCCACTTAACATCCCACATTTTAACCCATGAATAGCCTCTAAAGCCCCAGTTAGGAAACCACACGTAAAGTAGGAAACAGGCTGTTTACTGGGGCCAAATTTATATTTCCAACCTAGGCCATAGTGATCGGAAGTACTCTCGATAGTGCCTCCCAATTCGTTGGTATTGGCTAAACTAATTTTACCAAAACCGGCAAAACGGAAATAATCCTCGATGACCTGCATTTTATCAAGTTCACCCAAATGCGCATGGGTATCAAAGTAATTTTTGAATTGGGCATAGGCCACTTCCTGGGCACTGTCTATCAAAAGTTGTTCTACCCTAGGGAGGTAGTCTCGAGTGTCTAAAAGAACCGCTTGTAAATAGCAATTGTAGTGGTGACAATGGAGAACGGCGGGTTCTTGCTCGGCTACATAAGCATGTCTTTGCGGTAAATATGCTCCCCGCAATAGCTGAGTGGACATGGTTTGATTCATAGCATCGCTTCTTTTAAGTTTAGCTTTTGGTTATACATATCTTCAATAATGCAATGGATG
Source organism: uncultured Microscillaceae bacterium (assembly GCA_963922455.1). GTDB lineage: Bacteria > Bacteroidota > Bacteroidia > Cytophagales > Microscillaceae > CAWUIO01. Next base: position 28,553 of record CAWUIO010000054.1, read on the forward strand.
ATATCCAGGGTTTCTTCCTTTAATTCATCGTGATCGGATATGGTATGAAAATATTTACCAATTTTTTTTAAGTGAGGTAACAGCCTCAGCTTAACCCGTTGCCAAGCGTAAGGGGAAACTTTCTCGTTTAGGTAATCTTGTATTTCCTTTACTTTCATATCAGTAATGGTTATTAAAATAGGGCATTTAATTGAGGGGTGAAGAAGTCGAGCTGAGTACCAAACCTCTCCTTAAGACACGGATAATCGGTCTGTGAGTTGAGGCATAAACAAGGAGAAACTTACAAGAATAGGTATCAAAAGGGCTTCTCATGCGAGAAGCAGAACTAGGAAAGGAGAGAATATAGAAGAGAGGTCTTCTGTATCATGCAAAAGGGAAAAAGCGAAGGAATGGAAAACCTATCCTACTTAGCATGGGGCGGTTTGTTGGAAGTAGCGTTTTTTTCGGGGGTATTTGAATAGATGGCTTCACTCTCAGCCTCTAAAGCCTTGAGGCCTTGCAAGGTTTTATGCATCCTTCTGCGTAGGATATGTCCTTGTAGTTTTAATTCAAGAAAATTAGGTGCTTTAAAGTCTCTTTTCATTTTGCCGAATGAGAAATCTTGGTAATATTATCCTATAAGGTATCTGTTAAAGATAATCTTAAAGGATATATGGCTTTTTAATTGGTGGATACACTTAGTATATAGTACATGGTACGGAAATGAGGCAAAAACTTTCTATTTTTCGCCCATTTTTTTCGAAAATTTTTTGTGAGGGAGGTGAAAGACGCACGGAGCTAAGGGTTTTTAAACAAAAAATCGTGTAATGTAATAAGATTTAGGGGCTAGGATAGCCCCAGTTTCGTTCACGCTATGTTAGTGACTTGATATAAAACTGAAGGGCTACGCAAGAGACTGAGAGTCTGTAGGAATTAAACACTTAGTAGGATTTAGATGTAACTTCTTGTGCTGAATCGGTACACTACACCCTTTATATACTTAGGGCTCCATTCCTAAGGAAGAGGAAAACCGGGCCTTAGAACGAATTATGGCCCAGAGCGCTCGATGTTTAAAAGAACGTAAAGAGGGTAGCCAAGAAGCTTAAGCCCAAAAAGGTGGGCCAATACAAAAGCTTAACGATCAGGTTATCTTGATAGTCAAAAAATAAAACCTTATTCCGCCGGGTAAACAGGATAATGTTGAAGGCCGAGAGCACTAAAATGAGGTACATAATAAAGTAGAAAAACTCCATATAGGTGATCCGGTCCGACTGGATGGATCTTCTCAAATCAATATGGGCCAGTACCAAAACGAAGAAAAAAGCCGCTGAACTTTCAACTACCCCCACCGAACTAATCCGCTTACTACTGCTGTACAAAATGAGGTAAAGCATCAGGGCTACCACCAAAATCGGGATAAAATTGATTACAAAGGCATTGATAAAATTGCGACGAACCATAATATTAAAATGTAACTCGGGGTTAAGCTCCGGCCGAAAGCTTTCTTCCATCCCAAAATTGGTGTTATAGTCTAAAGTAAGATAACTGTAGTGACTGCTCTCAATGGCAAAACCTGGCAACACCACCTTGTTGTTGATACCTGGCCGGGCACTCGGGCTTAGGAGTTTATAGCCTTCCAAGTCGGGTGTCAAGACAAAGGGGCTATGAATGTCTTTTGGAGCCAGTGTAATGGCCATTTTTCTCCGATCGAAAGGGTAGGTTGAGTAGTCAAAGTTTAATCGCAAGGAAAGACGAAATTCCCATCGGTGTAATTGGTGGGTACGGGTGCGTTCTTGGTAGTGCTTGTCAAAGTATACAGCCTCGGCAAAGGGAGCTGCCTGAGGAAAACGAAGGCCAATTTGCCAAGTGCTGTCTAACTCTAAAGGGTATTTCTGCCAGACAAAGCCGCTTATGTTGACATTGTAGGAATCTTCCACTTCCAGTTCCTGGATAAAAATCCCGGTGGGAATGGGGGTAGGAGCCTTGAGGTTTAATTCTTTAAGGGATTTTTCTTGGTTACTCAAAAACTTCTCAAGCCCACTATTACTGGTAATGCGCACTTCTTCTTTTCCAATTTCATCTGTGTATTTGCTCAGTTTGATATACCAGCAAAATAAAACATTGGCGAGTAGGATACTGGAAACCCCTACACTAAATTTCCACAAGGCCTGGACTCTTAAATAGTAAAGTCGCAGTCCAATAAAAAGACCTAATACGGCCAAGAGGCTAAAAGATATAAATATTCTCAAGGAGAGAATTTCTAAGCTATACGAGTGCCCGGTGATTTCGTCTTTGATGAGAACAATCCCCAGACTCCACCCGGAGGCTGTAATAGGCCGATAAAAAAGATAGGATTGCTGAAAAGTAACTTGACTAAAATATTCTTCGTGGCCGGCTTCTCCCTTAGTCATCATGGTCGCGGCACTGCGGAGTATTGGGTCCTTTTTTTCATCGGCAATTTGAAATATATTTTTATTATTGATGTACTCCCGAATAGGATGGGCCAGGTATTTTCCTTCCTTGGAAATAACGAAGCCATAGCCAGTTTTTCCAAGACTTAAGGAGTTCATTAGGCGAGTAAAAGCAGCCAGGGAGATGGTCATCGTGATGGTGCCGGCTACTTCCTTTTCACCCGTTTGAGGATTGGAGCGGTAAAAGGGGATGCCATAGTCGGCTACCATTGCTTGGGCACCCTCGGCATAGTAAGGCTCTATCCACTGCGCTCCTTCTTGTTTAACTTGTACATACCACTGGCTGGTTAGCAAGGCAGGGTCAGTATAGTCGTAGACCTCCTCCAAAAGGATAAATCCATCCTTATTTTTGTCATAATAAGGAGCGTATAAATTTTTTCCGGGGTAAACATTGGGCTCGAAGGCTGCGGTGATCCCGAGGATGTTTTTTAAGGATTTGCTCTCTTTTTGAAGCAAGCGGTGTAGGGTTTCTTGTTCCCATTGGCTACTATCTTCCAAGATTTGGGCAAGGGCTTTACCTTTGGCCATCACTTGGACCAAGATGGTATCCATCTTGGCTGTAATGTCTTCGGCAGATTGGGACCCACTAGTCTGCCCTGCGCTCTCGAGCTCATGGCGTAGGGTATAGTATTGAAAGACCTCATAAAGAGCGAGGGATAAACTACTGAAAAATAGGATAAATGCGGTGTTTCTTATCCACTTAAATCGGCGCATATCTCAGTTGCTAGTTTGGTTTAGAGAATTTTATCTAGAATGGCTACCTTGAAGAAGAATACTAATCCTTATATTATTTATTACGAGAATATTTCCAAAATTTCTAAGCTTAGATTTTATATTTTTACCCTATTCGCATATTAATAAGCATTTTTTTTATTTGCATCCCGGAAAACCTTGATTATCTATCCATACCCTGTAAATTTTTATAGCCATGACCCAGACCCGTCGTACATTCATCCGTAATGCTGCCTTAGGTGGGGCAGCCCTAAGCTTTGGTTTTTGTCATTCTCCCCAAGGTTCCTCACATAAAGAGGGGAAACGGGTGGGCGTTGCCCTAGTGGGCTTAGGCTCTTACAGTGGAGGCCAATTGGCGCCAGCCTTACAAATGACCAAGCATTGTTATCTGGCTGGTATTGTCACCGGAAGCCCCCACAAAATCCCCCAGTGGCAAAAAAAGTACGGTATCAAAGATCAAAATGTTTACAATTATGACACGATGCATCAAATGGCCAATAATCCGGAAATTGATGTAATCTACATCGTGGTACCCACCGGCTTACACGCCAAATATGCCGTGATAGCCGCCAATACCGGGAAACACGTCTGGTGCGAAAAACCCATGGCTATGAACTCACAAGAGTGCCAAGAAATCATGCAGGCTTGTGAGAAAAATAAAGTAAAGCTTTCCATAGGGTATCGAATGCAACATGAGCCCAATACCCAAACCGTGATTAAATATGCCAGCGAAAAACCCTACGGAGAAATCGAGGCCGTAGAAGCCCTAGCCGGGTATAGAGGTGGCGGGGGGACCGGCTGGCGTTTTCAAAAAGCTCTGGGAGGAGGTGCCCTATACGATATGGGCGTTTATGCCATCAACGGTATCCGCTACGCTACCGGGATGGAACCCGTACGAGTGCTTAGGGCCGAACATAGCACCAAACGCCCCCAATACTTTAAAGAAGTAGACGAAACGACCGACTTTACCCTGGAATTTGCCAATGGATTAAAAGCCCACGGACGTACTAGCGTAGGGGAAGGCATCAACCGCCTTCGGGTAGATTGTGCCCAGGGATGGTATGAATTAAGCCCCATGCAATCATACGGAGGAGTGCAAGGGCTTACCAGTGATGGCAAAAAACTAGATATCTACATCGCCAACCAACAAGCCCGGCAAATGGATGACAATGCCCTAGCTATCTTGAAAAAACAAAATGTACTCGTACCCGGGGAAGAAGGCCTCCAGGATATTCGTATTGTCAATGCAATACAAGAATCAGCCCGGACAGGGCAAGTGGTGGACGTGTAAAAAATGGCAAAGTGCTTAAACAGTTTCTAAATCAAAAAATTAATGCTCACGAAATCCCGCCCACCCCTCTGGCCATCAGAGAGGCACAAAGCGGAATGAAAGCCAAGAGAAGCAGCTCGATCAGGATTAATTTCTTGATTAAGGGGGGGATTTCTACCACTTCATCTGGAGAATTACCTTTCCTATTTTTATTAAAAAATAAGGTAGGGTAAATGGATAAACCGCCCATCACCGAAAATAAACCAATCTTGGCCCAAAAAATCCAATTGAAGGTGTAAAACTCGGGAGGTTTGCCCAAAGCAAACCATAGCGTAAACCCCGCCCCTAGTAGACCGATGGCAGACACCCCATACACGGCATCTATGCGCGATAGCAATGTAATCTCTGAGCGCCTCATGTGCGGCCTTAGTAAAAAATACTCCGCACTGAGGGAAGCCACAATGGCAAATACATTGAGAAAGTGGAAGTAGCGGACAAGGATTTCGGTGTACAACATATAGATTTAAGGCAGATGGCCACAAAAATGGTTACTTACGTAAAAATCTCCTGGATTCTCTTTTGTAGGATTGGCAGTACCTCCTCGCCAAACCAAGGGTTTTTTTTCTGCCAAATATTATTTCGGGGCGAAGGGTGGGGCAGGGGTATAAACTGAGGCAGATATTCTGTAAAGTTTTTCACCCTAGCTGTAAGCGTCTTCTGGGCCTGTTCTCCCAAATAATATTTTTGGGCATATTGGCCCACCAAGAGCGTTAATGATGCTTTGGGCATGTGTTCCCAGAGTTTTTGGTGCCAGAGCGGGGCACATTCCGGGCGTGGGGGTAAATCACCCGATTTGCCCTTTCCAGGGTAGCAAAAGCCCATGGGTATCAAGGCTACAAGATCCGGGTTGTAAAATATTTCTTCCTCAAGCCCCAACCATTTTCGAAGGTTGACCCCACTGGGGTCGTCCCAGGGCACTCCGGTTTTATGTACTCTTGAGCCCGGAGCTTGCCCAATAATGATAAGTTTTGATAGAGGGCTGGCCGAGACAATGGGCCGGGGGCCAGCCTCCAAATACGGCTTACAGACCGTGCAAGCTCTTATCTCGCTGAGGAGCTGTTCCATTAGGACTCGATGGCTTGTGCTAAGGAGTCCTCATACAAAGATTGGGCTTCTTGGGTACTGATCAGTAATTCCCCATCTACGCTAAAGTCTTTTTCGCTGACCCTGCCCAAAAGAGAATAGGGGAAAGCCAGGCCTTCCATTTTCTGAGCAAAGGCATCTTGTTGATCGGCACGAATGCTAATGACCACTCGGCTTTGACTTTCCCCAAACAGGAAGGCATCTTTACGGATGTTGGCCTCACTTGTGATGGCAAAGCCTAAACTACGAGGCATAGCCGATTCGGCCAGGCAAACAAATAAACCGCCATCGGATACGTCGTGGGCCGATTGGAGCAATCCTTCGCGGATCAAATCCAGCATTACCTGATGCAAACGATGCTCTTGATCCAAATCAAAATAGGGAGCGGGAGAAGCTGTTACTCCACAATACGAATACAAATACTCCGAGCTGGCCAAATCTTCCTGGCTTTCCCCAATTAAGTAAATCAAATCACTGGGCTGTTTAAAGTCAAGCGTCATCCCTTGCTCTAGGTTTTCTAGGAGGCCTAACATACCGATGGTAGGCGTAGGAAATACAGCATTGTTGGTATTTCCCTCAGTCTTGGCGGCGGTGCTATCTTGATTGTAAAAGCTTACATTCCCTCCCGTAACGGGGGTGCCCAGTTTTTCGCAAGCGCGGATCATGCCCTGGACCGATCCCACAAATTGCCAGTACACTTCTGGGTGATAAGGGTTGCCAAAGTTTAGGTTATTGGTAATGGCCGTGGGTTCTCCCCCAGCGCAGACAACATTCCGGGCCGACTCACAAACGGCAATCGCAGCCCCAATTTCAGGGTCGGCATGTACATAGCGTGGATTGCAATCAAGAGACAACACTAAAGCTTTTTGAGCAAGTCCTCCCTGAGGGGGCTTGACCAAAACCACGGCCGCATCGGCAGGAGCCCCACTTTGGCAATTGACAGTACCTACCATGGAGTCATATTGCTCATAAATCCATCGACGGGAAGCTATATTGGGGTGGCTCAATAAAAATTGGGCAATTTTTTGGTATTCCTCAGGAAAACTAGGCTGGGCAACCCTTTCTATTTGAAATTGCTGATATTCCTGATAGTAGCTGGGCTCCTTCCATTCCCGATGGTAGACCGGGGCCCCTCCTCCTAGTACAAGTGATTCGGCAGGGATATCGGCTACTTTTACCCCGCCCTGATAAAACTCCAGACGATCACTATCATTTACTTCACCGATCTGTACACAATTCAAGTCCCATTTTTCAAAAATGGCCATGATCTCGGCTTCTTTGCCTTGCTCTCCCACCAATAACATGCGCTCTTGAGATTCGGAAAGCAAAATCTCAAAGGCTTGCATATTATCCTGTCTTAAAGGTACCTTATCCAGGTCAATGACCATGCCGTGCTCTCCTTTGGCACTCATCTCGGAAGTAGAGCAAATAATGCCGGCCGCACCCATATCTTGCATACCCACTACGTGTCCGCTGGCAATGACTTCCAAAGTTGCTTCTAGCAGGAGCTTTTCCATAAATGGATCGCCCACCTGCACAGCCGGCAAATCATCTACACTGCTATCGCTAATGTCTTTGGAGGCAAAAGCTGCCCCGTGTATTCCATCTTTTCCCGTAGAGGAACCTACGATAAAGACCGGATTGCCTACGCCTTTGGAGATGGCACTGGCCACTTTATCAGTTTCCACAATCCCGGCCGAAAAGGCATTTACCAAGGGGTTGGTATTGTAACGGGCATCAAAAAAGACCTCTCCCCCCACAGTAGGAACCCCAAAGGCATTACCATAATCGCCAATACCTTTTACCACCCCTTTGATGAGGTGCTTGGTACGGGCTTTGCGTATATCGCCAAAACGAAGGCTATTCAACTGCGCGATGGGGCGGGCGCCTAAGGTAAAAATATCGCGGTTTATACCGCCCACCCCCGTAGCAGCTCCTTGGTAGGGCTCAATAGCCGAAGGGTGGTTGTGTGATTCTATCTTAAAGGCACAAGCGAGCCCTTCCCCAATATCTACCAAGCCGGCGTTTTCTTCTCCGGCCTCCACCAACATGCGAGGGGAGTGCTTGGGAAGTTTTTTCAACCAGACAATGGAGTTTTTGTAGGAACAATGCTCCGACCACATCACCGAATAGGCACTCAATTCGGTAAAGTTAGGCTCTCGTCCCAAGGTGTTTTTGATTTTTTCGTATTCTTCGGGCAGTAAACCCAATTGCTGGGCCGCATCCAGTAAACTCATAATCTTGCGCTAAAAAAATGAAATAGGAGACCCCAGCCAAGGGGGCTTCAAGCAAATACAAAGATACAATATAGCCCGATTAGGTGAAACCTAGAGGCCCAAAAAGCCTCAGCCTTTTCCTAAATTGGGAAAAATCCTGCTATCCCCCCGCCTTTTACCCAGAAGCCCGTATCTTTATCCCGGTTTTAAAGGGAATAACTCCTATAAAATTAAACAAGCCCCCAGGCAACTATTCGGCAAGGTGCTTGTGTAAGCTTTAAAAATGTCAATAATTTCGGTACAAACGCCCCAAGATTATGAATGAGAATCTTAAAAAGTTTGCCAAAAAGCAGTACAGCATCAAGGAAACCTATTTCCGGCTTTACGGCCTGCGCCACGGCTTATTTCGTAAGCGTATTATTAATCAATACCTAAAAAATCACCCGGAAGAGCGAAAATTACAATTAGGTTGTGGCCCCCATACCATTCCGGGTTGGCTCAATACCGATATTTTTCCGGTCAATTCCCAGATTGCCTTTCTGGATGTAACCCGGAAATTTCCCTTTGAAGACAATACCTTTGATTATATATTTTCTGAACACATTTTTGAACACGTAAGCCTGGCGGGGGGGCACAACATGTTGAAAGAAAGTTTCAGGGCCCTAAAGCCAGGAGGGGTACTGAGACTGGCTACCCCCGATCTGGATTTTCTCATTAACCTGCACCAAGCCGAGCCTAAGTCTGAAGTACAGCAGGAGTACATTAACTGGGCCTACAAAACCCATCTGGCTGAGTATAAAGAATTTACCGGAGGCCTAGACACTTTTGTAATCAATAATTTTTTCCGAGACTGGGGGCACCAGGTGATCTACGACTTCAAAGGGCTAAAAGCAATTTTGGAGCACGCAGGTTTCCGTAAAATAGAGCGTAGCCACGTCAAGGAAAGCGAGCACGAGGCCCTGCGCAATATGGAACACCACGACCAGATCATTTCCGAAAAATTTAATCTCTTGGAAACCATCGTAGTAGAGGCTCAAAAAGATTAGGGGCTGCCCCCGGCGGTCACATTTGCCTTCTATAGGTTCTTAAAGTGCCGCTGGGGTCGGGCTTTCGCTACTCGCTGCCTTTTCCCGCAGGGCCCCCACGAGCTCAAACAGGCCGCTCTATCCCTCAGCCTTACTAATTTATTCAAAGACTATACAAAAAGGCCTTTTCCTACCTGCTCAGAAAACAGCCCTTGGTTTGTTTCTATTGGTCGTATAGGATCTCTAACCCTTTCTTGAGCCTTGAGAGGATTTGCGTCAAATCCTAAGTCTCTATTAAGGTTCTCACCTAAAAAATAGCCCTACTCGATGCGAACTTCCTAGAAAATCGGGTTATGCGCCAAATGAAACTTGTCAGATATTAGGATTTTCTTATATTCTACCCATACATCAAACCAAGAGAAATTATGAAAAGTAGGATGCTCGGGCTTTTTTTTATATGCTTAGGTTTAGTCCAGGCCTTAACCGCCCAGGACAAGTTAGAACTAAAAGATTATTTGGAGTATGAGTGGACCTCATCTCCTCAAATATCTCCAGATGGTCAAAAGGTCCTGTATACCCGTACGCGCATCGATGGGGTGGAAGACCGCCGTAGCTCGGATATTTGGATGATGAATCAAGATGGTTCACAAAACCGGTTTTATTTAGATGGAAGCCAAGGTCGTTGGTCCCCCAAGGGGCAGAGGATTGCTTTTGTAAAGAAGGGAGAGCCCAAAGGGGCACAAATTTTTGTGAAATACGTGGGATTATCAGATGCCCCCACTCAAATTACGCATTTAGAGGAAAGTCCTTCGAATATACGCTGGTCGCCCGATGGGAAGCATATAGCTTTTACCATGTTTGTAGGGCAAAACAATACGTGGAAGGTAGACCTTCCCGCCAAACCCGAAGGGGCTAAATGGACTCCCGCTCCTCGTTTTGTAGACGATGTGCGATACCGACGAGACCGGGTTGGCTTTTTAGACGATGGGTATACCCATATTTTTGTGGTTTCGGCCGACGGAGGTACCCCCAGGCAGATTACAAGCGGAGATTGGAACCATGGAGGCAGCTTTTCCTGGACCCCCGATGGAAAAAGTATTATCTGTAGCAGCCTACGCATACCCGAGGCAGAATATGCCTTCCGTCAATCATCTCTCTATGAAGTAAATATCGTTAGCCGGGAGATCAAAGAGTTGACCAAGCGAAAAGGCACAGAGTCCAATCCCTTGGTATCGCCCGATGGGAAATATATTGCTTTTGTAGGGAGTGAGTGGACTGAAAACTTTTACCACGCACGCAATGTCTACATCATCAAGCGAGATGGCTCTGGCTTGAAACGCTTAAGTGAAGGCCTAGACCGCCCCATCCGAGAGATGTTTTGGGCTGGGGATAATTCTGGAGTTTACTTTAATGTGGATGACCATGGAAATCGCAACTTATACTTTAGCAACCTTTCAGGAAAATGGCGTCAAGTTACCCAAGGGAACCATATGCTTACGACCAGCTCTCTCAGTAAATCGGGTACCGCAGTTGCTATTCGTACGGCCTATCACCAACCGCCGGATGTTGTCCGCTTTGCCTTGAAAAATCCTCAAATTCAGCAATTGAGTTTTGTCAATGAGGATATTTTGAGTTATAAGACACTAGGAGATGTAGAGGAGATTCGCTACAAATCGACCGGTGACTTGGAGATTCAGGGCTGGATTGTCAAACCGCCTCAATTTGATCCTAGTAAAAAATATCCCTTAATTTTGAAAATCCACGGAGGGCCCCATGCGATGTACCACGTCGGGTTTAACATGACCTATCAATTACACGCCGCGGAGGGTTATGTGATTTTGTATACCAATCCCCGGGGTTCTACGGGTTATGGGTATGATTTTGCTAACGCCATTCAAAACGACTATCCAGGAAAAGATTATGATGACTTGATGAAAGGAGTAGATGAAGTAATCAAGAAAGGCTATGTAGACGAAAGTCGTTTGTATGTCTATGGAGGGAGTGGAGGGGGAGTCCTTACCTCTTGGATTGTAGGACATACCGATCGATTTGCGGCGGCCTCAGTCAATTTTCCGGTGATTGACTGGTTGTCTTTTGTAGGTACGACCGATGGGGCGACTTGGTATCGCAACTTTAAAAAAATGCCCTGGGAAGATCCTTCTGAGCATCTGGAACGATCTCCCTTGATGTATGTAGGGAATGTCAAAACCCCCACCATGCTTATGACAGGGGTCAAGGATATGCGAACTCCCATTTCACAAACTGAGGAGTTTTACGGGGCTTTAAAAATGCTTAAAGTACCTACGGTGATGATTCGGTTTAACGAGGAGTTTCACGGAACGGGCTCAAAACCCTCTAACTTTATGCGTACTGTGGCGTATTTACATCACTGGTTTGAAAAATACAAGGGAAAACCTGCCCTAAACAGTCCTAATCCAGAAGATTAAGGTAGATAGTTTTTAGAGAAAAAACCGGAGCGAGATTGTCGTTCCGGTTTTTTTTGGAAATGATGCTTGAGAGTGATCCAATGGCTTAGGGATACCCACCGCTTGCGGCCGAGACCGAAATGGCCGAGCGGGGGGCAGGCTCGGGCTTGGCTGGGTAGCCCGACCGGCGCGGCAAACTATTTTTAATATGGAAAAAAAAATTTCTTGCGCCGGGAAGCCCCAGAAAAAGATTAGGAAAGTCCTTCGGCCTGGGCAACCAGCTCAGCAATATCTAAGACTACAATTTCGTTTTCTTTCTCAAACTTTTTGGTGCCATCGGTCATCATAACCATACAGAAAGGACAAGCTACCGAAATAACCTCGGCTCCGGTTTCTAAAGCTTCTTCGGTACGGGCGTGATTTACTTCTTGGTTTCCTTTTTCGGCATCTTTAAACATCTGCGCTCCTCCGGCCCCACAACACAAGCCTTTGGTACGGCAACTTTTCATCTCCACAAGTTGCGCATCTAATTGCTCCAATACATGGCGAGGAGCCTCGTAAATATCGTTGGCCCGGCCTAAGTAACAAGAGTCATGGTAGGTGATTTTTTTGCCTTTATACTCCCCTCCACCTTGCATTTTGATTTTGCCTTCGTTGATAAGCTGCTGCAGAAAAGTAGAGTGGTGCATCACTTCATAGTTACCACCCAACTCGGTATATTCGTTTTTAAGGGTATTGAAACAGTGAGGGCAAGCCGTGACAATTTTTTTGATCTCATAGGCGTTGAGGATCTCGATATTGCTAAAGGCTTGCATTTGGAACAAAAACTCGTTTCCGGCCCGTTTGGCAGGGTCGCCGGTACACGATTCTTCGGTGCCCAGGATGGCAAAGTCTATCCCGACCTTGTTCAGGATTCGGGCAAAAGCTACGGTTACTTTTTTGTAACGGTCATCAAAAGAACCGGCACAACCCACCCAGAAAAGAACTTCAGGGGTTTTACCCTGAGCCGCCAAATCGGCCATGAGCGGGGCTTTAAAATTAGTATCGGCCATAAGTATGTTTAATTTTCTTCAAAATGGAATTTAAGCAATAAAAAGGGAAGTTAGGCTTTATTTAGATCTTGTGTCCAGTTGGCCCGGTCGGATGTGGGAAGTTTCCAAGGGGCGAAGTTGGTCTCAATATTTTGGAACATAGCATTCCAAGATTGAGGGGCTTGGTTTTCTTCCAAAATCACGTACTGGCGCAATTGCATAATAATATTGAGGGGATCAATATTGATGGGACAGGCGTCTACACAAGCATTACAGGTAGTACAGGCCATCAGCTCTTCTTTGGATATGTATTGATCGCTGTAAAGGGTATTACCGGTAGCCAGGGCTTCTTCTTTGGTTTTTCCACCTTGTATTAAAAGGCCTACCTCTTCGGCCCGGTCACGGGTATCCATCATGACCTTTCGAGGCGAGAGCTTTTTGCCAGTTTGATTGGCCGGACAAGAGGCCGTGCAGCGACCACACTCGGTACAAGAGTAAGCATTCATGAGGTCTTTCCAGCTCAAGTTATCAATATCCTGGGCTCCAAACTTCATGTTTTCGTCCATGTTGCCATCATCTTCCATGAGGCCCATAGCCAATTTAACTTCTTTGGTTACCGATTCCATGTTGTCAAAGTGCCCCTTGGGACGTAGGTTGGAAAAATAGGTATTGGGGAAGGCCAAGAATATATGCAGGTGTTTGGAGTAGGTTACGTATACGGCAAAGGCAAAAATCCCCAAGATGTGGGCCCACCAGCCAAATCGCTCGATGAAAATGAGGGTGCTATTGTCCAAGCCAGAAAGTATCGGTAACATGACCTGGCTGAAGGCAAAGGTACCTGTGGTCACATAGTGGGAGTTGGATAACTCTCTCCCTTGCAGAACCATATCGGCGGCATTCATCATGAGGATAAAGATCATAAGGGTGATCTCGATTACCAGGATTAGATTGGCGTCCAGCGTTGGCCAGCCTTTCATCTCTGGCTTCCAGAAGCGTCCTATTTTGAGTACATTTCTTCGTATGAGGAATATTACGCAGGAGAGAAGAACGCCCACGGCTAGAAATTCAAAGAAGCTGATGAGGAAGGTATAAAAATCAACTGGTAAAAAAAGCGCAAACAAACGGTGCGTGCCTAAAATACCATCCGCAATAATTTCTAAGACTTCAATGTTGATCAGAATAAAGCCGGCGTAGATGATAAAGTGCATCAAACCAGCCAAAGGCCGGGCAAACATTTTTCTTTGCCCGAAAGCCACTAAAAACATGGTCTTCCACCGTTCGCCCGTATTGTCACTACGATCCACGGAACCTCCAAGTTGAATATTAGCACTAATACGGCGCACCCGGCGACTTACCAGGTACGCGGCCAGCCCTAAAGCGGCGATAAATAGTATTTGGGATAGAATCTGCATATTGATCAGGTTTATAATTCTTGTTTTGATTAAAAAAAGCGGGCAAAGTATTTGGAATCTTTGAACAGCTTCGTATTTTTGTGTCCCTTTTTGGTGTTATAGCTCAGTTGGTAGAGCATCGGACTGAAAATCCGTGTGTCGCTGGTTCGAATCCAGCTAACACCACCAAGTTATAATTAAATGTTGTCTTTTAAAATTACTAATAGGTGTTATAGCTCAGTTGGTAGAGCATCGGACTGAAAATCCGTGTGTCGCTGGTT
>CAWUIO010000055.1:0-42024 GCA_963922455.1 uncultured Microscillaceae bacterium
TCGCCGGCCCAGGCGCGGGCCGGCGGCGGGCTCAAACAGGCCGCTCTATCCCTAAGCCAAAAGATATGCCAGCAAGCCCATGGGGTTACTTATGGAGCAAACATCATGCATCGCCTTCTATTTACGATGCCCCAAATAAGTGTTGATATTGCTCAATATTGCATTCGGGTGGCAAATCGCTTCCCTCCTCTACATGTTCTACCAAAACCTGCGCCAGATACGGACTCAAACTAAGGCCTTTGGTACCCATGCCATTAAAAATAAGCAATTCTGGGTGCTTGGGGTGGGCTCCTAAAAAAGGACGACGGTGCTTGGTGGCGGGGCGTATGCCTGCTCGCTGTTCCAAGACCTTATAGGAGGGGAGCAACACCCGGTCTAATTTTTCTTCTAACTCTACCCGGGCCCTCTTACTTGGTAAAAGCCCCTGAAATTGCGCATGATAGGTACCTGATATCAAAAAATGCTCGGGCTCCAGAGGAATAATAAACACTTCTTTTTTTATGAGCTTGTCCAAGGTTAATCCGGGTATGTGTACTTTAAGCCACTCGCCTTTATCTAGGCGAAAGGGTAAGTATTTAAAATACGGGTTTTGGCTACCTTTTGCCCCTTCACAAAAAATAATTTGAGGGGCTTGCCATTCTTTCCAGCTAATTTGTTGAGGGGCAATTTTTAAATCTTCAAAATGAAAGTGGGTGTCTAGAAAATAGGCCGCATTTTGCAAATACCCTCGCACAGCCTTCAACATAGCCTGGGTATTTATATAAGCAGCTTGTTTGGTTTCCCAACCCCCATGCGGAATATCAATAAAGTCTTTGTAAGGCCCAAAATCCTGGATGCTTTGGGCAAAGGCCTTCCAGTTACCCTCACTGGCTTTGCTATGCCATTCGTTTTGGTCTTTGATCGAGTTGAAAGTCCTAAATACTTCTTTCGGATAAAAAAAACGACTGTGGGTATCCTCTTCCAGGGCCGGGTAAAACTGGTGTAAGTAAGAAAATATAGGATGGGCTAGCCAGGTTTTCACCAATCGCCTCCCAGTGATTGGATTGCATACCCCTGAGGCAGCCAAAGAAGCATTGGCTTCTTGGACATCATCGATAACCAATACCCTTTTTTGACGTTTTATAAGTGTGTAAGCAAGGACACTTCCGGCGATTCCTTGCCCGACAATGATGTAATCAAGCTGGATCATTTTTTTATTTTCTTGCAAAGAAACACATTTCATACTGGAATCTCACGGATAGATACCCTACACAAATCAGTATCCAGAAAGAACTTAAAACAATCATAAAAACCCTTGAAGATGAGCCGAGATTCGTTTATCCCGCTTTTTTTTGTTGTAATGGTGGTATTTTTTCTGTTTCTTGCTTTAGCAGAGCCCAAGCCAGCCAGTAAAGTGAGAGATAATCAAGCCCCCGATAGTCTGGACTTGAGTACGTTTCGATGGAAAAACCGACTGATCCTCCTATTTGGTCCTAAACTGGGAGACCCTCAGTATAGGCAACAGGTGGAAGCTTTGTCCCAAGATGCCCCTGGCTTAGAAGAGAGAGATATCCTTGTATTTCATTTTTTAAACCAAGGAGGGGCCTTTTACCAGAGCAAAGAAATATCGCCCAACAGTACCCAGAAATTACAAAAAAAATACAAGATAGATCCTTCTACATTTACGTGCATTTTGATAGGTAAAGATGGAGGAGTTAAGCTAAGGAAAGAGGAAGTTGTACAATTAAATTCCTTATACGCATTGATTGATAGCATGCCCATGCGCCAATCGGAAATGCGTAATAAACACAAACACTGATCATTTGTTATGTTTCAAACGGAATGGATTATTGCCATGCAGGCATCGGCCGATTCTGGGATAAGCCAGTTTTGGCAATTCATAACGGATTTGGGTTATGGCCTATACTACGCCGTATTCCTCGTTTTTATCACGTTTGGCATTAATCTGCGCAAAGGTTTTTTGCTTGTACAAGTTCTCGTATGTACGCTAAGCTTGACCATATGGGCCAAAAACTATTTTGCCTTGCCCCGTCCTTTCCACGTAGATAAGCGCGTTACTTTATTGGATAAGCAGATGCCTGACCGAAGGCAAGTGCAGTTGCTAGACCAAGCAGAAGGATTAGGTTTTTGGGAAACTTTGCCCGACTCGGCCGTACAATATTTTCGGGAACGGGAAAAGACCAATTACGGCTTCCCTTCAGGCCATACGAGTATGTCGGTGGCATTTTGGGGTACCCTTCCCTTTTTATTCAATTTACTTAGCCTACGGGTTTTATCGCTGGTCTTGCTTATTCTTATTCCCTTCTCGAGGATGTATTTAGGGGTGCATTTCCTGGCCGATGTTGTAGCGGGCTTTGTTTTGGGGGCGGGAGTTTGGTGGTTTTTTTATCAGGTGTATTTTAAAAACTATCATAGAGAGTTGTATTTGTTTCAAGGGAAGTCGCTTTCCAAAGGCTCCAATCAGCGATTGTTTTTATCGCTTCCCTTATTTTTCTTTCTCTTGCTACCCAGCAAGTACTATGAGTTCTTGATATTTTACTTGGGGTTTAATTTCTTTTTCTTGTTCATGGACCGTGTCTGGGGATGCTTATTGATGCGTGCCGAATGGCATAGAAGGGCCATAAACGCTGGCATTGGTTTGGGCTTAAGTTTTGGTTTGTTTTACGTAAGAAGCCAATTACTAGGAGGTTTACCAGAGGAAGGATATCTCATAGTTCGTTTAGTAGCCGATTTTGTGACAATAGGCTTGGTGACATACCTCAGTGTCTTAATAGGGAAGAAGCTCCATAATTACCATCCCTTTCCTTAGGTATACGTTTTTCTTTGGCTTAGGGATAGAGCGGCATGTTTGAGCTCGTGAGGGCCATGAGGGGAAAGGCAGCGAGTAGCGAAAGCCCGACCCGCGCCAAACCTATCCTGCACCTTGGGTACAAATATTTTTTGGCGCGGGTAAGCCCCGTTTTTTGTGTTTTGAAGCTTTAATTGGAACGCATAGCTTCTACGGGATTAAGCCGGGAGGCAAGGTAAGCCGGGATAATTCCTGCCATAATCCCTACGATGGAGGCAATGAACAAGCCCCATAAAATATTGTTGTAGGAGAGCAATATTTCTAGGCTTCCGAGTTTGATAAAGGTAATCAAGTACACGAGCCCCAAGCCCACAACTCCTCCTACCAAACTCAAAATTACGGCTTCAAATAAAAATTGGAACAAGATAAAGTAATTTTGCGCCCCGAGTGACTTTTGAATTCCGATCAGATTGGTCCTTTCTTTTACGGATACAAACATGATATTGGCAATCCCGAAACCCCCTACCAGGATAGAAAAGCCACCAATAACCCAACCGGCAATATTAATCACAGAAAATAAGGAGGTGATCGCATCGGCAAAGGATTCGGTACGGTTAAGGGCAAAGTTATCTTCTTGTTTTGGTTTAATACTTCGAATGGTACGCATAATCCCGGTAACTTCTCCTTGTAATTCGGCAAGTCCCATATCATCTGCGTATCCTTTCATGGCGATGGTAGGCTCGGCCCCATTGTCACCGATTTTGTACATACGGCCAAAGGTTTTGTAAGGAAAAATAATTTGATCATCGCGGGCGCTAAAGCCAAAAATATTGAGGCCTTCTTTGCGCATGGCTCCAATAACTTGAAAGGGGCGGCCTTTAATCTTTATTTTTTGCCCGACGGCATTTCCTAGGGGAAATAGTTCATCGGCCACATCGGCTCCCAGGATGGCGACAAATTGGGCGTTTTCAATCTCTTGAGGACTAAAATAACGGCCTTGGTTAATTTCAAGGTCGGTAATTTGAGAGTATCCGTAGGAAGCACCCGTAACCGAGGCATTTTCAAAACTATAGCTTAGATGTTTGGCGGTAACACTGCCTCGTGACACAATAAGCGAGACAGCTTTAGCATTTTCTAAATTTTTTTCCAGAAATTTAAATTCGCTTATTTGATTTGTAGGCCTAGACATGTACCTCCACCAGGGGTAATTGGGGTTTCTCCCAAAAGACCAGGGAAATTTTTGGATATACATCACATCTTGTCCGATAAATGACATATCTTTCCGGATGGTTCGTTCTAATGAATCAACCATCGTGAATACGGAGATGATGGCAAAGATGCCAATCGTAATCCCCAACAAGGAAAGAGTCGTGCGGAGTAGGTTGGAACGTAGGGCTTGGGAAGCAAAAAGCAAACTTTCCCAGATTTGGAGTATAACGCGCATGGTTTTGGTTATAGTTATTACCTGTATTTAAAAAGAAATTGTGGCTTTGTAAGCAGTAATTTTGTTAATAGTAAAAGTAGGTATTCTTTTGCAAAGCTACGAATGCAGGACTTAAAGACAATTTTTATTAAGGATTTATGAAGCTTTCTGAGTTTAGATTTGATTTACCTGATAGTCTTATTGCTTTACATCCGGCCCATAATCGGGATGAGTCTCGAATGATGGTCGTACACCGGGACAGTGGTAAGATTGAGCATAAGGTGTTTAAAGATATTGTGGAATATTTTGACGAGGGGGATGTGATGATAGTCAATGACACCAAAGTATTCCCGGCCCGAATGTACGGTAGCAAGGAGAAAACCGGGGCTAAAATTGAAGTGTTTTTACTCCGGGAGCTCAATAAAGACCAACACCTTTGGGATGTTTTGGTAGATCCGGCCCGTAAAATCAGGGTGGGTAATAAACTTTTTTTTGGTGAGGGGGAGCTTGTGGCCGAAGTTATTGATAATACGACCTCCCGAGGGAGAACCATCCGCTTTTTATTTGATAGAAGTGATGAAGAGTTTTATAGCTTGATAGATACCCTCGGAGAAACCCCGCTGCCTAAAAATATTCACGCCCTCCGCAAAACGGAACCGGAGGACCGGGAACGCTTTCAAACGATTTTTGCCAAGCATGTCGGGGCAGTAGCGGCGCCAACGGCGGGCCTGCACTTTACCAAGCAGTTGGTGAAACGTTTAGAGATTAAAGGGATCCGGATGATGCCCATCACCTTACATATTGGATTGGGTACTTTTCGTAGTGTAGATGTGGAAGATCTTACCAAGCATAAAGCTGATTCGGAAAATTTTGACGTTTCGGCCGAGACGGCTGAGCTTACCAATGACGCAATTGCCCAAAAACAGCGGGTTTGTTCTATTGGTACGACCACGTTGAAAGCTCTAGAGTCTTCGGTCTCGGCCAATGGTAAGTTAAAGGCAAACTCGGGTTGGACAGATAAGTTTATTTTTGCTCCCTATGAGTTTAAGATACCCAATGCTTTGGTTACCAATTTCCACTTGCCGGAGTCTACCCTTTTGATGACGACGAGTACCTTTGGGGGGTATGACCTCGTTATGCACGCCTACGAAATAGCCATCAAGGAGAAGTACCGTTTCTTTAGTTATGGCGATGCAATGCTGATCATTTGATAGATATTAAGTCAAATACAAAAACGTTCATCGAGGCCCCGGAAACACCGGGGCTTTTTTTAAATAGGATACTACGCAAATTCAATTCTTGTCTGCATGAAAAAGTACGCTCTGATTGTAGCCGGAGGCTCCGGTAAACGGATGAAAAGTGAAATTCCCAAGCAGTTTTTACCCATTCACCAGGTGCCTATTTTAGTGCATACGATACAAAAATTTGATACATTTCCGGATGAATTAAGCATTATACTGGTATTGCCTCAAGCCAACTTGGAAGATTGGGATCAATTGGCCGGAGGGTATAGGCCGCAATCTCCATTTACCAAGGTACCTGGAGGGGCTACGCGGATAGATTCGGTACGGAATGGATTACAAGTAGTAAAGGAAGATAATGCCTTGGTCGCTATTCATGACGGGGTAAGGCCCATGGTATCGCATACGATGATTGCCCAAAGTTTTGAGTTGGCCGAGGAAAAAGGCAGTGCCATTGCTACGGTTAAGTTAAAAGATTCTATCCGGATGTTCCGACCGGAGGGAGGGGGTACTCAAAGTGTAAACCGGGAGCATTACCGCCTCGTACAGACGCCCCAAACCTTTCAGAGTAAGCTTATCAAGGGAGCATACCGTCAAGCCGGGATAGAACATCTGACGGATGATGCCAGTGTCTTGGAAAATATGGGAAAAACAGTAGAAATCTACGAGGGTGATTTTAAGAATATCAAAATAACTACTCCTGAAGATCTTAAACTTGCAGAAGCGTGGTTATCCTTTTGAAAAAAGGAAAGAATCACTTTTTCTATTATAGGAAAAAGTGATTCTCTTGGTAAGGGTAAATGGGTTAATATTCGTCTTCGTTGAACAAGAAATCGTCTTTTGTCGGATAATCAGGCCAAATCTCCTCAATACTTTCGTAGGGTTGTCCGTCATCTTCTAATTGGGCAAGGTTTTCTCTCAATTCTAAGGGAGCCCCTGAACGTTCAGCAAAGTCTATTAACTCTTCCTTGGTAGCAGGCCAAGGTGCATCCTCAAGGTAGGATGCTAGTTCAAGTGTCCAGTACATAGGCTTATTTCCAGAAATTAATACTTACAGAAAAATAAATCAGGCTAAATTAAGGTTTAATTAATTTAAACTGTAAAGGTTTTATTTTTCAAAAAAGTTTTCCAAATGTGGAATTATTTTAAAGCATTTAGATCAGATTCAAATTTTTGTAAAATTTGTTTCTTTACACTGATCTTACGCTTTTGAATATTTAAATTATTTTGTAGCCCTTTTAAGGCTTTGAAGTTATTTCTTCGTTTTCGGTTCATTTTATCCAAATTAGCTTCGGTCAGGTTCATTTCGTGCTCATCTCTGCGGATAAGTTCCCGCATGAAACTGGTTTTGATACGCAAACGGTCCAATTCGGGTTTGGTCTCCAGATCGGGGTACTTTCTTAAGACTACTCGGATAAGGTAATTCAACTCGAATATTTTATCACAAGCAAAGCGGAAGCGTTCATAATGATCTCGACTGAGGTTACGGAATGTACCACTAAGCTTTTTCCACTCCATCAACAGTTCTTTGGCCCGATCGGTATCTGGGGCTTGATCGTAGTTGACCAAGGCTTCGGCTTCATCGGCCATTCCAAATTGGAGCTTATTTTTAATATCTTCGGCACTTAGGTCGGGATATTCCTCCTTATAGGATTTGAATTTTTTGTAACGGGTAAAGAAAATATCATTGGCCGCTTTAAAACTCTCCCAAACGCGTACCGCTTTTTTGTGGGGGATTTTACCACACTTTTTCCAGTCCTGCTGCATCTGACGAAACTTCTCAAAGGTTTCTTCAAAATTGTCGGATGTTTTGAGGTCTTCGGCGGCGTTAATGATATCGCGGTATTGGCGAAGGTTTTCTTTGGCTTGCTTTGTACGCTGTTTGATGATGTCTTTACGCCTTTCGTAAAAATCTCGGCAAAGATCTTTAAATCGTTGCTCAATATCTTCTTGGCGTTCCCGCAACACGGCTCCGGTTTTGATCCACTTGAGCTTGATCTCTTTTAGATCTTCGGAGGCTTGTTGGAGGTTTTCATTTTCATAGGCTATATGGGCATCTTTGATCAAAGCTTCTTTGATCTCATAGTTTTTTACCCGGTTTACCGCAATCATGGATCGGAGATACTTTTCCATTTCGTCCAAGTGGGCAAAAAGGGTCGTGTAATCACCAAGTCCGTCAAAATTGGCCAAATATTTTCGCATATGGACCAATTTCATGAGGTAGGAGCCTTTGTTTTGGGCTTTTTCAATAAGTTCTTTAAGATCCAGCACTTTTTGCTGGGCTATTTGGAAACGATCTTCAAAGTATTTAATTGAGGCTTCTTCTGTTTCTTTTACTTGACCTATCTGACGGTCGGCAAATCCCAGGAAACCTTTCAAATAAATTTTCTCATCACGAACATAGCCGAATTCGTGTTGGGTTTCAGTTACTTTCATTGTAAAGAATTAGCGTTTAGGCTGTTTTTTGTATATTTAGTGTTGCTGAATTTGCAATTTTAAGTATTCTTAACGAAAACGCTTTATTTATGTATATTTATGATATTTGTGAATATAAAAAAAAGTCAAATCATGAGCAATGAAAGCGTAATATTTTCTATGTCTGGGGTAAGTAAGATCTACCCACCCAGTAAACAAGTACTTAAAAATATTTACTTATCATTTTTTTATGGGGCCAAAATTGGGGTTATTGGCTTGAATGGCTCTGGTAAGTCTAGCCTCCTCAAAATTATTGCCGGAATTGACCAGGACTATCAGGGAGAAGTGGTATTTTCACCCGGATTTACCGTGGGCTACTTGGAACAAGAACCGGAGTTGGACAAAAATAAAACAGTGAAGGAGATAGTAGAAGAAGGGGTGCAAGAACTCGTAGACTTACTAGCTGAGTACGAGAAAATCAATGAGCAATTTGCCGAACCCGATGCTGATTTTGATAAACTCTTGGCCAAACAAGGTGAAATCCAGGAAAAACTAGACCAAAAAGATGCTTGGACTTTAGACTCCCGTTTGGAGCGCGCTATGGATGCGCTGCGAACGCCTCCGGGAGATGCCACCATTGCTAAGCTCTCCGGAGGAGAAAAGCGTAGGGTAGCCCTATGCCGCCTCTTACTTAGAGAGCCCGATGTATTACTCCTGGATGAGCCCACCAACCACTTAGATGCTGAGTCGGTACACTGGCTGGAGCAACATTTGCAAAATTATAAAGGCACCGTGATTGCCGTAACGCACGATCGTTACTTTTTGGACAATGTAGCTGGTTGGATTTTGGAATTGGACCGGGGCGAAGGAATACCTTGGAAAGGAAATTATTCCTCTTGGCTCGATCAAAAACAAAAACGCCTAAGCCAGGAAGAAAAAAGCCAGTCTAAGCGACAAAAGACCTTAGAACGCGAGCTAGAATGGATCCGGATGACTCCCAAAGCCCGGCACGCCAAATCAAAAGCCCGTTTAAGCGCTTACGAAAAGTTGCTTAATGAAGAGCAAAAACAGAAAGAAGAAAAGCTGGAACTCTTCATCCCGCCCGGCCCTCGCCTCGGAAATAAGGTGGTAGAAATGGATCACGTAAAGAAAGCCTTTGGCCAAAAACTTTTGATCGAGAACCTGAGTTTCTCTTTACCACCAGCCGGTATTGTAGGCATCATTGGCCCAAACGGGGCCGGCAAGACTACCCTGTTCAAAATGATTACCAATCAGGATAAACCAGATAGCGGGGACGTGCAAGTGGGAGAAACAGTGGAGTTTGCCTACGTAGACCAGGAACACGATGATTTAAATCCGGACCATACAGTATACGAAGCCATCAGTGGAGGCAATGAAATACTGATAGTGGGAGGGAAAGAGATAAACTCCCGAGCGTATGTGAGTAAGTTTAACTTCAGCGGGACCGACCAACAGAAAAAAGTGGGCAAGCTATCGGGGGGGGAACGTAACCGGGTGCATTTGGCCATTGCCTTAAAACAAGGCGGTAACGTGATCTTACTCGATGAGCCTACCAATGACTTAGATGTGAATACCATCCGTACCTTGGAGGAAGCCTTGGAAAATTTTGCCGGTTGTGCTTTAATTATTTCCCACGATCGCTGGTTTTTGGACCGACTGGCTACTCATATTCTGGCTTTTGAAGGGGACTCGCAGGTCTACTGGTTTGAAGGAAATTATACAGAGTACGAAGAAAATTACGTAAAACGTAAAGGAGGGGATATTCCTAAACGTATACGGTATAAGAGTTTGGCTTAATGCTAGCTGAGGGATAGAGCGGCCTGTTTGAGCCCGCCGCTGGCTTGTGGGCTGGCCGGCGAGTAGCGATAGCCCGGCCCCCATTTCCTTGCCCCATCGGGGCAAGGAAATGGGGGACAGCCCCAAAATCCTACCTACTTATTCTCTCTGAAGCTGGGTGTATGCTTGAAAAAGTCGCTTTCTATTAGTATATTCCAAATTATTGTTGGAATGTTGAGGACTTTGTGCCTGCAAAAGGGAGGAATGATGATGGGATTCAAAATTTGATGCTATGCAATCCTTGCTAGAAATATTTGAAAGGACTTTTGATGATCGAAAGTTAGATCAGGATGAAAAAAAAGTCTTAAGTAAAATACTGGGTGAGCGCAACCTGCCCAGTGATGAGATTGGGTATATTCGCAATCGCTTGTATGACTTTGCCCGGGATGAGCTGGGCACCCATAGTGCCAGTGAGGTAATTACCTGGCTACAAAAAGTAAATAAAATCTTACTGAGGTACCACACGGCCGATTTAAAACCTAAGGAAGTATATTTTAGTCCAGGAGATGATTGCTGCCAAGCATTAATCAGCCGCATCCAAGCCGTAAAAGATGCCCTAGATATTTGCGTGTTTACCATCAGTGATGACCGCATCACCAAGGCCATCAAAGCGGCCCACAGGCGAGGGGTCAAGATCCGGATCATCACCGATGATGAAAAAGTGTTTGACAAGGGCTCAGATATTCGGAAAATGTCGCAAGCGGGCATCAATATCCGCACGGATGACTGCCCGCATCATATGCACCATAAATTTGCCATCCTAGACAAGAAGATACTCATAACCGGCAGTTATAACTGGACCCGCAGTGCCTCCCGCTACAACTACGAAAACTTTATCGTAAGCTGGGAACCCACCCTCACCGAGCGGTATTTCCGTGAATTTGAGAACCTGTGGGGACAAATGATCCCCTTTGAAGGAAACTAGTAGGTAGCCTAAAAAAGCACTGCGAGGTAACTAAGACCATCCCAGTGCTTTTTTAGGCGAGGTATGCCGAGCTTACTTAGAAGCTAAGGAATTGTAGTAGTCAAATACTTTTCCAACTTCGCGAGGATTACGAATTTTCATTTTATTTTTTTTCATATAAGCCGCCACATCCGAAGCCAGTCCATCAAAAACTTTAAAAAATTCCTTCTTGTTTTTTTCTACCAAGATGGTTTCTTCACCATTGTCAACAAAATAGTCAGATACCCGGTTTAAGACAATACGGGGAGCAAATTGAGGACGTTGGGGATCACTGTATTCATCTTGAACGATACGGTTCCGAACTAAAAATTTATAATTCCCTTCATTGAATACTTGAAAATAACCGTCTAAACGAGAAGCATCCACGTTGAAGTTATTTGCATTTTCAAACTTTTCAAGTTCGTTGAGATCGGTGTTTTTCCATTCAAAATAGTCGACCTTGCGATCTTCTACCACCATTAATTTGCCACTAAGATTTAATTCTACCAATTGGTTGTGAATATCTAAGCGCATAGGACAATCAGAAATCTCAACACCAGAGCCCAAGCGAATATTGCCTGCGTACCATTTATTATCTAAAAACACGGCTTCTTTAGCATCGGTAGGGCGAACTTTCAATTCAGCTATTTCCTCAACCGGGACAATTTGTTTCGCACTATATTTTTGAGCAAATGCTAGTCCTGAGACAAGCATAAAAATTAAAGTGAAATTTAGTACTTTCATAGTTTTTTATTATTCCAAGATTTAATCAAATTCCCTAGACCATATTATTCTTTCATAAGTCGTGGATTGTTACAACACAAAAATAAGAAAATGTTTGCTCAAATCTCAAATTAAAAAATAATTAGCTCCTAAAAATGAATTTAAGCGCTAATTATTCCTATTATAAGCAAAGTAATTCTAAAAAATTTGACATTAGAAAATACCTATCAATGGTACATCCTTAGTTTTTTTGAGTTTATAGGCCACCGATAAATTTGAATAATTTTAAGATTTTTTTTTAAAAATCTTAATTGCCAAGTATAATTTGGTCATGCTCTTATGTAGCAAGTCCGAGTTTTGTAGATATTATTTTTTGCAGAATAATTATGCTTTTTTCAATTTTGTCGCTTTTGTCTGGATACCGTGACCGAATCTGTTGGGCCACTTCCTGGCTATGGTCTCCAGCCAACCAATCGATCACCACCGGAAAACGAAAATTTTCTTCTCGGATTTGATCGCCCAGAAGGGCTTGGTAGAGCTCATAAATTTCCATTTCTTCCCGAAACTCATCACTTATAATAGCTTTTAGGTTATCAAAAAGCCGATAGGAAGCCTCCAAAAGGAGAGAAAAGGGGATATCTCTTTTTTCAGTTTGTAAGACATCCAAAAAGCGAAGGGGTTGGGCCTTTTGTAGGGTGTTTTTTAGCCTTACTTTCAAATACCGGTCAAACAATGCCGGGATGGAGGCGCAATAAGCATCGTATTTTTTACCAATCCCCCGCAGTTGGAATTCTTCTCCTTGCTGTCCCAGCTCATAATACACGGTTTTTTTAAATATTTCTTCCTCAAAGCGGAGCAGGGGAGCATATTGATCTTCCAGTTGTTCCATACTTTTGTAAAAACCCCCGTAGGCACATTTAATTTGGGTGTTTTTGCGGTTATAAGTAATTTGAACATAGAGAGGATAGTAATTTCCATCTTCCCTTTCTATTTCTTTTAAGTGCTCATTTAAGAAAAATTTTACCGTTACTTTTTTGGGCCTTTTCATATAAAAATAGTATGCTGAAAAAAGTGCTTTTCATGCAAACTATTAAAAAAACTAATTTTATCGAAATTTTTTCTCAGCAAACCTATTCTTGAACAGTAAATTTAGCTTTGACGGAGCAGCACGCCTCTCCAAACAAGTATTAAATACGCGCGATATATCAATCAAAATTCTCATTATGCAGGTTAATTCATCCGAAAATCTATTGTATCACATTTGCTCCCAGCAAGCCTGGCAGGCCGGGGAGGAGCAAGGGGAGTACCGGGCGGAGTCTCTCGAAAGCGAAGGGTTTATCCATTGCAGCACCGTACACCAAGTGGTGGGGACGGCCAATCTATTGTTTGGCGGGCAAAGTAATCTTCTCTTATTGCTCATCCAGGCAGACCAGGTGCAAGCCGAGATCAAGTACGAAAATACCACCGGGGGGGAAGAATTGTTCCCGCATATTTATGGGCCACTCAACTTGAATGCCGTCATCAAAACCTTGCCCTTTATCCCCAATTCCCAAGGAGTCTTTGAGTTGCCTGCTAGTTGATTTGTTTATCCTATGCTTATATTGGGGCTGCCCCGGGCCCTACTAAGCCTTGTGGTATATTGCCCCTTTGCTTTACAGGCCCCGGGTCGGGCTCTCGCTACTCGCCGGCCCCCCACAGCCAGCGGCGGGCTCAAACAGGCCGCTCCATCCCTCAGCCATAAAAAAAAGGCTTAGTAGGTGATTTTGTGAAAATGCTCATTATTTCTTTGCTTTGTTGCTATGAAAAACACGCGATGCTTTTGGGCAGGTATAGGGCTCTTGGGTAGCCTAGTACTGGCTTGCGGTGGGGCCTCTCGCTCCACATCTTACTCCGATTCAGACCCAGATACGTATGAGGATTCTTCTCATAGCTTGGCCTTGGAGGAAGAAATAGAAGAAGTAAAACTACCCAAATTGAGCAATGAAAATGTGGCAAAGGTTTTATTGGAATTCGGCAAGAAAAACCCGGAAACCCTGGTAAAACTTAAAACTCGTTTGGGTACAATGACTATCCAATTATACGAAGAAACTCCCATCCATCGAGCCAATTTTATTCAATTGATCAAACGGGGCTACTATGATGGTACGGTTTTTCACCGGGTGGTAAAAGATTTAATCATTCAGGGAGGGAACCTAGACAAGCCCATCATCCGTACCAAGAAAAACCAAGTAGGTTTTTATCGAGTGCCCGCCGAAATGCAGCCGGCCCAGTTTTTTCATAAGAAAGGCGCTTTGGCCAGCCCTAGGCGTGATGAAGAAAACCCGGAAAAGAGGTCCAACCCATACGAATTTTATATTGTACAAGGCTCACCCCTGAGTGCTCCCGTGGTACAAGCGATTGGGCAGCAAAATAAGCTAGTGTACACCCCCCAACAGCTTCAAGTGTATACAACTTTGGGAGGATTGCCCCATCTGGATGGGAAATATACCGTATTTGGCGAAGTGATCGAGGGCTTGGAGGTCATTGACAAAATAGCCGAATTACGGGTAGACCCCTCAGACAATTGGCCTTTTGATGATGTGAAAATTGAGATGGAAATTGTCCGGGATACGCTTCAATAATTTTCCACAAAGGTATTACGCGCTTCCTCATATAAAGCATCAAACTTTTTTTCCAAATCATCAGAAGTCCCCCGGAGTTGGTTGACAACTTGGGCCGCCCAGTCGGCATATTCCTTTTTACGGGAAATGGGCCAGTTAGGCGGATGGTGGATAATATCACTCACATTACTTATCTTATCGGCGAGTTTGATGAGTCGGGCTTCCCGAGACTTTTTTCCAGATTCATCAATTTGTCTCTGCTTTCTTTCGTGTTTGGGTAAGGATTTATCATCGCTCACTTCCAAAACCCAAGCCAATACCGAGGGGCCAAAACGCTGAGAAAGTTCTTCGGGTTGGGCATCGGTATCTTCCAAGGTATCGTGAAGGAGGGCGGCAATTAAGAGATCTTCTTCTTCGTGATACCCGGCTTCGGCCAGGATCTGCACCACTTGGATACAATGATTGATGTAGGGAATGGCTTCAGAACCTTTCCTTTTTTGGTGGCGGTGTTTATGGGCGGCATATGCCAAAGCCTCAAACCAGGATTTTTTCATAAGAATACTTTTTTACAATATTGCTTCTAAAATATACTTTTCCAAGAGATGGAAAGGTTCATTTGCCCGATCTTGATGGTATAAGCCGGCAGTGGTGACCAAAACCAAATCTAATGTAGGAATTATAAAGATATGTTGCCCTCCATAACCCCAGGCATAATAGGTGGGAAACACCGCCCGGCTAGATCTAAAATTACGCTGCCACCACCAGTAGCCATAATTTTCCTCGGGGATCACGTTGCGTAGATGGGGCCGGGTAGAAAGATCTACCCAATCCTGAGAGATAAGACTTTGATCAAGCCAAGTACCTTTTTGAAGCATTAAGACCCCCAGTTTGAGTAAATCCCGAGGAAGCAAAAAGGCATCTCCCAAGACTTCTGGCCGTGCCGGATTGCGAAAAAAACGATAATTTTCTATATCCAAAGGTTCAAACAGGTACGTTTTTAGAAAGGACTCCGTGCTTAGCCCGCTTATTTCCTCTAAAATTAAGTTTAACAAAATCGGGTTGGCACTGCTATAGGCAAACTGAGTACCAGGTGAAGTTTCCATAGGGGCGTCTAAGGCATACCTGATCCAATCAAACGATTGGGCCATGCGATTACTGTCATTGACTTGTATATCTGCATAGGGCACTTCCGTTTCGTTCCAAGAAATACCGGTGCTCATGGTAAGCAGATTTTTGAGGCTTATCTCTTTTTTGCCATTTGTCCAATCTAAGTGATGGTAATCGGGAAAATAAGGATAAATTTTCTGGTCTAAATTGGTGATTAGACCTTGAGTAATTGCTGAACCTAGGACCATACTCATTAAGCTCTTGCTTACCGACTGAGCCTCGTGTACATGAAAGGGAGTATAGTTTTCAAAATACGCCTCATACAGCAGGGTATCGCCCCGGTAGAGCAATACGCTATGGATTGGACCCAAAGAGCCTTTCTCAAGAAGGTTATGCATCTTGTGTATTTTGCTAGCGGCTACCCCCGTGGAGTAAAAGACGCTTAAACTCATGAACTTAGCACTCATGGGATACCTTAGGGAGTATTTTGAAACAGATTGATATAACGCTGGCACTCCCGGATGTGGGTATATTCTTCTCGGATACGTTCTTGCAAGGCTTTTCCCATTTGCCAACGAGCTTCCGGGCTCATTTGCTCCCAATATCTCAAGGATTGGGCCGCTCCTTCTAAATCTCCGGCTTCAAATAATAAACCGGTCTTGTCATGCTCAATAACATCGGCCATGCCTGCCACTCTACTGGCAATAATGGGTATTCCTAGCCCCCCCGCTTCTAATAATACATTAGGCAAACCGTCATAAAACGATGGAATGGCTATGAGGGAACACGCCGCATAATAGGGAAGTAGGGCAAACCGCTCCATAAACCCGAGGTGGGTATAGGAAAAACGATCGGGGTAGTTTTCTAGCATTTCCTCTACTTCGGGGTTTAGGTCGCCCACAAATAAGAGGTGTACTTGGGTACTTAAGGCGGCCCGGGCGAGGGCTTTTAAAAAGAATACTACCCCTTTTTTGGCTTTGAGTTGACCAAAGATGCCTACGATGGGCTTTTGTTGGGAGCTAAGTTCTTGTTTAATCCGGCTTGCTTTATCGGCATCACTGGGGAGAAGTTTCCACGTGTCTAAGTCAATGCCATTTGGGATATATTGGGTACTGACTTGGGGGTACATGGCCTTCATCTTACGAATTTTGTCGCGACTTACCGAGCTGACCACTTGGGAAGCGAGCAGGGCATCTTTTAAAATACCGCGACGGTGCGGATAAAAAATGGCTGTATCAAAATCATTTCCCCGGATTAAGGTAATAAGAGGGAGAGAAAGCCAGGCCGCATAGAGGGGGGCGGCTGTGAGTGGCAAGTAGCCGCCAAAAGCCAATACGTGGCTGTATGTGTATCTGGAGCAGTGACTTTCTAAAAAATTCCAAACCCGGTTGAGGGTATGGGCCATATCTTCTTCTTGGGGGAAAATATACGTGTCCCCACCCTGTTCTTCTTCATGACGAAAACTCTTGGCTCGGGCAAAAAGATGGATGATATCGATTTTTAAGCCTGATTTTCGCAAATTGAATACAATCCTATCGCAGGACTCGGCCATTCCACCACGGCTCGGGTAGTAATTTTCTGTCAACCAAAGTACTCGCAGATCTTCAACAGACTGGCCCATAGCTAATCCTAAAAATATTGTTGGGTAACTTAAGAATTCTTTAAATTAATACTTTCATGTAATTATTAGATCCATACGGATGTTAATGCTCCTTCTTCTGGCTTAGGGATGGAGCGGCCTGTTTGAGCCCGCTGCTGCTTGCGGGGGAGGCGGCGAGTAGCGAGAGCCCGACCCGCGCGGGCACATTTGCTCATCAAAAAACGTGATTTTTGCGCGGGGAAGCCCCTGAAAACATCATTTAAAGTATCTAAGACTAATCAAAAACCGAAGCTGAGATAATATAAACAATTAAAGAGGCTTACATGGGTTATAATTATAGGAAATATGCGTAAATTTGTTTAAGAAATCTTCTCCAACCGCTTGCCTAAGTACTTGATATTGATGGGATCGTACAGAAAACGTTCCTGAAAGAACATACCTGCATCAGGTTTTAATTTCATATGCGTTACTTCATTGTAATTTTTGTCTTCAGCCTTATGCTGAGTTCATCCTACGCTCAAGTGGCCTACCTCGAGTCTTTTGATACCTCGAGCCGTAGTACTTTTGTAGGCATTCCTCCCCTAGCTCATAATATAGAGGATGCTAGCCTACTCTATGTAGGTCATGGGTGTTGGCTCTCTAATGGGAATGTTGAAGTAATGAGTACGCAAGCCAAGACGGGTACAAATAGCTTAGAGTTTGCCCAAAATTCCCAAGTTATTTTGACTAGTCCCGAATTTTTGGTAGATCAAGATAGTACCTACCACATAACATTTCATTATCGGTATACAGAGGCCCGAGAAGTACGTATGACTTTTTTGGCTCGGGAGGCCAGCGGAAATGTAGTTAATTTGGTAGACGATGAAGATTTAAGAGAACAAGGAGGGGGGAGCTTACCCGTAGATGAGTGGCATGTGTTTGAGATATCGTATACCCCTTCTCAAAGTGACTCTGTCCGCTTTGAAATGCAATTTCCGAATCAAGCTGGGAGACAACAAGTGTATATCGATGATTGGCAAATAGACAAAGCCCAATTTGTGGAATGTTATTGTGACCCTACTCAGCCTCCCTTACTACAAATCGCAGAAACGAGCCCCAAAACAATTTTAGAATCAGATAATACCTCCGATAAATTTCTGATTGTAGAACGCTTGGGTTTTATAAGTAATCCCAGTACTTTCCGGCTTAGGTTGGAGCCTTCTTTGGCAGACACGTTATCAGATGTGCAAATCCTACGTTCTGATGCTTTTAACGCCATCGTTTTAAACGAGTTTAAAAATTCAGATACCATCTTCCTTTTTCAAGTCAACGATGATGCCCTACAAGAAGTAGATGAGTCCTTGATTTTTTCTTTGGACTCGCTCTCCAACGTGCTCATAGATACCACGGCCGATACTTGGGATGTTTTAATTCTGGATGACGACGATGATAAGGTCCCCTTTGCTTTACCGGATTTTTATACGCTTTTAGAAGATACTTCTTTGCAAGATGATGTTACGGCCAATGATAGCGGGAGAGTAAGCCGTCGTTTTGTTTTGCTAGACTCTACGCTCCATGGAGGGTTCCAGTACGATACTCAAGGGGTATTTACCTATACTCCCGCACCCAATTATTTTGGGAGTGATTCCCTTCGCTATGTTTTAGAAGATGCCGGGAATTATTCTGACTCGGTATGGGTCCGCTTTCTGGTAGAAAGTGTCAATGATAAACCACTCATCAGCCCCCTTGTAGACACCTTAGAATTTGTCCAAAGCGAAAACTTTAGCGAGTTGCTTTGCTTCACAAGTACACCAGGGGAGGGAGAGGCAGATCAAAGCCTAAACATTCATTCGGTGGCCTTTACTAATGCTGACTTAGCCGCAGCCGTAGAAATTCAAAGCAGCGGGGGGCCTAATGATTTCTGCCTTACTTATCGAAGTGTCATTGACATGACTACGCGCTCGGGCAATCTTCTAATCACAGTAAAAGACGATGGAGGAACCGAGCGAGGCGGGATTGATAGTTGTGTGATCAGTGTCGTAATCCGCATGCTGCCTTTGCGGGCGATTGCCGTAAGCAATGATACTTTGAGGGTGTTGGAAGATTCAAACACGGTTTTTAACCTATCCTCCGAAATTTTGGGAAATGATTCTTTAGCCCCGATGGAGCCCGTAAATTTTAGGTTTATCGAGGCGTATGAACAGGTATCTTATCAAGAGGGAGAAAATGTGATGACGTATGAGCCGGCACCCGATTTTTTTGGTTGGGATACGCTCCGGTATGAGTTTACCCAGGATAGCTTATTATCGCAAATTGGCTATATCTTCGTAGAAGTCCAGCCGGTAAATGATCCGCCTGGTTTTATTAGCGAACCCGATTTGCCTACTATTATCAGTGATGGCAGCGTATACGATTTTCCATTAGAGATTGACCCCCTTCTCAATGAAAACCAAACGGTAAGCTTTGAAGACATTCGTTTTGATTCGCAATTGCTGGAAAGCGTTAATTTTACCCAGCTCGGGGATCAATACACCCTTTCTATACAAGCCCGATACCTGCTAGAGGGCCAAGGTACCTTGAGTTTTCGTATGCGGGACAATGGAGGGACGGCCAATGGTGGGGTAGATACGGCTAGGGTTTCGCTAGACTATGTAGTAAGCATACCAAGACCTATGGCCATTAGCAACCTAAGCGCCGAGGCTACTAAGCCGGGTACTATAGAGCTTAACTGGACAAACGACGGAGGTATCATTGATGGCTTTATCATCTTCCGCTCTATTGGAGATGTAGAGAGATTTACGCCCCTAGATACCTTAATTCTAGTGGTGACGCAATACGAAGACACCCAATTGGGTACGGCCAATCAACAACACTGCTATCAATTGGCCGCTTTTAATAATTCGGGTGAATCCGATTTGAGCAGTATAGCCTGTGCGGTGGCCTTAGAGCACCGTATTTTACTGCCCAATGTATTTACCCCCAATGGCGATGGTAAAAATGATCGTTTTATTTTAAGATCACCCAATTTAAAATCGGTTGATCTTAAGATATTTGATCGGTTTGGCAATTTGATTTACCAAACTCAAGATCTAAATCAAGCCACCGACCCGGCTCTGGCCTGGGATGGTGGCGGACAGCCCCCCGGGGTGTATATTTGGAATGTTCGGATGCTTACGAAGGCCGATGAGCAAATCCAGGGAAGTGGAACCGTTACGATTATACGTTAATTAAGTTTCTACGTATACTCATGTAGAAAGTACATAACTTTCTTGAATTACCATAATTAACACAAACTTGAAAAATCACGTAAGCAATTCATGGGGGCTTACCCTTATCCACCTTTTCCTGCTTATCCAAGTAGGAAACGGGCAGGACGTGGTTTTTTCAAATTTCCAGGCCAGCCCGCTCATAGGCAATCCGGCCCACCTTTCTTCCCTTTCAGACATCCGCCTAGGCATGCATTTTCGGAACCAGGCCTTGCCCGGTGGACAGCAATTTAGCACGGGTGTTTTATCCTTTGCTTATCCATTTTTCCACCCTCAGACCGGTAAGCACTTAGCCAACCTGGGGGCCTATGTATTTCACGAAAGAGAATCTACCATACTCCAGACCAGTGGCTTTGCCCTTGGGGCCGGGGGGCATTTATATAGTCAAGGCGGCCATCATGTTCACCTTGGTTTCCAGAGCGGGTTTTTCATGCGTTCCATCAATGCCGAAAATATCATCACGGATAATCAGATTGCCGGTGGGGTTCTTAATGAGTCGCCGAGCGATGAAATTTTTGCCAATCAATCGGTATCCTATCTCAGTATAAGCTCAGGTTTGCGCTGGGTTTTTGATCCTACGGGAGACCGGGAAAAATACCATATGGGCCTAGCTTGGAATAATATCAATCAACCGGGTTTAAGCTTTTTTGACGATGCCAATGTCCGGATGCCCAGTCATTGGGTTTTGAGTGGCTCAGCCCTAGTCTTGGACCAATACCGGCTAGGGGTGGGACCGGAAGTTCGTTGGATATTCCGTAATGGGGAGAATTTCTACTTTATTGGGGGCCTATTAGATTATAGCCTGCTGAGTGCTAGCCGATGGATCAAACCGGGGCGTTTGAAAACCCGCCTTTGGTATTACAGCAATGGCTCTATCGGTATGGGGCTGCAATTTGACCAACCGAGGTATCAAGTTGGCTTTAGCTACGATTTACCCGTGGGCGAGCAGGCTGGCTTATGGACAGGAAATGGCACCTGGGAAATTAATCTTGGCATAAAATTCCCCAAAAAGAAAAAAAGCGAGATACAAGATCCGGTAAGCGATAGCTTGTGGGTCCAGCTTGAGAAAGTTGATAGTTTAACCATGCCTGATCCTATGCTGGCCCAGAACCCGGATTTTGACAAGCCCGATCAAAACATTATGGGGACACTTCGGGAAAGAGATACGACCATTTCCTCGCTTATCCGGCGCAAAGAAGCTTTAATCCGGGATACGATTTTTTTAGAAGCATTGCCCCGGCACCCTTTACAACTCAAGCCCGAAGAAAAGGAAATCTTTCACGTAAACATCCAGTTCAACTTACAACAGGATAAATTTGATGAAGGTTATGAGGAGTTGCTTCACAATATCGTTGATATTATGCAAAGAAAACCCAATGTGAAATTGCTCGTCACGGGGCATACCTGCGATTTGGGGGGGGTATGGCTCAATAAGCGGTTATCCTTGGAGCGGGCCAATTCGGTCAAAAAATTCCTGGTAGACCGGGGCCTCCCGGCCGAACGGATATTTACGAAGGGGGATGCCTACAATTCACCCTTGGTCCCCAATATTAACGAGGATAACCGAAAAATCAACCGCCGGGTAGAGTTTACCATCTTTTATTAAGCTTGCTTGTTTTTTTTGTAGTAGCCCGTGGATGTTTAGAAAACTGTTTGGGGCTTTCCCGCGCCAATTTGGTGGGGAATATCTTGAACCTGAGGTGCCAGCGCGGGCCGGGCTAGGCTGCCGAGCCTCCAGCCGCACGGCCCCTTTCGGTCTCGGCCCTATCGGGCGCCTATCCCTAAGCCAAGTTTGGGGCTTTTACTCCCTAAGGATTACCCTGGTCATGAGGACTTGCCCATACCATGGCGTTTCCTAAAAACCCCTAAAATCAAGGTAAAACCTGAGGGATGAATTTCTTGCCAAGATAATTTTTAGATTTAAGGTCTAAGTTTTGCTTATCTGTTTATTTATCCAAATATTTAAAGTTTAGTTATCGGCTCTTACATAATGCGACTATTCTACCCAGGATTATTTTTTTTAAGGAATACAAGGCTGATTTTTTTACTTTCAAGCTTGATCATTTTTTGGACTACTTCGGAAATCCTTGCCCAAAATGACCGGATTGACGGTCAACTCATTTATTCTTCTACCGAGAAGGGGGTAGCTGGGGCTTTGATTTACAGTCCAGAATTTCCAGAAGTAAAGGCAACTACCGATGAGGAGGGACGTTTTAATCTATTTTTAAACGAAACTCAGGAGACGCAGCAAATTGTAAAGGCCGTGATACGCTTGCTAGATATGACCGAATATGATATTCAGCTAGTAAATAAAGTAGAGTTTCAAAAAATATTGGTCAACCTGCCCCAGAATGATATCCCCACCGAAAGTGAGATTTTAGAAAAATTATCAGATTCCAGCCAGGATAATCGCTTCTCTACCCCCGATAGTGCTCTTACGGTAAGTCCCAAGCAAGATTCAGCTATAAGTAAGGGTATAGACACCCAAACAAACGATACTAGCCTTAATCAAGAAGCTAGCCCTGGTAATACTTCCTCTGCCCTTGATCGCCTGGCCCCGCCGGAGGAAATAGATGTTAACGACCTTAATGCCAGGGAATTGTTGCAAGAATATCGAAACGAGATCAAAAGGCTCACCGATCAAATTGAAGAAGAAAAAGAAAACATTGTTCGAGGAAGCCGGGATATCCGAGAGCGTATCCTCGACTTAATTAAAAAACTTGCCAATTTAGAAGAACTAAGTCCAGAGCAGCGGGATACCCTGAGTAAGGATGTGGAGGAGTTAGAACTGGTTATATCCGATTATAGTGCCGCCTCCGACCAATCCAAAGAAGACATCCGGGAAGCCTTTGAGCAAGTGAAAATCCTTTTCAATCAACAAACCTATCAATTGGCCTTAAGTCGTACTACCATTTTGGTACTCCTCAGTATCATTGTGGGTTTATCAGGCTTGACCTACGTATTTTACCAGATCAATAAAAACACGCAGAAGCAAAAAGCCATTTTAGCTGAAAACATCGTTAAGATCAATCAGCAAAAGGAGGAGATCAATATTCAGAAAGAAAAGATAAGTGCCCAAAGAGACGATATTGAGCAGAAAAAACAGGAATTGGAGTCTACCTATACCCAAGTCCGGGATAGTGTATTTTATGCCCAGAGGATTCAAAACGCAATCTTGGTGCATAATACAGGCTTTGATAAATTTTTCCGGGAGTCCTTTTTATTTCATATACCCCGTGATATTGTAAGTGGAGATTTTTATTGGATGGCCGATTTAGGAGAAGATCTGATTGTATCGGTGGTTGATTGTACGGGGCACGGAGTACCTGGGGCTTTTATGACCATTTTGGCTCACGATCTACTTAATCAGATTGTGCACGACCAGCATATCAGTGACCCAGCTATGATTTTGCAGGAGTTGGACAATCGGGTCAGGGAAAACCTCCGACAAGATAATGAAGTAGATGGGACGATGGAGGGGATGGACTTGATGTTGATCAAGTTCAATATGAAAAAAATGAAGGCCCAAATCGCTGGGGCACGTAGTACTTTGTTTTTTGTTCGTGATCAAGAAATACAACAAGTCAAAGGAGCCAAATACATGATTGGCAGTAATAAGCTCTTAAAACCGGAGCGATTTGACATAATTGAGTTGGATCTGCAGAAAGATGATGTGTTTTATCTATTCTCCGATGGTTTCCACGACCAGTTTGGCGGGGAAGATGATAGTAAGTACTTAAAGCAAAGATTCCGTCAATTGCTGCTATCGCTTAGCTACCTCGAGTTGAGTGAACAGCATAAAAACTTACAGGATGAATTTACCTATTGGAAGGGAAATCACCCTCAAACTGATGATGTAATGATTCTCGGATTGAGAATTTAACTATATTTGCAGTACAAAGCACTTTATGGTATACGGTGCTGTTTTAAATTACCCTTTATAGATTGCACACACGTATAAAGGGTATCCTCATCCCTACTTATTAAACGGGTATGTTCCGCTATTTGATCCTTCTTGTTTGTATGGGCTTTTCGGTACCGCTCTTGGCCCAGTCTGGAAAAAAAGGTCAGGCCATTGAGGCGGAAAGCCCCACGTATTCCAGTCTCAATATTGATGCGGTGGCTATTAAGCTATTGGTGGGCGATGCTGAGTTACAAGATCCCGTCAATGTAGCTGTAGCCATTTATCAAGTAAGTGATTCCGGCGAAACGCTTATGACGATGGTTAATTGCCCTAATGGCGTCCTCTCTACCCGACTTCCCATAAACCGTAATTATCGTACGCAAATCTCGGCTCCCCGGTATTACGATACGACTTTCGTACTCAATTTAACCCAGATTGATAAATATGATAAAACCCTACAAATACCATTAAGACCCGACAAATTAGATCTCGAGGTACGCATGATGGATTTAGACAGTGATAAATATGTGGTGCTCGAGGGCGTGATGCGAAACTTTAATCGGGATGAAAATATTTGGCTCTATCCTGAGGATGCCATAGATGGCTCCTATTTTATCAAAGTAAGGGAAGATGATGAGTATGAACTGGAAGTGAAGGGCTCTGAGGGATATGTTTTTTATACCGATAACCGCATTGTTCCAAAACGAGGGGGTGAGAATAAAATGGAAGTTAAAGTTATCAAAACCCTAAGACCCAATACAAAAATCCCTTTGTATAATGTAAACTTTTCATTTGGATCGTCCCAATTAAACGAACAGTCCATATCAGAATTGGATAGGGTATTGGTCTTGTTAGAAAAATACCCGAATGCCCATCTTAAAGTTACGGCTCATACCGATAGTGTAGGAAGTAAAGAAAAAAATATGGCCTTGTCTCAACAGCGAGCCGATAATGTAAGGGATTATTTAGTGAGTGGTGGCTTCCCCAAAGAGCAAATGATCAGTCAAGGGTATGGCT
Source organism: uncultured Microscillaceae bacterium (assembly GCA_963922455.1). Taxonomy (GTDB): domain Bacteria; phylum Bacteroidota; class Bacteroidia; order Cytophagales; family Microscillaceae; genus CAWUIO01. The sequence continues at coordinate 24,864 of CAWUIO010000055.1, forward strand.
CAAGCCAACCCATCGCTAGCAATACGAGCCCGGAAGGAAGGGCCATTAACCGACGCTTTGAGATTATTATTATAAGTATATAGCTTTTTTTAAAGCGAAGAATCCTTGATGACGCTGGCCATAAATTTTAGTCCTGTATATTTTACAATCAAAAAAGCTCTTACTTCAAAATTACTCTGAGGCTCACAATCCAGTTGACTGTAAACAGATAGTTGGACTTGCTCAGCCAGGTTAAGGTTGCGATAGGCATAGTAGCTCGAGACCAAACAAGCTAAGAGCAAGATTTTTAGGTATCGTTTCATATGATTTTGTTCCTTTACTAGTTTAGTAGCCCAAAAGGTAGAAAAGTTACAAAATTAGCCCAGTATTTTTGGGCATGTATAGGAAATACTTTTAAACTGTACCCTCAACAGACAAAAAAACTGGATCTAGACTCTCACCTAACAGGGGATAAAAAAAGGCTTAGGGATGGAACGGCCTGTTTGAGCCCGCCGCTGGCTTAGCGTGGGCCGGCGAGTAGTGACAGCCCGACCCGCGCTGGCAGATTGTTCTAGAAGATACATACCTTAATCGCGCGGGGAAGCCCCCGGTGTATTTAAGTTTTGAGTACCAGAAGAAAGCCTTAAAACTTGCGGGCTTCCATCTGTTCACGAATCACTTTCATATTTTTTTTGAGATCTTCACGAAAAGGAAATATCTGAATTAATCGGTTCAGGGTATTCAAGGCACCTTTAAAATCTCCGATAGATACTAAAATGGATACTTTGCCAGATAAAGCCCCAAAATGACGCGGTTCCTGACTGAGGGATACGTGTATATCTTTAAGGGAAGCTTTATACTCGCCGCGTAGAAAATAGGCAGTCGCTCGTTTGTTCCAAGCTTCGGTAAAGTTAGGATCTAAAGCAATAACGTGGCTGAAATGACGGATTGCTTGGCCATAATCTTTGTCTTGGATAGCTTCGTTCCCTCTCTCAAATAGCTCTCTCACTTCAAATTCAGGATGATCCATCCAAATTTGCCAAATTTTTTCCTCTATTTCTTTTTGCGTGGTTCTATTGGGGGTGTTGTTCAAAGAATCAAACAATTGTTCAAGCTCAGGATTTGGATTTGATCTATTAATCATGGCGCTCAGTAGGATTTTAGTGGGTTTGAAATTGTATCTAATTAGAAATTTGGTTTATGTGTAAGAAACAAAAAGGATCTCACAGGTTTGCCCATATAAAGCAAATTACTAATTGTAAGGTACGCATCTATTTTATAACCAAAATATTAGCCAAAAAGTCTTCTCTGAAACTATTCTTGTAAAAAAAATAAAGTTAAACTTTGCTAAAGCCTTGAAAATGAGCACAGGAGGGCTGATTAAGAAAAACCTGCTCGCTTACGTTATACTATTGATCAGGGTTGCCGAATTTTAAAATTATCCAAAAATGATACATAGGCTTTTCAAAAAGGGGAAAGAGCTTACATGGGAAACGTATGGGGTATTTTTGATTTTGCGTTGGGTAGGCAAAGCTATGCCCTATAAACTCCTTAGAGCTAGCCGGGTGACCAATTTCTATCTAAAGAGTTACCCCACTTTTATAGGTTTACGAAGAGGTTTTGGCGGCTAAGGGAAGGGATTGCCAGGCATGGTAATGTTTTCGGATTTCTTCCATAAGCTGTTCGAGGTGCTCTATACGGGTAAAGGGGTTGATGAGGGTACATCGTAAATACAGTTCTTGAGATAAGCGGGTTTGTACTATATAAAAGAAGCCTTCCTGGATGATGCTTCTCCTTAAGTAGCCATTGAGGGCATTAAGCTGCTTATGTGGTACCTCTTGAGGACACATGCGGAAACAAATTATATTACTTTGGGGATCCATAAATAAGTCAAAATCCTCCTGTTGTCTTAATAGATGGCCAAAGGCCTGCCCTAAATCGTAGAGATGGTCAATATGCTGAGCAAATAAATCGGCGCCATACATTTTTAAGAGGACAAAAACCCTTAGGCTCATGGTAGTTTTGGTACATTCTAAGGTTCGTTTACCGAGGTTGTACCATTCGGGTTCGGCATTGTCTTCCCATAGGTATTGGGCCTGTTGGGCAAATGTCTGGTAGGAGTGTTGCCCATTTTTGAAGACCAATGCGGTTGTTAGGGCCGGTGTAAGAAGCATTTTATGGAAGTCTAAAACAACAGAATCGGCCCGGTGAATCCCTTGACAAAGATGTTTGTATTTATCCGAAAAAACTACGGCAGCCCCGTGGGCCCCATCCACATGAAGCCAAATGCCATATTTTTCACAAAAATCGGCTACTGGCTCTATGGGGTCATACGATCCGGTGGAAGTAGAACAGGCATTCACGACTACAGCAATGACTTTTCGCCCCTGAGCCAAGGCTTCTTGATTCGATGTTTCTAAGTGCTCGGGCGACATTTGCTTCTGAGCATTTACCGGAACAGAAATAATACCGGCGTCTCCCCATCCTAGGATGCGGGCGGCCCGATCTACACAGTAATGCGACTCGCCCGATACCATAATGGCCATATCTTCTTGCTTTCCCGAAGACCAGGCGTCATAGGTACTTTGGGTTTGGCGGGCGCTAAGCATAGCGGTAAGGTTGCCCAGGCTACCACCCGAGGTGAGAAATCCGTCGGCCGATTCTGGGTAGCCGATTTGTTGAGCAACCTCTTGGATAACGAGTCTCTCAAGAGTCACCATAGGGCTTCCCATTTCAAAAACACCTTGGCCCGAGTTCATCAAAGAACTTAGCAGGTCACTGAGGGCCGTGAGTGGGGCAGGTGCTGCTACTTGATGCCCAACAAAACGAGGGTGGTGGGTATGCACATTATTTTCTATTATTTTCTGGAAAAAGTTGATTAGTTCCTCTTCATCCTTAAACGTATCGGGAAGGGACTGCCAAAGCTTGAGGGAGTCTTCGGGGGTGATTGGGGGATACACCGGAAGATCAGGTTCAGATAAGATGGATTCTAAGTAGGAAGCCAGGAGATCTACTAATCTATGGCCCGTCTTACGAAAAGTATCAGGCGAAAAAGCTTCTTGAACCAGGGGATTAGGAATAATTTTGGACATAAACAGGGCTTATTAAGGCCCCAAAAATAAAAAATCCGGGCGAGATATCTCGCCCGGACCGTGGGTAAAGTTTTTATTAGAGTTTACTCCCCTACAATCACGAAAGCTCCCCAGTAATAAGGCTCGGGATGTTTCTTCCTTAAATTCATTTGGGCTTTTCGGAAAGCCAGGTGCTTGTCATCAGTCTCCAACCATAAGCTGTAAAACTCTTGCATCAGTTCTTGGGTAGTTTGGTCGTTTACTTTCCATAAACTCATGACAATTGTCCGGGCCCCGGCTACTTTGAAGGCTCTTTGTAAGCCATAGACCCCTTCCCCGTTTTTGATAACTCCAAGCCCAGTTTCACAGGCGGAAAGGACCACTAAGTCGGTATTTTCCAAATTAAGGTTCATGGCTTCGTAAGCGGTCAAGATTCCGTCTTCTAGGTGTTTATCGGTTTCTTCTTCTTCGCCTAAAAGATCTTCTTCCAAGAGCGCATCAATTTCATCAATTTCTTCCTCTTCTTGCTCATCCTTATTTAAAGCTAGGCTGGCCCCGGTCAGGAGTAAGCCAGAACGAAGAAGGGGGTTCTCAAAGTAGGGATTGTCTTCTTTGTTTTGAATATCTTGTTGAAAGAAGCCGTGCGTAGCAATATGCAAGATACGAGGTTTGTTACTACCTTTGATATGTTCTTCTAGGGCTTGATCTCCTAGAAAAACTTGTGGCTCCCAACCGTCACCGGTTTTGGTAAGTATACCACTAATGTTCTCGACTTCTACTTTGGTGCCTGGCAGATGGCTTAGCTTATAGCCACCTCTTTCTAAGCTTCTCTCAATTTCATCATCTCCTAAGATTTCGGTACCTCTGACTTCCTCGGCAATTTGTTTTCTTTCTTCACTACCTAAGCCGTAATTAGGAGCCCCAAAGAAAAGAGCAAAACGGTTAAAGTATTCGGTTTCTACATCCTCGAGCAGATCTTTGGTATTGGTCACCAACTGAATGTCCAGTTCATCGATAAGATGAGATTTTCCATTTTTGGCTAGAATGGTATTCAGGTTGATTTGATTATACACGCCATCGGGGGAGAAATATACTTTCTTAATACCTCCCAATTTCTTCTGGATAGGTTCCCAATAGATTTGGTAGCTTTTGGTATCTTCTTTCCGGTATCTGATTTGGTTACGGTAACTTCTCAGGAGTTTATTTTCCATATTGTAACCGTCTTCTATGAGTACCAACTCCGGATTGCCTTGGGTCTCTTTACGAACAATCAATACGGCATAATTGATCTTATCGGTAAATCCAAACTCAGGGTAGGATTTTCCATTTTGATCGGCTAGCATTTTTTCAACTCCAAATTCTCGGTAGCGTATTACCTCGATGGCCGCTTCTCCTTCTTTGAGTTGGGATTGTATATCTTGCCAAGTGTAGCGTTTTTTCTCGTGAATAGTGGCGTAGCGCTCCGATTTGATGGATAACCTTTTCTCCAAATCGTCCAGTTCCCGCTCTAATTTGCGTATTTCTTCCGTATTATCCTTATCGGTTTCCTGCGTGAGCTTGATCAAATAGGCTTTTTTATTTTCCCATTCGCTGTAATCCCGGAAAAGCTTGGTGTCTCCACTGGTTTTAATTCGTTGTTTCCATCGGTTATGGGCATTGAGAAGAAGGGCTTTGGTAGCCAATTGATTATTGTACATATGCCCTAAAATTTCTGGCTGGTCTTTATAATAGGCTAGGGCATAACTATTAAATTCTTCAAAGTGATATTTTACTTTGTTATTGTAGAACTCTTCTTTTTCTGCTTCTGTCAAGAATGGAAAATAATCTTCAATTTGTTTAAAAAGATTGGAGTTGGCCCTTAAATAAATGCTCTCTGCTTCTTTGTACTTTTTAGTCAAAAATTTAAAATTAACCTGCATACGGAGTACGTGGGCAAATTCAGGGTGATGTTCTCCCAAATGTTTTTCGGCAATCATCACCGCCTTTTGAAAAGACTGGTCGGCCTGGGCGTTTTCTCCAATTTGTTGGTAAAAACGCCCTACGTAGGCATAGATATTTGCCAATCGTGGGTGTTCATCTCCTAATACTTTGCGGGTTAATTCTAAGCTATTCTCTAAGAGAGGACGGGCCTTGCTAATATTACCATCCCGGGCATAAACCCGGCCTAAATTATATAAGGATATGGCATATTGCTGACTCATTTCACCAGATATCTGTTTGTATTTCTCAGAAGCTACATTGAGGAGGGGTATAGCCTCTTTATGCTTTCCTTGGTCTTCCTTGAGATTTGCCAGGTTATTTAAAGCCGTGGCATACTCTACGTGATTTTTTCCGTAAGCTTTTTCTATAATATCACGAGACTGTGAATAGAGATCTTCAGCCGAGGTATAATTACCCATTCGTCGGTATAAAATAGCCAAGTTGTTCAGATTGGAGGCATATTGTGGAGTATCGTGGCCCGAACTGGCTTCAAAAATGTTTAGGGCCAAACGGTAGAGTCTTTCAGATTTCTTAAAATCTCCGGTGTAGTAATAGATTGTGGCTAAGAGGTTAAGGGTGTGTGCTACCTGGGGATGTTTTTTTCCATACAGTTTATTTCGTATACCCAGAGCGGCCTTTCCATATTCTTCGGCCTTGTCATAATTACCAGCCATACGGTGAACATTGGCCAAACTGTGAAGGGATGTAGCGTAATCTTTGCTATCGGCGCCTTTGGTCTCTTTATAAATCTCACTAATCTCCTTGGTTACAGGTTCTAGCTCCAAGTAATTTCCTTGTTTGAGATACACCCGGGCCAAGCGATAAAGGACCCGAATATGCCGCACATGGTTACGGCCATAGGTTTGTTTGTGATCTTCTGAGAGCTGTTTCATGAGCTCAATGGTCTTAGGAAAATCTAGCTGACCCTTATCATATTGCTCATACCCTAAGATTACTCCACTTTTAAAATACGAAGTACGTAATCCGTGAACAAGCTCAGGCTTTTCACTAATAAGCGAGTCTATTTCCTCTTGTAATTGCCCGGTAGCATAATAGTCTCTTACCGGTCCTACTACTTTTCCGTCTCTGTAGCTGAGCTCACGGTAATAGGCTGCTTTGTTGGGAGAGTCTACTTGCTTCCAATCACGGCTGTAATAGATTACCCAAGATCCTTGTCTTCCTTGAGCATTTTCCTCATTTGGCTGCTCAGGCACCTGGGCGAAGGCTGGTAGACAAAGGCCACAGAGGTACATCAAGATGAGGTAAGTTTTATTCTTCATTTGGTCACAATTTTGGGCGTAACACCACAATATAAATACATTTTAGCTACTAAAGCAATAAATGTTCTAGTTTCTAAGAAATGCTTGTGCTTGTAAGTATCTACGGTAAATTTTAGAAAATGATCTACAAATCTCCTAATTGAGGGCGTATCAAAATTTCTTCGACCACCGATTGTGGGGAAAGTTGGTAGGCTTGGAAAATAGTCTCTGCTACATCTTCGGCCTTCATCAATCTTTGGGGGTCAATACCGGCTCCCTCCCAACTCGCCGTAAAGGTAGCCCCGGGGAGGACACTGGTAACTTTCACACCGTGGGTTTTGAGTTCTTCCCGAAGAACCTGGCTTAGTCCGTGTAATGCATACTTACTGATGGAGTAAGAACTACCGTGAGGATAAGGAAGGATACTGGCAATGGAACCGATATTAAATACGTGTCCATACTTGCGTGATTTCATCAAAGGAATCAAGGCCCTACTCAAATAATAAGCACTGTACAGATTGACGTGCATCATGTTCTCTAGGTTTCCTTCCTCTTCTTCTAGCATAGGGCCGGGAAGAAAAATGCCTGCATTATTTACCAGAACGTCCGGAACCCGGTTCATTTCTTGGGCATAGCGGGCAAACTGTTTGGATTCTGACACGTTACTAAGGTCACAGGTTTTGTAGTAAAGTTTAACGGAGTAGTTAGATTCAATTTCTGCTTGAAGGGCCTCTAAAGCCGGGGCCTTGCGAGCGCAGGTAAGGGCATCAAAGCCGGCTTGAGCAAATCGACGAATGATTTCTCGACCAATTCCTTTGCTTCCTCCGCTGACAACTATAAATTTGTTATTGGCTTGCATAATGATATGTTTGGATAAAAGTATACATATTTTTTGTTTATCCGAACCTTGCAGCCTAGGACTCATCTCAAACTGTCCCTATGAAAAACTTTGGCAAGTTTTTACTTTTCATTTATCAACTAGTCACCAATCGGGAGCGATTCCCGGTGTATATTGGCTTAATCGTAGACGAATGTATCCTGATTGGCATAAACTCAGTATTCATTGTCGTGATCGTTTCTACTTTTATTGGGGCGGTAAGTGCGGTGCAAACGGCTTATAACCTCATCAGTCCCTTAATACCTAATTATATTATTGGGCAAGTAGTGCGCGATATGACTATCTTGGAATTGGCTCCAACGGTTACTTGTATCGTTCTGGCCGGTAAGGTAGGGTCTAATATTGCGGGAGGCTTAGGAACGATGCGCATTACCGAGCAAATTGATGCCCTGGAAGTTATGGGAATCAACTCGGTATCCTACCTGGTATTGCCCAAGATACTGGCTGCGGTTATTACCATACCTATGTTGGTGGCCATGGCAGGGTTTTTATCCATCGTTGGAGGGTATTTGGCTGGTACTGTGACCGGAATAATGACCGAAATTGAATATATAAAAGGGATCCGGACTGATTTTATTCCCTTTAATGTGACTTTTGCGGTTATAAAATCCTTTGTATTTGCCTTTTTGATTGCTTCCATATCCGCCTTTAAAGGTTTTTATACCCGGGGAGGAGCTTTGGAAGTGGGGCAGTCTAGTACCCAGGCCGTTACCAGCTCTACCATCGCGATACTCTGTGCCGACTTTGTGTTGGCTCAATTATTACTTAGCTAAGAAACTGTTTAAGTTTATTTTTTGTCGGCGAAAAGGGCCGTATAACTTGAGAATACGGGGTTCTGATGAAATCAACAAGGAGCGCATAGCAGCGCTATGGGCGAGGAATTTGATGAAATCAGGTTCCCGAAATGGCTCTTTGCAGCCCAACGCAATTAAATTTAAACAGTTTCTAAGTGTAATTTCTGGCTCAGAAATTTTATGGATAGGGGAGAAAAAGAATTCAGGGGCTTCCCCGCGCAATAAAAGAAAGTGCCCCCTTGATAGAAATGGGCGGCGCGGGTCGGGCTGTCACTACTCGCCGGCCCACGCAGGGCCAGCGGCGGGCTCTACATATTTTAGATTTTGGATATTAGACTTACGATATGGTAATATTAGACTCTGGGAGGTGAGTAGAAAGTTAAATTCTAAAATCGTAATTCGTAAATTGTAAATCTTCTAGGCCGTTCCATCCCTAAGCCATCATAAAACCAGATATTACCTGAAAACAAAATCTTGAACGATCTATTTTAAAACCAGTTAGCGTTTAGTTTTTTTGGGCAAAACGGGCCAGTTTGTGGTTCTGATGATTTCCCTTTTATCAGGCCTCTTAGCGGCCCAAAGAGCTTACATGTAAAAATAAAAAGTATTATCTCCTTATTATGTGGCATCGTCAAAACTCATGGCCCAAAAGCTTGGCAATATCATGGGTACTTCTGTTAACTCTATGGAGTAGTCCATCACAGGCATTACCTGGTTTTTTTGATTTAGGTGGTTTGGCTGCTCTAATTCTATCTCCAGACGACTCGACATCACTTTATCGGAAAGTAGAGCTCAAAGAGCAAAACCTAGAGATTTACTTAGAAAAAACTCAAGCCTTTATACGAGGGGAGTTCCATCTAGTTAATCTAAGCTCAGATACGCTACAATTAAGACTAGCCCTTCCTAAAAGCCTGAGCCTTACCCACCCCGATTTGTATGTCATGCAATTTCGTAATGTAGATAGCTTGGTAATCTGGGTGGATAGTCTCAGGCTAGCTTCCCAAGCGGTTCGTCTAAACCCGGGCAATTTAGAACCCGGTTCGGGATCTATGCAATTATTGGCTTGGGAGGAAGTCCTCCTTAGTTTGGCTCCTGGCCAAAGCCGGACCATACGGACCTATGCAAAGGTGAAAACCAACCGGGCCTATCTGAGGCAGGGCTACGGAAAAGATTTTGGAGCTGGATTGGCCTTTTGTCTGTCTACTGCCAACCCCTGGCACGGAAGTATTGGCAAAGGGTATTGGCGTATTAGCTTGGGCAAAGGACTCAATTATTCAGATATTCAAGCCTTGTTTCCCGATGCCCGTTTTCATTACCAAGCCGATAGCCGGACTTTTGTCTACCGTTTTGAGGATCTTAGGCCCAAGCCAGAAGATGACCTGATTATTCGTTATGCGGCTCCTTTAAGCCAAGTAGAAGAGGATAGTACGATTGCCTACCTTGCCCACATGTTTAATACCCTAGATAATCTGGCTAGCCAGGGACTCCCCAAGCTAAACCCCGAGCTTACGCGTCTTCATAATTTAGACGTTAAGGATTGGAAAAGCAGCTCTGGGTTTCTTTGGGCGATGTTTGTTTTGATTTTTGGTTTACCGTTTATTGTGATTACGGTGGGCGTAATTACAGTATGGCGCCGTATGCGGGAAACGAAACAAAAGAAAGCAGAATAAATGCTCCCTTAGGAAGCCTAAACCCTTGAAATGGCTTAGGGATGGAACGGCCTGTTTGAGCCCGCCGCTGGCTGTGCGTGGGCCGGCGAGTAGTGACAGCCCGACCCCGCGTGCCCCAATAATTGACCAAGGGCAGTTAATCAAACGCGGGGGAAGCCCCTAATTTTTTAATTCACGGGGTGTCTCTCCTGGGCTCTTAAAACTTCACTAAATTAAAAGGGATCCGCACATCTTCCGAATAACGTAAACCGCTTTCGTACATATCAATATCATTGCTTTCATAATGCCAATTAACCAAGACTTGCCCCTGATTTTGATTTTGATATTTTTCTAAGCGCTGCATTAGCTCAAGAAATATGCGGGCCGAACTTGTATTGAAATAAGTCATTTTAAAGTTTATTTCCAGGCGTCTGCCCGGATGGGCCATTTGAGAGTCGAGCCACTCCATAATAGGCAAAAAGAACTCCTGGGTATATTCGTGATAGGACTCCCCTCCGATGTACAATACACCATTTTGTGAGTCCATGTTAATCTCAGGAACATACTCTCTTGGGTTTTTCATAGTGCTTTTGCGTTACATTTTTGACTTCTCGATGAAATTAAACTGATTGATTCCTGCTCTTATAAACGATTTTTTTGCAAAAAGCGATTGCAGAGAAATCCTCTATTGGCCTCATTTTGAGGATATTCCTTACAAATGTAGGGCGCTAGCTTCTTCTGATTAGGTTTATGAAAAGGGCTTGATAAAATTTTAAAGGGAAGTACTTGCCTCTCAGAGAGTTGATTATCTACTTTGGGCCTCCTATCTATTTTTTGGGATAGGTTAGGAAATGAAAGACCACTACCCAGGCCGACTTACCAGGAGAAAAAAAGCTAGAATGCCCAACTCACTTGCACAATCTCAAAAAAGGCTTAGCTTTATTGAATCAACAGGTTTAAAACTCAAGAATATGGTTAAGCCCATCGTTTTTTTAGCATTTGCCAATGATCAAGAAGCTTTTCTGAGTAACCTGGAAAAGGAAAGGGATACTATTTTAAAAGCCTTACATCCCCTGGTAGAACTTGAGAAGTTGGAGGTATATAGTTTGGGCGCAAGCTCAGTGGATGATATTTTCGACACCTTTACCAAGTTTAAAGACCGGATTGTCATTTTTCATTACGGGGGGCATGCCAACAGTGAAGCCTTGCAGTTGGAAGACCAACTGGCCAATGCATCCGGATTGGCGAAGTTAATTGCCCAGCAGAAAGAACTCCAATTGGTTTTCTTAAACGGTTGTTCTACCCGAAACCAAGTGCAGCAATTAGTAGAATTGGGAGTAAAAGCCGTGATAGCCACCCATAACCCCATTGAAGACGATAAGGCCCTGGTTTTTTCGGAGCAGTTTTATGAGTCGCTAGCGAGTGAAGCTACCTTGGAAGATGCTTTTAAAGTGGCGGTTTCTAGGCTAGAAACCACAAACAATAGCCCCGAGGGCGGGATTTCTCAGCATCGTTTTTTGAAAGGATATAAAGCCAAACAAGAAATTAGAGAAAATCCCTGGGGGCTTTTTTTGCCCGAAAATGGCCACAGTGCTACTTGGAAAATCACACATGTCAACCGGGCTTTGAATGAACGTCTAAGCATCGCGCTGGTACAAGCCATGGCGGAGACCCATAATCCCCTAGCAAGCCGATTTTTAAAATCAGTTGCCGAAAGAGAAGATTGGTGGGCTGTAGAGGGAGACCTGGACAATGCCAAGCGCGTAATCGTGAAAGAATTTGTGGGGGTATTGGGCACCCATCTGCGTAAGTTGATGGCCATTGGCAAAGAAGTGCCCCCAACTTCACAAACCTATATAAAATATATTGAGCAGTGTGCTTCCCTGAGCACTTGTGCCTTGGACTTGCTGAATTTTGTGTATTTGTCCTGTCTTTGGGATATTATGAGCAAGCAGTCGCTGGAATTGGCCCCGGAATACAAGCAGGTACTCCATCATTTCTTTCAAGATCCCTCGGCCAGTACCCAGGAAAGGCTTATGCTTTTACAAACTTGTCAAAACATATTTATGCAACAAGGCTTAGACTTTCCGCTTGAGGAGTTGAAAAACTTAGACAAGGATTTGGAAGAGGAGAGTCCATTTTGCCAAGCCCTGCTTCATTTAGAAGCCCTGGCAGACAGAAGCAAAACGAATGATTGTAATGTCTTTGATAGTTTGGAAGCCGAACGGGATTTAGGCATCATCTTATACCGACTGGCTTTTTTGAGTAATTACCGGATGGTTTCCATGAAAAATATTGGTTTTTCGGCCATTCGAAACCAAGACCCCCGGTATGTGCATTATTATGCGCCTTTAGAGGTAGATACCCATGCGGGATCTCTTGAAGAAAAAGTAAAATATACGGAGCAAACCGTAGAAACTGAAGCCATCCTCTTGTACCAAAAAGATTATCAGGAAAGCATCAACTTATTTCCCTTTATCATCGATTATAATGCCTTGACTGGAGAAAGTGGCTCCAAAGTCTGTTTTTATACCAACCGGGACCTTTCGGATGGTAGTTTAAATTTTCGCTTCCTGGAAAACAAGCAACTTCAAAATATTTCCTTTTCGGATATCTTGGAGTCACATCATACCCTAGACGACTTTCAAGCCAGTATTGAAGAAAGAAGAAAAAACGTGCGAAACCATGAAGATAAGCAAAGCATTCGCGCTTCCTATAAAAAACTCAATCAACTGATTACCGACAATGAGTTAAGAAGCAGGCTCAACCTGGATAGAGTATGGCTCTATTTTGAACAAGCTAAAAAAACCATCTTGGGGAAAGCTAAGGAGTCGCCGCTCAGTAGCGATGATTTTTTTGAAGATGATTTTTGAGTTGAGCTCATGGATCTGAAAGCAAACCAAGTTTTTTTTCTCCTATTTCGGAATTATCTCGACCTATGAATACAATATATCCCTTTAAGTTTTTAGATTCTTATACCCTGGAAGACCGAGATATTTTTTTTGGCCGGGATGAGGAGATTGAAATTCTCTACGAGATGGTCTTCCAAACCAAAATCTTATTGGTATACGGAGCTTCGGGTACGGGGAAAACCAGCCTAATCCAAAGTGGCTTGGCCGGGAAGTTTGAGACCCACGACTGGCTATCCTTATTCGTGCGACGAAAAGAAAATATCAATAAGTCTTTGCAAGAGGCCTTGGCCTCGGCTGGGGGAAACGAAGAAAGCGACACCCAGGCACTCAGTAGTAACTTTTTCCTGGAAGAGTACGAATACACGGAATCTGGGGGCAGCCTGAGCCCCAAGAAGGTAGAAAGCCCCATCAATAAATCACTCAATAACATTTACCTCAAGCACTTTCGGCCTATCTATTTGATTTTTGATCAATTGGAAGAACTCTATGTGATTGGAGATAAGGAAGAGCAAGCCCAGTTTATTGCCTCAGTTAAGGAAATCTTGAGAGTGGATAAGCCCGTCAAAATTATCTTTTCCATCCGGGAAGAGTATCTGGGCCGCCTCTATGAATTTGAACAGGAAGTCCCGGAGCTATTGAGAAAAAAACTCCGGGTAGAGCCGATGAACCTGGATAAGGTGAGCCAAGTGCTCCTAGGGATCCACGCCAATAAACGTACTCACGTAAAGCTGCAAAATGGGGAAGAAGACCAAATCATCCAAACCGTTTTTGAGAAAATACGGGGGGAGGGAAAAGGCTTGAGTATCCCCCTTCCCTACTTTCAAGTGTTTTTGGATAAGCTCTATCTAGAAGAAACCAAGAGCCCGGAAAACCCCCGGGGAGATGAAAGCCGGCAGTCGGAGGCGGTCTTTCATTTGGAAACCCTTCAAAATATGGGCGATATCGGCGATGTCTTGCGGGATTTTTTGGACAATCAGGTCAATTACATTGCCCGGGAGCAGCAATTGGACGAAGAAGATATCTGGAAAATTCTATCTCCCTTTGTGACCTTAGACGGTACCAAGCAACCAATCACCCAGGAAGACTTAGGGCCTCGTTTGCCAGAAATAGATACGGACTTAATTGCCCAAGTACTCCAAAGCCTAGAAACCCGGAGGATTTTACGCTTTTCGGAAGATGATGGCCTATACGAAGTAGCCCACGACTCCTTGGCCAAGCAAATTGCCGAAAAACGCAGCGATGAAGAAATTGCTTTGATGGAAGTGCAGCGATTAATCAAGACCCAAAGCCAATTGGAAGCCAGCGTCCGGGAGCCCTTTACCGAGAAGCAGCTCAACTTTATGGAGCCTTTTCTGGGGAAACTCAACCTAAGCGAAGAAGACCGTATTTTTATTGAAGAAAGTAGGGGGCGCATGCTCCGGGTCAAGCAAGAAGCCTACATAAAAGCCCAAGAAGAAGAAGCCAAAGCCCGCCTCGACGCCCAAAAAGCCCGCTCCCAAAGGATTCAGTTTTATTTAACTTTTATAGCCTTTGGGATTGCTTTACTAGCGGGGGTTTTCTTTTATCGGGCCCAAATTGCTCAAAGAAGAGCCTCCGAGCAAGCAAGTGAAGCTCAGGAACAAAGAAGAATTGCCCTAGAGCAACAAAAAATTGCCCATGTTGAGAAAATGAAGGCAGACTCAGCCAGAAGAGAAGCTGAGGAACAAAAAGCAATTGCCATAACTCAAAAAGAAAGGGCCGCTATAGTCGCCTTTGAAGCCAAACAAGCTAAGGCAAAAGCCGACTCTATCGCTCAGGCCCTAAAAATGGAAAAGGCCAAAAACTTCATTATCAAAGCCCAAAACATGATCAACCTTCGGGAGTACCAAGTAGCCCGTAGGTATCTGGATGAGGCCTATGCCCTAGATCCCACAAATCCAAAAATTCGAGAATTACGCTATGCAAGCACACAATAAAATTTGGGGGCTGATTTGCCTTTTGGCTTACCTAATCGGGGGAAGTGCCCACAGTACCCAGGCTCAAGACTGTGAGTTCTACCAAAGCATGATCCAGGCGGGGGATGCTGCTTTTCAAGAAAATAATTATACCCAGGCCCTTCGGAAGTTTACCTCGGCCATGATCCATTGCCCCGAAAATAGCAATGTCGCCTATCAAAGGATGCAAGCCGTATTTGACCGGATGGAGTCCTTACGCAAGCGCTCCGATTCGGTCAGGATGATCATTCAGGAGGCCCAAGCCCGTATGGAACTGGCTATGTTTGATAATGCCGTTCGAAGGCAAGTACCCGATTGGAAAGGCTTGAATAATTACTATTATGAAGATCCCAAGGGCCTTCTCGGCCAGATAGACAGTTTGGATTTTAGTCATAGTGGCTTGCTTAAAATCCCTGAGATGGTTTTCTACTGTACGAATCTCAGGCATGTGAACCTGTTAGGAAATCCCGACTTGAATATAGACTCCCTGCATGATTTTTTGGATAGTATGCAGGTTAACGCCAACCAGTTGAATAGCGTTTATCTCAGCGTGTATTCCTTAGACTCTTTAGATAAAGATTATCGGCCATTCGTGAGGGGGCTGGAATTAATTCACCCCAACTTGGCGGGAGAAGCAGATAAAAGTCAAGACTATAGGCTGAATAAGCTTTCCGATTATACCAACGTGGAGTCTTTATCCATCCCCGAAAACGGGATACGCTTCCTTCCCGAGAATTTGGGAAGCTTAAAGCAACTGAATTATCTGAATTTAAGCTTCAATAAGCTCATGGCCTTACCCCCAAGTATAGGTGAACTCTCTAATCTAACCTACTTGAATATTTCTCATAATGCTTTGCAAAGTCTCCCGGCCGAATTTTACCAACTTAGCCGCTTAATTGACTTAAAAGCTCAACATAATACCCTCTTTGATCTGGACAAACGCTTGAAGAATTTCCAAGAGTTAGAAATATTAGACTTATCGTATAATGTGTTAAGCACGCTACCCAACCTGAACTACCTGCAGAAACTAAGAAAACTCAATTTAGCCGGGAATCCGATTGCTTTTCTAGCCTCACTAGATTCCTTAGAACAACTCCAAGAATTGGTCCTAAAAGACAATCCCTACATAGACGTAAAGGAGATAGAATTGCTCAAATCCTATTTAAAAAAAACCAACGTGGTTTATCTCCAAAATTCTTTAGGTTCCGATACCCAATTAGAGATGGGCGATTCTCTTGTATCGGCCAATTGGGAATTTTACATGACGGTACAGCGGGATGGCAATGTGGTGATATATCCCGATCGCCCCCTAGCCAAAGGGGAGCGGGTTCCATGGCAAACCAATACCTACTATGCCGGAGAAGGCTGTATACTAAGGCTTCAAGATGGCAATTTGTCGGTATTTGATGCTCAAGGACGGGCCATATGGTCTTCAAGGACGGGGCCCAATTATAACCCTGCTTTTAGCTTTGAAGATACCTACCCGGTGAAGGCTGTTTTAGAAAACGATGGGAACTTACATTTAAAAAGTATCCGTGATAACGTAGTCTGGCAAAGTCAAAAAGGCAATTTATACGGGAAGGGAAATGTCTTTCCTCCCCAAACCTGGTCTTTAAAAGCTGGTGAAAAACAAACGAACAACTACGGTTTTGCCTTGGAATTAGAGCAAAATGGTAACTTCCGCCTTTACAAGCTGGAACAGCCCAAAACCACCCTCTGGGAAACCGGAACGAGCATGAAGGGGCCAGGATCTCATCTAGACATGCAAGCCGATGGGCACCTGGTATTGTATGACTCCCAGAAGAAAGTGCCTTGGAAAAGTGGAACTCATCCCTACCATGATCGCCGTTTTAGCTATCTGTTTACGAAACCAGTGTCGGCCCAAATAGGTCCAGATGGGGTGCTTAGGCTTCGCAATGCGGCCGGCTTTGTCCTTTGGGAAACCAAGACCGGGAGTAATACGGGAGAATTTACCAAGTTTCCCAATTCGTATCGCGAAATAAAGCCCGACGAAGAGCTAAGTTCTCCCGATGGTGTGTATTCGTTCAAAGTGAATAATAAAGGGGGCTATATCTATAAAACCCTTACGAAATCTGATGTGTGGAGCACCGGCACCCAAGCCCAAAATGCCGAATTGATTTTCCAAGAAGATGGCAACCTGGTACTCTACGATGTCACCAATGATGAAAGAAAACCGATTTGGGCCTCCGATACGCATCCCGCATTTGATAGCCGTTTTCGTAGCCAGGAGTACAAGCCCGTATTTTTAAAATTGGGGAATGATGGCCAATTGGCTTTATACAGCATTACCGGCCGCAAGGTGTGGCAAACCGTTTTTCAAAACCTACAAGGGGAGGGCGCTTTGTGTCCATTGGGTAAGGCTAAACGCTAAGCCTTGGGGCTTCCCCGCGCTATAAAAAAGGCTGCCCGCTGGGAAGCCTGTACCCGGCGCGGGTCGGGCTGTCACTACTCGCTGCCTCTCCCCGCAGGCCCGCACGAGCTCAAACATGCCGTTCCATCCCTAAGCCAATCAGCCAAATGGCCCAATATGTTCTAGTATTTTATGAAGGCAAGCCCCTGTCCTCTTCCCTAATCACGCAACCGCAAGCGAGTAGAAATTTAGATAAAAATTTCTTAACTTTCTTA
>CAWUIO010000056.1:0-41863 GCA_963922455.1 uncultured Microscillaceae bacterium
CCAGTCAGGTTCAGTCAACCTAGGCTTCTCGCTCGGCTCTACGAGCCACGGGAAGGCTTAGTTGTTATGGGCTTTTTTATTTTTCAAAAATTGAAGGCTCTTTAAATTTCTATTCACCATTATCTTTGTAAAATGTGAACCAAATTTCTACTCCTTCACCATTTATTTTTAGTTCTAAATCTATTCTATGTTGGTCTAGATTTATGTCCTCAAATTCAATGAAAAATTCATCTTGAATTTCAGCTTTCGGTTTGAAAACAGCTTCCAATTCATCAACCTTAATTGATGCCTTAAGAAAACCATAATCAGCAACCAATAATTGGCGGTCTTTAAGTTTGTCAAAGTGATAATAATCTTTCATTTCACTAGAGTTGAAAGCAATGTTGAGAACTTTCTCCAATTCAGACTTGATATCTTCATCATTCGATTCGATTTGAGGATACTTTACATTCCTGATTAGACTATTATAGAAATTTGAATTTTTACCTGAAAGCACTTTATAGTCATATCGAAGGTCTAAGTCAATGATTACACTATCACCTTCCATTAAATAAAATTCATTTACTGTGCCGTTAGTGTTTTCATAACCTGAGGTGAGTTGGATGGTATCTCCCAATAGTTTGTATTTACCTTTTACAGTTGTATTTCCATAATGTCCAGATGAAATTCGTTTGTAATGTCCGTCCGACTCAAACTCGAATGTCCAGCTTGTTGTAGCCCACCAACCTTGATAAGTTCTATCAATTCCTTGTCCAAATGATGAAGATGTCCAAGCTGAAAGTACTAGTATTAATATGATTTTAGTTCTTCTCATTTTAATTGCCCACAACGTCCCGGCTAAATGGCGTAGCGGCGCATAGCCGCTATGAACATTTTAGCCTTTGTTCGCTGCCGCCTTCTTTTTTTAATTTATTTCAAACATTTCATCTTCAAATTCAGGGTTAATTTTCAGTTCTTTGATTTTAAAATTTAGAGTCCCCTGTGGAGAAACCAATTTATTTAAATGAGGCATTTTAACTCCATTTATCTCCTTGTATTCATCGTAATAACTTTCAGTTCCTAATTCGTCAATCATCTTATTTAAGAGATTTGTTTCTTTATCGTAAAACTGAAATCTTGAATTACCATTTGGCATTAAAACCTTTACTTTATACATATCCCTTTCATTTACTTTTTCTATTCCCACATATTCAAGTTTGTGCCCAAACCTTTCTCTGTACAATTCAGGGAAAATAGTTGCTTCTTCTTTTAGGGCTTCTAAATCAATACCAGTTATCGGTTGATTTCCATTTGGAGCAATAACAAAAGCCTTTTCACCATTTAAAATTCTTGTCATTGTTCCTTGTGGAGATTTCATTTTTACCAACATTTTGTCTGGAGCTTTTCGATAACTTTCTATTTGTAATTCAATTCCTTGAATTTTAGCAACGGCAATCATCGTTATTGTTTTGACTTCTTTCAATTTCTTTTCGCCTCCAATTGCTTTTATGAAATTATCAGAAATTTTATCACCAGTTAGATTTTTAACTTGGTTTCCTATTTTTGGAGAACAAGATGTTACTAACATTAATACTGTTAAAATTGGAAGTAGTTTTTTCATTTTTTTCTTTTTGGTTGCAGCGAACACGTATATAACCTCCACATACCCTTTACTAGCGTCTAAATACATTTAAACGTTTATAAAAACTTAAAAATTAAGCTCTAAATCTAACCCATCCCCACCCTACAAGCAAGCTCGTCCAGCTTTTCACAAGGTAAAAATTTAGTTCTTCAGCTTAGGGATGGAACGGCCTGTTTGAGCCCGCCGCTGGCCTGCGCGCGAGCCGGCGAGTAGTGACAGCCCGGCCCGCGCCGGCAGATAGGGGCTTTTGGCAGAGCTTAATAAATAGCGCGGGCAAGCCCCAAAAATTTTTAGAAAGAATTTAAGGAATCAAATCAAAGAGGTTGCGGGTGCCGGGAGGGGTGTCCATGGTGAAGCCTTCGCCAAATTCTACCCCGATGAGGCGGCCCATTTCGCGGGCCCGGCCTTCCCAAAAGCGGATAAACTGCGGGGTGGAGATGGGAGTGTCTTGGGCTTTGGGGGTGGGACTTTTCGTATCCGGAATGAAAAATTGAGAGCTAAATGCCTGAATGCTTTTCATTTTTATGTCCCAGTAGTCTGTGATGTCTACGACCAAGGCAGGGGGGAGGTAGCGGTCTTGAATATAGTGGTAGACGGCCTTGGGGCGCCAGGGCTCTTGCTTCTGACCAAACTTGGAGAAGGTCGGGATTTTTACGAGGCCGGAGAGAAAACAGGACACTTTTATCAGTTCGGCGGCCTGCCCGTGGTCGGGATGTCGGTCGCTCACGGCATTGGCCAGGACAATTTCGGGCTGGTAGCGGCGGATGACCTCAATCACTTTGAGGCGGTGGGTGCGGTCATTGCTAAAAAAACCATCCTCAAAGCTTAGGTTTTCCCGGCAGGTGAGTCCCAAGATACGGGCCGCTGCATCGGCTTCTTTTTTTCGAAGTTCGGGAGTACCCCGGGTTCCCAGTTCGCCCCGGGTGAGGTCGACAATGCCTACTTTTTTACCCATTGCGGCGTGCAAGGCCAAGGTTCCACTGGCACTCAGCTCGACGTCGTCGGGATGGGCGGCCAGGGCCAGGATATCCAGTTTCATAGGATGTTTATTTGATGATGAGGGTTTGGCCTACTTTGAGTACCGAGTTGACGCTGATCCGGTTGATCCGGGCCAGGGTCAATACCGGAACGTTGTACTTGGCACTGATGATAGACAGGGTTTCGCCCGGAACCACCTTGTGCGTGATCTTGGTACGGATGCGGTTGCCTAAGTGCCAGAAGTGCTGGGGCATCAACTGGAACCGGTCGGTGATGAGTTGCTCTTCTTTGGAGAAATCGTAAATTAAGAGGGGATTAAAGCTATTCCCGGCATAGCGAACTTCAAAGTGGAGATGGGGGCCCGTACTCCAACCCGTACTTCCGCCCAGGCCAATGAGCTGGCCGGCTTTGAGGACTTGGCCAACTTCCACTTTCCGAGCTTGTAAGTGAGCGTATACGGTTTCTAAACCATTGCGGTGCCGGATGACCACATAATTGCCATAGCCCCGGTTAAAGGCCGACATTCGAACGATGCCGTCAAATACCGTAAAAACGGGGGTACCAATGCGAAGGTTTAAGTCAATGGCCGCGTGAAACCTACCCCAGCGATACCCAAAACCGGATGTTTGGAGGGTATTGCTTAAAGGGGCCGACCAGAGTTCTCCCTGGTCGGGATTATATAAGGTAATGTCAATGGTATCGCGAAATAAAGAAGCGTCTTCTTGGTAAGGATTGATGTTTTTGGAGTCCCAAATCGAGTAATACTCAGCTGCCTTGATCCAAACACTGTCAATTTTGAGCTCTTCGGAGACTTCAACAATTTTAAGTTCCCCTAGGGTATTAGACAAGGTGTCTTTATGGGCCTTGGTGAGTGGCCGATAAAGCGGAAAAGAGCCATCCCATTCCTTGCCCACATCACCACCTGCTTCGGCCGCTTGGGGCTTAAGAGGGAGCAAGATAGCGGGTATAATGGGGTTTTGGGCCGAGTCCTTTTGGGGAACCTCTGCTTTAATTACTTTTCCTTCCCCAAACTTGTCACCTTCCTGAGCCCAAGCAAAGCTGGCTAGAAAGAGGAGAAGTATCCCTACAGTTACTTTTTTCATCATCCTTTATATTGTGAACTATTCAGCATTATGAATTAGCTTGTGAATCCATTACTTCTTTTTCGGCTAAATATCGTTCGGCATCCAAGGCTGCCATACAACCCGAACCGGCGGCCGTAATCGCCTGTCGGTAGTGTTTATCTTGCACATCCCCCGAGGCAAACACACCGGGGATATTGGTATGGGACGAGCCTGGTTTGGTGGTGATATATCCCTGATCGTCCATATCCAGTACCGAAGCCATAAAGTCGGTATTGGGTTTATGGCCAATGGCCACAAAGAAACCGGAAATTGGCAGCACTTGCGTTTCATCCGTAACCCGGTTGCGGACTTTTACCGATTCTACTTCCTGATCGCCAAGTACTTCTTCGGCTACGGTATTCCAAAGTATCTCGATATTTTCTTTGGACATCACCCGGGATTGCATAATCTTGGAAGCCCGCATTTCGTCCCGTCTTACCAACATATATACCTTGTTACATATATTGGATAAATAAGAAGCCTCTTCGGCGGCGGTATCTCCAGCCCCCACGATGGCTACATCTTTTCCTTTATGAAAGAAACCATCACAAACTGCACAAGAAGAAACCCCTCCACCACTGTCGCGCAGTCTTTTCTCGGAGGGAAGTCCCAGCCATTTGGCGGAGGCTCCGGTAGAAATAATAACTGCCTCGGCTTCAATATCTTTACTATCATCTATCCGTACAATTTTTTTGCCATTCGTGAAATCAACGGATGTAGCAAAGCCTGATCGTATATCGGTACCAAAGCGGGCTGCTTGCTCTTGGAAGTCATTCATCATCTGGGGGCCCATGATTCCTTTGGCATATCCCGGATAATTTTCTACTTCTGTGGTAAGCATAAGCTGTCCGCCGGGCTCATTGCCTTGATACATAACAGGCTTCAAACCGGCCCGGGCCGCATAAATGGCGGCGGTGTATCCGGCGGGTCCTGAGCCAAGAATTAAGCAGCGTACCTTTTCAATAGCATCCATAGATTTAAAGCATTTTCAAGTTTTGGAAAAAAAAAGCAGATCTCCAAATAAATTGACGAAAAAACCCGTCATTTACCAAGAGTTTCTCTGCATGAAACGTTTTAAGATCAGTTTGCCTTGGGTCCTTTGCCTAAGCCCCAAACTTTTTTTTAACACTTCAATAACTTATTAAAGCCCAGTAAGTTCGGACTGCAAAGCTAAGAAAAACCTAAAGATAATCCGATTCCTTTCTTTAAAAAAAATGAGCTGCTATATAGTTCCCGAAAGGTTCTTTAGCCCAAGTAGGGTTTCAGGGATTTGCTCCTAGAAGTATGGCGAAGGCGGCGGATGGCCTTTTCTTTAATTTGCCGTACTCTTTCCCGGGTTAGGTTAAACTGATCCCCAATTTCTTCCAAGGTAAGGGCTTGTTTGCCATTTAGCCCGAAGTAAAAGCACAAAACATCGGCTTCTCTTTGGGTGAGGGTAGACAAGGCTCTCTGGACTTCGGTACGGAGTGAGTCAGAAATCAATTCGGAGTCGGGAGTTTCCTGGTTATCGTTTTCCAGGACATCTAAGAGGCTGTTATCTTCTCCTTGAACAAAGGGGGCATCTACGGATATGTGGCGGCCAGAGATTTTCAAAGTATCTACGACTTCATTCGCCGAGACTTCTAATACTTCGGCCAGTTCTTCGGGCGAGGGCTCCCGCTCGTAGCGTTGTTCTAGCTTAGAAAAGGTCCGGGATATTTTGTTGAGGGAGCCTACTCGGTTGAGGGGGAGGCGCACAATCCGGGATTGTTCGGCCAGGGCTTGGAGGATGGACTGACGGATCCACCACACGGCATAGGAAATAAATTTGAAGCCCCGGGTTTCGTCAAATCGCTGGGCGGCTTTGATAAGGCCCAGGTTTCCTTCATTAATTAAATCTCCTAGGGAGAGCCCTTGATTTTGGTATTGTTTAGCTACAGAAACGACAAATCGGAGGTTGGCTTTGGTCAATTTTTCCAAGGCGACAGAGTCCCCTTCTCGGATGAGTTTGGCAAGCTCGACCTCCTCGTCAGGGGTGAGGAGGTCTACCTTCCCGATCTCTTGCAAGTATTTATCCAACGACTGGCTCTCCCGATTTGTAATCTGCTTGCTGATTTTTAGCTGTCTCATTGCAATCCTACGGTGTTATGATGTGTATATAGTTATATTGTAAACAGGTACTTATCGCCAAGTACGTGTAGTCATCATACAGTAGGAAGCCGGAGAGCCGAGTCCTGGTTTCCGCTTAGGATTTCGGAATCAAGACTTTGCGCGATAAACGGAATTTTCCGGTACGCTTATCAATGTCCAGGAGCTTCACTTTGACTTCTTCACCAATTTCTAAAATCCCATCGATCTTCTCAATGCGTTCCCATTTAATTTCAGAGATGTGAAGGAGTCCTTCTTTACCCGGTAAGAATTCAATAAATGCCCCAAATGGCAAGATTGATTTCACTTTTCCATCATACACTTCACCCACTTCGGGGACTGCACAGATGGCCTGGATGCGCTGGTCGGCTATATCCAGAGATTCTTGGTTGGTAGCATAAATATTGACATACCCGGCATTATCTCTCTCCTCAATCACCACGGTGGCTCCGGATTCCTTTTGAATTTCTTGAACGATCTTACCACCTGGCCCGATTACAGCTCCAATCATATCTTGGGCAATCTTGATAGTTTTGAAGCGTGGAGCGTGGGGTTTCAATTCCGGCTTGGTTTCTGGAATGGTTTCCAGCATCTTGTCCAAAATCTCTAGTCGGCCTTTGCGGGCTTGCTCTAGGGCTTCAATCAAGATATCATAAGACAAGCCGTCAATTTTAATATCCATTTGGCAAGCGGTAATACCCTTTTTGGTACCGGTTACCTTAAAGTCCATATCTCCTAAGTGGTCTTCATCTCCCAGGATATCTGATAATACGGCATAATCGCCCGTTTCGGCATCCGATATAAGTCCCATGGCAATTCCGGCCACAGGTCCTTTAATGCTTACACCGGCATCCATCAAGGCCATGGTACCAGCACAAACTGTAGCCATAGAAGAAGAACCGTTAGACTCCAAGATATCAGAAACCAAACGGATGGTGTAGGGATTTTCTTCAGGATCGGGCAATACCTGCTTCAAGGCACGGTAGGCTAAGTTCCCATGTCCAATTTCCCGGCGAGCTGGGGCACGGTTGGGCTTCACTTCTCCCGTAGAAAAACCAGGGAAGTTATAGTGGAGGATAAATTTATTATACCCACTGCTTACGGCACTATCAATCATCAACTCATCCATTTTGGTACCCAGCGTAGCCGTGGTGAGTGATTGCGTTTCACCTCGGGTAAAAATGGATGAACCGTGGGCCATGGGTAGATAGTCTACCTCACACCAGATGGTTCGAATTTCATCGTAATCTCGTCCGTCAATTCGTTTATTACCTTTTAAGGTATAATCGCGACAAGCTTTCTTTTTTATTTTTCCAAAATACTGCCCTACTAAGAATGAGTTAAGCTCTTCCTCTTCTCCTAGTCCTTCCTCCAGTTGGGCCACGTATTCTTCTTTCACTTTATCAAATTCTTCCGAACGCACATTCTTAACGTTAAGTGCCTGGGAAGCAATGTCATAAAGCTTTGGATAGAGGTCTTCCAGCATTTTGGCATACAGGGCCTCATCCTTGTCTTCTTCGGTATAGTTTCGCTTTTGCACTTCCATTTCTTGGGCCAACTCTTCCTGGGCCTTACACTGTAACTTAATGGCTTCGTGGGCAAAACGAATGGCTTCCACCATATCCGCTTCTGAAATCTCTTTCATTTCCCCTTCAACCATCGTAATATTATCATAGGTAGCCCCTACCATAATATCAAGTTCGGCTTTCTCGATCTGGGCAAAGCTGGGGTTGATGACCAGTTCGCCATCTACCTTGGCCACCCGGGCTTCGGAGATGGGTTGGCTAAATGGCACATCAGATACGGCAATAGCCGATGATGCGGCAAATGCGGCTAAGGCATCGGGTGGTACGGCTTGATCAGATGAAATCAAGTAAATATTAATTTGCGTATCTGCATGATAATCGTCGGGAAACAAAGGGCGGAGTGCGCGGTCTACCAGGCGGCATACAAGTACTTCATAGTCTGACAGCTTTCCTTCTCGCTTTAAAAATCCGCCAGGAATTTTACCAGCGGAAGCAAATTTTTCTTGATAATCAACAGATAGGGGGAGGAAGTCAGTACCTTCTTTTGCTTCTTTGTTGGATACAACGGTAGCGAGGAGCATCGTATCTCCCATTCGTACCACCGTAGCACCATCGGCCTGTCGGGCTAAGCGTCCGGTCTCAATTGTAAGTTCCCGTCCGTCAGCAAGCGTGACCGTTTTGGTGTGGATGTTTGGCAACATAAAATTTAAATAGTAATAAAAAAGGAAAGTCTAAGCGCAAAAAAATTAAGAACAGGCCGGAACCTATTCTTAATCTTCAAGGGTATATTACTTACGGATACCCAACTCCGCAATAATCGCACGGTAGCGTTCAATATCACGCTTAATCAGGTAATCCAGTAGTCTTCGGCGCTTACCCACAAGTTTCAATAAGCCTAAGCGGCTTGAGTGATCTTTTTTATGGGTTTTGAGGTGTTCCGTAAGATGATTTATCCGATAGGTGAATAAGGCAATTTGGGATTCGGCTGATCCGGTGTCCGTATTAGATTTTGCCCGTCCGTGATTCTCAAATAGCTCCTTCTTTTTGCTCGAACCTAAATACATAATACTTAATTCAATTCAATTTCTTTAACTCTCATTCAATTTACAAATCTCGCACTTTTTCTCCTATAAAGCAATTCTAGGTTTTCTTTTTTATAAAACGACCTAGTAATTGGTCTTGTAAGACGTAATAAAAGTCCGAATCGAGCAAGGGTGAGTCATTTTTAGCTTGTTTCAGGAAGAAAAACCCAAAGCTTAAGAGGAAAATATTTGAGGCCCACATACCCAGCCACAAGGATACCATACCCTCTTTTACCCATTTTTCTCCGAATATACTGATTACATAGAAAACGATGAAGAAAATGATAGAAATCAGCACCGGAATTCCCAAACCACCACGCTTAATGATAGAGCCTAAGGGGGCTCCAATCAAAAACATAGAAATACAAGCGAAGGCCAGGGTAAATTTTTTCAAAAACTCTACCGAAAAATCCCGGGCCTGGCGCGCTAAATCATCCTGACGACGGATTCGGGAAGATACAGCATTCCGTATCGTACGGGCACGGGAAAGGGCCTTAGAATATACTACATTACTAGCAGGCTCCTCAATCGTACGTATAGGGCCCGCCACCGTATCTATTTTGCTTAATTGGGCCG
The DNA here is from genome assembly GCA_963922455.1 of uncultured Microscillaceae bacterium. Taxonomy (GTDB): domain Bacteria; phylum Bacteroidota; class Bacteroidia; order Cytophagales; family Microscillaceae; genus CAWUIO01. The sequence goes on from CAWUIO010000056.1 coordinate 9,035, forward strand.
GACTATTATCAACGGGAACCACCAGCTTATTGGTTTTTTTTGAGGCCGAATCCTTATTGGGAGTTTCTCTTTTGTTATGATAAAGGAAAATATTTTGAATCTGATTACGCATCAATTGATTCTGATTCTTACTGGTCTTTTTTAAAGAGTCGATATCTTGGGCCAACTGTACCACATTTTTCATAATACGGTGCCCTTTAAAGAGTCGTTTGTCGGTCGTGTCCATATCAAAAGAAGAGAGGCTAAACACGATCTGACTTTTCTCAAAAGCGTGGGTAATAAACTTTTCGCGGGAGTTATTCCCATCTCGGGTTTGGACTTGGTCTTGATAGTTGGCCCCATCAAAGAGCTCCAAAACCAGATAGCGTTCGTTTTTGATGGTATACATGCGGCCTGAGTCGGCCAAAATCAACTCCCGGTTGCCAAGGCCCGAAGTGTGGTCATAAATCATAATATCCTTGATCAATTGCCCATCCGGATACTTTTTATTGATCTTGATGCTGTATCCAGGAAGCCCATCATAAAACGTTCCCTCCTTAATGCTCAAGGTTGGACTCTTTTGGCGAATATCCCATAATAAACTATAGGCTTTCAAATTAGCTTCGGGTACTATCCGGTCATTAAAGAAAAAAGAGCCAATACTCACCACCACAGTAAACAAAAAGATTGGGCTCAGTACCCGGATCAAGGAAATCCCTGCACCCTTCAAAGCCGTAAGTTCCTGGTGTTCGCCCAGATTACCAAAGGTAATCAAAGAGGAAAGTAAAATTCCTAAGGGCATACCCAAGGGCACGATATGCAAAGAATAGTAAAAAAGTAATTCGCCAAAAACGGCATAAGAGAGCCCTTTACCCAGCAGTTCGTCTACGTAGCGCATCATTTGCTGGATAAGCAAGATAAAAGTAACCACCGAAGTAGTCAAAATAAACGGTCCGATAAAGGCTTTGATGATGAGCCAATCGACGATATAAGAAGACCGGTTTATTCTAAATAATGACATAAACTGTATTTTCTGAGCCTAATTGAGCCACAAATAGCAAATCTAAAGAATTTCCGCAGCAAACCTGGAGCTTTAAGAAATTTTAAGAGAGCTAGGCTACTCTCATGATACTGCAACGAATATCCGGCCAAGGGAGCTAAAAACTCCTAGAGATATAAAATTTTTCAATCAAGTTTCTAGGAATTTAGCAGAAAATGATAACTTTGCATTCCGATTGAATTGGCGAGGTAGCTCAGATGGTTAGAGCGTCGGATTCATAACCCGGAGGTCGGGGGTTCAATTCCCCCCCTCGCTACTATATACCCCCATTTTGAAGACTGTAAGTAAGCCACTTACAGTTTTTTTGCTTTAAGGGCTGCCCCCGGCGTTGAAACGTTTTGCCCTTTTTAAACTTTTGGGCCGCCGGGGTCGGGCTTTCGCTACTCGCTGCCTCTCCCCACTAGGCCTACACGAGCTCAAACAGGCCGCTCTATCCCTCAGCCGAAGACAGAACCGTGTTTGGAGCAGAGAGGCGAGAAGCGAGAGTAGAGATCTGGAGGTAGAGACGGAGGGCGGGGCTTTTCCCAATTGCCATTCCGCTATCCCCCCCTCAGAACCGCATTTGATAAGCAACCGTAGCCGTCAACTCACTAAAAGTAGGTGAAGACTGCCCATCCCCAAACCGCCTAAGAAAATTGATATTACTCCGTATGCTGGGTTGGAGTTGATTTTTGGCCTTTTTATCGCTTTTTGGGGATCGGGGGCTCCACTGAAAACCCAGGCGGGAGGACCAAATTTGACTGGGGGCACTGCCCAAGTTTTGATTATAGGTACTACTCACTTGCATCCGAAGCTTTTGCTCAATTAAAGGGCGGTTCCAGCTAACAGTAGGGCCCCACTGGCGGCTACTTAGGTTTTGAAAACGATTGTCATAATAATTGACAGCCAAAGAGTAGGTATTCTGACTTTGGGTGTTGGTCATGCTATACAAAAGATTGACGCTGTAAAAACGGGAGTCACTGGCCTGAGGGGTTTGGCTTTGTACTTCCCGGTTTTTTTGGAAGGAAGTCTGCAAGCTGAGAACATTTTTTTGTTTCGTTTTTCCCCAATTATAAAGCAAGGCGTTTTGGAAGGTATGGTTGATTTGATAAAAGTTCAAGCTATCCAACTCGTTTTGGAAGAGAGGGTCTTGGGCGGGTCTCTGATTGGTAAACGTGGAAAAATTAGAGTAGCTGCTTTGGACTTGCCAGTGGATATTGGGAGACCATTGCGCATTGACTTGGCTAACCCAACGCTCAGTGGTACTGGCTCGGCTTTGGTCTAAATTATTGACTTGCCAACCTGCACTAGCCGAAAGTATAAGTTTGCCAGCAAATAATTGGACATCGGGGTTTAGGGTGATATTCCTAAAATCATTGTTAAAGTAGTAAGCGCCTAAACTTTGATAGTCTGGAGCAACCCGCTCATATTTTAGACTGACCCGAAATGGGGCTTTTTGGTAGCTCAACCCTAACTTTATGGCATCAAAAGTTTCTGAGGCACCTTGGTTTGGGAAAATAAAATTTAAAAAATTATCGGATTGTCTATTTAGGGCAACATTTCGATTTCTTTGGAGCCAGGATACAGCATATTCTAGCTCAAGAAATGTGTTTGCTATAACTTTTTGATGGATCAAAAAGGAAATGGCTCGATTTTCTTGGGGGCTAAGGTTACTTTGCCGAGGTATAAAGTCTAAGGATGAAGGATCATCTTGAGCTTGGAAATAACTGATTTGGTAAAGGTTTTTGGCGTTACGGTAGCCCAACTTCCAGGCCCATCCCATTCTTTTATAGGAAGCATTGCTTTGACTTGTAGAGTCGGTAGCCGAAAAGGGAACGGCCTGACGTAGACGGCCATACATCAAGGCAATTTCCCAGTTGTTTGGTTTCAGCTCTAAACCGGCCCCAAAAAAAACATGCCCCCCCAGGGTATAGGGGGAAAAGTTCATTTGAGAATAGCCTGTATATAATTGAGCCCATTTATATCGAGGATTAAATCGTATTTGGTTAAATGGCTGGGTGAAATTTTGTCGGGCATTGCTCACTTGAAAACTAAATGGTGCATCATAACCCAATAGTTGTACGTTTAGATTACCTGATAAATACCAAGTCCAAGGGTCACGGCGGTTAGTAAGTCCCTGTGCCTGATAAAATATCTGATTAAAAAGTATGGACCCATTTATATCAAGTCCCTGCTTTTTGTCAAATTGATCTAGATTTTGGGAGTAAATCGGGTAATTTAGTAAAAGTAAAAGCCCCAAATAACCCCATACGAGCTTATGTGCAAAAGTCATGGGGTATGAATTATTGAATGATAAAGCGTTGAACTAAAAGCTCGTGTTCGGTAATTACTTCCAGAAAATAGGTGCCACTTTCAGTACCAATGAGCTTAATGACTTCGTCCAGGCTGAATCTCGCAGCCCATCTTCTCTCATAGATGCGCTTCCCGGCAACATGCCGAATTCGGATAGTGACTTCTTCTTTTCTATTCAACTCAAGGGCACAACGGAAGGTCCCTGGGTTTGGGTTGGGGTAGATACCCAAATTTTTGATATTGGGTTCAGGCCCGAAGGGGTTATTTTGTGTACGGCTACTATCAAAAGGATTGATGGTAAGTGTTTTGTAGATTTCTTTCCAACAATTTTGAAATCGGGCCCTGAGACCAATTTGGTAAATTCCGGGAGATTGAACGACAACCAAGGTGCGTTCGGGACTTTTTTCAATTATTTTTAAACTCGAGTCTAATACCCAGTGCATACTATCTGGTTGAGGATTGCTTATCTCGATCAAAGCAAGTGTATCCAAGGAATAATTAACCGTGGATATCAGAAAGTTGGCTTGAGGATTTAGGGTCTTTTCGGGAATAAATATATTTTGCTGAGCCTCACAGCCAGTTTGATCTCTAATTATAAGGTGGTAGTTTCCCTTACTTAAATTTTCAAAAACAGAATCTTTTTGAAAGTGAGCCCCACCATCTAAGGAGTACTGGTAAGGCGGGCTTCCTCCAAGAGCTTGAATCACTACGGTGCCATTGGAATCCTCCTGACAAGTGGAGTCAATATTGAGTTTAAAAAACAACTGTTGGGTATTGAGTTCTATAATTTGAGAATAGGTGTATTGACAATTCTCCTGATCCATCACAAGAAGTATGAAGGAGCCATTACTCAGTTTATCCTGGGGCTTAAAACTTTGAAATTCATCAGAATCCGTCCTACGGATGAAATAACGATAAGGACCGCTTCCTCCCTGCGTTTGCGGATCGATCCTGGTAAGTAAATCAGAACAATCATCTCTATGAAAATCAATTGAGGTTATGACTAATGGGTCAGGACTCAGAATGGTTTGAATTGGGCTTATCGAGGAACAATTATTTTGATCACGTATTTTCAAGCGATAATTACCAGCTTCTAAGGAATATAATGCTGAATCTTGGCTGGGCAAACTAATCCACCCTAGGGGGCTATCCCGTTCCCATATCAAATTATAAGGAGGGCTTCCACCACTTATTTTTGCTTGAAGACTGCCAGTGTTAGCCTGGGAGCAGCGAAGATCTTTGGTGGTGAAGCTGATTGAAATTTGCTCGGGCTGGCTGAGGTGTATTGTGTCAGGGGAGTAGCTTACATCCAAGCAAGCGCCTATATTAGATTTGAGGGAAGCAAGATATTTTCCTGAGGCTAAACGATCGAATGAACCATGACTGTTCTGGTACACGGATTGATTATCCAGGTTTTTTAATAGGTATTGTATGCTTCTTTGGCTACTACTGCTAAAAAGGTGAATCGCTCCATTTTGACTAGAAAAACAGTCGGGATGTTGTATAGCAATGCTATCAAAAGAAAGCGGGGCCAAGGCATTTACAACTATTTGTTCTGAAACGGTATCACACAAAGGATGTAGATGATCCCATACATTGATAGTATACATTCCGGGCGACAAACCAGTAAATGTGAAGATATCTTCCTTTTGGGCATAAGCTTCTCGGATTAAGGTGCCTTCCAGAAAAAGTTGGGTGGAGAACATGCCTGAACCATCCCGTATCGTCAAAGTGATCTCGCCATTGCCAGGATTAAGGCAAGTTGATGTTTTGCTTTCAGTATGAATACTCGGTAAAATTATTTCAGGGATTACAGCCGTTTGTGCTAGAATTTGATTGCATTGGTCTTGCACTTCAAATTGATATTCTCCGGCTGCCAAGTCAAGGAAATTTCCTGTATTATTCTGGCTTATTAATTGGGATTGCTCATTTAATAAGGAGTACGTATAAGGGGGCTCTCCTCCTGAAGCGCTAATGGAAATTTGCCCATCTGAACTGCCCGGGCAGGAAAGGGGGCGGATATTTGGAGAATTAATTAAACTCAGGTTTGGGTAAGCCTCGATAGTAATTGCCAGGAGAGAGGAGCAAACTCCGACATTATTTTGAGGATAAGCTAACCCAAGTTCAAATTGGCCAGGAGGGAGACTGTCTATGAGCCAATCAGGCCCATAGGTTAAACCAGATTTTATGGGAAGTCGTCCAAAAGGAGAGGGGATGGTATCATGTACATCGTACAGAGCAAATGCTAGACTTTGACTTAAAGGAGGAAAACTAAAGTCTAATAGCTTGAGTTGTGCATTATCTACATTGGGACAGCTTCGGGTCTTTGCCATCTGGCTTACCTGTGGAACAGAAGGAGAAAAGTCAATAATATGACTGTTTGTGTAAGGGCTGCTCAACTCTGGGCTAAAGGCTTTGAGCCGGAACAATACACTAGTATTTTGTGACAAAGTGTCCAAAGACAAATCACGAAACGGAATGGCTGAGAACTGACCATCAAGGGAGTTGCCTAAACTATACCAAACATATTCAATGATTGGGGGATGCAAATTGTTACATTCTAATTGACATGTGGCAAGCTTATTGGGATCAGGCTGTCCCCCGCCTTCACCAAATTGTTCTTCACACAAGAAGTAACAGACTTCTTTTTCGGGATTTTCTCGGGTGCTGGCTTCGTTTAAAAAAGCATATTCCAATTGGTAGCTAATACTCCCTAATCTATTTTGGGGGAGGGCAGGTAAACCCGCTTGTATATTAAATTCCTCATTGGTACAAAATAGTTGGATGGGCAAAGGGGCATAGCTTGGAGTGGGGATACTGTACCGAATTTGGATGAGGGCCTCGGCATATCTTCCATTTATTGAGCCATTGAGAAGTTGAATAGGAGAAGAAAATACCCCAGGTTCAAAATCTTCTAGATTAAAGGTCCATGTAGAACTAGCCCTATGTTTGTCCCTGGTTATCCCATCAGAGTTGGCGCTACAAAAATCACTACCGTTTTTCCGCTCATTATGCGTTCTGAACTCTATTTGAAAGGAGCTTTGCCCCCTATTCATAATGAGGGGAAATCGTTCTAAGCGAATGCTAGGGTTTTGCCAAAACCTACCATTGATTCCGGAAAGAAGGCAATCTTGTCCATTTGCGCTAAGAGTTTGATTTTGGAAAGAATCGATCAAAAAAAAGCGGTACGAAGCTAGACTACGGTTGGGGCCTGATTCGAATCCTTGATTAGCCAATCGGATTACTTGTATTTCAACCTGGATTTGTGTGCTAGAATCACCATTAACTTGAGCCAATAAAAAATTGTGCGAACTAAGTAAGATGAACAGAAGGAATAAGAGTCTGAGTGAGCTCTTTGTAGTTGTTGTGTATTGCTTTAACATGCTGTTTGAAATAGGTTGTTTGAATAGGGCAATTAACTTGACCTTTACCTTTGGTGTAACTTTTAAACTTTATCACAAATGTATAGTAAATAAGTGTATATCATAAAAAAAATTATGCAATATATATTGTTTTTTTTAGGTGAAACACTTGGGGCTGAATTGATTGACTTATGTGTAGGTGGTTTAGGGTACATTTAAAAAATGAGCACTTTTTTGATTCATTCAATTCATTTCTATATTTGTAGCCTAAAATTGTTCAAAAAACAATCTTTTTCTAGACAGTTTAATTTTCCTTTAGCAGACAACTTTAATACAGTTATGTACTATAACCCCCAATTATGGCGTATGTGGGGTAGGGCTTTTGTTAATATTTTTATATTATGGCCAACCTTAGTTTTTGCTCAGGTTGATCCTTTTGACCCACAATCACACGTCCCAAGTAAGTTGGAAACAGAAGTGTTCGAGAGCCTAGATCGGACAAACTCAGAAGGAAAGATTGCCCATAACTTCTCTCCTTTTGATTCTTTCCAACTCCCCTTAATTCTTGATAAAGGCCCTAACTGGCTTATAGGTATAGATAGCCTATCTTTTTCTGATGGGCGAGGATTATTTAGTGTTATAGCCTCTCTTACTATACCTGGAACCAATAGGCGTTTAGCTTTTAAAGCGAGTGGAATAGATTTGAACCCGCGTGGATTAAATGCGAGCACGATCAGCCGATTGTACTTAGCTTCTGATGTTAATATTCCCATTCACGATAAACTCATACTTCAATTACCAGGTGGTCAAAACAATTATATTGAGTTTTCCTGTCAAGGGTTTGAGGGCATTCATCTACAAGGGGCTTTGATATTTCATGATGCAATACTTCTTCCTGAGCCAAGCCTCCAAATGAACACTTCTAAGTATGTTAGGGCCTCCGTAGAAGTCCATACCTCAGACTTACATAATATATTATTGGGGGTGGAGATAAGCCCCTTTCAAGTAAATGGCTTGGCCGGATTAGGATTCGAGGTGAAAAAAGCGTATTGGGATATGAGTGATATAGCAAACCCTACCGGAATTCGTTTTCCTGCCAGTTATCATTCAGGCTTTTATGAGCAAATTACTTTATGGAGGGGGCTTTATATTGAGGAGGTAAATATCCTCCTACCAGAAGAGTTTGTCAGTAAAACTGGGCGCTTAAAAATCCAAGCGAAGGACTTAATTATTGATAGACAAGGGCTATCGGGAGAATTTTCTATTCAAAAAGAAGCCCTTGTATCAGAATCGTTTCTAGGTAACTGGCCATGCAGCCTTGATAGGATATCCTTGCGTCTTGCTAATAATAAATTAGTGGGAGGGATGCTGGCTGGAAAGTTGGGAGTCCCTTTTTTAAACCGTGAACAAATATCTTTTCAAGCTGAACTTGAGCAAATCCAAGGGAAGCTTAATTTACGATTTGCCTTAGTCCTGGATACTCAAAGAGAGTATCGTACCCCCTTTGGAGCCAAACTCTATCTTGATCCAGGATCTTCCATTGGGTTCGAGACCAGGGATGATAAAATAATTCCCCAGATGGTCCTGCATGGTAGAATGGAATTGAACCAGGATGTGCTCCAACTAAAAAATATTCGATTTGAGAATTTGACGATCACTGGCGCTAGCCCTTATTTAATTGGAGGTTCTTTTTCCCTAGGGGGGGAAGAACCCATTCAATTAAGTCATTTTAGAGGGAAGACTAATGAAATTCGGATAGAACTTTTTCAAGGTCAATTTGCCCTCACCGTTCCTATTTCTGTAAACCTGATGAATGCAGAAGATAAGGGCATCAGCGCCGAAAGTCTAGTTCGGGTTTTATTTTCGGTTCGCGAAGTAAGGGAAGAATATGGAGAACAGCAGATAAGCAAGCAAGTTTGGAAATTTGATGATATTCGGGTTGAAGAGGTATATCTAAACTCGACCACAGGCGCCCTGTCTTTTGAGGGAAAAGTAGCTTTTAGAAGAAATGACCCGGTCTTCGGCAATGGGTTTTATGGAAATATTCAACTTGGGGTAAATGGGATCTTTAAAAAAGGAATCCAGGCCCAAGCCCAGTTTGGAAGCAAACCGGGTTTTCGTTATTGGCAAGTAGACTTCAATGCTCCCGTGAAAAATATCCCAATTGGGGCAGGACCTTGTTCAATCAATGGAATCAGGGGAGGGGCTTCGTATAGGATGAAATCTCCCAGTTTTGATAGATTTAATTATAATCTACTTAACCAAGCCACTACCCAAACGCAAGAGGGCCTAGGGCAATATTTGCCTGATTCTACGATTGGCCTTGAGCTTAAAGCAGGAGTATCTTTGATCTTGGCGCAAGAAAAAGTTTTTAATGCTGATGCTTTATTTCGGATGAGTTTTCGCAAAGCAGGGGGACTAAGAGAAATATTTTTTAACGGGAATGGATATTTTTTTACCCCTTTAGCCAAACGTGCCCGGGGTAATGAACCCGACAGTAGAGCCCCCGCCTATGCAAATCTCAAAATGCAATATGATTTTGTTAACCGGATTTTTCACGCTAATTGCCAGACTTTTTTACACGTGAACGGGGTGATGACTGGCACTGGGCCCAATGGTTTAGTCGGAGATGCTGTCCTGCACTTCAGCCCAGACGATTGGTACATGTACATTGGGAGGCCGCGACAAATGTTTGGAGTGGATGTTTTAAGGGTACTGAGTACAAAAGCCTACTTTATGATAGGGACCCAAGTAGAAGACCTGCCTTTGCCTCCACCGGCTTTGCAAGAGATATTCGGAAGCATTGACTTGGACTTTATGCGAGACGAAAATGCGCTCTCGAGTGGCCGGGGTTTTGCCGCGGGATTGCATGTACAGGCCAGTGCTAATCCTCACTTAGGGCCGTTTTATGCCCGTTTACAAGTTGGGGGAGGGGTAGATTTGATGTTGAGAAGGTATAGCAATGCTTTCTGTAAAAATAGACAGGATAAACAACTTGGTATCCAAGGGTGGTATGGCTCTGGGCAAGCCTATGTATTTATGGACGGAAGCGTTGGGGTAAAGCTGGGCAGGAAAAAGCGGTTTGATTTTTTACGTTTAGGGGCTGGAGCCTTATTACAGGCCAAACTCCCTAATCCTACCTGGATGCGGGGAGCCTTAGCCGGAAAGTTTTCAATCCTAGGAGGCTTGGTGAAAGGTAGATTTAGGTTAAAAGTAAATGTAGGGGAAGCTTGTGAATTGGTACAGGAAGGCAATGAACTGGGAGATGTATTCGTGATTGGAGACATTGAGCCAAGTCTGGGCAGCCAGGACATCAGTGTTTTCACGGCTCCCCAAATTGCTTTTAATATGCCAGTTGAAAAAGAAATAAAGTTGATTAATAACCTAGGAGAAGTCAAGCTATATCGGGTCATAATAGATGAGTTGCATATTACCCAACAAGGTCAAAAGCTAGATCAAGAAATACTTTGGAACGAAGCGCACGATTTAGCCACTCTACAAACGCTTGAGGTATTACCTGAAAATGCTAGTCTGAAAATACACGTGAAATTGCATTGGGAAAAGAAAGAATCTGGTGTTTGGAAAGCCTTTGAGTTTCAAGGACAAGTGGATTATGAAAGTAAAATGGTAGATTTTCATTCTGGTACAGCCCCTAATTTTATCCCCAAGGAAAATATTGCCTATAGCTACCCCCAAGTCCATCAGTATAATTTTTATCCCCAGGAATATCCAAAAGGCTATATCCAATTAAAGCGTGGGCAATCGTATTTATTCTACGAGTCAGATTCCTTGGCAAATTGGCGCTATGAATTAAGATTTACTAAAAAGGATAGCTCTTTTCTCAGCGTAGCCGCAATCTACTCTATCAATAAGGCCCAATTAAGTTTTGAGATCCCGCCAAATTTAGAGTCAGAAAGCTTGTTCAACTTGCAAATCGTTCGAGTGCCCCATGGTTCCGCTCAAATAGATAGTCAGGTAAAGCGAAGTTACACCAATACCCAATTCCAAGCAGAAGATACGCAACTAAGTATTCGGGAAAACCGTCTGGACGGGAGTACAGTAAGACAGGGGACTTTCGAGTTACTGAGTTATTACTTCCGTAGCAGTAAGTACAAGCGCTTCCTGGAAAAAATAGAATCGCTTGAGCAGCTTGATGATGTACAAGGGGTTAGTCCGGCCAATACCCGTATGTTGGGTAAAGTTGCCCATTCCCAAGAAGCCTGGGACAAAGCCGAATTACAAGGGATAAATCAACAAACTGCATTAATCATTTCTAAGGCCGAACCTCAAGTAAACTGGATAAGTAACACAATCTACCCTTGGTTGTACAAAGAGTATCCCTTAGAAACAGGCCTTACAATTAGTGAATGGCGTCAACTAAGCAACTCCCAAAATCCCATGCCCCTTGATGAGTCAGTAGTACTTGCTAATTTTCAAGCCGCCCCTCAAGTTCTCGATTTTCCGAGACAAGCTAGCCTCACCGATTTGGTGCCAAGTCAATCTGGCGATATGTACATCCAGTATAACCTCTCTTACTATGCTTATCGGGATTTTTATGAGCTTCGAAATAAAGCCTACGCTCGGTTGATCCATAATAATAGTATTCCCAGCCCCCGTATCAAGCGATTATTAAGCCTCGATCCTACATTCCCTAATAGTTTTGTTGATTTAGAAAGGGATCAATACCCGGTACGGTTAGAATATACCCTGCCTGGGATAAATCAAGTTACGAGCGCATACCAAACTAAAATCCGATACTAATCATGAAGAAAGGCTTATATGCTTTTTATATCCTATGGCTAGTGTTAAAACTATCAGCCAGCTATGCGCAAGATACTTTAGGGAGGATTCAAGCCCTTCATCAGCGAGATCTTAACCAAATACAGCTTAGATGGGCCCCAAGTAGTCCTCTCATTTGGCAATTAGCCAATCAGTATGGCTATCAAATTACACGCTACCAAACCATACCGCAATCAGACTCAATTTTAAGCAAGGGAGAAGTTTTGAATAACTCTCCAATTCGCCCCTGGCCAGAAAATCGCCTGAATCAAGAACAGGGGGTATCCGATTGGATTGGAGTGGTACAGGCAGCCATCTACCCATCAGAATCTCAAGATCAATCAAATAATTCAGTGGCTGCAGGCATAATTGATAACTACCAGGAAAATCAGAACCGATACGCTTTTTTATTAATGGCTTGCGATTTATCCCTAGATGCCGCTCAGGCAGCGGGACTCTATTGGGAAGATACCACATCTATTCAGGAAGGGATTAGCTATGTTTACCAAATTTCATTACACGAACCGCCGCCAGGCCAAGTCATCTTGCCGGCTGTACTCTATGTAGATGCAAGTAAGACGAGATCGCCCCTTCCTCCTTTGGGACTTCAAGCTCAATTAGAAGGAAATGTGGCGCATTTAAGCTGGCCTACTGATTTACATTATGGGGTATATTCACAGTATACAGTAGAGCGTTCGGCTGACTCGATAAACTTTACCCAAATACAAGAGGTGCCTTATGCTTTTATCCAAAATTCGGAAAAGGATAAACGGGCCTATTTTCTAGATACCCTCCCCAATTTTGAGACAAATTACTATTACAGGATTCGAGGCATTAGTCCTTTTCAGAAAATTAGTGCGCCTTCAGAAATCGTCAAGCTTCGCGCAATACCCGATTTGAAAGGTTTGGCTATCCTGGATAGCACCAAACTCAACTCAGACGGCCAGGTGGACATTTATTGGAGTTTTCCAGACACCCTTGAGTCCTATATCAATGGATTCCAAATCCAAAAAACGACCGACCCAGTAATGAAAGGGACGGTCCTCTCAAAAGACTTAATAAGCCCCAAGCAACGATATTATGGTGACAGCCTGCCAAGCACATCTAATTATTACACTCTATTACTAATTGGCCAGGATAATCAAGTAATATCTAAAAGCCCTTTTCATTTTACCCCGGTGAGCGATACAATCAGCCCTCTTCCTCCAAATGGGATACAAGCCGAAATTAATGCTGAGGGCCAGGTCAATATACAATGGCTAGAAAACCGGGAGCCTGACCTACTAGGCTACCGGGTTTTTGTCGCCAATCACCCTCATGCCGAGTTTGTAGAGAGAACCCAAAGCTTGCTAAGTTTGCCCCAATTCCAGGATAGCATTTTACTCAATACTCTGAGCCCCAATATTTACTATAAGATCTTGGCCGTAGACCGACATTATAATGTATCCGGTTTTTCTGAGGTGGTAGCCGTGCAAAAACCCGATACCATCCCTCCGGTTGCCCCACTTTTTATTAGCACGGCCCAAGATAGTAGCTTTATGCAGATCCGATGGCAAAATAGCCCAAGCTCGGATGTCTCTCGATTAGGATTGTATCGAAAATATCAATCTGATAGCACCTGGGAGTTACTCCAATTCTGGAATGATTCCTTCCCCAGTTCCTATCGGGAGGCCGTAAACTTTGCGAGGTTAGAAGCCTTTCAGTATAAGTTGGCCGTTTATGATCTTGCGGAAAACCAAAATGCGCAAACATCTCGCTGGATACGTGTTGAGAGAAGACAAGGGCCAGCACCAAAGCCCTTCTCCCTAAAAGCCTTTGTAGATGGAAAATATATTCGCTTAGATTGGACAAATCCAAAGAAGTTATCTGTTTGGCGTTCAACGATTTACCGCAAAGTGGGAAATGGGCCCTATCTAAGCTACCAGGTTTTAAACGGCAATACCCAAGGTTTTCAAGATGAATTCCCTCCTTCCCCTGGGAATGATGTGTACTATAAAGTCATGCTCGAGCTAGAAGAGGAAAATCAAAGAATCTCTAGTGAAGAGCTTATGATTAGATATTAAACACCTTATATATAGATGTATTACATTTTCCCCTCCTTGGTATTTTGCGAGGCGGCATCAATAAGCAGGATTGACTGGTTCTCATACACAGAATCATGCCTGAGCCCTCTAAAAAAGTCTATGCCTTGTCAAAAACTGAGAACTCCCAGATCGCTTTATTCTTCCCCCAGGCTGAGGGATAGAACGGCATGTTTGAGCTCGTGTTGGCTGGGGGGAGGGCAGCGAGTAGTGATAGCCCGACCCCGGCGGCACAATAGTTTAAAAAGGGCACAACGTTTTAACGCCGGGGGCAGCCCCTCTTATGTGTTTCCCTTATTTTCTATCAAGAAACGAGAGATCTCCCCCTCAAAATCCCCAAATCTCTCCCTACCTTTACCCCCAAACCCAAACTGTTGAATCCTATGAATCGCTTTACGTTTTCTGTCTTGAGTATTATCTGTTGGCTTGGGCCAATGAGCTTTGCTTTTGCCCAAAATGACCTACTGCAAGCTGGGCCTATGGTGGGCTTCTCGACCATGCGCGAAGTGATGATCTGGGTGCAAACCACCGAAGCGGCCCGGGTACAAGTCCTTTACGTAGATCAAGCACAAGAAGAGGAGGAACTTCGCACCGCGGAAGTCCAAACCCGGGCCGCCGATAGCTATGTGGCCAAATTGATAGCCGCAACCGAACCCGGCAAAACCTACAGCTACCAGGTCTATATCAATGGCCGAAAACTGGACCTTCCTTACAAACAAGAATTTCAAAGCCAAACCCTCTGGCAGTGGCGGACCGACCCGCCAGCATTTAGCTTTGTGATTGGGAGTTGTAACTACGTCAATGAAGAAGCCTATGACCGCCCAGGTAATCCCTATGGCGGAGGCTACGAAATATTTCAGTCTATTCTGGAGCAAGATCCTGACTTTATGCTCTGGACGGGCGACAATACCTACCTTCGTGAGGCCGACTGGAATTCCTGGGGCGGTATCCGCCAGCGCTATACCCATACCCGCTCCCTGCCCGAAATGCAGCCCTTGCTGGGCTCGGTGCACCAGTACGCCATCTGGGACGACCACGATTACGGGCCCAATAATGCCGACCGCAGCTACTGGCTCAAAGATTACAGCCTAGAAACTTTTAAGCTCTTCTGGGCCAATCCCAACTATGGGCCGGGTGGGGGCATCAGTGGGACATTTTTCTGGCAAGATGCGCAGTTTTTTTTGCTGGATAACCGCTATTTCCGTACCTCCGATGAGGAGGAAGACCCGGCAAAGCAGGCCATGTTTGGGGAACAGCAGTTGGAGTGGTTGCTTGATGCCTTGCGCTTTAGCCGGGCCCCTTTTAAGTTTGTCGTCATGGGCAATCAAGCCCTCAATAACTACGGAGACCCCTCATACATTGAGGCTTGGTCGGAATTTCCTCGGGAACGCAAGGCCTTTATGGACGCGATACTAGTAGAACGAATTCCGGGGGTGATCTTTTTAAGTGGTGACCGCCACCAAAGCGAATTGAGTAAGCTGGACCGCCCAGGTACCTACCCTTTGTACGACTTAACGGTTTCGCCGCTTACGGCGGGAGCCAATGGAGACCGGGGGCAGGATGATCCCAATACACTTCGGGTCAACGGCACCTATTTTGGAGGTCGCAACTTTGCCAAACTTACTATATACGGGCTTCGCCGGGAAAGGGTTTTAAAAATTGAGTTATTTGATAACACGGGGAAGGTGGTCTGGACCCGAGAGATAAAAGAACCCGAATTGCGCTAAATCCAAGGTGCGTAAGCAGCTTTACCATACATCACTAAAGCCCCCAAAGCTGACATGTACAGCTTTAGGGGCTTTTTTTTAATTATTAGACGGAAAATCTCATTATGGGAGATGATTTAAGAAGATGACTATTGGTAAATTGTTGATTTATAGTGATTTAACTTCCTAGAAGGGCTTGGTATCATTATCGTATACGCTCGTGTAACATTTCTACACTATTTCGCAGATTTAGCAAACGGATAATGAATGCAGTAAACTTCTACCACTGGGGGCAGTATTACGCTTGTATACTTTTCTTTCTTTTTAGCCCTATTTCTTACAATTTTGCTCAGTGTATTTTAACAACCCAAAACCAAACGGTTAATACCGCCGGGGTAATCGTCAATGCCTATTATCCGGGTACGGCCGATGCCGCAGCCGGAAGCACAGTACTATCCGTGGGGAGTAAAAGAGGAACTGTGGCCGATATTCAAGACGGGGATATCCTACTCCTTATCCAAATGCAAGGCGTGGAAATCAATAGTACGCTTCCCGATCAAACAATTGGAGACCCTTATGGTGATGGTACCGGTGGGAATGATCGCAGCGGCTACCTTACAAATACGAATTTTTTGGCCGGGACTTACGAATATGTCGTGGCCGATGGCCCGGTAAGTGCCGGACAGCTTTCCATCCGAACACCCTTGATGAACTCCTACCTTCATAGCCTGATTTCTACGGGAGGCTTAGGGGCTTATACTTTTCAAGTAGTTAAAGTGGCCAATTACCAAAATCTAAACGTGACCGCGACGGGCGAAATTACCGCCCTGCCCTGGGATGGACGTACGGGCGGAATCATGGCCTTTGATGTGACGCAGACTTTTATTTTGAATGGGGCCTTGGATGCTAGTTTCCAAGGTTTTCGAGGAGGGGGGAGATATGCTGCAGAAGACATAGCCAGTAACATTGGCCACCGTGGGGAAGGTATTGCCGGGACGCCCCGGCTCTTATACAATGGAAGCCAAGTCTTAAATAATCTGGCCGATCATAGCACAAGTGTTCATACGGGCGTGTATACAGGTACTTCTACGTATCTGGGTACAGCCGTAAATCCTTTCTTTCCCGATCGGGGTTTTGGAGCTCCTGGCAATGCCGGAGGAGCCGGTTATGATGATGGTAGCGGGGGAGGGGGAGGCAATGGCGGACCGGGAGGTAATGGCGGTTATTTTAATTATGCCCTTAATTTAATTGCCCGCGGTGGGGCCAGCCTGGACGTGCAAGGGGGAGACCGCTTGTTTTTAGGCGGCGGTGGCGGCAGCGGTGGCCGGGAAGATGACCCCGGAGATACAGATGACGCCAGTAGCGGCCAACCAGGTGGGGGAATTATTATCGTACGGGCCAACGTAATCAATGGCTCAGGTATTTTTCGAAGCAATGGCCGCAGTGCATCGGCCCAGAACTTAGAAGGTGGGGGAGGCGGAGGAGCCGGAGGGACCATCTTGATAGTCACCTCCAGTGCCGACCTAAGCGGATTATCAATTGAAGCCATGGGCGGTACCGGCGGGAGTACCGTTAACAATAGTGACGCCCCCGGCGGCGGTGGCGGCGGCGGGGCTGTCTTAATGACGCGCATTGGCGGCTTGGCTTTTTCGGCCTTGGCCAGCATCAACAATAGCGGAGGGGCTACCGGTACGGGTGGGCTCAACCTAGAACCGCCTACCATAGGCTCGTCCGGGGCTCAGTTTTCCAGTTTACCCGGCTCCTACTTTTTGTGCGACATATCGGCCCTCCCCGTAGAATTGATAGAATTTAAAGCCCGGGTGATCAATCCTGATGCGGTCTTACTAAGCTGGAAAACGGCCACCGAAACCGATAATGCCTTCTTTACGGTAGAACGCTCGAGCAATGCCCAGGATTTTGAGGCCATTGGCCGTTATGAGGGCAATGGCAAGTCTCAAACGGTCCAATCGTATGAGGCTCTGGACACCGATCCTTTGGGGGGCGTTTCCTATTATCGCCTAAGACAAAACGATTTTGATGGTACGGAGTCATACTCGTCTATCATTTCCATCAACCGCGACCCGGATGCTCCTGAGTTGCGGGTCTACCCCAACCCCAGTAGCGATTTTGTCAAAATAGAACTGGCTGAGGTTTCGGGCGTATTAGATATCCAAGTTTACAATACCTTGGGGCAATTGGTCTACCAACTCAAGCAGGACGGTGCCCCTTTGACGCCGGTGGATATCCGCGACTGGGCTCCGGGAGACTACGTATTACGCCTCAAGACGGAGTCGGGCAGCTACCAGGAGAAGTTAATCATTTTGGAATAGGGGTTTCCAGTAAAATTTTATCCCGAATTTCTTTTGTATGCTTTTGTTGGTCAAGATGTCAAGAATAAGATTAGGGGCTGCCCCCGGCGATGACGTAGGTGCCTCCTAGGAAAAAAGGGGGCGCCGGGGTCGGGCTTTCGCTACTCGCCTGCCTCCCTCGTCCCCCGACGGGCTCAAACAGGCCGCTCTATCCCTCAGCCAAATTTTATGTGCCCTTTGACTTAAAATACTGCTTCCTTACTATTTTAATACCTCAAAATCGACTAATTTCCCGGCTTTCGGTCTGCTTTATACGGATACGCTATGTTGGCTAGTTTTGTATTTTTGTACCTACTGCTCACCTTGGGGATTGGGCTATGGTCTTCGCGGCAAGTACACACGAGCCAGGATTTTGTACTAGCCGGGGGCAAGATGCCCCTACTCATTGCTGCCAGTGCCTTGTTTGCCACTTGGTTTGGTTCGGAAACTGTCTTAGGAGCATCCAGCGAGTTTGCCGAAGGGGGGCTTTTTCGGGTTATCGAGGACCCCTTTGGGGCAGCCCTTTGTCTTTTTTTGGTAGGTATGTTCTATGCCCGGCCTCTCTACCGCATGCCCTTGCTGACCCTCAATGACTATTACCGCCAGCGCTTTGGCTCCCGAGTGGAGACGGTCTCTTCTATTTTTATGATCCTTTCATATTTGGGATGGATTGCGGCCCAATTGGTAGCCATGGCCTTGATCTTTCAAATTATTACCGGTCTCCCTATTGGGGTAGGCATCCTCCTGGGCATGGGCATTGTGATGATCTACACTTATTTTGGAGGTATGTGGGCTGTGGCCATCACCGATTTTATCCAAACCTTGGTTATTTTGGGAGGCCTATTGTATTTTGCCGGGCTTATGCACCAAGAGGTGGGAGGTTTCCAGGCTTTACTAGGCCAAAGCCCACCGGGCTTCTTTCGTTTTTTTCCGGAGAGCAATTGGGAGGCGGGTATGGAGTATTTGGCCGCCTGGATAACCATTGGCTTGGGCTCGATCCCGCAGCAAGATATCTTTCAACGGGTAAAGTCGGGCCGTAGTGAGCAGACGGCGGTACGGGCCTCCTATTTGAGTTCGGCCATGTATCTACTTATCGCGGCGATACCTTTATATATAGCTTTATGTGGAAGGGTCCTCTATCCGGAACTGATGCAGGGAGATAGCCAGCAATTACTCTTGCGCTTAGTCAGCCTAAAAGGCGGGATGGTTTTACAGGTTTGTTTTATGGGCGCTTTGCTATCGGCCATTTTAAGTACCACCAGTGGGGCCATCTTAGCCCCCGCTACGGTATTTGCCGAAAACATATTACGTCCCCGTTTTCCGCACTGGGATGACCGTAAATTATTGGCGGTGATGCGGCTTTCGGTGTTGGGGGTATCTATAGTGGCGGCGGCTCTTGCCTTGAGAAAGTCGAATATTTACGATTTAGTAGCTGAGTCTTCCTCTTTAAGTTTGGTTTCCTTGTTTGTACCCCTCACCGCCGGATTGTATTGGAAGCCAGCCAATGCGGCGGGGGCCATGGCCTCTATTGGGGGAGGGATGTGTGCTTGGCTGCTTTGCGAGTGGTTTCCCATGGGGGTGCCGAGCTTAATTCCAGGATTGCTAGCGAGCATCTTGGGGATGATAGGTTTTAGCGTATTCTATCCCAAGTCTGGGCTTAAGTGAAGTTTTAAGTGCGGCTAGGTTTGATCCTAAGCCTATTACTATCGCACGTGCATCTCGGATCTCGGCGCCCAGCCCCGGGTTTTTTCTTTGGCTGAGGGATAGAACGGCCTGTTTGAGCTCGTGGGGCCTGGCGGGTAAAGGCAGCGAGTAGTGATAGCCCGACCCCGCTTGCACTATTTTGCCTAAAAGTAGGATCTTCATAAGCGGGGGCAGCCCCGAGTAGTTTTTCCGTAGGCAGAAAAAGGGGAGATGCCGGGAAAAATATCCGGCAATCAGACATTTCTTCGTAGTTTTGGAGTTTAAATAAGTGGTGATTGGCATGATATCCAGTGAGTTTTTACGGGATTTAAATTTGCTTTTGGGGCAGGTTTTGCAATCTCTGATGTATTTTTTTCCGGAGCTTTGTCTGCTGGGCCTATTGATAGGGCTGGTGGTTATGAGTTTATTCCCAAGGCTTAACTACCGTGCTTTCTGGTACCTAAGTGTAGGAGGGATGCTGCTGCTGCTTCCTTTTTACTGGGGACAAGGACAGTTTGTGTTCCCCCGGGATATTGCCTTGTACTTATTTAATGATACTTTGGCTCTGAGTCCTTTTATACTTGGGGGCAAACTAATTATTTGGTTAGCTACGTTTTTTACTTTACTCCTTTCTGTACCGGCCTATAATTTTCCTTCTTTGGCCCGTCGCCCCGCCGAATATTTTATTTTCCTTATGGGGGCGTGCCTGGGGCTGCATCTCATGCTTATGGCCAGTGATATGATCACCTTATATATGAGTATTGAGACGGTCTCTATTTGCTCCTATTTTCTTTGTGGCTATTATTTTAAAAAGACGAGTAGTGAGGCGAGTTTAAAGTACCTTATTTATGGGGCATTTAGTTCGGCGGTGATGCTGTATGGCATGTCTTGGCTTTATGGAATGAGTGGGTCTACCCAGCATTTGGGGCCGGCTAACTTTTGGCCTGAGCTATTGGCAATGGAGCACCCCATGGTCTTCTTGGCATGGTTGATGGCCTTGTCGGGTTTGCTGTTTAAATTGGCCTCGGTGCCTTTTCAGTTTTGGGCACCTGATGTGTATGAGGCTTCGCCCACGGCGGTAGCGGCTTTTTTTTCGGTAGCTCCCAAAGCGGCGGCGGTGCTGGCCTTGTATCGCTGGGGACTAGCTTTACCTGAAGCTAGCTTTGTACTGGGGCCTTATGCGATTACCTGGGGCCATGTGATAGCGGTGTTGGCTTTGCTGAGCATGTTTGTGGGCAATTTATCGGCTTTGGGTCAAAGACAGGCCAAGCGATTAATGGCCTATTCTTCCATCGCCCATGTGGGTTTTTTGATGATCCCCTTGCTTGCTCCCGGGGCTTGGGGAATGACTAGTCTTTTGTTTTATCTCTTTATATATATAAGTATGAACTTCTCGGCCTTTTTGTTGATTGACCGTTTGGCCATGGAAGGCAAGACAGAAAGGAGTTTTTTAATTTCAAGTTGGTCAGGCCGGGGGATGAATTTACCCCTTTGGGGAGTTGGTACGGTGCTGGTGATGATTGCTTTGACAGGATTGCCCCCAACCGCGGGTTTTACGGCCAAGCTTTTAGTTTTTAGTGGGCTTTGGGAATTTTATCAGGCAAGTCCTGACCCTCTTTTTCTCTTCCTATTTATACTGGGTATTTTGAATGCGGCCCTTTCCTTATTTTACTACCTAAAAATACCTTATTATTTATTCATGGTTTCTGGGTCAGAGGAGGATACTTCCGAATCGCTTTGGCAAAGGGAGGGAATGGGGCTGGTACGCATCTATACTGGGGCTTTGTTTGCTGTATTACTCTTTCCTTTGGTATTGTTTTTCTTTAAGAGCGATTGGTTGTGGGCTTCTATTCAATACTTTTGCCAATCTTAAGGGTAAAGGGTAGTATGTAGGCCTCAAGTTAAACTCAAGTGGGGGGTGATTTTGTTATTGGATTGGTAGGGACTCATTATTATATAATCATTTATTACTATGTGTGGCATTGCCTTGATTCGTCTCCGAAAACCGCTTGAGCACTATGTAGAGCGCTATGGTTCTTACAAATATGGCTTGAAGAAGCTGTATTTATTGATGCAGAAACAAAACAATCGGGGCCAGGATGGGGCTGGGGTGGTCAACGTGAAGTTGGACGTGCCTCCTGGGAAGCGGTATATTAGTCGCTACCGGAGTGTGAGCAAGCACCCGATTGAGGATATTTTTGGTAGGATAGATGGTAAAATAAAATCAGGGGAAGAGGAGCTGGGGGATGTACCCTTTGCTTTGGAAGACCTAAAAAGTGAAGTGGCTTTCACGGGGGAAGTCATGTTAGGCCATCTTCGTTACGGTACTCACGGGGGCTTTGGCCTAGAAAATGTTCACCCTTTCTTGCGGCAAAGCAACTGGAAGAGCCGGACCTTAACCCTGGCGGGTAATTTTAACCTCACCAATGTAGACGAACTCTTTGATAAATTGGTGGACTTAGGCCAACATCCCAAGGACAAAGTGGATACCGTTTTGGTATTGGAAAAAATCGGGCATTTTTTAGACGAGGAAAACCGCCGCTTTTATGCCGAATGGGACGGGAAAATAAGCAACTGGGAGATCCATGAGAAAATAGAAAATGAACTCGACTTGCAAAGGACTTTACAAAGAGCTTCCAAGTATTTTGATGGAGGCTATGCCATTGCGGGTATTACCGGTTATGGAGCTTCCTTTGTGATGCGGGACCCGAATGGCATCCGGCCGGCCTATTATTATGCCAATGAGGAAATTGTAGTGGCGGCTTCCGAAAAATCGGCCATTAAAACCGCTTTTGGGATAGAATATAAGGAAATACAAGAAGTACCCCCCGGATATAGCTTGATTATCGAGAAAGACGGTAGTTATAAATTGGGGCAAATCGTGGAACCCCGCCCAAAACTATCTTGCAGTTTTGAGCGGATTTACTTCTCCCGGGCTTCGGATCCTTTAATCTATGAGGAACGCAAGCAATTAGGGAATTTGCTTTCGCCCAAGATCTTAGAAGCGATTGATTATGACTTGGATAATACGGTTTTCTCGTATATACCCAATACCTCTGAGACCGCCTTTTTGGGGATGATCAAGGGTATTGAAGATTATTTGGTAGAAAACCGGCGTCAGCAGATCTTAGAAAACCCCAGTGCTGAGCAGTTACAAAGAATTTACGCTACCCGCCCCCGGGTAGAAAAGCTAGTAATCAAAGATGTGAAGCTACGTACCTTCATCACCGACGATGACCACCGGGATGAACTGGTCTCCCATGTGTATGACACAACGTATGAAGTCATTAAGAAAGGGCTTGATACCTTGGTGGTGATTGACGACTCGATTGTGCGGGGAACTACCTTGGAAAAAAGTATCCTGCGTATGTTGGACCGTTTAGAACCCAAGAAAATTATTATCGTATCCTCGGCCCCTCAAATCCGTTTTCCGGATTGTTATGGAATTGACATGTCCAAAATGAAAGATTTCATTGCTTTTCGGGCCGTAAAAAGCTTGTTGGATAAGACAGGCCGTGAGAATTTGTTGGATGAAGTCTTTGAAAAATGCCGCATCGCCCTGGACGAGGGGAGGGCTGGGGAGCACAATTATGTAAAAGAATTATACGAACCCTACGAGTATACTGCCATATCGAATGAAATTGCCCGGATTATTACCTCCGATTATGTGCGAGCGGATGTTGAAGTGATTTATCAGACGGTAGATAATTTGCATAAAGCATGTCCAAATCATCATGGGGACTGGTACTTCACCGGTGATTATCCAACTCCTGGAGGAAACATTGTGGTAAATCAAGCCTTTGTAAATTTCTGCCAAGGAATTGCTCAGCGGGCCTACTAAAAAAATAGGTGAAAAATGCCTAGGCAAAGTTTCTTATTAGATCGTAGGCATTGGCCTATTATTCTATGGTATTTTTTCCGACCACCATTTGTTTTGGTGGTTTTTTTTGGATTTTTCCACTGCAAAAAGGTTGCCTTAAGTATATTAAGTTAGTGTTAAGAAATGCTGCCCTGTATTGGCCATTACTTTTTATTATTGACTTATTTCAATTCTTACCTGGGTATTTTATTGACATTCAGTGTGTTTTTAAGAGAAATTTTGCTGAGATTTTACCAAGGCTTCTCAATATTACCTTAATGTTAATCAATACTAATCTTACCCTAGTGTTTCTTAAAGATTATATAACATTGGCTCGTTCTTCTTTACTTCAAGCCTTTTGTACTTTTGCTCCATCTTGATACACTTTATCAAAAAATCTATTATCATGAAGAGATTTCACCTTTTATTGGCTCTTGTATTTGGAGCTATGGTCCTTTTTACTTCTTGTGGTGACGACAGCAACGATGATACGGTTGCTCCAAACCCAACTCCAACACCGACTCCAACGCCAACTCCTACTGCGGATGATTCAGTTGTAGTGAAAACTTCTGCGGATTCAACTTTGGCGGCTGATTTTTCAGTTAACAACAATACTTTCGGAGATCCAGGTATTACAGTTACTGGTTCTGCTACGGCCGTTGTACCAACTGGTACAGTTGATAATGTAGCGACTTTGACTGACGCTTTTTTCACAGCTGCTACTTTCCAAGGAGCGGTTGATCCGGCTAGCACGGGTACTACTGCTTGGTATGCTGAGAACACTTGGTCTTACTACGCTCACTTGATCCAAGGTGTGCCAGATAAAGATCGTGGTACTGCTGGTAAGCCTACCAAGCGTATTAGTGATTCTTTGATGACTACATTAGGTAATGCAGTTACTTTTAGCAAGGATACCGTTTATATCTTGGACGGATTTGTATTTGTAAGCAGCGGTGTGACTTTGACTATTGAAGCTGGTACAGTTATTAAAGGGGCTGCCGGACAAACTACCAATGCTTCGGCTTTGATTGTAGCCCGAGGAGGAACCCTTAATGCTAATGGTACTTCTGCTGAGCCTATTATCATGACGTATGAAGCAGATATGTTGGACGGAACGGATAACACAGGCGCTGCTGATGTTACTGGCCAGTGGGGTGGATTGATTATCTTGGGTAATGCTAGCCTAAACTCTACTCCGGGTACTACGCCAATTGAAGGTATTCCTACGGCTGAAACTCGTGGTATTTACGGTGGAACTGACGACACGGACAATTCAGGTACCATTCGTTACGTATCTATCCGTCACGGGGGTACAGATATCGGAGCTGGTAACGAAATCAACGGTTTCACTTTAGGTGGGGTTGGTAGCGGTACTACTATTGAGTTTGTGGAAGTTATTGCCAATGAAGATGATGGATGGGAGTGGTTCGGTGGAACTGCCAATGCTAAGTGGATTATTGCTGCTTTCTGTCGTGATGACTCCTTTGACTACGATGAAGGTTACCGTGGTAAAAATCAATTCTGTATCGTTCACCAAAACCCTGGGGCTGGTTTTGCTGACCGTGGTGGTGAGCACGATGGTGGAACTGATCCTGAGAATGCTGAGCCTTTTGCCACTCCAACTTTTGCTAACGTAACTTCCATAGGTAACCCAGCTGACCGGGCTTTGACTTTCCGGGATAATGCGGGTGGTACGTATGTAAACAGTATTTTTATGAATTATCTACGAGGTATTGATATTGAAGCTTTCTCTGATGGAAGCCAAAGCTCATTTGTTCAGTATCAAAACGGTAACTTGGTGATTGAAAACTGCTTGTTCTTCAACATCGGAGGTAACGGTACTACCTTGACGGCTGAAGATGTGATTACTTCTACAGTTATTAGAAGATAAGCACTCCGTTTACGCATAATTATTTGAACTTTGTTATGATAGCATCCCGAAAGGGATGCTATTTTTAAATTTTGCAACTCTAAAAATTTAAACTCGTGAAAAAAATTCTACTGTCTATCTTGTTATTGGCGCTCCTGCCTTTGAGTGGGTTTGCTCAGGGATTTATTCGGGGAACCATCATTGATGATGAGACCGGGGAAGCCCTTATTGGAGCTACGGTCGTCATTGCGGGTACAACCAACGGGGCCCCCACCGATTTGGATGGCAAATATTCCATCAAGGCAGATGCCGGGACTTACGATTTGCAGGTGTCGTATATCTCTTACGAAACCCAAACCATTACGGGGGTTGTCGTCACGGATGGAGGCGTCACCTCTATTGATGTCCGAATGAAAACGGAGGGAGACCTTTTAGAAGAAATTGTAGTTGAAGCCAAGGCTTTAAAAAACTCAGAGTCGGCTCTTCTAACCATTCAGAAAAAGTCCTCAGTTGTATTGGATGGTATTTCTTCGGAGCAGTTCTCCCGGAATAATGATAATGATGCGGCTTCAGCTATCCGCCGGGTTACCGGAGTTTCTTTGGAAGGCGGAAAGTATGTATATGTGCGAGGACTGGGAGACCGATACAGTAAAACTACCGTTAATGGAGCAGATATCCCTGGACTAGATCCTAACCGGAATACGGTACAGATGGATCTTTTTCCGAGTAACTTAATTGATAACATTATTGTATATAAAACTTTCCGGCCTGATTTACCGGGAGATTTCACGGGTGGTTATGTAGATATCACTACTAAGGATTTTCCGGAGGAGTTTACGCTTAAGTTATCAGGTTCTTTGGGATATAATACCCAGGCTACTTTTAATGATGAATTTTTAGCTATTGAAGATGGTTCACTAGATTGGATAGGTCTAAGTGGAGACCAACGCGAAATTCCCGCAGTTGTTCTTAATAATCCTATTCTTGATCCTACGGGGGGGAATCCAGATGTAAATGACCAGCTTGTTTTTGACCAAACCAGTTCTTTTCAAAACTCTTTCCAACCAGAAACAGATAGCCCATTTTTTAATAATAGCTTCTCGGCATCTATTGGTAACCAATACACTGTTTTTGGTAAGTCGCTCGGTTTTGTGACTGGATTTAGCTACCGGAGAAACTATGAGTTTTATACTCCCGCTGAGAATGGAGTAGCTAACCAGTGGAGTCAACCTCAAGAACTTGGGGCCTCAGTGCTTTTAGCAGATAGATTGTTAAATGACACTAGAGGTACGGAAACAGTTCTTTTAGGTGGCTTAGCTAGCGTGAGTTTAAAGTTGAACACAAATAATAAAATAAGCTTTAATTTTTTCAGAAACCAGGGTTCGGATAAAACTGGTCGTTTTCAGAATGGTCTTGCCCTTAGTGACGATGCTACACAAGGTTATCAGACTATCACATCTTTTTACGTAGAAAGGGTCTTAACTTCATACCAATTTAAGGGAGAGCACAATGTAGAAAAATGGAACAATTTCCGGATTGAGTGGCTCGGGGCGTATACCCGATCTACCCAAGAAGAACCCGATTTGAGATTCTTTACTTTTGGATTTGATAATACGGACCCTAATAACCTGACCGATTTACAAGTACAGCCGAGTGTCGGACAGATTCCTTCTCGTTATTTTCGAGATTTACAAGAAGATAACTACAATGGGAAGGTAGATTTTACATACCCTTTCCAAATGGGCAATGGTTTGGGGGCTAAGTTGAAGTTTGGAGGATCTTATTTATATAAAGAACGAGAGTTCCGGGAAAATCAGTACCGCTTTAACTCAAGAAGTGGAGTACTCAATAGCTTTGATATTGAACGGTTTTTTGACGATATCTGGGGGCCAGACAATCAAGGACCTACTGCGGTATTTATACGCGATGCTTTCGAGCCAGGAAACAACTACGATGCCGATCAGTCTATTTTAGGAATTTACGCCATGGTAGATATACCATTGACTGAGCGCTTTAAAGTTATTGCAGGGGTTCGTTTTGAGCGTACCGATCTGGAATTGACCAGTTTTAATGACAGTTTGGGAACGCTTGATAATAATGATTTTCTACCTTCTCTCAACATGACATATAACCTTTCGGATAATATGAACCTGCGATTTGGTTATAACCGTACGCTTGCCCGGCCAACCTTCAGGGAGCTAGCTCCTTATACGTCTTTTGACTTTATTGGAGACCTTTTACTTGTGGGGAATCCTGCCTTGGATCGGTCTATTATAGATAACCTCGATTTACGTTGGGAATTATATCCAAGCCCTGGCGAAATTATCTCGGTAAGTGCTTTTTATAAACGTATGCAAGACCCAATAGAGCGAGTTCAGAACGTGGAAGCTGGTGTTTCGGAGCTTCAAGAGGTAACCTTCCGAAACTTACCTAGTGCTGACCTTTTTGGAGTGGAATTAGAATTGCGTAAACGCCTGGATTTTATAAGTCCAGCCTTAAAAAATTTCAGCCTTGGGGCCAATTTTACGTATATCAATGCAGTAGTCGATATTCCTGAGGATCAGCTTGTATTTATCCGTGAGTTAAATGCATTTAATACAGATGACACACGGCGTTTGTATGGACAAGCTCCTTATGTGGTCAATGCGTTTGCTACGTATCAAAATAACGTAGGAACCCTAGTTAACTTGGCCTTTTACGTGAATGGGGAGCGTCTTTCTATTATTGACTTATCAGGTAACAATATTCAGGAACGTCCCCGGCCCAATATTAACCTGAGTATTTCTCAGCAAATTGGCCGCTTTGCAGTACGCTTTAGCGGTACTAATTTGTTAAATCCTGAATATAAGTTTACCCAAGATTATAATGGAGTTGAATATATATTTAGAAATTATCAATTAGGGCAAACCTACTCTCTTGGGGTAAGCTACACCATCGACTAGACATTTTCAGACAATCCTTAACTTAGAAGAGTAAAATGGCCCCGGCTTGCCGGGGCCATTTTTTATGGTTTTTACTTGTCTATGTTATCTCGTATTTTGCCCTTCCAGCGATAAAATTACGCTTCTCACTTCTTTTATTGGCTTAGGGATGGAGCGGCATGTTTGAGCTCGTGTAGGCCTGGCGGGGAATGGCAGCGAGTAGCGAGAGCCCGACCCGCGCCCAGCCTGTAGGTTCAAATACAAACTATATATTCTAAGCGCGGGGAAGCCCCTGATTTTTTTGAATACATAATTAGGAGCTCTTACCTTAATGAAGCTGAAAACCGATCATCAAGACATCATCTCTTTGGGAGGTACCTAGCATATGTTGGTTGAGGGCCTCGTCCAGTTTTTCTTTTTGCTGAGACATGGGTAGGGGAGATAGAAAACTGATCAACTCTTTGAGCTGTCGGTCGCCAAAGCGTTTTCGTTGATCATCATTTTGATCTACAAAACCATCGGAGCCCAAATATAAAAGGCTACCAATGGGTAAATGAACCGTTTGAGAGTCAAAGATCAGGTCCCGAAAGTGGACCCCTCCTATGGAGCGGCGGGTTCCTTTCAATTCACTTACCTCATCCGAATCGCTGGGAATATACAAAAGCGGCCTTTTAGCCCCGGCAAATTGTATCTTCCGGGTTTCCGAATCAACACCTTCTATCACGACCAAGGCCACATCCATGCCGTGGAGGGTATTATTGTTTTCATTTTGTTTCAAGGAAAACTGCACCTCGGAGTGCAAGGTTTCTAAGATTTTGGAAGGTTCGGTAATCCCTTGAACAAAGATGATCTTATCCAATAAAGCATTGGCAATCATACTCATAAACGCTCCTGGTACCCCGTGGCCGGTGCAGTCGACCGCCGCGATGATGCGTTTCCCATCTTTTTGGTTTACCCAGTAAAAATCGCCCGACACGATGTCTTTGGGGCGATAAATAACAAAGTAATCGCCCAGTAACTCCTGCATACGTTGGGGGTAGGGGAGGATGGCCTGTTGGATAGAAAGCCCAACCCGGATGCTGTTTTGAATCCGTCTGTCTCTTGTTTTTAGGAGTTGATGCTGGACCTCCAGCTTTTCTTGACTTTCTTGGAGGTTATTGAGCGAGGTAGTTAATACTTTTTCTTTAGATTGAAGCTCATCATTGATATGGGCCAATTCCCGGTTTTTTTCTTCGATATAACTTCTTTGGGTTAGGATTTCTTCTTGGTTTTGGATGAGTTCCTCGTTTTGGGTACTGATTTCTTCGGTTCGCTTTTGAACCTTTTTTTCTAAGTTTACATTAGCATCTTGTAATTCCTCGATCATCTCCCGGTTACGTTGGAATATATTGCTTATAATGTCAAACCAAGGCTTCCATTGTACGGGAACCTCATAGGCTACTTCGGGCCTATTTTCGTACTCATCTTGTATGTGAAAGATGAGTTTTTCGGCTGGTTTGATAAAGTAATGGCGGGTGTACCAGCCGGTTCCGATTAAAATAAGGGTTACCGTAAATATGATAAAGGCCAAGCTCAGCCACATATCGGCCAGTAAATCTCTATACGTTTCCCATCGGTTGACTACATAGACAAGTTTCCAGGGAGTATTGGGCACATCCTCATAAAAAATCACATTTCCCGAGAAATGATGAAATGCATCGGCTGGATATTTATCCCAGTTAGAAAGTCTTGGGTAAATTCCCTCTGGAAAAGCACTTTGTGCTTGCAGTATATCTCCTTTAGAGGATTCCACAAGATCGGGGTGGGCAATGAGTTGATCTTTGTCATTAATCAAAAACAACGATCCCCGCACCCTTTGGGCGGTATTTATAATGGAGTTGAGCGAGTCTAGAGTTAAGTCAACACCAAAAATGCCCTTAAAATCTTCTTGAAGGTAAATGGGGATAACCGCCGAAACCATCAAGCCCTTGCCGGTCTCATCCCAGTAAACAGCGGTCCACGCAATTTCCCTATTTGGATTTTTATGAGGCATGGCATCTTCATAGGTTTCGGCAAACCGGGATGCCTGAACGGGGCTCATATGAAAATCTTTGGATGAGATGAATGGGTATAAATTGGTAAACCGCTCCTGAATATAGTAATAGGTCAGGACGACTCCAGGGGTGTTTTCATAAGCCGATTTTAGCAAAGGGTTTACCAAAAGGCCTAAGTTGATTAATTCCCTTTCTTTTTTCAAAGCGGAATCTAAGGAACCAATTCCGGTTATATTCCCTACTTCTCCCGGGTAATGTTCACGAACTTGATCAGTATGAAAATACAGCCCGAGGCTATCTTGAGACTCGTCTAAAAAGCCCATCAAGAAGTGATCTTTCACTTCTTCTTGATGGTTTAAGTAAAAATTGGAAGTACTTTGAAGAGTATATAAATTACCTTGAACAACATTTAAAATGGAGTTCAAGCTGGATATGTTATCCTGAAAATATTTTCTAATCTGCTCATTTTCGTAGCGGATACGATTTTGAAATTGGACGAAGGCCAAAAGTACCGATACTAACAATATGCAAGAAAAAGAAACAAAAATAATTCGGTAATAAGTCCGGAATATTTTGGCTCTTTGCATAAAATTTTTGTTTGTGTTTTTGACTTTACTTTCCTGCACGAAGGGGTCTTGATTTTAAGACCTTTTCCCAAAAAGTAAATCCTGGATTTTAATTATATGAATTCCCCTAAGCAACTTTGCTTACAAACTGCTTACACTATAAACATTAAAAATAAGCATTAAAATTGCTAATTACACTTTTTTTGAACGCAAAGTATCGAAAATTTGGCTTTTTCTTTCTACCTTTTTTGTAAAAAACGCAAAATAACAAATATTTATCTCCCAGGTAGGGGCTATTTTGTAATTGGGGCTGCCCCCCGCTTATGCTTAGGGTTTCTCTGGTGAGGTATGGCGGCCGGGGGTCGGGCTTTCGCTACTCGCCGGCCTGCCCACAAACCAGCGGCGGGCTCAAACAGACCGCTCTATCCCTCAGCCAGTAGGAGAGAAGGTATGATTAATTTCACACAAGCTATCAGAAAATACACATAAAAGCCCCTCCCGCGCCTAGGCCAGGGAGGGGCTTTACAATAATTTAAAATCTAGGCCAAGCCTTGAAAAGAGTCAAGCGCAGAACCCGTGATGGCAATGATAGACGGGCGAGGGATCGCATCGCCACCCTCAGGCCAATGGCTACTCAATTCTTCGGCGGAGGGAGACGTTTCACCTGGGTGTTGTACACTCAAGAACAAAGTTCGTCCGTCCGGAGCAAAAAAGGGCCCCGTAAATTCGGCATCGCTAGGAGCACTCGCAATCTGGATTACTTGACCCGCTTGCTCTCCTTCCCGGGGTACTACAAAGAGTCCGTTATTTTTAAAGGCCAAATAAGGCTCTTTGTTCATTTTACTTCCCGAAATATCTGAGGTAAACCAAAGGTTTCCTTTGATATCAAAGGCCATATTGTCGGGGGCGGCAAAACCCGTATCTTCACCGCCAGCCAAAAAAGTATCAGTAGCAAAAGTCATAGCGCTGTGGTCTCCCTCCTTCTCTTCTAGCTTTAAGATAGAACCGTAATAATTATCCTTAGGGATGTTATTGGTGAGTGCTACCAAGACATTGCCATTTACGGGATCAATTTCTATATCTTCGGGGCGGTCTAGGGGAGATCCTCCAACCAACTTCGAGGCTTCGCGCAGGCGGATTAAGACTTCGGTCTGACTGGAAAAGTTTTCCTGTAACACTTCTTGACTTGCGTAGTCAAGCGACTCCCAACGTCCTGCTTCCACATTGGCCACGTAGAGTGTCCCTTCGCTAAGCGAACCTGGTTTGGAAGAAACAAATTTGTACAAACATTCATCATTGGCATCATCCCCGGTGTATACTACGACGCGCTTATCGGCTAGCTCCACTACGGTTGCGCATTCGTGGGCGCAGCGCCCTAAGGCAATGTGTTTTTGACTTTCTCCAGTTTTGGGATCAACTTCTACCACCCAGCCATAATGTTCTGAGGGGTTCTCGAAAAACTCTAGCCAACCGTAATCAAAGCGGCTTCTTGTCAGCTCTCCGGTATTAAAATCTTTCTCTCCGTAAAAAGAATCATAATTTTCTTCACAAGTTAAAATCGTACCCCAAGGAGTGATACCTCCAGAGCAATTGGCCAAGGTCCCCATGGCTTTGTCACTGCCGGCTATAGGCTCTTGCCAGTTAAACGTGATTTCGGTTTGAGCAGTCACCCGACGGTTTTCGGGGGCATTGTTTTGAACTTCCCAATTACCCTTTTCATTTTTCTTTACTTTGAAGATACTTCCCCCTACCGAATACATCTCTTTCTCTACTTGCTCCTTGGTTTTATCTTGCTCTCCAGTAAATGCCGAAACAAACCGGGGGTCGGTATACTCATGGTTTACCCACATGATTCCTTCATTGGGATTTTCTGCGCTATCGGGCATGAAGGCGATATAATCATTATTAAACCCAAATTGATCCTTGTCTGAAATAGGGTCGCCCCATTTCACCAGTACATCGTAGTCAAAACCTTCGGCCAATACTACTTTGTCCTCGTCGCTAGGATCAATTCCTTTTAGAACCTGGCTCACGGGGTTTTGGTCAGGGCCATCATCCTTTGGCTTTTTGCTAGGGTCACAACTCAGCATAAACGCTGGAACGACACTGAGGCCTACACTGCCTCGGCCCAAAAACTCGAGAAAAGTACGACGATTAAGATGTTTGTTCATTGTTCGGTATTTAATGTATAGGTATACGTTTGTGGAAGTTTTTCCTTTTTAATTAAAGTTTCTGTTTAGAAACTGTTTAAGTTTATTTTTTGTCGGCGAAAAGGGTCAGTTTGGGGTTC
>CAWUIO010000057.1:0-41729 GCA_963922455.1 uncultured Microscillaceae bacterium
TGATGAAATAGGCAGACATGCCCTCCGGTCTCGGGGGTGGAGGCAGCCGAAACTGCAAAGTGAAGGTCTCCGTGGAGGTTCGAGTCCTTCTCTCACAGCCATTTATACTGCGAGGTGTTGAAATTGGCAGACATGCCCTCCGGTCTCGGGGGTGGAGGCAGCCGAAACTGTAAAGTGAAGGTCTCCGTGGAGGTTCGAATCCTTCTCTCGCAGCTAGACGGGAACTTATTGTTCTCGTTTTTTTGTTTTAACGCTACCAACACTGCGCAACACAAGCACCTATCTATAATATTTTATTGGATTTACTATATAAGTAATTTTTTAAGTCTTTTAAGCTTAACTTATACAACACAGATCCGCTTAATACCAATAAAAGTAGTGCAAAAATATGGTCAAGATCTATCGTAGCGAGTTCTCCGAAAGGGATTATGACGTTCAAAACCGCCTCTTGCAGGTTTACTGGAACAAAGAGAGTAAATTCCTAGACGAAGAAGATTTTCAAGAAGAGATCCAAGCTTTGTTTACAAATTTGCACACTTTCAATCCAAATTTTTTACTTTTCGACTTACGAGAGTTCCATTACATGATCCCTAGTGATATTATCCGTAAAGCCGATAAGCTCGCCAAGCAAGGAGATCAACAAGCTGGGACTAAAAAAATTGCCTGGGTTTGCCGAGAAGATGCTCCGTCCCGGGTTCCTATGGAGGCCATTTTAAGCAAGAATCACCACGCATCCATAGCTTCTCGCAACTTTCGTCACCCAGAAAGTGCAATAAAATGGCTTTTACGATAACTATAAATCTAAGGGTATCACTCTTATTTCCCCATATTTCCTGTACATTTTTCTCATAAATGTTACCTGTTTCTATAATTTTCTTATTTAACCCACTTTTCGTCTAACCCTTGTTCAAAAGTCACGTTAAGCAGTATACTAGTATTTTGTCTTGTGAGCTTACAAGGCTTAATACTTCATACTATTTTTCATCTGGGCTAGGTAAAATACCAGCTTACATTTTCTTAGGGACAAAAAATATAAAAAGTTCTAATCTAGCAAAGCTTCATAATTGGTTATTGACCGTTTCAGAATGAATACTTGATTCATATAGATTGCAAACAGACTTTGGCTTATTTCATGATTGTCATGGGGTACACGTTCAATTATTTGCCAGAAATAACTGGGAAATCAAATAGATGCACAAAGGTTTTTTGGGATTCTCAATCAAATACGTAATGAAAGAAAACCTACAAAGAAAGGGTAAAGGGAAGCAACTGAAGGCCCAACATCAAGAACACTATGAGCACACCATCAGAGAACTGGAACATCGTAATTTTGAGCTAGATGCCTTAATTTACCGTTTATCGCACGACTTAAGGTCGCCCATAACGACCATTTTAGGCCTATTCAACCTGACGCGGATAGAAAACAATCCCGAAAAGATAAGCACCTACATGGAAATGGCCGAGAATCAAGCCTTCAAGATGGATAAATTCATCCAGTCCATCATCCATTTTGCCCAGGCCAACCGACACGCAATTGAGCCAGAAGTCATTAATTTTGAAGACTTGATCATAACATCTTTGAAGAGCTTTCATTTTATGCCAGAATTTGAGGACATAGAAAAGCACATTCAGATTCATCAGGAAGTAAGCGGTTTTAAAACCGACATCCTCCGTTTGCAAATGATATTAAATAACTTGATATCGAATGCCATACAATTTCAAAACCCCTACAAAGAACAAAAGGCACTTAAAATACAAGCTAGCATAAAAGAGTTCGAGGCCCGAATTTCTATTGAGGATAATGGTACCGGAATCGCCGAAAACTGTCAAGAAAAAGTATTCGATATGTTTTACCGAGGGTCTGAGCTATCCAAAGGCTCAGGACTTGGTTTGTACATTGTCAAGCGTTCGGTGTTGCGGCTAGGAGGGCAGGTAATACTCGCTAGTAAAGAAGGCGAATTTACAAAAATAACCATTAGTATTCCCAACCTTCTCCATCCCAAAAATCCGCAGAAGTACCAAGAAGCCGATGCCGTAGAGAAACATCTATCCAATGAGAGTATTGGAGGCTTTTATTAAACGTAAGGAGCAAATTCAGGAACTTTTAGGGGCTTTTTAGACTTTTAAATTTACCTTCTCACGAAAAGGCAGGTTTTCCCTTTTCTTATTCTTTTCTATTTTATAAATTTGCATCCCCTTCTTTTAAACAAGGGTGCCTTTTGGTTTTACTTAACAAGTTAATCTATGATTATTATCAACGTAAAAGACAACGAATCTATCGATAAAGCCCTAAAACGATTTAAGAAAAAATTCGAACGTACTGGAGTACTACGCGAACTTCGCTCTCGCAATTACTTTGAGAAAAAATCGGTAACCCGTCGCAATCAGCTAATTCGTGCAGCTTACCGTCAAAAAATGCAAGACAAGGAAAATTCTTAATTGCTCATTTTTTTTATTTCTGTTTTGTGTTATATTAGGATACACAGAAGTGAAGATCCTAATAACACACTATGGTAAGCACTTTTTTGAACTATATTCGTTTTGAGAAGAGGTACAGTGAACACACACTAACCTCTTATACAAACGATTTAGCTCAGTTCCAGACGTTTATACAAGAATCATTTGAGTTGGCCGATCCCCAAGAGGCCGACTTTAGGATTATCCGGTCATGGCTAGTATACCTCAGTGAGAATAAATTAAGTCCACGAAGTATAAATCGTAAACTAGCCACTCTCAAATCCTATTATAAGTTTCTTACCCGGGGTGGATATATCCCCCTCAACCCCACTGAAAGAATCCGCCCTCTCCGTACCCCCAAACGTAATCCTGATTTTGTCCGGGAGCAAGAATTGGTACATTTCCTCGATTTTTTCGACTTCGAAGACAGTTTTGAGGGCTTACGAGACCAATTAATCTTAGAACTTCTCTATGGAACAGGTATCCGGCTATCAGAGCTTTTGGCTATTCGGGCCAATTCCATGGATTTTGCTCAAAATATTCTCCGAGTATTGGGTAAAAATCAAAAAGAACGTCAAGTACCTCTCCTAGATACCCTGGTAGATCTGGTACGACGCTACGAAGAAGCCAAGCAAAAACTATTTGGCAGCTCGCTTTCCCACGATTATTTGCTAATTACCAACAAAGGAGAACCGGCTTACCCCTCCTTGGTGTACCGTACCGTAAAAAAATACTTGTCAAGTATAACGCATCAGTCCCGAAGGAGTCCACACACGCTGCGGCATTCATTTGCCACGCATTTGTTAGACAAAGGGGCCGATTTACAAGCTATAAAAGACTTATTGGGTCACTCAAGTTTGAGTGCTACCCAGGTTTACACGCATAATTCTTTGGAAAAGATAAAAGAGGTCTTTAAACAGGCCCATCCCAAAGCTTAATATTCACCTTAAAAACGATAAGCATATGCGATTAAAATTTCATTCCGTACACTTTTCGGCTGATCAAAAATTACTAGATTTTATTCAACGCAAAGCGGATAAACTCCATACGTACAATGATCAGATCCTCAACGGAGAAGTATTTTTACGCTTAGAAAAAGGCGAACACAGCCGAGAAAACAAGGTTGTGGAGTTTAAAATCAACCTTCCCGGTACCACCTTATTTGTCAAGCAGCAAGAGACAAGTTTTGAAGCCGCTACCGACCACGTAATGGATAGCATGAGCCGTCAGGTAAAAAAACATAAGCAAAAACATTCACCCCGTCATTAATTTTTTAAAACAATTATGAAGACCGGTTTCAGAGGGAACCGGTTTTTTTTAATCCCAATTCAAAACCAGGGGAGGGTTAATGGGTTTATAACTGATGTCCATAATGGCGGCGTTAACAAACCAAGTATGTTGATTGTAATAGGCCCCATAGGCTTCGTGAATATGCCCAAAAATATGAACCCGAGGCCGGATTTTATCCACCCGCTTCCGTAAAGCCTCACAGCCCACGTGATCTCCTCGTACTGTATCATCCAAAATGCCGTGGGGAGGGCCGTGGGTAATGAGAATATCCGTCTCTTCCGGGATTTTTTGCCAATAAGCATCTATTTCTTCCCCCCTTTGACGATTGAAGGCAAAGTCAAAAAACCAAGGGGTGATAGGAGAGCCCCAGATTTTCAGGTTAAACTCTTCCAAGACCGTCCCCGAATCTTCTAAGTAGGTCGCATGCGTGATAAGCTCCTTCGCAATATCCGGTTCTCTCTCAAAGACAAAATCGTGATTGCCGGCTACGACTATTTTATGCGGGTGGGGCAAGTCGGCCAACCAATTGTCAAACTTACGGACCTCCTTTTCGGTACCATAACTGCTAATGTCACCAGCATGGATCAGGATATCCCCATCCGGGAGATTAATTTTGTGATGTTTCGAATGGGTATCAGAAATACAAACAATCCTGGCCATACCGTTTACTAGACTTAATTATGCTCCCGTCTGATCTTTAATAAGTTTGTCCAGGCTATCCTGGATCTGTTGGGTTTGTTCTTCTTTCAAATGAATAGATGGAAAGGCTACCCGTTCTTGGCAATTCATATCCGAGCAACGCTCACACGTAACGCCCACCCGCTTTACCGGAATAGCCGGATCATCCCAAAATTTGATCTGTTTTTTAAGATCCTCGGTAATCAAAAAACCCAAGGTGACACTGCTATTGGTGTTGGGGGTTGGGTTAATGGGCCGCGCTAAGCTAATACACAAAAATTCATTGTCAGAATCAATGTACTGGGAGCGCTGTATATCGCTCACCGCCGGGTACTCCCGCAAGGGGGAAATGGACGACAAACTTTCATTTTGTAAAATATGGAGCGAGACCCAGCGTCGGCAATAATGCTCGTGCAACATCGTGCTGTGGGGGTTGTACAATCCGGCTAAGTGCAATTCTTTGTTTAATACATAGCGGGTTTGTCCCCGTTTGTGGTTAAACCGCAAAAAGAAAAGCTGGTTTAAGCCAAAAAACCGGGGCATAATATTGGTTAAGCGGTGGATCAGCATCTCGGGAGAGGCCCGGTACTTGTGTAAGATCTCCATAAACCGCATCTCGTCCCATTTTTCCAACTTGATGAATGCCCCAATATCTTCAATGATGCTTTGCTGGGGTATCAGCAAGGAACCCGAAAAATAGGAAGCCTTAAAGTTGTTAAGCAACTGCTCAAACGACTGGATTTTGATCCAAGAGGAAGTATAGGCCCGCTCTTTTAGCTTCATATAATTATAACCAATCTCCCGGGCTAGGCTAAACATCTTCTGCCGCTCATCCAGATCTTCGTTTAGTAATAGCTTTTTAGGGGAGCCGGGGATAAAAACCGAGCGCAAATTTTGCAAATCGGCGTAGCGGTTAAGCGAGCTCTCGTCTATTTTATAGTTATACTTCTGCACCAGGATATCCACCAAGGCCTGAGGGCCAAAATCCAGACTTTGAAACTGCGGGTACTCCTCCCGAAATTTGGCCACCACGTCTTCCAGGTCCTCAAAATAATTTTCGTGCATCTCCTGGTAAGAGCGAAGTACCGAAAAATAAAAGTTTTCCACGCCAATATTGTAGTTCCGGGCCAACTCGATCAAGGTGCTGATGAAAGCACTAATCTTACTGGGGGTATTGGAGAGGACATTGAGTAAGTCACTCGGTTCAATCCCAAAGATCTCCAGGGGCAGGTTGGTGAGCAAATCCGATTTTACGAGCTCCGAAATGGGCCGCAAATTCCTAGACAGCTGCATAGATACGAGCCAATCGTAGGATACATCCAAGGCTTTGGCAATTTGGGCAATCTTATTGGCTTTGGGGTATTTTTTTCCCTTCTCAATCTCATTGAGGTAGGATATGGATATGCCCGAGGCTTTGGCAAAATTGTCTAGGGTCAGACTTCTTTCCATCCGGAGCTGGCGCACTTTCAACCCAAAAATCAGGCGAATATTTTCTTCTCTTGTCGTCAAGGGCTATGCTTAAATAATCCTATTTTTAGGACTTTCGAATTTACAAAACTTAGGCAATATATAAATTTGCCGGGATTTTAAAAAGGAAATCGCGCGCTATAAACCCATATCATGCATAATCGGGATTTGGGGCTTGCCCGCGCCAAAAAGAATTGCGTTTAGTCCAGTGCCTAAGTACCCGCGCGGGCCGGGCTTTCGCTACTCGCCTGCCCCCCTCTGGGCCATTTCGGGCTCAGACAGGCCGCTCTATCCCTAAGCCATTTGAGAGGAGAGAGGAGGGCCGCGAAAAAGAAAAATCTAGCTTTTATGGTTAAGGATTACCTAGGTCGCGGCATTCGCCTAATGGCTGAAAGCGGGGACGCTTTCTGTAAAAGGAAAGGTCCAAGGGCTGCTGCACTTAGCCTTGAACCAGGGTTGTTTTTTTTACATGCTTGGGTTAGGTGGAGGGAGCATCCTTAATTTACCATCTTTGAGCGAGATTTTATATTCAAAAGATATAGTATCTGCTTTTAATCCAGAATGTTCGGAGCCTATATTTTTATATTTAATAAAGTATGTTTTTATTTTGTCGTTATTAATAGAATAGGAAATCCAATTATATTCACCTGTGTATCTGTTGTTTTCTAATATATCCTCCATTAAGGAAGATTTGTAATTAAGCTCTTTATCAAAAACCCAAAGATGGTGATTAGATGAGAAAATAACTAGGTCTTCATAAACTCTTAACTTATAGTCTACTGCGTGTCTATCTACAGGTTTAAAAATATACTCATATAAACCTCGTCCAGTTTTGATGTCATATGTTTTTAATGTTTTGAAACAATCATATAAATATAATATAGTCGCAGATCTATCTATATCATAAACAGGGAGGGTAATATCAGCAACACAAGCAAACTCAAGATTTTTATCCCAATTCTCATGACTAGCTTTCAAAAACCCTTCATCATTTCTCTCAATTTTTAATTTTTCAACACTGTGGTTACAACTCATCAAAAATATGAACAGAATATAAATTAATTTCTTCATGCATTATATTTATTAATTCCCCCCCGTCTGGCGTAAGCATAAGCGCAGCGGTGCTTGTGCCTCTTCTCATCCGAGAGCGTCCCCGCTGTCTAACGCAGGCAAGGGCGCTTGGGGGATATCCTCTGAGCTGAGGGATATCACGTTGACTGGACCCAGCCCATCCATTCCCTATCCAAGCCCCAATCTCTCAGACCTAACAGGACGGATCAGTCTTAGACTTGATTAGGTATAAAGATAAGGGGTGTTTCTTCAAAAAAAAGAAAAATCTAGCTGCCCATACCCACTTTTTTGTCTCAGGATGGCCTAGCCTAGGTCGCGGCAACGTAACCTAAGGGCTGAAAGCGGGGACGCTTTCTGTTAAAAGGAAAAGTCCAAGGACCGCTGCGCTTATCCTTGAACCAGGGTTGTTTTTTACCTTAGACTAGATGGGAAGAAAAAACAAAAATTTTGTCATTTCGACCGTAGGGAGAAATCTTCAGGTTTGTGGGATGTGACGTCTCATGTAAGCGAAACCTCTAATCACTCAAAAGCTAACACCCTCAAATAATTCTCTTCGGAGTACCAAAGAACCTGCCTTACAGTAACAGCCTAGTACCACCTCCCGGTTCTCGTCTCCCGGTACCAGTCTCTCGTCCCTATTCTCTCTTCTTCTTCCGGCTTAGGGATAGAGCGGCCTGTTTGAGCTCGTAGGGGCCTGTGGGGAAAGGCAGCGAGTAGCGAAAGCCCGGCCTGCGCGGGGCAGAATAGTTTCATGTTGCCCCAAACTTCTCCCGCGCAGGCAAGCCCCAGGACTTAATCTTTATAATTTCGCATCTCTTCCAATTCCCGGCGGAAACCACCCGACAAAATGGGGAAGCGGCACCAGGTTTTGGGGTCTAGGTTTTCGTCGTCGAGGTGGAAGGAGGGGGCATAGCGTTCCCGCTTCCACTGGTTGCGGCTCCAGAGTTTGAAGAATTTTTCGGTCCAAGCTTTGAGGGTTGCGGAGTCGTAGTGCTCGGCGTACTTGGCTTTGAGGATACGGTAACACTCCAAAGGCGATTTTTTGTCGCGAATGGCGCTTTCCTCGATGTTGTCTAGCAAGTCATAGGGCATGAGGTCGCCTTCGTCGGTTTGCTTAGAGCTTTGGGGGCGGAGCTCGGCGGTGGGTTGTTGCTCATTGACAAAGGATAGGGCCGGGATGGTAAACGAACCCTCGACACCTTCTTTTTCCATCCAGCGAAGCCACTGGCGTAAGAAGGCTTTGTCTATGCCAGCTATGGGGCTTAGTCCGCCACTACTGTCGCCATCCATAGTGGTATAGCCTACAGCGGCTTCGGAGCGGTTGCTAGTGGCCAGTAAGAGGGCGCCTTTAATATTGGCAAACATCCAAATACTTGGAGAACGGACCCGGGCTTGGATGTTTTGGAGGGTAATATCGTCTTGCTCCCAGGTAAGGGGGCGCCCAATGCTCTGGGAGACAATGCGCTCGTAGGTGTCTACCAGCTCCCCAATGTGGAGCTTGTCGTAAACCGCGTGAAGGGAATTGGCCAATTGCTCAGCCGCGTTTTGGGTGACGTGGCCACTGTTTTCGGAGGCTTGGTAGATGCAGGTGATGAGCCTTTGGGCCAGGGCTTCGGGCGTTTTGTATTCTTTGATGCCAGGGATGTAGCTAAGCTTGTCGGTAAAGGCTTCCCAGCCAATGCTCTCAATCCCCAGATCGATGGCTAGTCGGCAGAGCGAACTGACAGCCGCTGAGTCGGCTCCTCCACTTAGGGAAATGACATAGCCCCGGGAGTAGCTTTTACGCAAGTAATCAAACAAGGCCAAAGCCACGGCCCGGGTAAATTCTTCTTCTTTGATGTGCGGGCTTGACTCCCAGGAGGGTTCTTTGTGCTCGCCATACTGGGGGTCTACATCGGGAAAGTTGTAATCGGCGTAGAGGG
This sequence comes from uncultured Microscillaceae bacterium, assembly GCA_963922455.1. Lineage (GTDB taxonomy): Bacteria > Bacteroidota > Bacteroidia > Cytophagales > Microscillaceae > CAWUIO01. The sequence continues at coordinate 8,886 of CAWUIO010000057.1, forward strand.
CATACTCTTCATTGGCGGCTTTTTCGAAGGGGACGCGGGTCTGGATCTGGGCCAGGCGGTTGATTTCTACGTCGAGGATGGCGGTGGTAATTTGGTAATCATGAAACTCAAGGCGCTTGCCTTCGGCAATGAGTTTTCCGCCAGAGGCTACGAGCCCGCCTCCGTCAAAGATCATTCGGCCGGATTCATTGCCTAGGAGGTTGGAGTAAATATAGCCCACCCCAAAGGCCCGGGAGCCTTCCAAAACAAATCGCTTGCGGATGTTGATTTTGGAGAAAGCAAAGTGACTGGCACTGGGGTTCATGATGATATCAATCCCATTTTCGTATAAAAACCGGCCGGGGCGGTTGGCTACCCAGGCATCTTCACAGATTTCGAAGCCAATTTTAACCCCGCCCACAATAAAGTAATAATCTCCCACGGGGTAGCGAACCCCATCCATAAGAAGATAGCTCTTTTCTCCCTGTTTCCAGGGCATAAACCAGCGAGGCTCATAGTGCACCCCATCACCGGCCAAGAAGCGCTTCACGGCAAAGCCAATCAAACGCCCATCAACAAGGAGAGCGGCGGCATTGAAGAGTTTATTTTGCAAAGAAATAGGCAGTCCGAGGGAGACGATAATCCCCTTGCTTTCCGGGATTATCTCTTTGAGCACTTCCAAGGCTGTATCATGTAGGCTCGGGGAGAAGAAGGCATCTTCGCAGCCATAGCCGGTAATGCAAAGTTCGGGGAGGCAGAGGATGCTTACGTGCTTTTCGCGGGCTTCCTGGATGGCGCCTATAATGTGGGCTTTATTACCTTCCCAATCCATGGGGGTTTGGTTGAGGGAGGCGGCAGCAACTTTGATAAACTTCATAGGTACTGGGTTAGAATGGTTTAAAAATCCCGGATATTAATCTTGCTTACGTGAATGAAAAAAATAAGGTCAAAATGAAAGATAATAGACGGAAAAGGGTGCAACTTTTTCCTTTTTTCCTTTTCTCTTTCTTGTAGTGGACTATTTAATAAGTTATTAATTTTTTTTTGAAGAAACTTGTTTGTAAAATACACCAAGAGTTGAAAAAAATTAGAGATAAAACCATACCATGATTCTACTGGACCGTTATGAATATGATCCGGAGACGGACCGATTGGGTAAAGGTGGCTTTGCGAGTGTATACAAAGCCCGGGATCTTCATACCGACCGTATGGTTGCCCTAAAGTTTGTCCAAAAAAGTAAAATCCCCGAAAGATACACGCTCTTTGAAGAAACGGAGCGGGTAAAGAGCCTCGAGCACCCCAATTTGGTAAAGTATTATGACTTCTTTATAAAGAAGTTTGAGAATGTAACTGGGGAGAAGGATGAAATCCAGATTGGGGTGATGGAATACATCAATGGGGGGGATATGGGGGCCTATATGCGGGTACAGTCTTCCCGAAACCCGCGTCGCATTGCCGAATTATTACGGGGCGTATTAGGGGGCCTTCAACATTTGCACGAAAACCGGATCGTTCACCGGGATGTCAAGCCTCAAAATATCTTACTACAAATACAAGATGGCGCAATAACGCCCAAAGTGGCTGACTTTAGCATCAGCAAGGAGTTACGACAAGAATTAACCTCGGTTTCGGCGGCCGTAGGAACTTATGAATATATGTCGCCCGAGCAGTTAGGCAAAACAGATGCTAAATTGGGCATCCGGACAGATATTTGGTCTTTTGGGGTACTAACCTATCAACTCTTGACCAGCGAACTGCCCTTTGGCTCCCGTAGAAAAGGGGATACGGATGGAAAAATAATTGCTAATATTATCGATCCGGTCTATACCCCCCCTTTGGAAGGAGTACCAGAGGCTTTTCATCCCATCATCCAAGGGTGCTTGCAAAAGCAAGCGGAAGACCGTTTTGCCGACGTGGCCGAAATGTTGGAGGTCTTACCTTCTCCTCAGGTATTTGATACCCTGGATACATCCGGGGAAGAAGTGACAGAACAAAGCGTAGCGGCTGATGAGGAGGAACCAGGCTTCTTTACTGAAGTGGCCGAAGGAGAGTCGTCCTGGCGTACCCGAACCTCAGTACCTGAGAGTACTCCTGAGGAGCTTACGCAATTTTCGGAAGGTCCAAAATCTGGGGAATCTAAAATTCCGGTACCTCAAGAAAAGAAGCCGAAAGCCCAAATTCAGGGGAAGAAGAGACGAAAGCGATCCCCCGCTTGGGCCTTAATACCCTTGATATTGCTTTTGTTCCTGGCGAGTTGGATTGCTTATGTGGGCGACTGGTGGAATCTATTTGAGCGTTCCCAGCCTAGAGAAATTACCCGATCAAGTTCTTCTCCGGATCTTCCCATGCCGGAGGGAGATAGTTTAACAAGGGAGCAGCCTATGAATCTCCAGGAAGAATATCCCATGGAAAATACCAATCAGGAAATCAATCAGGTTTCTGAGACACTAGAGGAAAACTATTCCTACCCGGATGATACAAGTTTTAGGGTGCCACGCGTGGAAGTTAACTACGAAGCTCCTAAGCCTGTTAGCAGAAGGAATACTCAGCCAAAACCTAATAAAAATCCACAAAGCCCCCAAGTAAATACCCCGCAAACACCCCCTCAACCTACCTCGAATCCTAATCAACCCAGGAATCGTAGGACAGTTAGCACCCTAAGCAATTCGGGAGGAAGCCAAGAAATCAAGTACGAATATTTGGAAGAGTACTCTACGGGAAAAATTGTGGGTTTAAACGGTAAGTTTGGAATAGTGGACCCCAAGGGAAATGAAATTATCCCCATCATCTACGATAAAATCAGTTTTTTTAATGATGGATTGGCCGCCGCCCGAAAGGGTAGTAAATGGGGCTATTTGGATAGAAGGAATATGGTCAAAATACCATTCAAGTATGATATCCCGGGTAATTTTGTTTCGGGTAAAGCCCGGGTTTATCGTGGAGGAACCGAGTATGTAATAGACAAAAACGGAAAAGAAAAAAGGGTAGCGACTAATTAGGAAAATACGAAATAGCTAGCCTACGATACGTCTCGATTTAGATGTACAATTAAGATAAAATATTTTCTGCGAGGAGAGTAAGCTCGAAATAAATATTGAAACTTTTCTTGGGAGCGTCGGGCCGTCTCGATGAGGCCTAAGCCACAGCGCTTGCCATTTTTATGGTGGTGATCCATATTGTGCCGTATGGCTGACTGATATTCGGCTTGAATACCTTCTTCATCGAGTTGGTTCAAATGAGAAAGTTTCTTGTCCAAAATTTCCATTTGGCGATTATTCACCAGATTTCCGCAGATGATCTGATATTTATGATTTTGGCGATCTAATATGAACAGGGCTTGGCTAGAGTACTCTTTGGCTTTTTGTCCGTGACGCACAATGTTTTGTAACAGTTCGGTAACGATCATCTGGGCCTTACGAATCAAGGCAGTGCCTTCTCCAAAACTTAAGAGTAGGGTATGGGTTTCGTGTAGGATATTTAACACGGAATCAGGATTGAGTTCGCCATTAAATTGAAGGATAGGGTTTTGAATTTGGGTGAGCTCCCGGAATGTATTGACTTGGTTTATTTTCATGAAGACTAAAAAGGGGAAATTCTCCGAAGAGCCTATTACCCATAGGCTTTCTAAATAGTTTGTTTAATCCTTTAATTTAGCCAATAAAATCTAATTTTTTTCAAATTGGGTCAAGAAGAGAAGCTTAGGGCTATTTCTTAGACAATTTTGGGTGACTGAAAAAGGGTTTTACTCTTCAATAATCGGATCGGGTTCTTCTTCGTACTTCTTAGCCTTTTTCTTCTTTTTCTTCACCTTAGGGAGCTCTCTCTCACCCCGGCCAGCGGGCACTGCTTCTCCTCCTTTTTTCCACATTTTGACTTCTCCGGCATCATAGTGGAATTTTTCGTTCTTTTTCTTCTCGTAATTGGGAAGTTCTGATTTTTTTACTTTGCGGCCTTTTTTCAGCTTTCGAGGATCGTAATTGGCCTTTTTTCGGATGGTATTCGGTTGAGAGAAGGTAGATTGGGCATTCCGGGGTTTTTTAGGGATTTTGACGAGATTAGGCCCACGAAAACTGGCTAATTTCTTGGCTGTTTTTTCTCGCTTCTTGCTGATATCCACATATCGTGTCTTGCCGGCGAAGTTGGTAACTTCACTCGATTTCTTTTGAATTTGCCTCTGCTGTGATTTGATACTCTTAACTTGTACATTTCCTTTAAACTGCGAGTGAAGTTTACTGTTGGAAATTAGGCTCTCTTTATTTGGGTAATTGACTGTTGGTCCCCGATAATCGGCCATGGCATTGGCCTTATCCCGCATATTTTGCTCACTTTTGGGCTGGACTTTTATAACCAGCTTATTGGCTGCTGGGTTAGGGTTCTTCTTTGGGGGAGCCTTGACTTTGGTAACTAAGTCTTTGGTGCCGGGGGCGGCTTGTTTCTTTGGGGCCTTAACTTTAGTAACTAAATCTTTTTGCCCTTGATACTTTTGGGGCTGGATTTCATCTTTGCCGATAAATTTTTCTGGTTTGCTTTTCTTTTCCTTTTTTTCATCCTTGTCCTTTTTACTTTGGGAGAGTAAGGCCGGGCTTGTGAATAGGAGTACTAAGGTAAAAATCAAGATTGATTTTACCTGGGCAGAAAAAGGGGGTAGGGATAAATGTATTCGGTTCATAAGCAGGTTTATATTATGCGAGATAGCTGGTGGTTTATTTGACTCCCACACCTTGTAAGGTGCGAGGGTCTTTTTTGAAGCCCTTATGCTTCACGGTTTTATTCTTTCCTTTTTTGACCTTTTTGCGGTTTTTAACCAAACCCGTCTTTTTATCCCGTTTTACGCGGATATAATAATCTTGCGATTCCAAAAGGTTAACACTTTGCTCTCGAATTTCTTGGGCAGTTAAATCTCCTTCATCTTGCACACTGATGGTGCCTTGCGAAGGGTCCATGTAGGCTGGACATTGAGCCTTTTGGCTGCATGAAAAAATAAGGCTAAGTAATAAAAGCCCTAAGCAGCATATTTTGAGGCTAGCTATTTTCATATCCGTTTGAGTATAGGTTTGTATAGATTTAACGCAAGGAAACCTAAGAGGTTTTCTGGGGGCATTATCCGGCTACAAATTGTTTAAATTTACCGAAAAATCCTTAGAATTTCAGTAAAAATTCCATTTTTTCCCCTATTCTTTTACTTGCTAAATAATTGTTTTCCAAGGGAGGAGAAAAGGGAATAGGCGTATCTAAGCCGGCTACGCGAACTACCGGAGCATCTAAGTATTGAAACAAATGCTCTGAAATCCAAGCGCTAATTTCGGCCCCAATCCCTCCAGTAAGGGAGTCTTCGTGCAGTACGAGTACTTTACCGGTTTTAAATACCGTATTCTGTACCGCTTCTTGGTCCCAGGGAAGTAAACTTCGAAGGTCTAGGATCTCTACCCGGCCCTCCCAAGAGTGCTCCTCCACCATTTTTTGGGCCCAATGCACTCCCATGCCGTAAGTAATAACGCTTAAGTCTTCCCCTTCTTGTATAAGCCGGGCTTTGCCTAGGGGGCACGTGTAATAATCATCGGGTACCCTCTCTTCCATGGAGCGGTATAAGTACTTATGCTCAAAATACAAGACGGGGTTGGGGTCTTCAATTGCCGCGGCGATTAGGCCTTTGGCATCGTAGGGGTTGGAAGGGTAAACAAGCTTTAAGCCAGGCGTATGAAAAAACCAAGCCTCATTGGATTGGGAGTGGAATGGACCGGCCGCAACGCCACCCCCGGTCGGCATGCGGATCACTACATCAGCATTTTGCCCCCAACGGTAATGGACTTTGGCCAGGTTATTTACAATTTGATTAAAACCACAGGTGACAAAATCGGCAAATTGCATTTCTACGATGGCTTTGTAACCGGCAATGGAAAGGCCAAGCCCCGCCCCAAGGATGGCCGATTCGCAAAGGGGGGTATTGCGCACACGTTCTTTGCCAAATTGCTCCACAAATCCATCGGTAACTTTGAAAACCCCTCCGTATTCGGCTACATCTTGTCCCATGAGTACGGAGCGGGGGTATTTTTCCATACTTTGTTGTAGGCCTAGCTTGATGGAATCTATAAAGCGAAGTTTGGAGGTATTCTCTCCGGGCTGGATGGGCGGATGGGGATTTGGGGCGTAGACATCGCCCATCTCGGTCTCCGTACTTGCCGGGGGAAGGGGTTCGGCAAAGGCTTCTTCCAGCGCTTGATTGATTTCCTGCTTGATGGCATCTTTCAAATCGGCGACCATACGTGAATTAATAATACCCGATTGTAATAAAAATAATTCATAATTGGCTACCGGATCTTTTAAGCCCCATTCTTCTAAGAGTTGAGGGGGCACATATTTGGTGCCGGAAGCCTCTTCGTGCCCTCGCATACGGAAAGTCATGGCTTCTAAAAGCACCGGGCGGGGTTCTAAGCGGATTTGATCGGCAATTTGATTAATATGGTGATAGACTTCCAAGATGTTATTTCCTTGGATAGTATGGGCTTCCATACCGTATCCAAGGCCTTTATCGGCAATCTGGGCACATCGAAATTGCTCATTGTTGGGCGTGGAGAGGCCATAGCCATTATTCTCTATCAAAAAGATAACCGGGAGGTCCCATACGGCAGCCACGTTGAGGGCTTCGTGAAACTCGCCTTCACTGGTAGCCCCATCTCCACAAAAGACCAAGACAACTTTCTTCTCCTGATTTAAACGATGGGCCAGAGCTACCCCATCCGCGAGTGACAATTGAGGGCCTAAGTGCGAAATCATCCCGACGATGTGGTGGTCTGGGGCACCAAAGTGGAAGGACCGGTCCCGCCCCTTGGTGTAGCCGGACGGTTTTCCTTGAAACTGGGTAAAAAGACGTTTAAGGGGGAGGTTTCGGGCGGTGAATACGCCCAAATTGCGGTGCATCGGGAATATAAATTCATTTTTTTCAAGGGCTAAGGTAGAACCAACCGCTACCCCTTCTTGCCCAATGCCCGAAAACCACTTGCTTATCTTTCCTTGACGGAGCAATACCAGCATTTTTTCCTCAATAAGGCGGGGTTTGATGATGGCTTGGTAGAGTGCGATGAGTTCTTCGTCGGAATAATGGTAGCGATTAAACGCTATACTTAATTGTACATCAGAATTATGCATAATGAAACCCAGTTTACAAGGGGCGCCTATGGAGTCAAGGAGCGAATACCCAGGGTATATCACGGCCTTAAAGTACCCATCGGTTTATATTTTGTATAAGTTCTCAATAATTGTTGACAGCAACTTTCCTCATGAGCTAGCGTTTTCCCAATTTCATGCCCATATATTGGCTGAGGGATAGAGCGGCCTGTTTGAGCTCGCTGCTGGTGGCGCGAGGGCCAGCGAGTAGCGAAAGCCCGACCCCGGCGCTACCTTAGCAACCTGGGGCTGGAAACTTCACCGCCGGGGGCAGCCCCAAGTCTATCTAAAAAATACCTAGAAACTGCTTGCGTGTATTTTTGGGACGGCAATCACCCATAGTGCCTCAGGGGCAGCAAATCGGATGAGATCAGAACCCCAATGGGATACCTTCCTTTATCAAAAACTAAAATTAAACAGTTTCTTGGATCTTTTCCACAAAACCAGGTTTTGATTCCGCTGGGGGTTTGCCTAGATTTGTAGTTGCTTCAAAAGTAAGTAGATTCAGACGAAACCAAATATACCTCCCCGTATATTTTACAAAGTGTAAAAAATAACTATGATCAACTTTGATTCCTTTGTGCTAGCTAATGGTCTACGGGTATACTTTCACGAAGACCAGACCACGCCCACTGCCGTAGTAAACGTCCTCTATGATGTGGGCTCAAAGGACGAGCATGAGGAATTGACCGGGTTTGCTCACCTGTTTGAGCACCTTATGTTTGGGGGTTCGCGGCATATACCTTCCTACGACCAAGCTTTACAAAAAGTAGGGGGGGAGAATAATGCCTTCACCTCCCCGGATGTCACGAATTACTATATCAGTTTGCCGGTAGCCAATTTGGAAACCGCGTTTTGGCTCGAATCGGACCGTATGCTGGGGCTTTCTTTTGACCCCGAAGTCTTGGAGGTACAAAGAAAAGTGGTGATTGAGGAGTTTAAACAACGCTATTTGAACCAGCCCTACGGGGATATTTGGATGAAGCTAAGACCGCTTTGCTATCAGGAGCACCCCTATCAATGGGCTACCATTGGCAAGGATATCTCGCATATCGAAAAGGTAAAAATGGAGAATGTGAAAGCTTTCTTTTACCAATATTATGTGCCCAATAATGCCATTCTGGTAGTTTCGGGCAATTCCAGCCTGGAAGAAGTAAAACAATTGAGCCAAAAATGGTTTGGCGATATTCCGGCCGGGCCAGAACATAAGCGAAACCTGCCCGCCGAACCTCCCCAAGAAAGTCCCCGGTTTTTAGAGACCGAAGCAGATGTGCCCCTGGATGCGCTCTACAAAGCGTATCATATGCCGGCCCGGGTTTCGGAAAGTTACCATACCATTGATTTACTAAGTGATATTTTAGGTCGGGGTAAATCATCCCGTTTGTATACGGAACTCGTAAAAGACCAACGCATTTTTAATTCACTGAGTGCATATGTGACCGGTTCTGTAGATCCGGGCCTCTTGGTAATTCAAGGCAATTTGAATCAGGGACAAAACTTAGAGGAGGCCGATGCGGCTGTGCAAGAGGTGATTCACACCTTAATGGGCCAAGGTTTGGAAGAGAGCGAGCTGCAAAAAGTGAAAAATAAAGCCGAGGCCACGCTGGCTTTTACGGAGGTGGAGCTTCTTAACCGGAGCATCCATTTGGCTTATCAAGCGGCTATCGGGCAAGCGGAAAAAGTAAATGAGGAATCGGCCCGCATACAAGCCGTAGCTCGGGAAGAATTATTACACGTGGCCCAAAATATTTTACAGCCCAAAAACTGTTCAACTTTGTACTATCGGAAAAAAGCCGTCTAGACGACAAAAGGAGTTTGATTAAGATTATTCTAACAAACGTATACGAACTAAGCCCCACTGGGCATTGTCTAGCTAATAGATGGTATAACACATATAGCTATGACTGTAAAAAAACATCACCAAGCTCCTACCTTTTCTTGCCAAGATATTTACGGGCAATCGGTCAGCCTACCGCATAGCTCCGGAAATACAAAAGTGCTCTTACATTTTATGCGCTATGCTGGCTGCCCGGTTTGCAATTTTCGGGTACATGAGTTAAAAAATTATGCCACACGATTGCAAAAAGCAGGCATAGCCGTGTACTTAATCTATGAATCTGAAGCCGAACACATCCGGGAATATGCCCAGCAAGACATTTTTCCATTTACGTTTTTGGCCGACCCTCAGGCCCGCCTTTTCAAGCTATTCCGCGTAGAAAACTCCTGGTGGAAGCTCATGTTCAGTTACTTAAAGGGGGTTTATCCCAAATCTCAGAGGGGGAAGAAGCTTTTCAAAACCAAGGTGGGGGGGCATTATTCTTCACCCAGCCGTATTCCCGCGGAGTTTTTGATTGATGAATACGGCTCTTTGCTCGAGGTACACTATGGACGGTTTTTAGGAGATGATGTGAAGCTAGACCACTATTTGGAAAAATAATGCTTGGAGCTTCCCCGCCGGAGTCCTCTTGTGCCCTAGGCTGGAAGATCCTGCCCGGCGGGTCGGGCTTTCGCTACTCGCTGCCTTTCCCCACAAGCCCCCACGAGCTCAAACAGGCCGCTCTATCCCTAAGCCTTAGAGCAATGTATAGATTGAAATTTAGGCAATGGCCCTTAAATCGTGGGCCAAATGCCGGATAATACCTCGCTCTTCTGGATTGTAAATCCACGTATTGTCAAACTCCTCAATGATTTCCGGATTGGGATTTTTAGAGATGGTCAAGCTATGAAACTGGGTGCCTTTTTCTTTTTCTTGACGTATTTTTCGGAGTACTTCCTCTCGTATTTCATACATCACAAAGTCAGACACCATCAACACATCGGCTTCTCGGTAGTCGTGACTTTGCAGCATATCAATGCTGGCATACATGGCCGGGCTCACATCGGTACCCCCGTGAAAGGACATGCTCAAGAAGCGGACCACCTCGTCGAGTGAATAGGCCAGGTTGCTTAAATTGATCGTTTTGATCCCGATGGAGAAGGAAATGAGAAAACACTGGCGGTTTTCTCGGGCCGCCATTTTGATGATAGCAAAACTGAGCACTTTGGCAATTTGCTCCGGGAGCCCTTCCATAGAACCACTTGTATCTACACAAATAATAAAGGGCCCCTTGATTTTACGTTTTTGCTTCTTATAACTGTGGTATTGAATGTCATCGTGCTCCACCAGGCGTTGCCCTTTTTTTTGGAAAGTGAGTAGGTTTTGCTCGGCGTACTTCTTCAAAAATACCGACTCCGTTTCGGGGAAGGCTAAGAAGCTAGCCTCGGAGGGGAGGATATTGTTTAAATCATTACTGGTGTGTATGCCCCCAATTTCGCTTTGGAGGCTGTAATCGTCTACCCAAGTTTTGCGGCTTATGGATTCCTCGTAAAATTCTTCTTCAATTTCCGTCTGCGCTTCCCGGAGCCGGCCTAATTGGTCGGCCAGGTCCCGGATAGACTCTTCTTTTTGGAGGAGTTCGGCATACTGGTTTAAGACATCAAAACCGGTGTCTTGCCACAATCCCCGGGACATATCCCAGTAACGCCCAATCTCGGCCTGAAAGGGAGTGATGATATTGAGCAATTTGACAAACTCTTCTACTTTGGCGTACAATAGCTCACAAAACTCTTCCCTTTGTTTTTCGATATTTTCTAGTTCATATTGCAGCCTCTTGGCGGTAAGTAAAGATTGCCAATGCCCGAGAAGATCTTCTATGACGAGTTCCATTTCGGCCAGTTCGGGGGCATATTGCTCTGTTTTGGGATTGCGTTCCAATTCCCAAGCGTCTATTTTTTGACTTATTTGCTCAAACTTTTGCGCATAAAATTTGGTGTCCAGATCCTCGGGGGTATAGATATCCCGGAGGTAGTTGGTAAGCTTGTACCAATGCCTGGCCCACATAAAGGTGGGCCGGGTATGCCAGCGCTCCAGTTCTTTTTGTTCTTCTTTGTAGGGATTTTCTCTTTTGTTTCGAGTATGTGACTGGCGGATCCAATGGAGGGTATCTCGGATAATTTCGTGCTGTAAGCGGGGGTAGGCTTGCCCCAGGTCTTGCAGGTTTTGATGGGCAAAGATTTGATCTAAGGCTTTTTGGAGATGTTCAAACTCAGGACTGCTTTGGGTGAGTTCTTCTTTAAAATCTAAACTGGGGTCTAATTTTCTGGATAAATATTTGACGAGGTAAGCTCGGGTAGAGCGGTCAAATATATTTCCAAACTCAATAAATTGACTAAAATCGGGAGGTGTCTGATCAAGCATACCCTATGGCTTTGGTAGATAACACTTCGGTGATAAAAAAAAGCTTTCCGAAGGAGTACCTATACAAGTCAAAATAGCTTAGAATTGTTTCTTCTACATGAGGGGGCTGTCTTTTATCTTACATCCTTAAATTTTACATGTATTTTTTTGAATAGAAAAAGTACTAGGTAGCCAATAGAAAGCAATATCTTCTTAGAAACTGTTTAAATTTAATCCCACAGAGCCGCCATGAGCCATGGTAAGATGGACATACGGGGTAGCTGATTTCATCAGCATGCCGTATTCCTAGGTGAGCCTGGTTCTTTTGCCAACTTAAACTAAACACGTACAGTTTTTTAAATTTCCTGTAATTCAAAAATCGCCCAATACTTATGCATATTCCCGTTCAGAAGCAAAGGCTGATTCAAGACGTAGAAACGTTGTGTAGCATTCAACCCCCACGCAATTACCAGAATTTGGGCTCATTAAATGCCATTGCGGATTATATTCGAGAAGTATTTCGTGAATTCGGGAAAGATAAGGCCGAAGTATGGGATCAAGCTTTTCAGGTCGCGGAAGGTGAATACCGCAATGTGATATGTTCCTGGCCCGGAAAACAAGAAAAAAAATTAATCATTGGGGCGCATTACGATGTAGACGGGGAGCAAGCAGGGGCCGATGACAATGCCAGTGCGGTGGCCGGGCTTTTAGAATTGGCCCGATTGATTGGGGACTTAGAACCTGACTTGGCATATCAAGTAGATTTGGTAGCCTATACCCTGGAAGAAGCGCCCTTTTTCTTTACCGATTGGATGGGGAGTGCCGTTCACGCGCGGCATTTACGCCAGCAAAATGCCCCCGTAGCGGGCATGGTAAGTTTAGAAATGATTGGCTACTTTGATAGCCGGCCGGGGTCTCAAAATTACCCCGTGGAGGCTATGAAGGCTTTTTACCCGAGTGCTGGGGATTTTATTGCCGTGGTAGGGAGATTGGAAGATGAACCCATGGTTCAGTTTTTTACCGAAATGATCCGGAAGTATGCCCAGATTGATGTGCAATTTCTTTGTGCTCCCCTAGAACAGGTACAGGACATCAGTCGTTCGGACCACATCAATTACTGGAAGCAAGGCTATCCGGCCGTGATGGTCACCGATACCTCTTTTTTAAGAAACCCAAATTATCACCAAGCCAGCGATACCCCGGATACTTTAGATTTTGACAAAATGGTAGAAGTGGTGAAAGGAGTATACGCGGCCCTGGTCAATTTTGCCTAGCTAAGCGGAGGAAAGCCATACTTTTGCTAAGGTATTTCTTTCTTCTCTAGGCTTAGGGATGGAACGGCCTGTTTGAGCTCGTGGGGGCTTGTGGGGAAAGGCAGCGAGTAGTGACAGCCCGACCCGCGCGGGCAGAATTTTTCAAAGGGGGCCTGCTTTTATTTCGCGCGGGGAAGCCCCAAGGCTTTTTTTACTTCGTATACTCGAGAATTTAGGGTATGATTAGCGCATTTTGCCCCGCTTTACTAGGTAAGCGTACAAAATTTGGTCAAACCCGTTCTGAATATCAGCCTCGATAAAATCGATGCGGTATTGCCCACATTTGAGCTTTAAGTCGTGATAAAAAGACTTGATATTTTTTTGATACTCTTCCCGTATTTGGGAAGGTTGTAATTTGACGCGTTCACCCGACTCCAAGTCTATAAATTCATAAGGGCGGTCTTCAAATTGAAAATCTTCTTCGGTTGCTTTATCATAGACGTGAAACAGCAAAACTTCGTGCTGATTGTGCTTGAGGTGCTGTAGGGCAGAAAAAATTTGATCTAGTTCCCCCCGATTATCGAGCATATCGCTAAAAATCACGACCAAAGAACGCCGGGGGATCTTGTCGGCAATTTTGTGTAGGGTTTCCGCTACCGAGGTATGATGTCCTTCCACTTTTTCCTTTTGCTCCCATAAGTTTTGCAATTGAAGGAATATTTTGTGGATGTGAGAAGGGGTTGAGCGGGTTTGGGTATGGATCTCGATTTCCTCGGCAAAGGTGCACAAACTCACGGCATCTCTTTGCTTTTGAAGCATGTGGGCAATGGCCGCTGCCGTAAGAATGCTGAAGCTAAGCTTGCCATTAGTTTCACGGGGATAGAACATAGACGAAGACACATCCAACAACAACTGGCAGCGCAAATTAGTCTCTTCCTCATAGCGTTTGGTATACAAACGGTCTGTACGGGCAAAGACTTTCCAGTCGATATGCCGGGTACTTTCCCCTGAATTGTACAGGCGGTGTTCGGCAAACTCAACCGAAAACCCATGAAAGGGAGATCGGTGCAAACCGGTAATAAATCCTTCTACTAATTGTCGAGCTAGAAACTCAAGGTTGCCAAATTCCCGGATCTGAGCCAGGTCTTGGAGATCAATTTTTTTTTGGGGCATAAATGCAAATCAAGGGTAAGCCACGGAAAAGGATGTCTTTCCGGTCTTTTGTAAAATTTTATTTTTTAAGGTTTGCGTAGCTTCTCGGCTGGTAAATTGGCCCATAACTACTTTGTAAGCAAGGGAGCCGTCTTTTACTTGGATAAAAATCTCTTCTTCCCCAAATCCCTGGTTCCGTATTTCGCTAGTGAATTTCTTGGCACCTTCCAGGTTTTGAAAGCTAGCCACTTGCACCCCCCAGCCTTTGGGTATTCGGGGGTTTCCCCAAGGACTGTAAATGCGACCGGGGCTGAATGCTTCCACTTTTTTATTGGGCAATGCTACCCGGCTGGGTGGTTTGGGAGTGTCTTCGTTTCTTCGGTTTTCCGTGATAGGTTCTGCATCGGGGCCTTGAAAGCTTTCCTGGGCCCATTCCCGCTCACTCAAGACTTTGATTTCTGCCTTGGCCGTGCCCGTAGATAGAAGTCCGATTTTGAGGGCCGCAGCTTTGGAAATGTCCATAATGCGACCATACGCGTAGGGCCCCCGGTCATTAATTCGTACGATTACCGAGCGTCCATTACTTAAATTAGTAACTCGTACGCGGCTATTGAAGGGAATTTTATTGTGGCAAGCCACATAATCGTCGTTATCAAATTTTTCCCCGCTGGCGGTTTGGCGCTCTTCGTATTTGTCCGTGTAATAGGAAATGATACCACGCTCAGAGTAACCCGCATCAGTCTGCGCTAGGGCCGCGGAAAAAATCAAGCATAGGAGGCTGGGGAGAAGAAAAAATTTAGTTTCCATAAGGTAGCCTTTACAAAGCATAGGGTTTTTACTTATACCAAAAATATTAATTTATTTCATATAAGAACAATTTTATTACCAAAAGTGCTTTGTAACTATGCAATTATGTTATAATTTTACCTCATATTAAATCAAAATATAGACGGACTGTGGCAGATAACAACGATAAAGTAGAACTTTACTCGAAAAGGGTACGTGCAGGAAAAAGGACTTATTTCTTTGATGTGAAGTCTACCCGCTCAAATGATTATTATCTCACCATAACGGAAAGTAAAAGACGGTACAAGGATGACGGTTTTTTTTACGAAAAACACAAAATTTTCCTCTACAAAGAGGATTTTGACAAGTTTATTGACGCCTTGTCCCATACAGTGCAACACGTTAAATCGGAGCTAATGCCTGATTTTGATTTTTCTCAATTTGATGAGGAAGAAAATCGCTTCACGGCTGATGATGATGATACCTTAAAGTGGGACTAAATTTTTCCCAGAAGACCTTTGTAAACGAACCCGGCCTTAGTGCCGGGTTTTTGTTCTGTAGAGGGAAAAGCATAGGGGAATTTACTTAATTTTGCTATGTTATCATAGTATACAAGGAGGTGCAGATCTTTCCGTTTTTCTTCATTTTTTTTTCACATATAGGAAAAATCATATAAAAGACATGTTTAGGTACCGTACGGTCATCAATCTTCTCTTTGGGGTAGCTTGTATCAGCTTACTCATTTGGTTTTTTTCTGACATTGTCTTGTACATCTTGATTTCCTTGGTGATTTCCTCGATTATCCGCCCACTTACCGATTATATCGATAATTTAGAGCTATTTGGTATACGGATGCCCCGGCTTATCGCTGTGGGTATGTCCTTTGGGGTATTGGCTTCGGTGGTTTTCTTATTGATTTTACTATTCCAGCCCCTTTTTCAAGAGCAGATTCATAATTCGCAGGAATTTTCTGTGCACTTGAGAGGGATGATTCAAGATATTCAAGTCACAAAAAAAATTGGCCAACCGCTCGAAAACCTGGAGAGTTTTCTCAATCAGTTTCAAGAAGCCGGAAAAGAAGAAGAGAAGGGATACATTATCCAAGAAATCAAACAAGGACTACTTCATTTCTTTGAGAGTTTTCAACTAGCTCCCATTTTACAAAACTTTCTAAGCATAGCCGGTAAAATATTTATCTATCTTCTAGCCGTAAGTTTTATCACTTTTTTTCTCCTTTACGAAAAAGGACTTCTGAGAAGAAATTTGCTGGCCATTGTTCCAAATGCCTACTTTGAGGTAGTGGTAAATACCGTGTATAAAATAGAGCGCCTCTTATCTAATTACTTGATTGGTTTGTTACTCCAGGTGAGCATCCTCTTTACGATTATTGCCATCGGTCTTTGGTTTATTGGGGCGCCCTATGCTTTGCCTGTGGCTGCGTTTGCCGCTTTCATCAATTTAATTCCGTATTTGGGGCCCCTCTTAGGTTTTATTTTTGGGGTAGTTGTGATTATATCCACCGGAGAGGAAGCCTTTATTTTTCAAGATAATATCTTCCTTATTTTGAAAACTATGCCGGTCTTTGCCCTGGCCCAACTCACCGATAACTTAGTATTACAGCCCATCATCTTTTCCAAAACCGTAAAAGCCCATCCACTCGAAATATTTCTGATCATATTTGTTGGTGCTGCCTTGGCCGGGGGCTTGGGTATGATTGCGGCTATACCTGTCTATACCATATTGCGCGTTTCCTACCTAGAATTGCGCGATGCCTATTACAAATACTATATCTTCCAGACAGATCAAACTATTCCTACAAAAGAACTTAGCCGGGAATAGCTTGGCCCAAAACCTTTCATAAGAAAAATATCCGACTTATTTTTGCGCTTGGTTTTTAAAACTGTGCTCATTTACTACCAAAACCCCAACAAAATCTATGGGATTACAATGTGGAATCGTGGGACTGCCCAATGTGGGTAAATCAACCCTATTTAATGCCCTATCCAGTGCCAAAGCCGAATCGGCCAATTACCCTTTCTGTACTATCGAGCCCAATGTGGGAGTAGTCACGGTGCCCGACCCGCGCTTAAATGCCCTCAAAGCCTTGGTCAAGCCCCAAAAGTTGATCCCTACCATTATTGAGTTTGTGGACATCGCAGGTTTGGTAAAAGGGGCCAGCAAGGGAGAAGGCCTCGGAAACCAATTTTTGGCCAATATCCGGGAAGTGGATGCCATCATTCACGTGGTCCGTTGCTTTGATGACGAAAATATTGTCCACGTAGATGGTAAAGTAAACCCCGTAAATGATAAAGAAGTCATCGACACCGAGCTGCAAATCAAAGACTTGGAAAGCATTGATAAACGCTTTGACCGGGTCAAAAAAATAGCTTCTACCGGCGATAAAGACGCCAAAAGGCAACTGGCCGTTTTCGAAAAATATAAAGAAGTTCTCGAAAGCGGCAAAAATGCCCGAAGCCTCGACATAAGCCCCGAAGAAAAAGCCCTTATTGACGAGCTTAACCTTCTCACCATCAAACCCGTGCTCTACGTGTGCAATGTAGACATGGACTCCATCCATACCGGCAATGCCCACGTGGAAGCCCTCAAAGAGTCGGTAAAAGATGAAGATGCCCAGGTGATTATCGTTTCGGCGGCCCTTGAAGCCGAAATTGCCGAACTGACCGAAGAGGAAGACAAAAAAGAATTTCTGGCCGAGTATGGCTTGGAAGAATCAGGACTTAACCGGCTTATCCGGGCGGCATATGAGCTGCTCGATCTCATCACCTACTTTACAGCGGGCGAAAAAGAAGTGAAAGCCTGGACAATCAACAAAGGCACCAAGGCCCCCCAGGCCGCCGGGGTCATCCACACCGATTTTGAGAAAGGCTTTATCCGGGCCGAAGTCATCAAATTAGACAATTACCAGACGTACAAGAGCGAAGCTGCCTGCCGGGATGCCGGAAAGATCTCTGTTGAAGGGAAGGAATACATCGTAGAAGATGGCGATATAATGCACTTCCGCTTTAATGTATAAAATCCTAAATAAATAGGAGAGGGGCTGCCCCCGGCTGAGCAGACAGGTTTTCAAAAGATAATTCCTGCTGCCGGGGTCGGGCTTTCGCTACTCGCTGGCCCTCGCTCAAGCTAGCGGCGAGCTCAGACAGGCCGCTCTATCCCTCAGCCGAAGAAGAAGAGAAAGGAGAAAAAGCAAGGAGAGAAGGGCTTGTTTTACATGAATGTCAGCTAGTTTCGGAGCCTTTCCTGCCAAAATGTGAAATTTTCTTCCCATTTTTTCCATTATTTTTTATAAATTCTCGGTTAATCTACGCGGACAAGCGATACATTTCATTTTAACCGAAACTGGAAGCCCTGTGAACGATCCCCAAATTCCTCAGCTTAGTGAGCAAGAACTAATAGACCTCAACTCCAAAAAAGGCCTAAAAAAACTGCTGGCCGACAAAGACATTGACATCCAGAAAGTACTCAAAGACCTGGCCTACGAAGAAGAACTCCGCCAATTACAAGCCGAATTGGTGACGATGCAAAAATGGGTCATTGAGCAGAACAAGCGGGTAGCTATTTTGTTTGAAGGCCGTGATGCGGCCGGAAAGGGCGGTACTATCTTGCGCTTTACCCAACACCTCCGCCCCCGGGAGATGCGTATTGTGGCCTTGCCCAAACCAAGCGAAGTCGAGAAAGGCCAATGGTACTTCCAGCGTTACGTAAAGCAGTTGCCCGATCCGGGAGAGATCGTCTTTTTTGACCGGAGCTGGTACAACCGCGCCGTGGTAGAACCGGTCATGGGGTTTTGCACCCCCAAGCAATACCAGCAGTTTATGCAAAACGTGCCAGACTTTGAGCATATGCTCTACGAAGATGGTATAATTCTCATCAAATTTTGGTTTGCCATTAGCAAAGAGGAGCAGGAAGAACGCTTTGACGACCGCCGGAAGAGCCCTTTAAAGCGCTGGAAACTCAGCCCAGTAGATGAAAAAGCCCAAAAAAAATGGGACGATTTTACCCACTATAAGAACCTGATGCTCAACCAGACCCACACCAACTTTGCTCCCTGGGTGATTGTAGAAGCCAATAATAAAAAACGGGCCCGGCTGGAAAGTATCCGCTATGTCCTATCTCATATCGATTATCTGGAAAAAGATAAAGCGGAGATTTCCTTGCTCTACGACCCCAAAGTTATAAAACCCTATCATAAGGCTTTTGAGCATTTGGATAAGTAAGAAGTCTCGTCAAGGCTACTGTACTATACTTATCATTTTTTCCTTACTTTCCCGTGATACTTTTGTGATACTTTCCCCTTTACTTTGTAAAAATGGATTGCTATGAACAAAGTGCTCATCATTGAAGATGATCAGGATATTGCCAATCTCCTCCTACTACATCTCAAAGACCTGTATTGTGAGGTAGAGCTAGCCCACGACGGGCAAGTAGGCTTAGAGAAAGCTACCAGCCAGCCCTATGATTTACTTATTCTGGATTTAATGCTGCCCCTTGTGGACGGCCTAGAGATCTGTCGTAAACTGCGGGCCCAGGAAAACCATACCCCCATCTTGATGCTAACGGCCAAATCGGAAGAAATCGATAAAATTCTGGGCCTAGAAACCGGAGCCGACGATTATCTTACCAAGCCTTTTAGTGTAAGGGAATTTATTGCCCGGGTGAAGGCTATTTTCCGACGTTCGGAAATGAGCCGAGAGCAGATTCAAAAACTAAATGAAGCCGATCAGGCCCGGCAAATACGGGATTTGACAATTGACTTAACCATGCGCAAGGTAAGCCGCAACGGCAAGCGAATCGAGTTAACTCCCAAAGAATTTGACTTGTTGGCTTTGCTCGTTTCCCATCCCGGACGCAGTTATTCTCGAGAGCAACTGCTCAATTTGGTCTGGGGTTACGAATTTTCGGGCTATGAGCATACCGTAAACTCACACATAAACCGATTAAGAAGTAAGATTGAACCCGATGTACAAAAACCCCAGTTTATCTTAACCACCTGGGGGGTGGGGTATCGCTTCACGGATGAATTACGCTAAATACATAATCGCCATGAATATGGCCCATTTACAGAGTCCATGAGTACTATGAATATTTCTTCACCCCATATTAAAAACAGCCTGTTTTGGAAAATATCTGGGGTGTTTTTACTCCTCAGCATGCTAATTGGGATCGCCTATGTGTTTATCACGGCCTATACCTCACAAAAATACTATGCCGAGACGACGCAACGCCTCAATGCCAATGTAGCCGAACACATGCTCCTTGAGGTAGCCCCCTTTGAAAATGGCCAAGTAAACGAAAAGGCATTACACCAAATTATGCACTCCATGATGGCCGTAAACCCAGCTATTGAGGTATACTTGCTCGATACAGCCGGTAAAATCTTGTCTTTTGTGGTATTGGACAAAAAAGTCAAGCTAAACTACGTTTCCCTGGAACCCGTACGGGAATTTTTAGCGCATCAAGGAGATAAACTGGTCTTGGGCGACGATCCGCGTAACCCAGGAAAACGTATTGTGTTCTCGGCCACCCCCGTATTTGAGTCGGGAAGCCATAGGGGCTATGTCTATTTGGTTTTGGTGAGCGAGCAGTTTGAAAACATTGCCGAAACCGTTTGGAATAGTTATCTCTTGAGCCTTGGTACCCGTATTTTCATGCTGAGCTTGCTGATTGCCTTAGTTTTGGGCCTGGGTATCATCTGGTTACTCACCCGCAACCTCAGGCAAATCATCCAAACGGTGCGCCAGTTTGAACAAGGGAACCTAAAGGCCCGCATCCCGGTGAAGTCTAAAGGTGAATTGGCCCAACTGAGCCATACCTTTAACCACATGGCTGAGACGATTTTGCTCAATATTCAAGAACTCCAAAAAGTGGATAAACTTCGGAGAGAGTTAATTGCCAATGTCTCCCACGACCTGCGCACGCCTTTGTCGGTCATTCACGGCTACGTGGAAACCTTACTGATGAAGCAAGGGAGCCTAAGCCAGGAAGAAGAAAAAAAATACTTAGACATCGTGTTGAGCAGCAGCCAGCACCTTAAAAAGTTGGTGAGCGATCTTTTCGAGCTGTCAAAGCTGGAGGCCCGGCAGGTAGAACTCAATCGACAAGCCTTCCCCTTATCGGAGCTGTTAGAGGAAGTGGGGCAAAAATATTCCTTATTGGCCCAAGAGAAAGACTTGGAGATCATTTCCCGGATTGAAGCCCAAGAAACCACGGTGTTTGCCGACCTTCGTTTGATGGAACGGGTTTTACAAAATTTGCTAGACAATGCCATTAAGCATAGCCCGGCCCATGAGAAAATATTCCTAGATCTGAGTACCCGCGATGGGAAAGTCCAGGTACAAGTACGAAACACGGGGGTAGGGATCCCCGAAGAAGATTTAGCGCAAATTTTTGACCGCTACTACAAAGTTGAGAAGCATTACGGCGATCAAAAAGGGACCGGGCTGGGCCTGGCCATTGTCAAAAATATACTGGAAGTACACAACTCATTTATACAAGTCAGCAGTAAGATCCACGAATACACGAGTTTTTCCTTTCAGTTGCCCTTGGTAAATTAAACTATGAGATGGGCATTATTTTGTTTATAAGTTGATTGATAGAGTTCTCCGTTTGGAGGACTTTATTTTTTTATTCAAGACCAAGAGTAGGGGCTTCCCCGCGCCTTCCCTAAGTACCTACCGGGTTGATAGGGTGTAGTGGCGCGGGTCGGGCTCTCGCTACTCGCTGGCCCCTGCCAAAACCAGCGGCGAGCTCAAACATGCGCTCCATCCCTAAGCCAAGATCTGAGGGAGAATACGGCAAGAGTTTATGAAAACTCCAAGGTTTCGTGATTCTTTTGTGAGACTTGCGGGTGATCTTTGAAGCATTAGCAATTAAATATCACCAAGCATGAAAAAGCTTCTCTATCTATTTATTTTTGTATTGTTTATGAGCGCTTGTGATGAGGACGAGAGTGCTCCTACGACAAGCCCCCTTACTTTAAACATCACTGGGCTGGAAAACCTGGGATCTTCTTTTGCCTACGAAGGCTGGGTAATCGTAAACGGAAATCCTGTTTCTACGGGGGTGTTTTCTGTAGATGATAATGGAAATCTTTCAGAAAGTACATTCCAGGTCAACCCAGACGATTTGAACAATGCCACAATGTTTGTGTTGAGTGTAGAGCCGGTTCCCGATGCCGACCCTGCTCCGGCCGCCACCAAAATTCTTTCAGGATCTTTTAGTGGCAACACGGCTAACTTAGCTACGGGTACAGTGGGCTCAGGATTTGAAAATTCAAATGGGAAATACATCATTGCCGCCCCAACGGGTACCGGGGCTCCTGCCGAAGAATTTAGTGGGATCTGGTTTCTAGATAACAGCAGTGGCAGCGCTTTGGCTGGTTTGGACTTACCTGCCTTGGAAGCTGGCTGGATCTACGAAGGTTGGGTAGTGATTGGGGGAGAAGCCGTTTCTACGGGTACGTTTGACTCTGTAACGGGTGTAGATTTGGCAGCTCCTTTTAGTGGTTCTAACCCTGGGCCAGCATTTCCTGGGGAAGACTTTTTGGTTAATGCACCCGCTAGCCTGACTTTCCCAGTAGATTTGAGAGGAGAAACTGCGGTTATCACCATTGAACCGGTTCCAGATAATGATCCCGCTCCTTTTACTTTGAAGCCTCTCTTGGGGAACATTCCTAGCACCCTAAGTGGTGTACCTTACAGCATGCAAAACAACGTGACCGCTACCTTCCCTGCGGGAAGTGTATCAAGACAATAGTTCATTGTTAATCCGACTAAATGGAAAATGGGGGCTTGTATCAGGCCCCCTTTTTTTTGGGTAGAGGGTACTCTTAGCTTTGGCTTAGGGATGGAGCGGCCTGTTTGAGCTCGTGTAGGCCTGTGCGACATGGCAGCGAGTAGCGAGAGCCCGACCCGCGCTGGGCATTTAGTGCCGCATGGGCTGCAAACTTTCTTAGCGCGGGGAAGCCCCTCAAAATCTGGATTGGCTACTCCCTTTCTTTTTGAATACCCGGTTTAAATTACTGGTGAGGCTAAAAAAGGTACGGCCGGCGCCTACGTGGTAGGTACCCCGCGAAATGGCAAAACGAAACGCTTTAACTTGCAGGTTGAAGCCAAAACTGAAGCCTCGCAGATTACCCAGTCCCTCCACTTGCATCTCCCGGTTGATGAGGTGATTGTAGCCGACTAAAAGCTGAAACCCGGGTTTGATGATTAATTCACCGCCAAATACAAAATGACGGAACAGCTTTCCGGCAAAGTTTTTCTCTTCGGGGACGGGGTTGCCGTTTACATCTAGCTGGGTATTGAGGTTGGGATCTAGGAAAACAATATCAAACTGGTAGAGGTGGTGCAAGGTAATCGAGAAGCGGAATGGCATATAGCGGGGCTTGAAGGAGGTGCCTAATTGTACATCAAAGGGGAGATTGGAGCGAGATTCGGGGGTATATTTGCTCAGGGTAAAGCCTAGGTTTTGAATGCTCAGGCCTATGCGTAAATCTTGCTTAGGGTGTTTAAACTGCCCACCGATATCAAAAGCTAAGGCATAGGCTTGGTAGACATCTATTTGGGAGCCTAAAAACTTCATCGTTGCACCAAAGTGAAAGGCATCTTGCTGCCGGGCATAGGTAGCACTGAGGGCAAAGTCATTGGCTTGGAAGCTCCCCAGAGACTGTCCGCTAGGATCGGTCCGCTCGAACTCTCCGTAGTTGACCACCCGGGCGGCAAAACCTAAATTGCCCTTGGATTTTAATTTTCGGGCATAGACCAGGTCAAAATTATTGATATCGGCCTGCCACTGACTATAATGAATGGCTGCGTGATGGTGCACCGAATCATCCAGCAGGGCCGGATTTTGCTGAAATCGACTTACATCTCCTTGATAAAGTGATACATTAACCCCGCCTAACCCAGCCAAACGGGCATCTGTAGGGATTCTTAAGAACTCGAAGGTTTGCCTTCCACCAATTTGGCCGGTGGCCTTAGTAATAGTTATACCCAAGTGTATACAAAAGCAGAAACAAAAAATAGGAAGCTTAGGGAGCGACAGGTTGCGTATCATCATAGCTTTAAGGGAGGCTTTATACCCATCCCACGAAGGATATCAAAGTATAAGGTACCCGTAAATCTATCTATTTTTGACGAAAAAAATGACTTCCCCAGAGGTGCTTAACTTGTTATAGGATTGAGAGACGCTTGTAATTGTTCTAAGGCGTGGTTACAGACCTTTTTGATTTTCGCTATTTTCCGCCCTATTTCGGGATGTGGGGTTTTGTTTTCTATGCAGTCTTCCACATCCTGGATATCATCGCTGATCTCCCGGATATCCAACAGGTTGATAGAGCTTTTAAGCTTATGCGCAATATCACAGACCTGCCGGAGATCTTTATTTTTATAATGTAAGGAGAGGTTTTCCAACATAGCAGGGGTTGAGTAAATAAACGCTTGAATCATTTTATTGACTAGGTTTTCATTGCCTTTAAATGTATCCCGAAGTCGGGCAAGGTCATATAAAGGAAGTTTTTCGGGGCTGATAAAGTTATTAGGTTTTTTCATTTTCGGAATTTGAGCTGGTGTTTCTTTTACTTTGTTTTTTTGTTCAGCAGCCTTTTTTACCTTGGCCCCCACCAAAGATTTTATTTTTTGAAATAGTTTAGCGGGTTCAAAAGGCTTGGAAACATAGTCATCCATGCCCGCATCTAGGCAGCGTTGACTTTCGCCTTTGATGGCATTGGCGGTCAGGGCAATGATGGGCACGGTAGATTTTAATTTTTCCCGGATTTGCCGGGTTGCTTCCAGGCCATTCATAACGGGTAGCTGCATATCCATGAGGATTACATCAAACGATTCACTCTCGACAAGTTCGACGGCCGTTTTACCATCTTCGGCTACCATTACTTCCAGGCCTTTTTCTTCCAGGATGGTTCGGGCATAGAGCTGGTTTATTTCATTATCTTCCACTAAGAGGGTACTTACTCCTTTAAGATCAAGGTATTCGTATTGTTCGTCCTGGTTTTGGATGATATCTTTATGGCTTCCCACCTTGAAGGCGATCACAAAGGAGAATATGGTACCTTGATCGGGCTGGCTTTCTACTTTTATTTTCCCACCAAACAATTCAATCAATTGCTTGGTAATCGTGAGGCCAAGGCCGGTACCGCCAAAACGCCGGTTGATGGTGGCATCCTCTTGAGTAAAGCTATCAAAAATGCTTTCTAATTTTTCAGGTTTGATGCCTTTTCCGGTGTCGACTACTTTAAACTCGATCACTTGGGTGTCGGGGAGCTTGCTAAGCAAATCACCGGTGATTTTAACAAAACCGGTATCGGTAAATTTAATGGCATTATTTACCAAATTGAGTAAAATCTGGTTTAAGCGGACAGGGTCACCAATCAGCACTTCGGTGATGGCCGGGTCAATCTCACTAAATAGCCCAATGCCTTTTTCTTCGGCTTTGTACTTACTAGACCGGACAACATCTTCTAGGAGGGAACGGATGGGGAAGCCAAGGTTTTCGAGGACTATTTTACCGGAGTCGATCTTGGCTACATCGAGAATGTCATTTATAATGACCAATAAGTTTTTGGCCGATACTTTAATGGCATCCAGGTAATCTATTTGTTTGGGTTCTAATTTGGTTTTCTGCAATAAGCGCGTCATACCGACGATTGCATTCATCGGGGTGCGTATTTCGTGACTCATCGTGGAGAGGAATTGTTGTTTGGCTACGGCCGCCTCTTCGGCTTTGTGTTTGGCGTGAATCAGTTCTTGTTCGTTTTCCTTTCTTAAAGTAATATCTCGGGAGAATGAGATGATGTATTCTTCCTTATCGGGCATACGAGTGTACTGAGCATTGATCTCAACCGGAAGTACGTGCCCATCTTTACGAATATTGGTTCCTTCTAAGAGGATGCTCCCTTTATCTTTTAGGATGTTTACAAAACTTTCCCACTTGCCCTCTTTTTGGTAAAAGGGTTCAATTTCTCGCACATTTTTATTGATAAGCTCGCTGATGGTATAGCCCAGTCGTTTAGCCGCTTCTTCGTTAATAAATACCAGGTTCCCTTCTAAGTCGGAGACTTGCACGCCGTCACTGATCTGGTTGATCCACTTACGGAGTAATTTAATTTGCCTTTCTGCTTCTTTGCGTTCGGTAATATCCCGTACAAAAGCACTGAAGAAGATATTTCCATCCAATTTAACGGGCGCAATGGCCAGTTCAACCGGAAATTTTTGGCGATTTCTTCGGATAGCACTAATCTCAATACGTTTACGAAGTACAGGGCCGTGACCGGTTCGGAAAAACCGCTCCATACCGTTTTTATGGGCATTTCGGTATTTGGCCGGAATAATCAAGCGATCCAGTTTTTTGCCCAAGGTTTCCATTTTTTTCCAGCCAAAGATACTTTCGGCGGTAGGGTTCCACTCGATCACTTTTCCTTCTTTATCTATCAGGATCACACCATCCATGGCGGTATCAATGATGGAACGGGTTTTGGCTTCGTTTTCTCTTAAATTTTCTTCCGACTTTTTACTTTCGGTTATATCCTTATATTGCCATAAGTGACCTAAGTATTGATTATCGTGGGTAATAGGAATGAAATCCCGTTTAAGAATACGCCCGTCCCGGAGTTGGTAGATATCACCCAGTTGTAGTTTTCTCTGATCGTACAATATGTCATGGCTAGCTTGAAAACCTTTTTGATCTTGAAACAGCCCCATGAGCTCTTTTAAAATATGATCATAGGGCTTGCCAATAAGGCTGCTTGCCTCCACGCGTAGGGCAAAGAGGTCACAAAATTGTTGATTAACCACTTGAATGGTGCTATGCTCGTCTACCAGCATAATTCCGGCGTGAAAATTTGCTACTAAAGTTCGGAGGCGGGTTGTGGTAGATAAGAGATCTTCTTGGGCTTTATTAAATTTAGTGATATCACGGATTAACTTTAATCCTGCGGGTTCCCCTTTAAATTCAATTCGTTTGGTATCCACAGAAACCTGGATATGCGACTGATCTTTTAGAACGTGGGTGTTTTCAAGATTTTGGACAAAGCCTTGTTCTTCAATCAATTTTTTTTCTTTGTCCAGAATGTCTTGAGATTTATCTTCTACGAGTTCCCTTACGTGCATGCTATGCAATTCTTGCCTGGTATAGCCATATTTATGAATAAGGGTATCGTTTACGGCCAATATGCGTTCGTCAGAGAGACGATAAATGAGCATCGGGTTGGGGTTTTCATTGAAGAGAAGGCGATAGTATTTTTCTACTTTAATACGCTCTTCGGCTTCTTGGATAGATCGCTGGTGGTAGAGACAAGCTTTGATAGACAAGGCAAAGCTATTAATAACCTTACTGAGCCGATTGGCTTCAAAATTATTTAAGCTGTGTTCCTTTTTGAAGGTATGTAATTTAATAAATCCAAAGCCTTGCAGGTTAAAAATAACGCAACTCCCTTCCTTAATATCTCGCTCAATGATAAACTTGGGAAAATCGGGGTCGGTATCTTGTAAGGTAATATAGGGAAGATTAGCCAGTTTTTGGAGCATCAGATGTTCGCTAGGAATCAGGGTCTCTTTAATTTGAAACTCTGGGTTTGAATACACCAAGGTGTACTGGGAGTAAGCTCCTTTATTGAGAACCCTTTCGTTGATCCAAACCGAGGCATACTCTATGTTTTTACGACTCATCAAGGTAGTAAGAAATTGGTTGCAATTTCTTTGTAAGTCCAAGGATTGTCCGATTGATAAAGATAACTCGTAAAGTAAGGTTACTTCCTGAATTATTTCCCTTTTAAGCTCTTTAGTCTGCAATTTAGTCTCCATAGCTAGTTGGGTTATTTATAAAAAAGGCCACAGGCAAACGTTTTATTCAAAAATTCGGGATAGCCGTCTTGGGCACAAGCAATTTCGCCTAAGCTTAGTACTCCGATAGGTACTACCTGGCTCGTTAAACTTATTTCATCTTTTACCTTTTTTAACTCATCATAAAATTTGTCTTCCAAATATAAAACGCGCGAAATGCAATCAATGATTAAAAAATCTTCTACTTTTTGTTCCTCTTTGAGCTGTTGAGAAACGTATTCGGCCGTACGCCGGGCCGCTTCAATCAAATTATCATCATCCCCTTTAAGAATCATAAGGGCCGCATTTTCAGGAATCTCCCCCACGCATTGTATCTCTCCCTTATCATTTACCGAAATAGGGTCTCTAACGATCTTTTCATAAGCTTTTTTGAATATCCCAAAAGGATAGCCTTTAGATATGGAAAAAAAATTGTCGGGCTCTAGGGGTGCCCCTAAATCTTGCTCAACCGTATCTTTGTATACCTCAAAGGCATTACACCAGTTCAACTCAATAAGCGTAGTATTGTACGACTGGGTGGCCACGTACGGCCCGGCAATAGATTTCCAACCGTGCCTGAAATGAACATAACTAGCTATGTCTAGTATATGCAAGATAGCTGCATCTTGATAAATGCCTTCACTATCAAATAGACAGGGTTGGGCTTGCAAGCTCAAAGAGCCACAGCCCCCGCCCAAATAGTTAATGGAACCTCCAAGTTTATTGTATAGTTGAGAAAGTAAATTGGAGATATTCGAGCTGAGCCCATCCACCCAAATGAGGGCGGTTTTGTCTTTCATTTCTTCTAGTGGGAGATTTAAATCGGGGATACGGAAATTGCGGTGCCCCATACCCTTAATAATCATGGGCTTTTGGAAGGAATGGTATTTTTTAAGGATTATGCCTTCTTCGCACCGTTGGTCACCGTAGATCAAGGCGGGAAAGTAAGCCCCATACCACACACAATTGATATATTTTAGGACATCTTGTAATTTGCTAATTTCTGGGGCATTATTTTCGGCAACTAGAATTAGCAATACTTCATGTTCATTTACATCCAGGGCTTGTACTGACTCCAGGAGTAGCTCAAAATCTTTGGAGTTATCTAGTAACATACTATGGTTCCTTTCTGGTTGGAGAATTAATTTTACAACGTAAAGCGTTTATACGCTGTTAGCTATTTATTCTTAAATGTAATGACTAGCATGTACTTTCATCGACATAATTTATTACTTTAACGTTAAATTTTGTCATTTCGTGGCCGCGCGGGGATTAATCTTGAAAAAATACCTATTCAAATTTCTGTGAGCGAGAAATTATTTCAATTTCGTAAATAGTTATAAGTTGCGAAGAAAACCCTTCACTTACGGTTCAATTTTGGCTTAAAAATCACAAAGCCTTAAAAGCCTAGCATTTTATAAAGGGTACATTTCAGGGCAGAAACTCAAAGTACTAGGGCTCAGCTATGGGTATAGAAATTGACGAATTTTCCTGGTGAAAAGGAGTGCTCCCTGGCTAAATTGCCTTGAAAATATAATCAGGGGCTTCCCCGCGTTTCTCCATAGGTAGCTTATTTAAAATAACTTGGCCGCGGGTCGGGCTCTCGCTACTCGCTGCCTTTGCCCGCCGGGCCCACACGAGCTCAGACAGGCCGCTCCATCCCTAAGCCATGATGAAGAAAGACTATACTTGATAGGGCAGAGATTGAAACCGAGAACGGGGAGCTTGTTCTTATGTAGCATACACCGACAAGCAGATACCATGTAAACCCAAAGGGTGCCGATTTATGCGAATTTCCTGCATTATTTTGTAACAAAGTATCCATGCCAGGGAAGAGCCGTTTGTCGAGAATACGGCTAAAAGAAGGATTTATGCCTATACGTTGTGGATCCAGAAGCTGTCTAGTTGAAAATGCCTGAGGTGCTGGGACGTAGGACCCTTTTCACAACAGAAAAAGTAAAAGGGGGCATATCAATAAAAAAAGTCCCTCATCTTATGAGGGGCTCAGTAAAATCAGGTCGATCTATCAGGATGCAGAAAGTAAGACTTCCTTGATACGAGACACACTCTTCTCGGCATCAAAGTAATTATAATAGTGAGCGGGCACATCTATTACTTGGAGGTCTTGCCCTTCTGGCAAGGCTAACATCTCAACCCGCGAAGCCATCAAGTCGCTATCTTGCTTCATGTAGGTAATGTTTGTGCCAATAAAATTTAGTTTTTCCAAAATACGCTTCAATATAGGAGAGTCTCCCGATTCTACTTGGAAGTGATTGCCGGCAATGATCGTGTAGGGTACGGATGCTGGCGAAGCCGACTCATTCAAGGCTTTGATCAGGGGGGAGTCATTTTGTAACTCAGATAAGGTTTTAGTGAGAATTTCAGATTTGGCTAGCAAACGTTTGGTGGTGCTAAGCCCGGCTAGCAAACCGGCCAAATTGCCCAATAACCAACCCCCTGGGATAGCCGAATTGGCGGCTAAGGTAATACCCAAGATGGCAAATTTTCTAAACTTTTCTAATTGGCCTATTTCGGAGCCGCCATTGGGAGTTCCTACCATGCATAAATGGTCAACCCAAGCGTGGGCTCCTAATTGCTCAATTGTCCACCGGGCCACGAGGCCGCCCATACCGTGGGCCATAATATGCAATTGGGCCTTATCGTCAGGACCAAAGCCTACTTCTTCCAGTCTAGCTTTTAAGTTTTGGGCAATATCATCCCGAATGGAAGAATTTAAGTGTTCATAATCAAAGCTTACAATCATATCATAATGTTCCCTGAGGTCCTTCTGGGATTCTTGACAGAGCATATCGATTATGTTTCCATTATTGCCCAATAAGCCGTGTACTAAGACGAGTACCCGCTGGGAACCTTTGATATTTTCGGCAATACTATGTTCTACTAAGTTATAGGCGGGTTTGCCCGGAGGAGCGTCTTCCAAAAATTCGACCCGGGATAGACGGTAAATGCGTTCTGAAGATCCCAAAAACCTAGGATTGACAATTTTGAAAAAGGCCAGTTTAAGGGCCCTACCCAAACTTCGGCTTTTTACTTGTTCCTCGGGTATATGCTCTATCATGATGTGGGTTTGATCAGCATCCTGACCGCCGATAAACCCCACGGGTAGAAGATCTTCCCCATCAAAGCTGAGGGTAGTCATACTTTCTTTTTCTCCCAAGGGCTCTTTAAGCACTATCTCTAAGGATTGCTCAGGGCTTAATTCTCCCTGGATACCACTTAGCTCGAGTAAATTTTCGGCTAGGCTGGCCTCGGGGTTTAAGTCCAGCGATTCTATGCCATATTCTCTTGAGAAAGAAGAAAAACGGGCGTTAAAATCGCTTGGGTCGGCACTTTTGCTAGCATGGCTTATGGGGTTTAGGGCTACATCGGCTTTGAGGTGGGCATTTGCTTTGAGGATGGCCCGGCTTCCCCCAATAGCTTGATCGTTTTCTCCAACCTGGGCGAGATTCTTGACCATTTTTAAATTGAGCTCATAGGTGATCCAGTCATCCAAGGTATCCGATTCCTTGGATAAAAAGCGGTTAGAACCGTCCTCGAGCGTTTCTAAACCCTCTTGAGTCAACCAGTAGTAATCAATTCTTTTACGGCTAAATATAAATTTCACGCCTATTTGGCTGACCGCTTGGTCTAATTCATAATCCAAGAAGCCTAAAAGCCCAGTTGGCTCATCATCCATGTTAAATAAAACAGGCGTGTCCATTTCTGGGAGTAACTCCTTACTGTTCAGATACATAATCCCTCGTAGGGGCATGAGGAAAAAAGCGGTGGCATATACGGTTTTTTTCGAGTTATTCTGTAATGAGATAGAATATTCTTTGTGTTCCCAAGTTGTCTCCCCGTCTTCGTCTTTTTGAGCATTTAAGTTAAAAGCGAGTTCTTGCCCTTCTAATAGGACATCCGTATCGCCGATTAGCGTAAAATTAACATCAATTTTATCTAGCCGGATTTTGGAGTCCGGGTTGCGAAGTTTCTTTAACTTTTCCCAGTTATATAGCATGCGAAAAGCCGTAGCCAAGGTTTCTTCTTGATAGATATCTTGAAGAAGTACTCTTTGACTGGCTTGGTGTCTTAAATAGAAATCACCTGCTTTTCCTTTGCCCAAGCTATACTCAATGCCTTCTCCGGCCGGGGCTTCTTCCATAAAGGGGGTTTCGGGGATAGGCGCGTCACCATAAGAGGGGTCTTTGCTTATCGGGATGGGAGGGCTAAGTAAAAACTGGGGGATGACCTCATATTCGGTTTTGGTATCCAGTTCTAGGCCTTTAATATGGGCTTTGCTTTCATTGAATAAAACCTTCTTTAAATGGATCATGCCCAACTCTGCCTTTTCATCTTCAGGGTTTTTGACTAGCAGCTCCCGGGCATCAGGAGAGCTTAGTACTAAGCCGTGAATGGCCCCCAGCTTCACTTTCCATTCTCCTTTTTGAGGGTTTTTCTCAAACTTATTGCTGGCGTCAAAGTATAAACTATATATTTTAGGGCGGCTGCTCACATCTTCTCCCAAGAAAGTCAAATTGGGGTTGAACCCGGCAAATGACATAAAATTGGGTTCCTGACGACCAACCATCCGAACCAAGGTGCGGACTTTTGAGAAAGCTTCGGCATAGCTGATAGGATTATTTCGATGCTGTTCTAATACCCGCAAGAGGCGGCTGGTAAAAAGTCCAGAAAGGGCCCGGGTTTCCCAGGCTAGTTGGTCGGGTTGGCAAGCGGCCAAGAGCACATGCTTACTGATGGGGACGTGTAATTCCTCTCCTTTTTTTAATTGCTCTACATAGTATCCATCTAAGTAGGTTTCTAGGGGACGGGGATTGCCCAAATTGCTATCACGCCGGGGTTTGGTAAGTTCGCCTGCATCGCGGGTCCCTGTACCCGAATGGCAGGCATCTAAACAAACTACCAGGTGGGGGGCATTTTTGGGATCTGGAGCAATTTCGTGGAGTAAGATTGCGATTTCTTTGTTAGATAAATCAAAATTACCTGGGGTACGGCTGTTTTGGCATACTAAGGTTTGGTTTTTTCCGGTGGCTGTATAGGGTAAAAACTCTTCGGGAGCTGGCTCGAAGGACCCGTGCCCACTGTAATGGATAAAAATAGTGTCGTCTGAGCTGGCTTGGCTGAGGTGTTCCCGGAAGGCTTTTAATACATTATCACGGCATGCCTCGTGGTCTTTCAAAACAAGCATGTGATCTTTTACTTGTAGATGCTTATAGTCTTCCTCGAGCATGGCTTGCATATTCTCAACATCATTGACGCTGGCGTTGAGGGGAGCCGAGGGATAATCGTTGATTCCGATCAGCAGGGAAAATAAGTTTCGGGCCATAGGTGAATAGGTAAAAGATGAATTAACTTAAGAATTGGCTTAGGGATAGCCGCCCGGGAGGGCCGAGACCGCTGCGGGATGCGGGTTGGCCGG
>CAWUIO010000058.1:0-41622 GCA_963922455.1 uncultured Microscillaceae bacterium
CTATGGGCGAGGAATTTGATGAAATCAGGTTCCCGAAATGGCTCTTTGCAGCCCATACAATTAAATTTAAACAGTTTCTAAGTATGCCTACCTATGTAAAACGAGCCCTAACGCTCTGTTTATTTTTCATTCCGATCTTGGGATACGCCCACGATGTAAGCAGTGCCGACCAAGAGCTTTTGCGTACTGGCGGTTTATGGGCATATATTCAAGTAGGGGCCACGCACATGCTCACGGGCTATGACCACTTGCTTTTTTTGGCAGGGGTTGTATTCTACTTGAATAACTTTAAAGATATACTCAGGTTCATCACTGTGTTTACTATTGGCCATTGTATTACCTTGATAGGGGCCACCTATGCGGGGATCACAGCCAATGAATACTTGGTAGATGCGGTTATCGCCTTAAGCGTTTTGTATAAGGGCTTTGAAAATTTGGGTGGTTTTGAGCGTTTACACCTCAAATCGCCCAACCTACTGCTTATGGTAGGCTTTTTTGGATTAATTCACGGCTTTGGGCTCTCCACTCGCTTACAGTCCTTTGATATGGGCACCGGACAATTTTTAGCCAAAATTTTATGCTTTAATTTAGGAGTAGAAGTCGGGCAGGTACTGGCTTTGATCCCTATTGTTTTTATCATCACGCTTTCCCGAAAGCATAAAAAGTTTCCCGCCTTTTATCAAGCCGTGAATTGGTACCTGGTTTTAGCGGGGGTCGGTTTGTTTATCTATCAAATTTATGGCTTCTTCGCGGGACATTCATGAATGGATGTGATATACAAGTGCTAAATAAACTAGACATACAAGCCTGGCAATACATAAACCAGCTATTCGGGATGTCAAAACCCCGGACTATTGTAACTGGATAACAAACCCACCAAAGGGAGCGCTGTCTAGCTAATCCGATGAGCCGAGGAAAACCACACAAACATGGGGTATTTTATTGATCTGTCCAGCTTATTTCCGTAAACCATCCCTAAACGGATGGAAATACACTAGCCACTTTTCTGATGTACAATTAACACCCTACCACAAACGTATAAACCGGGGAAACTGGGCTTTATCCGGGCTTTGTTGAAATTTTCAAACGCTAAATGAAACTATCTTACGAGTCCTTAAAAAATAAAATTGAATGGAGGTACAGAAACGCACAATACCACCTCCTTCGCTTGTTTAAAAAGTATGAGCATAAATCTGGAATAATCGTGTTTGGCTCTGGTAGATCAGGCACAACCCATTTGGCCAGTGTATTAGCCAGCCAAGATAACTTCACCCTCATAGATGAACCCCTTAAAAATGCCAGTTCTTACAAAGTAGATAAGTTAGGATTGACCGGATGGGGCCAGTACATACCCGAAGATGAAAAGCATTGGCCCGAAGCCTATAGCTTTTTTGACCGTATTTTGTCTGGAAATGAGTTTAACCCGAATCATATACCCGATAATAATTCGCTTTTTAAGACAGAAGCTTGGGTATTTAAATTCATTAGGGCCAATTTACTTATGCCTTGGTTGATAAATAATTTTGAAGTAAGAACGCCTATCTACATTCTTAGGACCCCCTACGCCGTTGTATCATCTAGGCTAAAACACGGAGGATGGGGCCTACATAAAGCCTCTAAACTGGAAAAGGCCGTACAGATCCCCAATTTTAAATACTTCGATCAGTTTTATTCTCGTTACGAAAAGCTGTATCAGGAGGCCACTTATCTTGAAGAACTACTTACCCTGGGTTGAGTATTAGAAAATCAGTATTTACTAAACCACCCGATGCATAACAGGGCGTGGCTGTGCCTTAGTTATGAAGAATTAACCCTCAACCCGAAGGAAACCCTAGGCAAAATAGGTGCTTGTTTAGGCCTAGAAATTACAGAGAAGATGATAGATGCTATCAAAATACCTAGTCGCTCAACCCAAAAAAAATATATAAACCCTGAGTTGGCCATTCACGGGTGGAAAAAGGATTGAAGCCAAAAACAGATAGGCTTAATAGGCGCAACCCTTGAAAAAACTAAGATGCATGAGGTCTATGCCGGAGAAAATCCATTCCCTAGCCCTAAATATCTCCCATTAACAGATTTGGCTTAGGGATGGAGCGGCCTGTTTGAGCTCGTGTAGGCCCGTGGGGAAAGGCAGCGAGTAGCGAGAGCCCGACCTGCGCCGGTAGTTCTGTTCTCATGGGCCACCCATTCACTTAGGTGGAGTAGGCAAGGGGACTTTCACCCCAAGCCTCTCACAGAACCGTACGTGAACCTCTCGATTCATACGGCTCTTCTAACTCATTCCTCTCTGGTTTATCACCCAAATCTATCCCCAGTACTACTTCGGGGCAAGATTTGTATGGAATTTTCCTGACTTGAACCGACTCTACCCCGCTAAGGTTGGTCGCTTCAAGCAGGAGAGTTAGCCAGCCCCTTCGCTCCACTTTCATTACAAAAGCTTCTTCACTAATACGAGCTGGTCTGCCACCTCTTAGGACTTTGGTTTTTCTGCCTCCTAGCCCCGCTACTTATGCATTTTCCCTTTACATTCCTAAGAGGCTTCCCAAGTTCTGACTCCATGCCTGGATAAGAGTCCTGCCCCCTCTGCGCCGCTTGCCGCATAGACTGTAAACAGGTAACGTCTATGCTAATCCCAGGATACCCACGTATACCCTGGTTTTGATAAGAGGTTTGGCTTTCACGACACCTCAACAAGGGTTCACTTACGTTCAGCTCTCTTAACTATACCTGACATCTTCTAAGATGCCTTTTCCTAATTGCTCAGTCACCGCCTCATTACTTCGGCAGCACCATTAGGGGGTTTGCAGACTCCGGTACAGCGTCTGCGGGAGACCTACTCCCATCTTAAAGCTAACTTCTTGGCACACCACAGGGAAGCCCCTCAAATGCTTACTCTTTGAAGATCTTCCAAACCAACCCATTCTTTGAGCTTAGCAAGAAAATTGCCCCTCCGAGGCTTTGAAACTTTCCGGCATTTTAGATAAATTGCTTTACTGGATCTTCAGTAAGCAATCCAAAACAAGGTTTACCCCATAACTATTGATTTGATGAAACGCATTTTACTCCTATTCTGCTTCCTTCCCCTGCTTAGCTATAGCCAAGACTGTGACTGCCCCGCAACTTTTGACTGGGTGAGAAAAACCTTTGAAGAAAATGATGCCGGCTTTCAGTATATCCTAGAAGCCAAAGGAGAACAAGCGTATACCCTGCATAACCAAATCTTTGCCGATAAAATCAAACAGGTAAGCCAGATGAGCGAGTGTCACGAATTGATGAATAATTGGTTTTTGTTTTTTCGCAAAGGACACATAGGTTTAGAATATATGGGCCCCTCCCCAGATGGTAATTCAGAAGAAAGTGCAGAAGAGGAGGAGAAGGATACCCAAGCCGATACCTGGGAAACCTATTCCACCAACCTGGCAAAATTTAAGGCCTCCTTGGATAAAAAAGAGGAGCCGGATATGGAAGGTATCTGGGAAACGGGCCCCTATACCCTGGCGATCAAGCGGGATGCTGAAAACTATATCGGGTTTATAGTCGAGTCTGAAGTAGATGCCTGGAAAAAGGGGCATGTTAAGCTGAAAATTTCCGAGGGAGAAGCCCAGCCTACTTCGGTCTTTTACATGTTTAACCGTTCGGCGGTAAAATCGGATCAGGTCGCACTGTTGAGCCCTAATAATTTACAAATAGGCGATATTTTTCTAAGTAGAGTGTATCCCGCAATAGAAGATAAGTCTCCCTACCAACTTCATTTTAAAGCCATGGACAGTAATTTGCCTTTTATGGAAAGGCTCAACGCGTCTACCCTGTATTTTCGCATTCCTTCCTTTTCGGGAACCCCCGAGAAAATAGCTATTGATAGCGTGATTGCCGCCAATAAAAGTGATATACTAAGCACCGAAAACTTGATTATTGACATTAGGTACGGTACTGGAGGATCGGATATGGGCTACTACGAAATTTTACCCTTGATTTATACCAACCCCATCCGGACTCCCGTGGCTGAGTTTCTTTCTACTCCCTTAAACAACCAACGCATGCTTGACTTCTCCAAAAATGAAGGCATGGCCATAGAATATAATATTACCTTTAGTGAAGAGGAAAAGAAGGAGTTTAAACGGTATTATGATATTCTTTCCAAGCGTGAGGGTGAATTTGTCAATTTAGACACCTCTGTGGTTAATATTACCAAGTATGATACCGTATATGCATACCCCAAACATGTGGCAGTGATGCATAATCATAGAAATGGCAGCACCGATGAGCAGTTTTTACTGGCAGCCAAACAAAGTAGAAAAGTGAAACTGTTTGGAACCAAAACCATGGGCGCCTTAGATGTATCCAACCTAAATAAAGCCGTATCTCCTTGTGGTGACTTTGCCTTGTGGTATGCTTTGTCTAAGAGCCGAAGAATCCCCGAAATGGCCATCGATGATTTCGGAATACAGCCTGATTTTTATATAGATAAGGAAATACCAGAGTATAAATGGATTGAGTTTGTAGTAGATATGTTAAATCAATAGTCCAGGAGCTCAGTTTTGTAATTCTTCCAGCCAAGGCAGGCTTTCCCTGTAAACGAGAAGGCAGTCCTCTTCACCCACGAGCATGAAAAAAATTAAATTAAGTAAATCAGAATCCTTAGCCATCATCCGGACCAGTTTGGCCAATGAACGGACTTTTTTGGCCTATTTTCGCTCCACCGTGGTATTTCTGAGTTCGGGTTTTGCCATTATCAAAATAGATGCCCTCAAAGACATCACCGATATGGGATACCTCCTAATCGGGATTACGCCCTTCTTTTTTCTCACGGGTGTCTTGCGTTTTTTTTATATTCATAGAAAATTAAAAAAATATAATTACGAACAAGATTCATGAAAATAAGCCCTTCTTTTTCCCGACAAAATTGCCTACTAATCCTCCTTGTGCTTCCACTGCTTGGGGCATTTTCCTGCTCCTCGCCCAAGTACCGACTAGAACATGTGGAAGGAATCACGGCAAGTCAAGAAGCCCAAATCAAAGAAATCTACCAAACTGCCAAGCTACAAGCGGTGATGCCTAAGGAGGTTTTCCGGATGGCGATGGTAGGCTTGTATCACATCCCGCAATTAAAAAAGCCAGATAGAATTACAATTGTTGACTACTCCCGCCCCTCGACCCAAGAACGCTTTTTTGTAATTGACTTACAACAAAAGAAAGTACTGTATAAAAGCTTAGTAGCCCACGGGGTCAATTCGGGGAATACCCATCACATCCCCTCCCAATTTTCCAATGTACCCAAATCCAGAACCAGCAGCCTCGGCTTCTTCCTCACCGCCGAAACCTACGATGGTAAAAATGGATTCTCTTTGCGATTGGATGGCTTGGAAAAAGACATCAACCATCTCGCTCGGAAGCGGGCCATCGTGATCCACGGGGCAGATTATACAGATCATCAACCCAATCTGGAACCCTTTGAGAAAATCATCCCCCAAATACCCAGCAAGTTTTTCACCATGGATATCGCGCAAAAAAAAGATGGCGCTTGGATCATGGTTGAGTTGGGCGACGGACAAGTAGCGGGACTACCCGAACACGCTGATCTTGCAAAATTTTATACCCAGTTAAACGGCTAATTGCATTGCTCATTACATTTTATTAAACCCGTACAACCCGCACTTGGATATCTACGCACGAGCCTGAGAATACTATTGATCTGGGGCTGCCCCCGCTAAAGTCCCTTCCTAGGGCCTTAGTTCCTCTCTGCCCGGCGGGGGTCGGGCTTTCGCTACTCGCTGCCTCTCCCCGCCGGCCAACACGAGCTCAAACAGGCCGCTCTATCCCTCAGCCATGAAGAGTAGAGAGTAGAGAAGTGAGAGAAGAGATTTGGAACTGAGAGGCGAGAGCCTGCCCGGCCGCGCATGTTTTGCAATTGCATTTGCCACGCATGGCTAATGCCCTAACTTCCTTTACTCTGGCGGAAGGGCAAAACTCATACCCGAAAAAATACGAGCGCTCGGTAAATGCCCCCCAAGCACAAGGGCCTCAGGACTACCCAATGAAGGAGATACTTCCGAATTAAGCCCCATTAATACCTCCCCTGCCTCCTCTCTCCTCTCTCCTCTCACTTGGCTTAGGGATAGAGCCTTTGTTTGAGCCCGCCGCTGGCTGAGCGTGAGCCGGCGAGTGGCGAAAGCCCGGCCCGCGCCAGTACCTTTCTATAAAATAGGCCACGTATGAAATAGCGCGGGCAAGCCCCCATGCCTACTCCATGGTTTAAGGAGCTAAGCGCTCAATTTTCCAGGCATCCGCTTCCCGCATATAGCGTATCCGGTCGTGAAGGCGGCTGGGGCGTCCTTGCCAAAACTCAAGCGACTCCGGGGTCAAGCGGTAGCCCCCCCAGTGTTCCGGTTTTGGGATTTCCTTGCCTTCATATGCTTGGCTCAACTCCTCAAAGCCTTGCTCTAAAACCGATCTATCGGGAATAACCTGGCTTTGGGGGGAAGTCCAAGCGCCCAGTTGACTATTGCGGGGCCGGGAATGAAAATAGGCTGTCGATTCTTCTTCGGGCAGCTTCTCAATTTTCCCAAAGATGCGGACTTGCCTTTCGAGCTCGGCCCAAAAAAAAGTAAGCTGGGCGTAAGGATTCGACGATAATTCCTGCCCTTTTTGGCTATCATAATTGCTAAAGAAGCTAAAACCGCCCTTCTCGATGCCCTTTAAAAGGACAATACGTCCACTTGGCCTCCCAGCTTGGTCGGCAGTGGCTAGGTGCATGGCATTGGCTTCTAAAACTTCGGCTTGCAAGGCTTCTTGAAACCACTGCTCAAATTGTGCAATCGGATCAGCTTGTACATCCGAAACATCTAATGACTGGCGGGTGTAATCCTGGCGGATATCGGCAATATTTTGA
This sequence comes from uncultured Microscillaceae bacterium, assembly GCA_963922455.1. Taxonomy (GTDB): domain Bacteria; phylum Bacteroidota; class Bacteroidia; order Cytophagales; family Microscillaceae; genus CAWUIO01. The sequence goes on from CAWUIO010000058.1 coordinate 6,890, forward strand.
CTGTTCATATGCTTCGATTAATGGGTCATAAGTATATCTATAAAACAAAAAAAACGCTCCCTTACATCTTCTTCATCCGCATTTTTGTGCCATTGGGAAGCTCGTAGTAAAGATCTTTGCACTGACTAATTAGGCTCTTGATGTATTGGAGACGGTTCTCGGGGTTTATGGCCTCTTGAAAGTCCACAATAGTTTCCAGCAAGCGCTTAAATCCTTTTTTGGGGTGCAACCTGAAGGCCTGGCTCTCATCCGTCAAGGGATCTTCCAGCTCAAAGTACAGTAAATTCTCATCCAAATGCAGATGGAGGTGCAAGATCAACCCTGCATTTTCAGAATACACGGCGTAGCCCTGGGGAGATACGGCTTTTCCTTCTTCAAGGTCTTCTACCAAGGCATCATCCACATGCCACCCATGGCTCCTAAGCAAGCTTACAAAACCCTGTATAATCCCTAAGTCGGCCTCGTCCAGCTCTTCCAAATGCATGGGCTTGCCTCGGTAAAAGAGGGTATCCAGCAACTTTTTTTCTTCCTTGAGCATGGCAGCAAACCTTGGATCTTCTGAAGCTTTGTGCCATTCGGCCTGTTCGGGTATCTTATACCATACACGAGGATTGTGCTCCAGGGCCAGGGATAAAAATTGGGTGGCTTGTTCCATATCGTCCAGCACCACAAAAGCTGTGGCTAGCCAATAGTAGATAAGCGACTCTTCCAATTCTTCATCCGGGTTTTGTTCGTGCAAACGAAGAACATCCTGAAATATTCTTTGCGACTTCTCAAGCTCTCCTTGCCGAAAAAGAGAACTTGCCGTAAAGGCCAAGAGTTCAAACCAAACCTGTCCTTGGTCTAAAAGGCTAAAAAAGCTTTCGCTTGCTTCTTGATAATTTCCCTTCCGGTAAGCCAATAAACCGGCTTGAAATTGGGAATCTGATTTCGTACTCTCCATCTTGTATTTTGCTTGGAATATGCTCCAATTTAAGACTTAATTCCTAGGGCCGAAAAAGGAAAATTATCCCTTATACTTTTCGAATTGAACTTTATAAAGATCTTAACAATTTCTTGGCGGCTCAAGCCGAATTAATCTAAAAGAAGACGCAATGCACAAAGCTAAAAATGCTATATTTACCTAGTAAAAGAGAAAAGAAAACGTGCTTCTTTTTTTTACACATTTATATAAAATAATACGATATCCGGCTATGATAGTATTTTTATAAAGCAGCCCATAGAAATACTTTAAAAATGTTTCTCCAATCCAGCCAATAGAATTATAATTCTCCGATTAAGGCATTGCTTTTGATCTCTATGTAGAGGTTAAACTAATTTACATGTACTGGACAAACTACCATAGCCATTGTGAGTACTGTGATGGTACAGACAAAATGGAGGCCTACATCCACGAAGCGATTAGCCAAAAGCTAAAAGTCTATGGGTTCTCCAGTCACGCGCCTCTTACCTTCCCGGTAAAGTGGTGTATGCGCTATGATAAAGTTTCTCAGTATTTGGAAGAAGCTGCCTACCTCAAACAAAAATTTAGCGACTTAATTCAGATTTACGTGGGTATGGAGGTAGACTTCATCCCTGGGGTAACCGGACCTACCAGTAATTTCATCAAAAGCCTTCGCATGGATTATGTAGTAGGCTCCATCCATTTTTCGGATGAATTGATGCACGGAAAGCATTGGGAAATGGTAGGAAAAACCTCCGTTTTTAAAGAAGGGATCAAAGAAGTCTACCACGATAATATCAAAAAAGCCGTAAAACGCTATTATGAATTGGTCCGGGAGATGCTGGACAAACAGTGCCCCGAAATTGTTGGCCACGTAGATAAAATCAAGATCCACAACCGTAAAAAAGAGTTCTTTTCTGAATCGGATGCTTGGTACCAGAAAGAAGTTATCAAAACCCTTGAAAGTATTGCCCAATCGGGTAGTATCTTGGAAGTTAATACCCTCAATACCCGCCGAAAAAAATCATTTGAGATCTTCCCCAGCCCCTGGATTTTGAAGGAAGCCATCCGTTTGAAAATCCCCATTATGCTCAACTCAGATTGTCACGAACCCAGCGAAATCACCCTAGGCTTCAAGGAAACCGCGGGTATTTTAGAAGATATAGGCTACAAAGAAGTAAAAATACTCCTGGATGGGGAATGGCAGTCCCGTCCTTTCAGTAAAAAAGGGATTAAGATTGACTAAGAAACTGTTTAAATTTAATTATATGGGCTGCAAAGGGCCATTTTAAAATGGAAAACGGGAACCTGATTTCATCAAATTTATCGCCCATAGCGCTGCTATGCGCTCCCAATTTGATTTCATCAGAACCCAAAACTGACCCTTTTCGCCGACAAAAACTAAACTTAAATAGTTTCTAAGCATCCTGCTCAATAAGTAGAGTAGCCATCCGGTACATATCAGGCGCTTCCATATCGGCCATGGGCGCCAAACGATAGGGCACCAGCCCTCCCCTTCTCAGCAAAGCACCCTTCCACCCACAAGAACAAGCGCCGGCAATATCCCAGGCGTGCGCAGCAATCATCCGGATATCCTCGTAGGCAAATTGCTGGGATATGCGGTAAGCTGCCGACTTATACACCCGGGGGTGAGGTTTGAATACCCCAAGCTTTTCTACACTCATCTTATCTTCAAAAAAATGGCCTAAACCCGAAAAGCGCATTTGATCTTCCACTACCGAGTCAGAAGAATTAGTTAAGGCAAACAGCACAAAACCAGCTTTTTTTAACTTTTCTAAAGCCTCAGGCACCTCCGGATGGGGTGGCAGGGTCCGCAGTAAATTGGCGAGTTGCATTTTGCGCTCCTCACTAATCTCCCGGCCAAAAGACTGAGCCGTCATTTCTAAGACAGAATAAGCAATCTCGTCAAAATTGTGATAATTCCCACTTATGGTAGCCACCATCGAGTATTGTAAAAGACTAGCAAACCACCTTTTGAGAGCCGATGAATCGCCAAAAGACTCTTCAAAAGCCGGGAGTAATACTTTTAGGTCCAAAAGGGTTTCATTCACGTCAAATACAAGTGCCGTCTGTTTGGTATTGGGTCCCCAAGCCATAATAAAGTCTTTTTTGATGGATGGAAAGTGAAGACTAAGAACCTAAAATTACAACATTATGCTTGCATTTATGGAAGCTTGTCCTACTATTCTTACCAAGTAAGATAAAGCATATTTTTTTGTTTTTTTAGATATGACAATCGGCGGAACATCCCGAGCTGTCCATCCGTTTCGGGCAGTAAACATGGAGAAGGATATGGGCTAATAGCTCAAAAAGCAAAGAGCGAATACCTTGGGGCTGCCCCCGGTGGTACGTTTTGCCAGTTTAAAGGAAAAATTGCGGCCGGGGTCGGGCTTTCGCTACTCGCTGCCTCTCCCCGCCAGGCCTACACGAGCTCAAACAGGCCGCTCTATCCCTCAGCCAATCCTTTACTTTATGATTTATGGGCTAGTTTGCTCAGGTTTATCCCTCCTGAATCATCGTGTAATGTAATTGCCCAAAAGCAATATTTTCATCATTAGGAGAAAGTTTTTCGTGAAAATATAGCTGATAATGGTTCCCTAAATGCTCTGTCAAAAGGTCGGCTAGGAGAGCATTTTGAAATACTCCCCCACTACACGCTATGTGCTTGATCTGGTACTCGTCGGCTATCATGTGAACCAGCTTGACTAAGCTTACTAAAAATCGGGCCGCCAGATAATCCGGATTAGCTCCTTCTTGCTTTTCCAATAAAAGTTCGCGCAACATACCCTGTAAGTCGATACTCCCATCGGGTTCCAAACTCAAAGTAAAGCCCTTATCCATAGCGTACATCCCGGCTTTATTATAAAAACGGGTAGCCAAGGCCTCCAGGAGCAAGGCGGCTTGTCCTTCAAAGGTAACTTCGTCAATACCGAGTAAAAGACAAGCCATGGCATCGAATACCCGCCCCATACTGGAGGTATGGATATTATCCGGACGCCTTAGTAATTTTTGATAATAATCCCATTCCCGGCTTTCAAACCGGGCCTGAATGAGTGGGCTTAGCTCCGGAATTTTATGCCCCAAAGACAAAGCCGATAGACGAGGAAAACGCGCCATGCGCTCACCTCCCAAGTAGTCAAAATAGGCTATATGGGCTATCCTGGTAAAGACCCCTTGCTCATACAGAAAAAATTCACCACCCCATATCGCTCCATCGTCTCCTAAACCTGTACTATCCCAGATTACTCCTAAAACCGGTTCTGGGTGGCTGATTAGTTGTCTTTCTCCTAAAATGGCCGCAAAATGAGCCAAATGATGAGGTACCGTTTTGAGCTTTATATGCTTCTCTACCGCTAACTTTTTTCCAAATTTATGACTAAAATAATCTGGATGACTATCTACCAAGATTTCCTTGGGCGCTTGAGGGACTAGATTAAGGATATGATCCAAGGCTTGCTTAAAATATCCTTGAGATGCTAAACTCGTGTGATTGCCAAGATACTGAGAGACCATCCAAGTCCCTCTTTGGTTCAGGGCCAACGTACTTTTAAGTTGAGCCCCAAGTGCCAATCGTGGTTTTGCCTGGGAGGGTGGTGGAGGTATATCTACACTTGGAGCCAAACCACGAGAGCGTCTTATCAGGATTTTATGGTGATGAAAGGGGCTAAAGCGTATGACAGAGTCATCCTGGGGGGTTAGAATTTCCCGATTGTGGCATACTATATAGTCGGCAAAACGATTGAGCTCCCTTAAGGCTTCTCGATCTTGAAACATGATGGGAGCTCCTCCAATATTGCCACTGGTCGCCACCATGGGGTGTCCAAACCCTCGGGCAATCAAGTGCAAGAGCGGATCATAGGGCAACATCACCCCTAGCTGTAAAAGTCCAGGTGCGATTTTATTAAGGGCCAGCTCATCTTCAGCTTCTGGGCGAGTACTGAGTAAACAAATAGGGGCTATTGGACCACTTACTAGTTCCCAAGCTTCCTCGGAGCAGAAAACCGAACGTTTTAGTGATTTTTCACTGGGAAACATGAGGGCAAAGGGCTTGTCCGGGCGATTTTTTCGGTTTCGCAATCGGGCAATACCGCTCGGGTTTCGGGCATCTGCCAGCAACATGTACCCCCCTATTCCTTTAACGGCAATAATATCCCCTAAAAATAAAGCTTGAACTGCTTCTTGAATCACTTCAAGCGGTCTTTGGGTAATTAAGGTTTGGCTGTCATCGTAGAGAGAAAGCTCGATAGGACAATGAGGACACGCGTTATTTTGAGCGTGGAAACGGCGCTTGGTAGGATTGAGATATTCTTCAGCACATGCTTCACACTTGGTAAAATCTCCCATAGTAGTATTTTCCCTATCATAAGGCAATCTCCTGAGAATAGAGTAACGGGGCCCGCAGTCGGAACAGGCGATAAAGGGATAAGCCATACGTCGGTTTCCTATCTGATTCATTTCGGATAAGCAATTCGGGCAAGTAGCAAAATCAGGGGTAATAATAGGAAAGCTTTGATCGTCGGATTGGCTACTCAGGATATGAAACCCCTGAAAAGGCTCGTAAGGTATTTCTTCTACAAAAATGTTTTGAATTTTAGCCCGGAGTGGGCTATTAGCAAGGAGCAAGGCTTTAAACTTAGAAAACAAAGAGTCATCCGGGCTGATTTGAATATGTACCCCACCCCCTTTATAAATCACCCAACCCGATATTCCTAAGTCTCGTGCTAAGCGAAATACAAAGGGACGAAAGCCTACCCCTTGCACTTGTCCTTCTATTTGTAAGCTATAGCTTTTCATATAGGATCGTACCGAAATAATGTAACCCGTTTTTAATATACTTCTCCTCTTAGCCCATGCAAATTGGGCCTTTCAAATGATTGGGCTGTTATTTGAAATACAATTTGCATCTCACTCGGTGTTGGGGTCGCCTACTAGGTTTTTCCTTAAATAGAGGAATTAGAGATTAAAGTACTTGGGATAACATAGTTTATTACCCCAAAAAGAAACAAAACCCCTAATAAAATTGGTAGTTAAAATTAGGGATTTTGTCTGAGTTATTAGGTACATTATACAATCCTTTCTAGATAATTAAGGGGAGGACCGTATTCATAAGGTTTTTGATTGTAGCTTTCGTAGACTTATTAACTTCTTAAAAGCTTATATCATCAAAAATATGCAATTATTCCTAGGAATTGAATATTTTAAGCAAATAAGTCTGTAATAATTTTCAATAATCAATACTTTGCCAAAAAGCTAAGCGTATCGTGGCCCAGAAAAGCCACCCATAGAATAGAAGCTTTATCTTCTGATACACGCTGATTTTTATGCTACGCTGGCTTTTTTAAATTGGCAGCATGCCCTTTAAAAACATTTTATTTGCTGGCTCAGGGATAAAGCAATACATCCCTAGGGGACAAACTCAGCCCAAGCCCACCATTGACCCGCATCTTGATACGATATGATTTTTCAGGAAATCCTACAAATATTTCTTTTATTGGGCAGCCCTTGGCTCATCTTGTACCTATGTCAAAAGTGGAAGTGGCTCCATCATATCGGAGCCGTGACCCTGTGTTATGCTCTAGGTATTTTAGTGGCCAACCTGCCGGGTATCCCCCTCCTACCCGAGGCTTCGGAGCTTCTGATAACGATCACAGTGCCTTTGTTTTTGAGCCTTTTGCTTTTTAACTCAGACCTTCGTAGTTGGAAAAACTTAGGGTTGGGCGCGGGCTTATCCTTTTTATTGATGGTAGTTTCGGTCATGATAAGTGCTAGCCTGGCCGCTCATTATTTTGATGGGAAAGTCCCCGAGGTGGGCAAATTAGCCGGCATGCTGGTAGGGGTTTACACCGGAGGAACGCCCAACCTATCGGCGGTTGGCATTGCGCTAGATGTGCCTAAGGAGGTGTTTATCATCTTGAATGCTACCGACTTGGCTTTTGGCGGACTTTGGCTATTGGCTTTGATGAGTTTTATGAAACCCTTGGCCCGAAAATTTCTTCCCCCAAGCCCCGGACAAGATCAAAACTTAAGCAACTCAAGCCTGGACACCTCTTTTGCTTGGCAAGGAGGCTTGATTGCCCTGGCTTTGTCTGTTGGGGTTTTGGCATTGAGTGTAGGGCTTTCTTTTTTGATTCAAGGAAAGATATCGGAGGTAATTATATTATTAAGTGTGAGCACTCTGGGGATAATCTTTTCTGAGATACCCAGGGTAGGGCATCTCCAGGGAAGCTACGCCCTAGGCAATTACCTACTCCTGGTATTTTGCGTATCCGTTGGGAGCCTGGCCCGTATGGACAAAGTATTGGCTACCGACCCCAACTTCATTGCTATGGTGGCTTTTGTTATGTTTGGCGCGATTGCCCTTCATTTGCTTCTAGCCCGCCTCACCCGAGTAGATGCCGACACTTGGATAATCACGTCTACTGCTGGCATTTACGGCCCAGCCTTCATCCCCCCCATTGCCCGGAGTTTGGGCAACCTAAGCATGATTCCTATTGGGGTAATTGCCGCTCTTTTGGGATTTAGCGTGGCCAATTATCTAGGAATCTTATTGGCTTATTGGCTCAATTCCTAAGCAACTTCAAGTATTTTATAGCTGGTTTGATTCATTTGTACCAGGTCACCGGCTTGCTTTTGAAAAAATTGCTTTGCCAGGGGGGCCAAGGGTGAAATACAGAAATACTCTTGCTCGCCCAGCTTTACCTTACCCATACTCACGGATACAAAAAAGCAAGCCCGATCGGTTATGATCAAGGCCCCACTTTGCCCTTGTTCGTATGCCTTTTGCCAAGGTACACGATCCAGGGCCTGGGTAAGCTCCTGGTTTTGAAGCATCTGACGACGGGCTTTATCTTCTTCTATCTGCACCATAGCCCGGCCCGTTTCATATTTATCTCCGGCGGTACTTTTGGTTTCTTGATTCCGTGATTCGGAGAGGGCATCTAGCCTTTGCTGTATTTCGGCTTCTTGGGAGGCCAAGTTTAGGCGACAAAAATCAATCAACTGGGCTTTTATGGTCTGCATATCCTTTTTGTACGTATTAGCCTATAATGTGCTTGACCCGGCCTACTTCTCCGGTCTCGAGCATCACTTTGATCCCGTGGGGGTGTTGGGGAGATTTGGTGAGGATTCTTTGCACAAACCCTCGGGTGAGCTCCCCCGTTCTTTGATCGGCTTTCTGGACGATGTCCACCTCTTGCCCTATTTTAATCTTTGATCTTTGCGTTCCTTCGGCCATATTTAGAGGTATTTCTGGTAATTGGGGTACAAATATGCGGTTTTTTTAGCAAAGCTCCTTTGGCTCACCTGGTTCATTTCCTGATCTTACTGAAACTGAAAGAAAAACTCCAAAGCGCTCTCGATGTATGGCTCCAATGCCGTATCGTGCGTCCCCCCAGGTATAAAAACTAACTCAACTGTAGGAGCTCCCCGTGCCGTCATGGCATCAAAAGCGTCCTGACTATTAAAAGGAAGGACAAAATTATCGGCATCCCCATGGATAAGGCGAACCGCAGCCTGGGGTCGCCAGTCAAAAATATCATTGTCGGCAAAGGCATTGATCAAGGCCACATCGCTTCGATTTGTGATGGATTGCAATAATGTATCCGTAAAGAGCAGTTGCGGGTTGTTTTCTACGGAGGTTCTAAACCCCGTGGCCTCTACGGCACTGGCATAGGGTTCATTAAGATAATAAGACCAAGGACGGTTTATATCATACACGCGATTGTAGGTGTCTAAGACCTGCAAGTAGGCATTAATAAACGTCAATGGGCGATTGGCTGCCGTAATCGTATCGGCAAAGGCCGTTTTGTGATAAGCCCCCGCCCCTGGGGCGCTGGCAATCACCGTAAACTCGTTAGCATTGTTCTCTTCAATACGTTTATGCAAGGCCATACTGGCATAGCCCCCTTCTGAATAGCCAAATAAGTACAAACTATCTTGTAGGTTGAGGGACAATTGCCCCACAAATTCCCGGGTAGCTCTCAGCATATCGAGGCAGGTAAGGGATAAGCTCGGAGCGTGTTCGTAGGGATGTATTTCGGAAGCCGAGGCACCAAACCCTATATAATCGGGCACGGCAGCTACAAAAACACTGTTAGAGGCAATCAGAGTAGCAAAAACCGTAGCCTCTAGGGAGCCATCAAAGGCCGAAGGTGCATCTTCTTGATCAAAAATGGTCCCGTGCTGTACACTGACCAACTTTAAATTCAAACCCTCTACATTTTGGGGCAAGGCCACTAGTCCCGAGGCCCTAATAGTTTCTCCTGTGGTATTGAGTGTTTCGTATTCTAAGCGGTACACCTGAATATCCCGCTGGGCCAGGACTTGAACTATCAGGGGGTCCAAGCTAATGCCCGGACGGGTATTGACAAAATCCCGTAGCTCCGTCACATTAAATTCCTGGACTAATTCAGCTTCCTTGAATACAGTTCCTTCGCTCAAGGCCTCTGGCTCATCATCTGAGCTACAAGATCCTAGCCAGAAAGGTATTGTCAATAAGAAAAAACAAAAGTACTTATTTAAGACTTTAGAGATGTCCATGGCAAATATTAATAATTAATGAACTTTAAAAATAAGATTTATCACGTAATCTGTTTAATATAGCAGAATTCTTAACAAAAGAAGCGAGCTCTGGACTTGAAATACAAGGAGAGGTATGGACACATTTGATTTCTTTCATATTTTAACTTTTAAACAAATACTTTTTAAAATTAGTATAACATTAAACAAAAATGACCACAAGTCAATTACATGGAAGGAAGTAAACATCAGTCTGAGGCTACTCGGAGACGGCAGATCTTATTAGCCGCCGACCTGATCTTAATTGAATCAGGTACAGAAGGCTTTACAATAGATCAGGTAGCAGAAAGAGCAAGGATTGCCAAAGGTACAATCTATAAATATTTCAAAAGCAAGCAACAGATCTTGGCTGAGCTTAGTATTAAATCGGTGACCTTACTTCTAGAAACGTTTAAAAAGGAGGCATCTGCATTTGAAAACAGTTTGGACAAGATCAAGGCCATTTGCCGGGCCGGGTTTCATTTCAATAACGAATTTCCTGAATATTATAAGCTGATATCGTACATTGAGAGGCCAGAGTTTGATATGGACATCCAGGGATACCTGAGAATAAGTTCCTCTATTGTCGCCTTCGTGGTAGAAATTATCCAAAATGGCCAAAAAAATGGGGAAATAAAGTCTACCTTGAACCCAGAGGTCGTAGATTATATACTGTGGGCATGCTGCATAGGGTCTATTCAATTTCTTGAGACTAAACAGAAACTTATCAAAAAAATACATGACATCGACATCAATCAATTTATTGACACATTTGCCGAAATGATGGCTGATGGCATAAAAGCTTAATTTTTTTAAACAAAAGTGACCAGTGGTCGTTTTTAATTTAAAACTATGGTATATTACACTAACAACTAATTAAAATCAAGTCTGCATAAGCGATAGCAGATTTATTATTGTATAATTCAAATTTTTTTTACTCATAAATGACTGATAGTCACTTTTATATTTTGTTTTCCAAACCTTTTAATTGCCATGAAAAGCCTTAGAAAACTTTTTCTCATTGGTATACCAGTTTTTCTTACTGGATCAATCCTGATTGCTTATAGCTTTACTATGGAAAAGCCAGAAAAAGAAACACCAAGATCCCAAACCCCTGAAAAACCTTCACGAAGTGGTTCAGTAATCCTGAAAGACAATATCCAACTTATTACCGTCCGTAACGAAGACCGCACAATTAAATATCAGATCACGGGGAGAGTTATTCCCAAAAACAGTACCCAGATCTTTGCAGAAGTGCAAGGGCGTATCTTACCCGGAAAAAAGGAATTTAAGGAAGGAACCAAGTACTACAAAGGAGAAAACTTGGTACAAATTGATTCTAAAGAATTTTACCTAAACCTAGAGTCTCAAAAAAGTGTCCTTCTCAACCTATTGACCGGAATCATGCCTGACCTTAAGGCTGATTATCCTGATAACTACGAAACATGGCTAGCATATATCAAAAGCTACCAAACGGGTGAGAACCTTGCCCCCTTACCTGTTACCCTATCAGATGCCGAGAAGTATTATATCACCTCCAATCAAGTATACAGTACTTATTATGCTATTAAAGCCCTAGAAGAACGGTTGAATAAATATACCATTGCTGCTCCATATCATTGTATGCTTACCGATGCCCGGGTGGATGTTGGAGGTTTGGTATTACCTGGCCAAGCTTTAGGCACTATTATTCACGCTAAACAGTATGAGCTAGAAGCGGGTGTAAAGGCAGATATTATTTCTTTACTGGAACTAGGTGACCGCATCAAGTTTACTAGTAATGATATTGAAGGACAATGGACGGGATCGCTTAGCCGGATCAACCAGATCATTGACGAAAAGACCCAAAATATCCCAGTATATTTTGCTATTGGTGGGCCTTCCATCAAATCTGGGCTTTATCTAGAAGGCACCCTTAATACCCAAACATACGAGGGGGTATTTTGCATTCCAAGCAAACTTTTGAGCCGAAATAACCAAGTTAATACACTCCAAAAAGATGTCATAAGAACTAAGTCGGTTAAACCAGTAGCCTTTCTCAGAGACTCAATACTAGTGAAAGGACTAATGGACGGTGATAAACTTATTGCCAACCAATTTCAAGGGCCCGTAGAAGGTAAAAAGATCACCCAATAAGACCCCGTTTTTTATATACCATGGAACAAATCATAAAATTTTTATCTCAGAAACCCCGCACCGTAGACGTATTTGTGGGTTTGATTGTGGTCTTGGGCTTATTGAGCCTTTCATCCATTCGTTCTAATTTTTTACCCCCGGAACCTGTCAACTTTATTGTCATCAATGTGGTTTACCGGGGAGCTTCTCCCCAAGAGGTAGAAGAAGAAGTAGTAAATAAAATTGAGGATAACTTAGAGGGGCTTAAAGGGATTGACCGGGTCACGTCTACATCTACTGAAAGTTTGGCCAATATTCGAATTGAGCTAAAAGAAGAGGCCGACCCTCAGGAAGTACTACAAGACATAAATAATGCTGTAGACCGGATCACGACCTTTCCTGAACAGATGGATACCCCAGTGATCTTGAAAGAGGAGATACTAAACTATACAATGACCATAGGCCTCACCGGAGAAGCCGATTTAAGCATTTTGAAAGATTACGCCAAGTCTATCAAAGACGAGCTGATTTTATCCCCAAAATTGTCTCAAATATATTTAAGTGGCTATCCAGAAGAAGAGATAGAAATTCGCCTTCGCGAACAAGACCTGAAAGCCTATCAACTAAGCTTTGATGAAATAAGCCAAGCTATTGGCAATACTAACCTTAAAGCTTCTGGGGGTGAAGTAGAGACGGGGAGGGAAAACCTACTCATCCGCCTAGATAACCGGTCCTACTTTGCCAAAGATTTACTCAACACAGTCCTAAAAACTACCCCAGATGGCAAAACTGTTTTTCTAAAAGATGTGGCCGATGTCGTAGATCGCTTCGCAGATAAACCAGAAAGGGCATTTGTGAACGGAAACCCCTGCGTCATTATGAAGGTATTTAGCCGTAGTAAAGAAGACCTCATAGGAAACGCCGAGTTTGTAGCCAGTTTTATAGAAGAATTTAATGATAGTAATGAATTGGTTCAAGCTGTAATTATCGAAGACAAAACCATTTCTCTAAATGATGCTATTGGTACCTTGGTAAACAATGCTTGGCAGGGTATATTGCTTGTACTAATTGTACTGGGGCTATTCTTACATCCCAGTATTGCCTTTTGGGTTGCTTTTAAAATACCGGTTGCCCTATTAGGTATGTTTATCCTCTCGACTTTTTATGACTTGACCATCAACCAGGTATCTTTGTTTGGTACTATTGTAGTGCTGGGGATTTTGGTTGATGATGGGGTAGTCGTAGCCGAAAATATCTATCAGCATTTCACCGATGGAAAAAGCCCCTTGAAAGCGGCTATTGACGGAACCATAGAAGTTATCCCAGCTATTATCTCTTCCTTGGCCACCACAGCATTGGCTTTTTCTTTATTTTTCTTTCTAGATGGCCAATTAGGGGATTATTTTTCAGATATTTCTTTTGTGGTGTGTGCCACTCTCTTAGTAGCCTTATTGGAAAGTCTCTTCTTTCTACCCGTGCATATTGCCCGCTCCCAGGCTTTACGCAAAGATGATAAACCTTGGAAAATTACCCGTATTACAAACAATTCCTTGTTAAAATTTCGGGATAGGGTTTATAGGCACATTATTATATTTTCCCTAAAATGGCCCCTCGTACCTATTGTTGGGGTTGTGTTCGTGATGGGATTAACCATCTCGGCAATTAGCTCTGGACTCATCAAGGGTACCTTTTTTCCAAATATTGACCAAGATGTGATTACCGCTCAATTGGAATTACCCCTGGGCACCGATGAATCCATAACTTTTGCCCGTTTAGAAAAAATGGAAGATGCCGTCTGGAAAATTAATGACTACTACACAAACCGAAGAAGTGATGGAAAACAGGTAATCAATTATATAGAACGGGTGATTGGGCCCAACAGCAATGAGGGTGCCTTAAATATTTATATGCTTGAAGGGGATTCCCGGGGCATACAATCCTTTGAAATCGCCGATAAAATCCGGGATGAGGTTGGCCCTATTCCTGAGGCCCGTAACCTCTCCTATGGTAGTATTGCCGTTTTTGGTAAGCCAGTTTCCATAGCCTTGATTGGTCGTGATTTAGGAGAATTGAGAGAAGCCAAAAATTTGTTACGCAACTATCTTTCCCGTCAAAGTGATCTTAAAGATGTCACTGATACTGACAAACTGGGGATGCCTGAGCTAGAAATGCAACTTACTCCAAAAGCGCGGTATTTAGGCCTAACAGAGGCCCAAGTATTTGACCAAATACGAAAAGGCTTCTTTGGTTTGGAAGTGCAAAGCTTACAAAGAGGAGATGAGGAAGTTAAAGTATGGATTCGCTATGATGAACGGGACCGTCGTTCTATTGCCGATCTTGAAAATGTCAGGATTTTCAACCTTAATGGTACTTCATACACTATGGACGAGATTGCCGTCTTCCACAAAACTCGCAATGTAACGACGGTCAATCACCAAAGTGGGGTGAGAGAAATTCGCGTGGAAGCCGACATATCCAACTTACTTGTGTCAGTGCCTAATGTGCTGACCCAGGCCGAACAGACTATCTTAAAAGATATACAAGTTAAATTTCCTAATATACGATATACTCTTGAGGGAGAAGCTAGATTATCATCTAAGACTCAAAATTCTAGTCAAGGCCCTAGTATAATCGTACTAACCTTAATGGTCACGGTGCTGTTACTTAACTATCGGTCCGTAAGCAAAACCTTAGCTATCCTAGGTATACTACCTTTTGCTTTTATAGGAGTTGCTTGGGGTACTTACCTACACAATATTCCGGTAAGTATATTCTCGATTTTGGGAATGATAGCCTTATGGGGGATTTTGATTAACAATGGTCTGGTACTCATCTCTACATACAATGAGAATCTAAAAAAAGGCCTCTCTGTCAAAGAAAGTTTACAAACCTCCGCAATTTCCCGATTCCGGCCTATTGTGCTAACTACCATTACAACCGTTTTTGGATTGGCCCCATTGCTTTTGAATAATTCTATCAGTGCCCAGTTTATTAAACCCACGGCCATTGCAATTGCCTACGGCTTGATTTTCGGTATGGTCTTAACGCTTATGTTCATGCCTGCCCTTATGCAAATTTTGAATTACTTAAAGGTTCTTTACACAAAATATATTCTTAGAAAACAATCTCTAAAACCTGAAGAACTAGACGTAGTACTTCGTGAAATTAAAAACGAAATTGCTTAAAATCATACCCATGAAAAACCTTTTATATATTGTTGGCTTAGTGCTTATTCTTAATAATTCTTGGCCACTAAAAGCGCAGGAAATTCAAGAAACTTACGTTCTTAGCCTGGACGAAGCCTTTGGTTTAGCCTTAAAAAACAATCAAAGTATCCAAGCCCAGATTAAGCTTACTCAGATCGCCAATAACAATGTATATCCGGGCAAGGCTGGCCTCTTGCCAAGCGTCAACCTTTTAGGTGATGCTTCCTATGCGAATAATGTTTCCGATATTGCCATTCGCACATTTCAAGAAAGCCCGCCTGAAATCAGCTTTGATGAAAGTGGGGTAGAAACTAGAACGCTTACAGCTGTCATACAGGCTGATTACATCATCTTTTCTGGATTTAGTGGAAAATATCGTTATAAAATCTTACAAAACGAGCAAAGTATTGCCCTTTACCAACAAGAGTCATTAATCAACAACACAATACTGACGGTAGCTGAGATTTTTTTAGAAATAGTTAAGTTACAACAGCGAGAAGAATTACTTCGAGAAAATCTATTCACCAGTCAGAAAAGGTTACAAAAAGCCCAAGACCTTAAAGAATTTGGTAAATCCAATGGCTTACTTGTATTGAGGGCACAAACCGATGTTAACCAAGATGAAAACGCTTTAGACAATTTAAGCCTAGCCAAAAACAACCTATTAAAAGACCTAAACTTCCTGCTTGGCTTAGAACCCAATCGTACTTACAAGCTGGGCATAGACTATACTCTTCCTCCCCTACTCAGTAGCGAAGAGATTAAGCGATCTATTCTAGAAAATAACCCAGACGTAAAACTCAGCCAAAACAGGGTAATCTTATCCAATAATCAACTCAACTTGAGTCAAGCCAGTCGATATCCGCAAGTGGGTACTTTTGCCAATTATGGGTATTTCCGTCAAGAAAATGATTTGCAACAGCTGGCAGAAATTAAAACCCTAGGCTTTACCTTGGGTGTTTCTTTACGCTACAATTTATTCAAAGGCAATCAAAACAATCGTGATATACAAAATGCAAAACTAGGCTTGGAAAGTAATAAAATTCGTGAAAACCAATTGCTAGAAAACCTTTACACCCAAGCCATCAAGGAGCAAAGTAATTTACAACTGCTACAAGATCAATTAAACCGAGAGGAGGAAAACCTTATAACCTTTGAAGAAAGTTTTTCTCGTACAGAGTCTCGCTACTATGCAGGAAAGTCAAGTTCCTTAGAAGTCAGAGATACCCAAAACGCTCTTCTCGCCTCTCGCATTAATATTCAGGACTTAGAGATTGAAATCCTGAAGGCTTCCCTTCGTTTGGAAAGCTTAAAGGGGACATTGGTAGCCAACTCAAGATAACCAACAATATAAAATGAAATCCCCTAGATATAAACTAGACGAGTTTTCTCTAATGAAAAGAATATGGCTAAGACATAGCAAAGCTTTGGAATGCTTGGTATTTCTCATCATCTTTAATATAGGGTATTATGGGTTTACCTATATCCGCTTTGTTGGACTAGCCCCAGACCTCAAGCAAAGCTTGCTCAATGAATTTGCCTATAATCCTATTATGCCATTTTTGACTAGTTTGCTTTTATACCTTCTTAATAAGCAGATTACCAAAATAAGCCCCCTAATACAAGATAATCTAGGCAAAGCTTTCCAGTATTTGTTGATCTTCAATCTAAGTCTGGTATCGGCCCTTTTAAGTACCCACGCTATAACAAGCTTACTTTTTCTTTCTTTTAGTTGGCAAGTACTTTACACTACCTGGAGGTTTTCTAACAGTCCATTGCTAATAGGCCTTCTTTTATACTCCAATGTTATTTTTCTACTATATACTATTTTCAAATTTATTATCAAAATTGTGGGCCTAGGCACGCTTTTCCGCCTCTTTACCTATTCTCACTCACAACCTGTACAAGAGCCAAGGGTATTTATGTTTATAGATTTAAATAATTCTACCCAAACCTCTATCCAATTAGGTCCATTGGACTACAGTAATTTTTTAAAAGCTTGTTTTATAGAGCTTTCTTTTTTACAAGTCAAGTACCAGGCAGAACATTATCAATATGTCGGAGACGAAGCCGTGATTAGTTGGGTGATTGACCCAAATTTTGATCCAGAAGTCCCTTTTAGGTTATTTTTTGAGTTTAGCGCCGTATTACAAGCTAAAAAAAATGAGTTTCTAAATACCTATGGGGTCATTCCTGAATTCAAAGCGGCACTAAATTCTGGAAACGTTACGAGTACTACCCTTGGTGTATCCCGAAAAGAACTTGCCTACCACGGAAGAGTATTGAGTGAAGCCGCTCGCATCCTATCTTTGTGTAACCCACTCCAAAAGAAATTACTGGTTGGCGAGTCTTATGCAGGCCTATTGAGGCCTTCCCAAACAATATACCTTAGCCGTGTCAAAGAGACAGTTTTAAAAGGCTTCACACATAAAATCACAATTTATGAACCTATCCTACATTAATCTTTTTCATAAAAATAATGAGAAGGGACTATACCTCGGTCAAAATACCAATTACCAAAGTAAACCCTTTACCTCAAGCGAGGAACGGACTATCACCTCTCGATGGCCATAACACAAACAAATGGGTAGCTCAAACAAGCCGCCCTAACACTCAGTCAAAATATCTTTTTTCTTAGTTTCTTTCAAGATCGGATCAAGTTATCTCCTATCTTTATAGAAATAATTTGAAATTTTATACATAAAAAGTAACTCTTACCTATTACAATACACCCAAAAGGAAAAGTTATTGGGTTGAATCCAAAAAAATTAATAACCATAATGCAAAAACTATCTGTCCTGATCCTTTTGTTTGCCTTCATCTTTTCCCAAAGCTATGCTCAAGGAACCCTTGAAGTACAGGTTACAAACGTAGATAGTGAAAAAGGAAGAGTATTGTTCATGGTCTTTTCTGAATCAAGTGGCTTTCCTACAAAAATAGAAAAGGCTTATAAAGTAGTACGTCTAAGCCCAAAAATTGGCCAGATGACCTACACTTTCCGAAACCTCCCATTTGGGAATTATGCCGTATCAATAGCCCACGATTCCAACGAAAACGGTAAAGTGGATACAAACTTTATAGGTATACCCAGGGAACGAGTGGGTGCTTCAAATCAAACTACCTTTGGCAAACCCTCATTTAATAAATCGAGAATAAGCCTTAATAGAAATCAAAAATCCAAGAAAGTTGTTATTAAATTTATCAACTAAGCAATTAGGTTCAGAGATTTAATACGATTATTTTTCTAACCCCCCCCTTCATTTCCCTGTGTAAGCGTATAAATTATATAAACCAGTTAGCTTCGGCTGCCAACAACTACACTCTAGGGGGATTAGGGGCTTTTAGTGTAAGTCCTGATAATAAGTACGAATTTAATTGCCGTTCTTAGCATAATTAGCGTAAATTTTTCTATTTTGATTTTTACCTAACATTACCCAAAAGATTATCTATGTACAAACTCACACCCAGCATTCCTTTGGATGAAATAGAGGAGTATATTCCCGTGGAAATTTATCTAAAAGCCAGCAGGTACTTAGATGAAATCCTTGAGCTGGAAGAAATTTACGAGGGCATATATGAGGGTGTTGTGAGTGGTACCGAAGATTACCAGGTAAATCTAGAAATCAACCAGAGGGTATTGGTGGCTTGCTATTGCGACTGCCCCTATGACAAAGGACTCCTCTGCAAACATATTGTCGCCTGTGTTTTATATCTTACCACTGAAAGTATTGAGGGGCAAACTTCTCCCCCCCCAAAAAAACCAAATGTGGCCGAAGAAGTAGAAGCATATTTATCCCGCATCCCCCAAGATGAACTTAAAAAGTTTTTGCAACAAGCCCTTATTGATAACTCATCACTAAGGACTAAATTTTTCCGACTTTTCATGGATACTTCCAAAGCTCAAAACCAAGACTATCACGTACGGGAGGTAGATCAAATTATACAAAAATGGGCCTTTCCCGGAGCCTATCTAAATAACGAAACCGTGGAAGGCATTTCCGATGAACTCCAAGAGCTTTTAGATATTGCCGGGCAGCAAATAGCCAAAAAACAATACGAAATTGGCTTTAATATTTGCAAGGCTATTCTCAGCAAAATCGCCCCGTTTATCTATGATGCCGACGATAGCTTGGGCTATTTTAATGACCTGTTGCTAGAATCTTTGGATTTTCTGGGGGATATTGCTTTCGAGAACCCTCCTACCCCTCTAAAAAATAAGCTTTTTACATTTTGTATAGAGGCTTATACTTCTGAAGAATATCACGATTGGGGCTTCGAGACCAGGCTGCTAGAAATAGCCTTGCAAGTAGCCGAAACCGAAGCCCAATACCAAAGCCTCTTAGCGATCACTACCCGGCCTACCGAGACCGAATTTGAATCGGAAGAATTGGATGTAATTACCTTTGATATCCTGGAAAAGATAAAAGACTACGGGGCCGCTAAGGAATTTGCCTTATCCAAATCTCCGGGCCAGCATCTTCGTCAAAAACTTATTGAGGATTACCTCGAGCAAGAAGATTTTGACAAAGTGGCCCAGCTCGCTCTGGAGGGTACCGTAAAAGATAAAGACCGAGGCCTCCTGGTAAATACTTGGTATAGATATCTTCTCAGAATTGCCCAATGGCTAGAAAAAACCGAACACATAATCGAGTATGCCCACTACCTCTGGCTAAACGATCCAGATGATTATGACAGCTACTATTACCTCTTAAAAGAAACCCTGCCCCCCGCTCAATGGGAGAGCTTTGTCCAAAAAATGATCCAGGAAACCCAAAATAACTACTCCCGGCAGCACCTAGAAGAACATATCTATATACAAGAGGAAAAGTGGGAACTACTCTGGAAGTATTTACAAAAAGATCCTAGCCTCCACCATATCCAAAGGCTAGAAAGCTATTTGGCTCCTATCTACCCGGAAAGATTTTTCTTATTGTACGGGCAGCAAATTACCAAGTTTATAGACTCATCCTCCTCCCGGGGCCAATACCAACAAGCTGCCCACTACTTAAAGCGTATGCAAAAGCTTGGAGCCGAACCCTTGGTCGTCAACTTAATCGAGCAATTCATACAAGAGCATCCCAGACGTAGGGCGATGAAGGAAGAACTAGACCGTTTGCTGACTAAAAAAAGCATGTAACTACCTTTATATCTGGGATATATGTTTCTGCTACCAACCTTTTAAAAGGTATATCATGGGCTTCCCCGCGCATAGAAAATGGACTGCCCTCTTGAAAAATACTGCCCGACCCCGGCGCCCCCCTTTTTCCTAGGGACAAGACGAAGTGAATCGCCGGGGGCAGCCCCTAATTTTTATTCAAATTTTGCGAGGTAGGCCCCTAAGGCTTGGCTCAATTGTAGTAAGTAGGGCCGAGGATGGGCCATGGCCTCCTCTGGCGAGGGAGCAAAGTCGAGTAAACTCCATACCTTTTGGAGTAGGGTGCCTTGGTAATACAAGGAATCTAAAGAATTTTGCCCGCAGACTACCAACAGGGGCTTTTCGGAGGCTTGGCATAGTTCCAACAAACCACCCACGACTTTGCCTTGCAGCGATTGCTCATCCAGTCGTCCCTCCCCCGTGATGACCCAATCGACTTCGGCTACCTGAGGCTGGATTTGAAATGTATCGATAAACATCTGAATCCCCGGTAGGAGTTTTGCCCCAAATAGGGCCGCTAAGCCCCCCCCAACGCCACCCGCCGCCCCCGCTCCGGGCAAGGCTTGGACATCGATGAGCTTATGTTCCAAAAAGAGTCGGTGCAAGTGCTGCAGGCCCTGGTCTAATAGAGCTAGCTCTTCCCGATTGGCTCCCTTTTGAGGCCCATACACATAAGCGGCCCCTTCGGGCCCAAAGAAAGGATTGCGGACATCACAAACAATTTCCCAATCAATTTCTCTCAGGCTTTCCGCGAAGGGGTCGCAAGTAAAATGGCTGATTTGGCTTAGATTTTCTCCCACCGGAAATAGCGCATGCCCCGCGGCATGGTAAAACGTATAGCCCAAGGCACTGGCAATCCCCAAGCCGGCTTCATTGCTGGCACTTCCTCCTATAAATAGGCGTATTTTCGAGTAGCCACGGCTTACAGCGTCCCGGATAAGTTCGCCCGTACCCCGGGTGCTGGCCCGCATCGCATTCCGCTCCTCGGGCCCGAGTCGCGCAATCCCTGAAGCTTGGGCCAGTTCGATCCAAGCGGTATCTTGGGAAGTAAAATAGGTTCCCTCTACCGGCCGGCCCAGGGCATCCGGCACGCTGAGCACCCGTTTTTCCATTTCCCAGATCTCTTGCAAAAGATCGAGGGAGCCGTCTCCCCCATCGGCCATGGGCTGCATAAAAATTTCGGCCCCAGGAAATTGTACTTCCAAACTTTCCCGAAGAATTTGACAAACTTCGGGGGCCGAGAGTGAGCCTTTAAATTTATCTGGAGCGATCAGAATCTTCATAATTGGCTGGGAGGATAATCCCGTTTAACCGTAGAATAAATTTTGAAGTAGACCGGGCAAGGCGTAAGAAACCAGCATAATCACCAGGAAAAAGCCTATCAAGATAAGAGGCTCTCTGCTCACAAAGTCGGCCCATCTTATCTTGGCTACGTCTTCCTTTCTGCCGGGCGCATTCGGGCTCAGACTACTCACCAACAAAGCAATAAAGACTGTCAAAAAGAAACCAGTAAAATTTAACCATATCCAAAAGATGTGTACCCCTATGTCAATCCCCAAAATGCTTTGCATACGCTCAGAAATGAGTAGATTGATCAGTACCGAAATGATAATGCCCGCTTTCATCCCGGCCGAGTTTACATTCTTGGCATAAATGGCCAGCATGAAAGTAGCCAAGACCGTCCCATAAAATACAGAACCAATCGCATTGATAATCTCAATCACCGGGCTATCGCTGCCCCCAAACAAGTAGGCTGCCCCTATACACACCACACCCCAAAAGACAACCGATAAGCGGGATAGCTGTAAATACCGCCGATTGTCTAGTTTAGTTTCTCCCCGATTGAAGTAGTCTTCTACGGTAACGGCCGCCAAGGAATTGACCGTTGAGCTTAAGGAAGACATGGTAGCCGATAAAATCCCAATCATCAAAATCCCGATAATGCCGTGGGGTAAATATTGTAAGATGAATACCGGCATCATCATATCGGGCTTTATACCACTTTTGGCAAATTCCTCCGGGAAATGGTTTTGGGTTACTTCCCGCATGGCCTCCATATATTCCGGGGTAGTGAGCGCCACGGCTCCGATAAGTAAACCCATCATACAATAGACCAATACCACGATAAATCGAAGCAAGCCATTGGCTAGCAACAATTGCCGAATGGTGTTTTCGTTCCGGGCTGAGAGCAAACGTTGGGCTTGGGTTTGGTCACATCCGTAGTACGACATGTATAAGAAAAGTCCGCCTACCAACATAGGCAGCAACCCGTATTCTTCTCCTTTTTGGGTCCCCCAATTATAGTCTATCACCTGAAACCGGGCCGTATCAAAGGCTACCGGAAAGCCCCCTTGCGCTTCTATCATAGACCAGGCATAGCCCAGACATATCAATAATCCCAAAAACAAAATGATCATCTGGATGGTGTCCCCCCAAACGACCGCCTTCATCCCCCCTTGCCAAGAGTAAATGATGGTAATGATGCTTATGATGAGAATGGTATACGTAAAATCTATCTCCAAAACAGCTTGCAGGATAAACGCAATCGTATACACCATCACCCCAGTACCCAAGGCCCGGCTGATTTGAAAAACCACACTCAAAATCAAACGCGTGGAGTAATCAAACCGTCGCTCGATGTACTCATAAATGCTAATTACCCCCGAGCGAAAAATAGGCGGAATAATAAGGAGCATAATAAAAATCATCGCCAAAGGCACAGCCAACTCAAAAGTAAGCCACTTCATCCCTCCGTTAAGCTTTAAGCCTACAAAGGCCGGGGCCGATATAAAACTAATCGCCGATAACTGGGTAGCCATGGTAGACAAACTCAAGGGAAACCAGCCCAAGGAATTCCCCCCCAAGAAATAATCTTTGGAGTCCTTATTATTCTTAAACAGGTAACCCAGGCTCAAAAAGCCGATGATGTAGATGACAATGATGAGGTAATCTAGAAAATTCACAAGCGTAGGGTTTAGGGTGCCATAATAAAATCAACCACACTCGAGGCCGTCCAGGAGAAATGATCTCCTCCGTAACCTCCGTGTTCTTTTTGCATCAAGTCTTTTTGAGCTTCAAAATACTCATGAAAGCCAAAACGCTCAACGAGTTCCAAGAAGTTGTGCCGTACATTATGGGCGAGTTCATGCATCCCGTATTGCTTTAAGCCATGGCACACCATCCAGTTCATCTGGGGCCAGATGGGTCCCCGCCAATAGCGTTTGGAGTCATAGAGAGGATGCTTCACATCAAAGCTAGGCACAATCATATAGTTTTGTCCTACCAATTCTTCCAAGTATTGGCTCATCTTTCGGGCTTTATCTGGCGAGGGCACCCCGGCCAGCAAGGCACTCAGCCCCCCAATTTCCCAAAAAGGCAGGTGTTTCTTTTGGCGTAAATCGTAGCCGCAATACGTCTGTAACGCTTCCTGCCAAAATTTTTGCTCATAGGACTGGATGCTTTGGCTTTGTTTTTCCCGAATGCTTCCCGTATCGATGCCAAAGCGCTCACCCAATTCCATCAAGGACTGATTGGACCGGATAAGCATGGCATTCATCAGGCTATCTTGGATCAAAAACTCAGAATCTTGGGCGATCCCCTCCCCTTCGTATCGGTGACGCTTGCCCAAAAGTAACAGGTAAACATATTGATCGTATTGTTGGCTCGTGGGCCTTTCACTGGCATCGGCCACGCTCAAATCCCGTCTTTGGTAGGTAGGGAGTTGGGCTTTGTTCAAATCAATAAGACTCAAAGCATCATCCCAAAGCGGTGAATTATCCCGTCCCGATTCCCAGGGGTGGTACATATATAGCAAGCCCTCGTGGAATGGGTCCCGCTGCGCATAGAAAAATTCGTGAAAACGGATTACCGCCGGTAAACTCTGTCTTACAAAATCTACCACCGTGGCATTATCAGCGTTTTTGTCTAGCATTTGCTCCAAGGCCAAGCCCAGTATGGGAGGGTTACTGATGCCCGAGGTTTTCAAATCTTTAGGCGCTCCCGGATTAACCGATGAGTCCCAAAAATCCCAATTGGGAAAATAGCCTTCTTCATTTTTTGAGTGAAATAAAATATGCGGGATCATGCCATTTTCCCACTGGCCCCTGAGCAGGGCTTGTAATTCTGAAATCGCCGCCTCAACCTTGTAATTTGACATGCCCATGCTTACAAAGCAAGAATCCCAATTCCATTGAAAAGGGTATAGTTTGGGGCTAGGTACCGTAAATCCTCCCCGGTCATTTCCTTGGAGAATGTGTTTTGCTTCTTCTAGCAAACGCGCTTCATCAATATTCATATGCTTAGCCATTAATGCTTTTATGAAGAAAAGGGGGCGTCCTTCTTTTGGCTTAGCCCCCCAAATTCTTCTTATTTTAAATTATTTCTATAAAGGGCTTGTGGTTTTAAGTAAATTGGTGATGGCCTCAAAAATAGCTTCCCAGTTTTTGGGGCTTACCCGCGCTAGCCCATCCCCTGCTTGAGAGAAGGTAGTGCCTGCGCGGGTCGGGCTCTCGCTACTCGCCGGCCTACCCACCACCAGCGGCGGGCTCAAACAGGCCGCTCCATCCCTAAGCCAATGAAAACCAAGTATATAAACCCACCACAAATTACAAGATATTTAAAGGAAGTGGCCAAAATTTGCCTTTTTTCTTAGGAAGTGGAAATTCCGGCCCTTACCTTCTAGAAGCGAAACATCGCCCTCAAGGCAAGCCTACGCGGTAGAATAGGACGGCCTACGAAAAACTCGGAGGTACCCGTTTGGGCATTTCCTTGCCGGGGAGACCCTTCGGTGACCCCTTCGGAGTTAAACAAGTTAAATACCGAGAATCCCAAACGGAGGGTATTACTATTTTGCCCCAGTTGGAAAGTATAACCACCTCCCACCCGTACCAGGCTGTAAGCATCCAGTTCGGCAGTATTGGCATCATTGGCAAAGCGACGCCCTAAGACCGTAAGCGAAGCATTAAAATCTACTCCGTAGCGCTCGTAATTTAAGCCAAAGGTTCCCTTGAATTTAGGCTGTCTTCGCAACCAGTTTCCTTCTTGCTCCTCATTGCCCTCTACTTTGGTAAACTCGTGGTCTTGTAAAGTCAACTGGGCATTGACCCCCAAACCCTTCACCAACTGGTAATTTACCGTTGCTTCCAAACCTAAGGTTCGGGTATCTTGGGTGGATACTTCTTCAATTACCCCGCCTTGCCCGTCGTTTACGAAGTCAATGCTCCGTCGATCTTTGAGGTTTACAAAAAAGGCAGCTACCGTTGCGGCTAGCTTTTTAGTACCGATCTTGGTACCAATCTCCGCTTGGTTGATGCGTTCAGTTTCATAGCTTTGGGGAGTTCCCGGAGCCGAGAAGCGAACTCCTCGTAGCTCTGGAAAGAAGTACCCCGTAGAAGCATTCGCGTACAGGTTAACCGCGTTGCTTAATTTCACAAAACCAGCCAAGATCACCGCAATGTCCGATGCCGAAACCTCTCCTTTATTGAAGGTATTGCTCCCTATTCCCGTCTCTCGGGAGATAAAACCAACCGCCCTTTCCCAACGGAAACCAATATCAATTCCAAAGCCATCTCCCTTAATTTCATCCGCAAAATAGATCGCCGATTTGGAGCTTTGTAGGGTATTATTAGAGGTTTGACTACCACTTCCGTTGATAAAGCCGCCTGTAGCGTACTCTACTGTACCACTGGTATCCGCATAAGTCACGTTTATCAATCGGGGAGAATTACTAAAATCGCCCAAATACCGCCACAACCAGTTATCATCTTCGGCTCGGGTATTACTTAAATAGGTACCCACGGTAAAACTGTGCACGGTATTTCCAATATCAACATCTTTAGTCAAGTTGAACTCCCCAGCAATTTCTTGCATTGGGCGACGACGATCCAAGACCCGGTTCTCAAATACCAGGTCACTGGCTGCCAAGGCCGCCCCATTGTCCACATAAGTAAAAGCCGCTGTATTTGGCAAGGAGCGCTCACTGAGGTAGCTCGCTTGGGTTTCGGGAACGTTTCGGGTACCGTCCCCATCCAAGAAGAGGTTAAACCAGTGATCGTAGCGGGCTACTTTCACTTTGGAGTGGAAGTACCAATCTTGCCCAAAACTGTGTTGCAAATCGGCCATCAAATACCCTCCTTTGGTGATTACTCCGTTTTCAATGGGGCTCTCAAACCGTCCATTGGGGGTATCAAAAGCAAAATCGGTCGCCTGCCCGGTAAGCAGGGTATAAATGGTTTCTCCATCATTGCCCGTAGGCCTTTCAAAGTCCCCATCATTATTCACCAAAGGATAGGGCAGATAAAACTGCACATTATCATCAATCCACTGCCCGTAGAGGGTTACGGAGCTGTTGCCTTCATTAAAAAGTTTGCGCAGATTCCCCCGCACTTGAAAACCCCGGGTGTTCAAACCGGTTTCAAGCGGCCCGGCATCATAGCGATAAAAGCCCGATACCGCATAAAATAAATCATCTGCCAGAGGACCAGCCGACATGAAATCTGCCTTGACTCTTCCCTCTTCGGCCCATTCTAAGCCAAAAACATTTTCGGGAACCGCCGTACCACTAATACTGGTGTAGTTAATAATACCAGCCACAGATCCGGCTCCAAACAAGGAAGAAGCTCCCCCCTTGGTAAATTCCAGGTTACGGATTCCGATATCATTTCGGAAGTACACATCGTGGGCCGAAGAGTTTAAGCCAAACGTACTGATCGTAGGCAAACCGTCTACCTGTAAAGGTGTAAATTGGTACTGCCCCCCCGAAGGCATCCCTCTTACAAACACATTGGAGGCTACTTCCCCTCCCCCCCCTTCGGCGGTAATACCGGGGATTGCGCGAAGAATGTCAGCCTGCGAGTTAAAGGCTTCCACTTGTAGCTGCTTGGAGTTCAGACGGGTCAAAGACATTGGTGAGTTTTTCTGCGATCGCTCACTAAAACTCCCGGTAACAACAATTGCGTCCAGGCCTAAGGCATCTTCACTTAATATAAAATCCAAAGTAGCCGTTTCTCCCTCGCCAACGCTGAGGTTTTTGATTTCTTGCTTATATCCTAAATAAGAAACCGCAATCACTAAATCGCCAGCCGGAACTTGAAAGGTGTATTTTCCACTGGCATCGCTTATGGTACCCGTGGTAGTTCCTTGAACTAGCACAGTTGCCCCAATAATAGGGCTTTGACTATCGTCCTTGACCGTACCCGTAAGGGTGGCTTGCCCATAGGCAAGCGAGGCCAGGCAGCAAAATCCTCCCATAAAGAGGAAGATTTTTTGGAGTGTTGAGCGTAGTAATTTGATCATAATTATTCGTATAGGAGTAGTATTATCTCTAGGAAAAATTATATTTATAAGGCAAAATTAGGAGGATCAAAGGGGAGAGAATTGGTGGGTATTTGCAAGTTTGTGGACTATATTGTCCTTTTTTATTAATTTTACTATAATTCATAAAAATATAGTCATATATGAGAGCCGAACTCGAGCGCATCAGTAATAAACCCGCCAATTCCTTTTTGGTGAAAACTGTGCGCCGCGAGCAACGCTCCGACTTCAAAAGTGCCTACCATTACCACCCCGAATACGAACTCATATGGACTACCCAAAGCCGGGGAAGGAGGTATATCGGTAACCACTTTGCCCGCTACGAACCAGGCGAACTCATATTCTTAGGCAAAAATGTCCCTCACTGCTGGATCACCCCCGAGCCCTGTGAGCAGCGAGTCATTCAAATGAAGGAAGATTTTCTGGGACTGGATTTCCTCAATACCCCTGAGTGCCTCCCTCTGAAGAGCATGTTTATGGAAAGCTATCGGGGCCTACACTTTTTTGGCGAGACTCGGGTTCGAGTACAAAAAAAGATTGTCCAGCTTTACCAAATAGAAGAAGGATCGATCCGTCGGCTTATGCTCTTATTGGACATATTGAGTGACTTATCCGAGTCAAAAGAGTTTGAGTTTTTATCTATGGAAGAATATCGTACCGCTTACAATCCAAAAGAATTTGAGCGTATTCAAATCATCTATGACTATATCCATAAGCACTATGAACTAGATCCCAGCATTGACGAGGCTACCCAGCTTATACACCTTACCAAAAGTGCCTTTTGCAAGTTTATCAAGCGGAAAACCAAGAAAACTTTTACCCAAATTGTCAATGAGGTCCGCATCAGCAAAGCCACCGAATTACTCATCGAGACCGATAACTCCATCAGCGAAATTTGTTACGAAGTTGGCTATACCGACCCCTCCTACTTTTTTAGACAATTTTCCAAAATCATCGGGAAAAGCCCTAAGCAATTCCGGGCTTCGTATCAGTAAATCTCCAAAACCCAATACTACAAAATTGTTTTTACCCCTCTAATTCCTTATAATTGCAATACTACAAAGTAGTATTTAATGTAATGGAACATCTCAGACTCGGAGAATTTGAGGAAATCGTCCTCCTCACAGTGGGCATCCTAGACGGAAACGCCTACGGCGTAGCCATTAAAGACGAGATAGAAGCGCGTCTCAAACGAGAGGTAAGCATCGGGGCTATGCAAACTACCCTGAGGCGCCTCGAGAAAAAAGGATTTTTAGAATCCCAACACGGCGACACCCAGCCTAACCGGGGCGGTAGGCCTAAGCTCTACTTTCGGATTAGCTCCGCCGGTATGCAGGCTATACACTACACCCGACAAACCCGCAATGACCTTTGGAATGCCCTGCCCCAATGGGTACTCAACACCTAAGCTATGAAGACACCCCCCCCAGCCCCTCCCCCTTGGATACTCCGATTCTTAAAATGGTTTTGCAAACCTGCCTACCACCCAGATATCGAGGGAGATTTACTAGAACTTTACTATCGTCGGCTGGAGAAGCAAAGCCCTTCCCGGGCCCGATGGCGCTTATTTAAGGAAGTTATACAACTCTTTCGCCCGGGCATTATACGATCCTTTGCCATATCACCATCCATAAATTATAAAACCATGATTGTACATACCTTAACTTTAACCCTGAGAAACTTTGCCCGACATCGGGCTACTTTCCTCAGTAATTTGCTTTGTTTATCCTTGGGCTTGGCCACCACGCTACTCATTTACCTATGGGTATTCGATGCCTACCAAATGGATGCCTTTCATCAAAAAGGAGATAGGCTCTACCAAGTACTAGAGAACGCCCCCAGTCCAGAAGGCATACAAACCTACCCCTTTACTCCTTCCCCCCTGGCCGAGACCCTGGTGGAGGAATTTCCTGAAGTGGAGGAAGCAGTATCCGTTTTACCCTATGCCTGGTTTGAAGGAGAAAAATTCGTGCTAAGCCACGGAGATGCCCGCTACTTTGTCACCCGAAACCAATTTGCCAGCCCCGCTTATTTTGATTTATTTTCCTTTCCCCTGATCCAGGGAAACCCTCAGGAAGTACTGAAGAATCCTCAGTCGGTTGTTATTTCAGAATCATTGGCAGAGAAGCTATTCAATTCCCAAGACGTTATGGGTAAAACATTATCGTGGATTCATCCCGATTTTGGAGGAAGTTATCAAGTGAGCGGAGTCTTTCAAGATGTACCTGGGCAGTCCACATTGCAATTTGATGCTGTATTTCCTATACAAAAATACCTAAGCATTAAAGAAGACACCCTGCAATGGCGAGATAGCGACCCGTATACGTATTTTACGTTCAAATCGGGGGCCGACCGAGAGGCTTTTGCGGCAAAAATAGAAGGACTTCTCCAAGAAAAGTTGCCGGAGCGGCAAGGAACCTTTCTCATTCAAAAATTTCAGGACCGGTATTTACACAATCGCTTCCAAAACGGAAAGGCCGAAGGCGGTAGAATAGCCTATATTCATCTTTTTTCCTTAATTGCCTTATTCATCTTACTCATTGCCTCCGTTAATTTTATCAACCTTAGTACCGCTCAAATTGGTACCCGCCTCAAAGAACTAGGCGTGAAAAAGGCCATAGGGGTAGCCCGTAAGCACTTGATCTTGCAATACCTCATAGAATCTATGTTGCTGGCCTTTTTTGCCCTCTTACTAGCAGGGCTTTGGGTCTTTTTGTTTTTCCCGGCCTTTCAAAACCTGACTGGAAAAGCTATTCAGATACAATTTCATGCTCGCCTCATGTTAGGCATTTTGGGGATAAGCATCTTCACCGGCTTGCTTTCGGGGGCCTACCCGGCTTTTTATCTTTCGGGTTTTACTCCCTTACAAGCCTTGGGCGGGATGAAAGTTATTCCGTTTAAGAAGCAATTTACCCGGCACGGCTTGGTTATTTTTCAGTTTGGCATTTCGGCGGTTTTACTGGTCTTCGTGATGGTGGTTTACCAACAAATGCAACTCATCCAGTACAAAAACCTGGGATACGACAAGGACCGCATCGTCTGGTTTACCCTGGATAGGCTGGAGCAAGATAGTGGCCAGCCAGTGCGCCCCGCCAGGATTAGTGAGAAGAAAATCGAGGGTTTTCTCCAAGCCCTTAAGAAAACCCCCGGCGTGGAAAATGCCAGCAACTTCTTCCACAATTTGGTAGGAGGTAAATATGGCACCACCACCGGTATGGAATGGGCCAGTAAGGATCCCGAACAAGCGGTGGTTTTTGCCGGCATTTCTGGAGGCTATGACTTTATCAATACCCTCCAAATACAGCTTAAAGAAGGGCGGTCCTATTCTCGTGCCTTTAAAACCGACCATCAAAAAATCATTTTGAACGAGACAGCCGTTCAACTCATGGGCTTGGAAAATCCTGTGGGCCAAACGCTTACACTCTGGGGCGAAAACCGGGAAATTATCGGAGTAGTGAAAGACTTTCACATCGATGCCCTGTACAAAGAAATTCCTCCGACATTTATCAAGCTAGACACCGATGACTTTTCCCGCAACATCATGGTACGCATCAACAGTCAGGAGGAAAGTCAGACCTTGGCCCGTATCCAAGAGGTGTATCAAGAATTTTTTGTGGCTGGTTTACCGGCCGAAATAAAATACCTGGACAGCAGTTATCAGGAATTATACGAACAAGAAATCCGAGTGGCTCGGCTATCGCGTTATGCAGCAGGCCTGGCTTTGTTTATCTCTTGTATTGGTCTCTTCGGTTTTGCTACTTTTCACGTGAAACGGCGCCTGAAGGAAGTCGCTATTCGTAAAGTGCTGGGATCAAGTACTTGGGCCTTGATACGGCTCTTGCTCCGCTCCTTTTTGTCGGTTGTTTTGATCGCTCTCCTCTTAGCCCTTCCTTTAAGCTACTGGCTGTCCTCAATCTGGTTAGACCGCTTTGTTTTCCGAATTGAACTTAACAGCCTGTACTTCCTAGGGGCCGCTATGAGTATCATGTGCCTGGCTATCCTCACGGTTTTATACCAAACGTATCGGGCTACCCAGGTGGAAATGATTCGGTATATTCATCAAAATGAGTAATCGCTGTTCTTTATCAAATATCTTCTAAAGCAAAAGGCGCTGCCTCTTTTATCAAGGGACAACGTCTTTTTCAAATTACCCAACAGTTTTCGTCTGTAAGCACTATGGTTTGGCTTAGGGACTGAAGCCCGAAGGGAAGAGACCGCTGGGGGTATGCGGGTGAGCCGGCTCTTGGCGCAGCCCGAAGGCCCGGCCTGCGCCCAGCACTCAACTTGCTTATCCAAACCCCATGTATAGGCGCAGGCAAGCCCCAATATTTACTCTTTCAAAATAATAATTTCCGTTCTCCGGTTCAATTGATGATCGGGCTCGGTACAAGGCACCCCATCCGGGCAAGGAGTGACCAAGCGGGTCTCACCATGGTGGTCCAAAACCAAACGATTGGGGCTAATCCCCCGACTGATGAGGTATTGATAAGCCGAATACGAACGCCTTTGGGACAGCTTGACATTGTAAGCATAACTGGCCCGGGAGTCGGTATGAGAAGCCAGCAATAGGCGCATCTGCGGATAATCGTACAATACCCGCAGTATATTTTGCAAGGTCAAGGCAGCATCGGGACGAATGTAGTATTTATCCAAATCGTAATAAATGTACTCAATGCTATACACCTGGCTCGTATCCAAAAAGCGAGCACTAGGCGGGTAAAGCCCAGGATTAGGGTTCGGATAGGGCCGATAGCCCGGTCCGGGGGTGCTACGGGGGCTTGGGCCCGGATTATTACTCGCACTCAGTAAGGGTTTTTGCAAATAAATTAGGACGGTATCGCTAAGCCCGGTCTCAAAACTCAAACATTCGCTCAAAGCTTTTTCATCTACATAGGCTTGACCTGGGGCATAATCTGGGTGCTCAGCCCGCAAAATATAACTGGTACGGAAAGCCGTTTTAAACCGGAACAGGCTATCGTTTTCGGCCATGTACAAGGCATCCCGACCGGTTTCCTTTTCTATAACGGCTAGCTGCGCATCTTCCACGTAAAGTCCGGTAAGGCTATCTACCACCGTAAAAAGTACCTCACAGCTTTTGGTTTTGAAATAGTAAATGTCGTCATCACCCTGCCCCCCGGCCCGGTTGGAGCTAAAATATCCTTCCCCCTTGTCGGGTTGATAGATTAGACCAAAATCGTCCTTATTGGAGTTAATCGGTACTCCCAAGTTTTGGGGCAAGGTAAATCGCCCTTGGGTATTTTTAGATACAAAGATATCCAGCCCTCCTAGGCCTGGCTTGCCATCGGAGGCAAAGTACAAGTGGTTATCGGCATCAATGTAGGGAAACATTTCATTGCCTGGCGTATTGATTTCTTCCCCCAAATTGGTGGGTGAAGTCCAATAGCCATTTTCCAAGTTACACATAAAAATATCGGTTCCGCCTTGGGTTCCGGGCATATCGGAGGCAAAATAGAGCGTAGTCCCATCTACAGATAAGGTGGGATGCCCCACAGAGTACTCATCGTCATTGTAGGGAAATTCCTCAATATTTGACCATTCTCCGTCTTTGATCTCGGCCAGGTACATTTTTAATTTATGAGTTCCATCGGAGCTTTCCCCCAATTTCCCCTCGTGGTAGTTATTGCGGGTAAAAATGACCGACTGCCCGCCATTGTAGAAGGCAAGCGGGCCCTCATGGTACTTGGTATTGAGTTTTTCGTGAAAAAGTTCGGGAGTAGATACCCCTCCCTTGGCGTAGTACAAATCTAAAAAGTGAGTATTGTTCCAGTTAAATTTGAGCTTAAAGCGGGATTTCTTATTGGGCCGATTGGAGCAAAAAACGATGCCGCCCCGGTAGTACATCGGGCTAAAATCGGCTTCCTTGGAGTTAAAAGGGGCCAAACTGATTTCATAATTGGCCGCGTCTTGGTGAAAATGGGCCGTATCGCGATATACCCGGGCAAAATCAAGCCCTCGCTCATCGTGCCGAGCGTCTTGGGCATAGCGCTGATACCACTCACGGGAACTTTCGTACTTCCCGTTCATGGCCAGGGCTTGGGCATAATAGAGCTTATTGTTAGGATTGGTATAAGGATCTTGCACCAATTTGGCATACCACATCTCCGCTTTGCGGCTATTATTGATTTTGCGGTAGGAATGCGCCAGCTTTTCCTCTACCTCGGCATTATTGGGTTGGCTTTTAAGTAAACCTTCAAAAAGTTGTATGGCCTCTTGGAAGTGATATTGCTCATAGGCCGCCAAAGCTTCCTTCATTTGAGGGCTATTTTTTTGGGCGAGGGCCGTATGAAGGCCTGATCCTATCAGGTAAAAAAATAATACAAAAATTTGCTTCTTCATGGTTACAGATTTAAAAATATCGAGGGGTCAGGATACGATTGGAGTTTCCGCTTACATTAAATTCATAGCGAAGCATCAACTCGTGCGTTCCTGAGTTATATTGTCCTAAATCGGTTATGGTAAAATCATAAGCATAGCCAAACACGAAGTTTTTACCCACGGGTACATTGAGAAGAAAATCAATAGAATCCTCCCAGCGGTACGAAACTCCTACCTCAAACCAGTCATAAAGGTTTACATTGGTGTTGATATCCAAGGAAAAGGGAGCCCCCTGAACATACTTAAATAAGAAAGAAGGCTTCACTTGGATAGGTCCATTTACATTGATGACGTAGCCCGAACTTAAAAAGTAATGTATCGATTGCCGGGCCTCACTAAAACCATCGTTAAAATCATTGTTGATCATTTGGGGTACCGAGGCACTCAAATAAAAGCGCTCTTGTTGGTAGTAAACGCCAAAACCGAAGTTGGGCAAAATTTCGTTCAGGTTTTGTCCAAAAGCCGGATCAGTCACATTTGGGCTAATCGAGTGACGAATTTGGGTAAAATCTGCCCGATACTGGGTAAACCCGGCTTGGATTCCCATGGCCAAGACCCCTTTTTGCAATTTCAAACGGTAGGCATACGACCCATTAAAGGTCAAAAATCGGTTATCCCCTAGGCGGTCATTCATCACGATAAAGCCCAAACCCATCGTTTGATCTAAAAGGGGTGCGTGGGCCGTCAAGCTTTGCGTATTGGGAGAGCCTTCAATCCCATTCCACTGGGTCCGAAACAGCCCGGTAACACTCGCCCTTTCCCGATTGCCAGTGTAAGCAGGGTTTTGGGCCAGTCGGTTAAACATATACATCGTAAATTCGGCATCCTGCTGGGCGCGCAATTCGGGTACAATCAAGGCACTGAACAGGATGAACAAGCCCACCTGCATCCCAGCAAGTTGCCCAAGAGTGGTAAGAACCCTGTGTGTTTGAAATTTTTTCATATTAGCTTAAATTGAAGTTTGAATACTATTTTGACTCGTATATCAGCTCATTTTTTGACAAATTCCCTCTAAAACGAAGGGGCTTCC
>CAWUIO010000059.1:0-41047 GCA_963922455.1 uncultured Microscillaceae bacterium
TCAGGGCTTTGACCTCTTCCAGATCTCCTTTTTCAAGTTCTTCTTTTAATTCAATCAACATCTCTGCATTTACTTCCGAGAAATTATTGACAAAGTTAAGCGGATTCTGGATTTCGTGGGCGATTCCCGCAGTAAGTTCCCCCAGGGAAGCGAGTTTTTCGGATTGAATGAGTTGGGCCTGGGTAGATTTGAGTTCTTGGACGGTTTGCGCTAAGGCATCCCGTTGGGCCGAAATTTCTTCACTTCTTTGTTGGACTTCTTCATTGAGTTGTACCAGTTCCTCATTGCTTTCTTTAAGCTCCAGGGTACGGCTTTGCACTTGGTCTTCCAGGGTTTTATTCTGATCTTTCAGGAGGGCTTCTTTCTCTTCGGCCTGGGTACGTACTTCCTGCAGTATTTCTTTAAAACGCAGGGACACATACATCAAGAGGGAAAAAGGAAAAACGAGGATGAGGATCTCATATACGATATATCCTAAGACTTCAAGCACTTCAATCCATACTAATATCAGAATGACGAGTGTAGCTACAAAATAAAAGCTCGCCCCAAAAACGATGACCCGTTGGGATTTTTTCAAGGAATGAGAGGCGGAATACATATAATAAACGCCCATTCCAAAATATACCAGTAAGATAATTCCAAATCCAATTGGATTCCTAAGACTCATAATGTTTACAAAAATCACCAGGCTGAGAATAATCAGCCACCAGCCTCTTTTAGGGGCTTGTTGGGTAAATATGTAGGCAAAGGTGTAGACGAATAGGGTAGGGATAAAGGAATAGCCTAAAGCAGTAATAGGCTCGATAATGAACATATTTTCAAAAGAAACTGAAATAACCCCGGTTATTAGTAATTCTCTGATGGGAATTAGTGAGAACATAGTCATCGTAAAGGCAATGTATTTTAGGACGGTTTCGCGGGGATTGTACCGGTAAACAATCCAAAACAAGAGGCTTAGGGTCAGGAATATACCCATACGTACTGAGTTGATAAAAGATCTGTATTTTTGCTGCGTTATTTGATTTATCCGAAAACTTTCCGTGGCCAGATCGCCGGAAAATATCAACATCTCCTCGCTGCTTAAAAAGCTGGTCACTGAGTTCACTGGCTCGTGCACATAATGTAGGGCGATGGTGTAACTCTGATTTGCGGTTACTGGAATATAATAAGATTGGGAGCGAATGGTGTTTCTTTGATAAGGTTTGCCATCCCACCCGGTACTCCCAAACGAAGAGATGTATTTTCCATTCAGATAGATATCCAGGGCCTGCCCAAAATTTCTTAAGTACAAGGCTAAAGATTCTGGAAAAGAGTCATCCAATTTGATTTTAATTCTAAACCAGCCTTCCAGGCGACCGGTACTGTCCATAAGATCCAAGCTAAGATGCAGGGGATCGATTTGCTGCCAATCACTTATATCGAGATCGGTTTTGGCCCAATCTGGATTTTTTCCTTTTTTGAAACGCCAGGCCGGGCTATCTCCCAATAAGATGAGGCCATCCTGGCTCATGTCTTTTGCCGATAATTGGAGTACTTTGTCCTGGGCCCAGCCAAACTGAAGACCCCATAAACAAAATACCAACAATGGGATGATTCTTTTCATACGGTTTTAGGTAATAAAATTTTAAACGTTGTTTCTTTATCAGATTGGGTTTCTACGTCCAGGCTTCCTCCCTGCCCCTGGGTAATAATATCATAAGCCAAGCTCAACCCTAATCCTCTTCCTTGATCCGTGGGCTTGGTGATAAAAAAAGAGCTGGAAGATTTTGTCTTTGAGCGATTCGGGGACACCCCTACCCTTGTCTTGGACACGGATTTCTATTTGATGTACTATCATTTTGCCTCCCACCTTTTCCACCTTGCCAGAAATTTGACTTGCTTCCAGAAGACCAGTTAAGCGTGGGGCATCCTTGTATCACTTGTTTACTTGGACGATTTTTGTGCTTTCGCCCAATTTATTCAAGATAAGAAGATTTGGCTAATCCTGCCCAAAAAAATAGGTTCTTACCAGGAAAAGCCTGTGATGAGGTGAATATTTTGGGGCTTCCCCGCGCTGATCCGTTTGATTTACGCGAAGGGACTTCTTGCTGGCGCGGGTCGGGCTTTCGGCACTCGCCGGCTTACGCGCTTACCAGCGGCGGGCTCAAACAAAGCCTCTATCCCTAAGCTTTTTTAAAAGGAGAGGGCAGATA
Source organism: uncultured Microscillaceae bacterium (assembly GCA_963922455.1). Lineage (GTDB taxonomy): Bacteria > Bacteroidota > Bacteroidia > Cytophagales > Microscillaceae > CAWUIO01. The sequence goes on from CAWUIO010000059.1 coordinate 2,193, forward strand.
TGGAGTATAAAAATTCAAGATTTATTACCCTGGGGCTTCCTAGCAAGAAAAGAAAAGCCTTTCATTATATACTATGAAGTATTAAGCTATTTCCCTAGTTATTTGCTTCACTTGTATATCTTTGGCTTGATACCGGATAAGCCCTTTGGCCATTCCAGGGAAAATAAATCCGTGAAATGGTAAAACGCTATACCAGTACAAACGGCCCCAAAGGCCCCAAGGACGGAACGTGGCATTTTGTACCAAGACGTAATTATTATCGGCCTTTTTAATTTGAAACTCCAGCCAGGCATCGCCCGGCAGCTTCATTTCGGCATATAGGAGGAGACGGCAGTTTTGGCGATCGGCCAAGATGACCCGCCAGAAATCTAAGGCATCCCCTGGCTTGAGATCGTTTGGGCTTCTTCTGCCCCGACGAAGGCCTACCCCGCCAACTAACTTATCCAGAAAGCCGCGAACTAGCCACATCCAAGTGCCATAGTACCACCCTCGGTTACCCCCGATAGACCAAATATTGTCAAGTACTTTATCCGCTGGCCCATCAAATAGGTAGGCACGGCGGTCGGTAAAGCAACCGTAGCTCGGCACTTGGATAAAATCTAAAAAGTTTTCTTTTATAGGACCATTGATTGTATCCTTCCAACTTGAAATGACTTCGTTTTGGGCAATTTTTTGAAATGCCTTGGTTAAAGCCTCGCGATAACTCAAAAGTTTCAGGGGAATGAGTTTGTTTATTCCCGTATTTTGGCATACAACATCATGCCGCATACTATCTACCAAACTGCGAGCCAGGCTATACGATACTGATGTGACAAAGTATAACCAATGAGAGGAAAGTTTTGGGGTAAGGACGGGTACAGTAAATATGTAGCGTTTTAAATTCCGGACCCGAGCGTACTCCTGCATCATTTCTTTGTAGTCTAAAATGTCAGCCCCCCCAATGTCATAAATTTGATTATATGTTTCGGGTCTGTGTATAACCTCCACCAAGTAGGACATAACATCCCGGATGGCAATAGGCTGGCATTTACTTTTGATCCATTTTGGGGCAACCATAAGCGGGAGTTTTTCAACAAGGTCGCGGATGATCTCAAAAGAAGCACTACCGGAGCCAATTATGATAGCCGCCCGGAGTACAGTGAGAGGTATTCCCGAAGCAGCCAAATGTTTTTCGGTATCTTGCCTAGAGCGTAGGTGGGGCGATAGCTGACTTTCATTGGAGATACCTCCTAGGTAAATAACTTGCTTGGCATGAGTATGGCGTAGGTATTCGGCAAAATTACAGGCCATTCTTTTTTCTTTATCCGAGAAATTTTGATGCGTGTCAGACATGGCGTGTACTAGGTAATAGGCCACATCAATATCCAAAGGCAGCTTTTCTAGGCTGCTAGGCTGGTCTAGGTCAGCCTCAACTAGCTGTACGTTTTCCAGGAATGCTTCATCAAAATCCTCAAAATCAAATCGCCTGCTATCTCTTACCAGGCAGGTTACGGTGTGGCCCAAATTGACGAGTAGGGGTAGTAAGCGACGGCCAATGTAACCGGTAGAACCCGTAAGTAATACGTGCATAAATATAGGAAGGAGTTTACTTTGTAGAGGTAAAATACTTGCTTCTCAAATTCTTAAACCCCTGCTTGGTGATAAGGCCCAGGTTTATTTTTGGAAGGAAGCGGTTGCCTTGGCCTAAGCGTAATACCTGGTTTTGTTGGACAAAAACCCGGACGACAAGGCCTTGTTCTTTGAGCATCTTGTTTAAAACCAGAATCTGGGAGAATTGCTTGTAGCGTAGGGGGAAGCTCTTACGAAACCTATCCAAACACGGCCAACTCGGAAAAATGATGTTGGTTTCCTGTTTATTACCAGGGCGTACTTTTACGAGTTCACCTTCGTTTTCAAGATCTAAAAAGGCCGAAATTTGGATAGTTTTCAAATGCTTAGCGATAAAAGGGGAAAAAATTACCTGAACTCAGGCGGTAGCTAAAAAATGAGATTAGTTGGAACCCTCCTTGGTGCGGATGCTCAATGCCCCATTCATTTTCCATTTTGCGTGGGTAGCCTTATCGGAGGCAGAGCTAGGGACCATAATCTCGAAATTGTCAAACTCATACGTGATCTCCGCATTGCGACCGGTTAATTTGTCGTACAAACCGATAGCTAGTTCGGGCCAAGTGGTTGTGTCTTTTGCTTGATCTGCCATAAGAATTATATTTTTTTTATTTACAATAAGGACTCTATTAGTATAACCTATCCCGTGTGAAATGGTTTAAAAGGTTTTCTCTTCTTTTGCTTTCTCAACTACCCTCTCATATTCAATGGTTTATAGAATTAGGTACTGAGGTAAATATGTGGGTGACTTGTCGTACTCAGGGCTTGTTGGGGTCACTAAGCATACAATACATTGAATATGCCCGCCTGCCTCTTCGGCTGAGGGATAGAGCGGCCTGTTTGAGCTCGTGCGGGCCTGGTGGGGAAAGGCAGCGAGTAGCGAAAGCCCGACCCCGGCGGCAGCTTATGGACATTTGAAGAGCCCAAGTATACCGCCGGGGGCAGCCCCTAGTTTTTATTTATCTTAATCTGCTACCAGCTCTTTCTTTTTTTGCATTCGGAAAATAGCCTCTACCAAGAGCAGATTTGGGACCCAACAAAGCCAGGCAATGATGGGATAGGATATTTCAAAAGGCAAACGGAAAAGGCCTAGGAAAATAGGCATCCAGAGTCGGAGGGTTACGGCCGCCCAGGTGAGGGCAAAGCTGCGGACCATCCAGGTTTGGTGCCGCTTCCAGTTTTGTAACGTTCCCTCTTGGTAACCTTGGTAGGTGGTGTAGAGCCAAAAGAGGTCTAGGGTCAAAAAGCCAAGTTTGGCGGCGAGTCCTCCACTGGCATAGAGGCTTAAATAGAGTCCGCCAATACCTCCGGGGATCAAGATGGCAAGACAATACAGCTGGCCCAAGCTTCGGTGGACTTGTGGTCTTTTTTTCCGGATGGAAGCCAAAAATTGTCCACTTCCGCTGAGCAGGGCAATTCCTCCCCCTATACTATGCGCGTAGAAAGCCAGCCACCACAGGGATTGCCCCATAAGCTCGGCCGATTTTAAGGTGGGCAAGCCTATTTGGGTGGGGTCTTTGAGCATATACACTAGGGGATACAGCCCAATGGCCCAAGAGAGTAACAGGATCAAACCGGTCTGGCTGATCTTTAGTACATGGTTCATGGGTATATGGTTTGGTTATATAGTGTTTTCTATATAGGTCAGTAAGGGCGTATTTGGTTTACGGGGTTTTTTGTACGAAAATAAACTCTCCCCCCTCGTGCTTGGTATTTCGAATGGCTTGGTACTGGGGAGCGTTGGGCGCATTGGCCGTTACGGGAATGCGCAAGTAGGCATACAACTCCTGGGTAGTCATAAATTTTTGATCGTTTTGCTGAAGGCCTTTGATGAGATAATCCATAAAGACACTTTTATCCGGAACTTCTTCTTTGGCCCCACTGGTGAGGGCCGAACGACTGGGGCGTTCGTATAGGTTTTTGATGTGCTTGGGGGCATCCTCTACGCTGAAGGCCGCTCGGGTATCGGTCTCGAAAATACTACCGCCAAAGCAGGCATCGGTAATCAATAAGGTGTGGCGACTGGGGATACCCCGAATATAGGTGGCGATATCGCTGTTGGACAGCCAATTGGCCCTCAGGCCTTTCTCAGAATCGGAAGGGAGCCAGTAGCCTTGTTCCAATTTCTCGTCCCAGTATCCGTGCCCGGCGTAGAAGATTAATAAATTATCTTGGGGGCGAACGGTTTGGCTTAATTCATCTAAGGAAGTAATAATCTCGCTGCGGGTGGGATCTTGTAAGATGCTTACATCGCTCGTTTCAAAGGTATACTGCTTTTGGAGAACCTCTACCAAGCGCGTGGCGTCTTTTTGAGGTTCACTTAGATCCTTAATATCATCGGAGGCATAGTCTTGCACGCTGATGATGAGGGCATAGTATTTTATATCTTTTTGATCTTCTAATAAGTCTTCAAAACCAGCCAGTTCGTCTTCATCATCCTCGGAAGCTGGGCTAGGATCGGGGTTTTTGCTGAGAGAGGTGGCCGGCTTGTCGCGCATTTCCACTAACTGGGGCAAGTCCCAGATTTTTACTTCCCGGTCTTTGCTACCAAAGCTAAGCAAGCGCTTGCCGTCGGGTGAAATATCGATACCCCCTACCCCGTTTTTGTGGGCTGGTACCGTAACTAATAATTTTCCTGTTTCAAGGGAAAAAACATTGAGGTTCCCATGATTACGGTCGGGAAAGTCTACATTGTGGTGGCTCCCCCCGCTAATGATATACTTTTGATCGGGCGAGAATAGTGCTTCAAAGCCCCCGGTGATCCCGGAAAATTTTTGGACAAGCTGTCCGTTTAAATCCCAAAGTTGCATGAGGGCGTGTTTCTCATAAAAGTTGTAGTCTCCATCGTACCAGGTAAGGACTTGTTGGCCATTGGGAGAAAAAATGGCCGAGTTTACCTTACGAGGGCGGGGAGCGTCGGGTTCAAATTTTAAGTCTTCAAAAACCGCAATTTCTTCTCCGCTTTCAAAATCCCAATATTTCAGATCAATGCCGCAGCCCGCTACTATTTGCTTGCCATCGGGAGAGAAAGCGGCCTCAAAGCAGGTGATCCCTTTGCCCTGAAGATTGTGTTTGCGTTTGGCACTTTTGACCTCCCAGATCTCGATGTGCGGGGTGCTCTCGGCGGCCAATACGTAGCGGCTATCCGGAGAAAAAACCAAACGGCGGGCGTAGTCTAAGGCGGTGATTTCGTGGACCAGCTTCCCATTTTTGGCATCCCAGATTTTGACGAGTTTATCATTGCCCGAACTGGCAAAGTATTTCCCATTGGGAGCCACCGCCAAGGCGTAGATTTTTTTATCGGGGTGGGCTTCTATACTAAGTAGTTGCTTACCTTCTAAGTCCCAAAGATTGACTTGCCCGTCTTGACCTCCAGTGAGTACTTTTTGGGAAGAGGCCCCAAAAAAGGCAGCATCCAAGCCATAAGAACGGGTGTGCGCCTTAAAGGAACTGAGTTCTTGGGCAAAAGCGCTGGTGAAGCTTATTATAAAAATGAGACCGAGTGTAAAAATGATTCGGATCATGGTTGTTAGCGATTTAGGTTCATAGTAAAGCTACAAAAAGTGCGGCCAAGCTCCGCAAGAAAAAAGGATGAAACGGGATTAATGAGGGATGGGACGGGATGAAGCACTATGACATGATAATATTTATGGAATAAGTGTATCAAATAACATTAAAATTGGAATTTTTTTTATCCCTTTCCCTATTTTAGTAATACCCCGGGGTCAAGGTTTTTTCATGCCTAAGTGTAGGCCATGAGCAGTAACCGTAGTGTTTTTTCGTAGATTAGATCATAAGCTGGCGGTTGTGCCGGATATGTTTCTCAGTTTTGATGTGAAGCCTCCCAAAGGCTGGTCTAAACACAATAAATGCCGATCCTATTTCAATTGGGTATATGGCAAGCCTCCCGAATTGGTTTCTAATAAAATCGGAGGGGAGATGGATAGATAAATGCACCTCTATGCCCGGATTGGTATAAAGTACTATGTGATTCACGACCCTGACTTTTTTTATGGTAAAAAAGAGATCCGGGTGTTTAAGTTAGCGGGAAATCATTACCAAAAAATGCAGCCCTACACGGGTATATGCCTGAAATAAACCTGAGAATCCGGCTCTGGGAAGGGCTATTTGAACATCAAAACGACCTTTGGGCCAGATGGGTAGAAAGGAAGGGGAGGTTTTGAAAACTGGGGCCGAAAAAGTAGCCTCTCTACATCAAGATTTGGATGTTAGAAGCCAGGGCTATGAGCAAGAGAAGCAAAGGGCCTATGCCCTTCTTGCTAAATTAAAATCGCTGGGTCTTGAGCCTGGCGATACAGCTCCTGACTTAGGATAAAGAGTAAGCCGAGTACTATGCCTCGGCTTGCTTTTACTAAATTAAGCCGAATTGCTTAAAATGGTGCCGAAAGTGCTTATAGTGAAAACGCTCAATTTCTTCCTTAGTTAAGGCTCCAAAGAACTCATTGTAGGGTTGAACCTCGGGGTTTTCCTCAAAGAAGGAGTAAAACTTTTGTATAGCCTCCGGAAATGCCGTGATGGCTTCCTCCAAGTTGGCAAATTTTAAGTCATCTAGTTTAGCTTTGGCTGGGTCTGACTGACGAAACTCGGCATCACTGAAAATAAACTTTTTGAACTTTTCCTGTGACTCATTAGGCTTCTCAGGAATTTCCCCATAGGTTTTCATCGAGAATTTAACTGTTTTTATAAGGTGCTCGACCATGTGTTGGGGGGTCATGACTCCAAAACCAGGCTTTTGGTCTGATTTCAGGTTTTTCAAAATACTGGGAGACTCTTCTTGTATGTATCGGGTGTATGGGTGAACTTCCTCCATGATTCCAATTGTTTTGTGAAAGACTATTGACGCATCTAAGTATAGGGATCTTTTCAGAGATTTGAAACTTTGAAAAACATAAATTTACCCTAAAATTATACCATCCGTGCTATGAATCAAGAAGAAGAAATCAGGAAAAATTTTGGTGACCGCCTTCGCATGCGGGTTTGCGGCATTTTGATTGAGCATGAGAAGCTCTTACTCGTAAAGCATACCTCCATTGGAGCACTGGGTTATCTCTGGGCCCCACCCGGGGGAGGTATGCACTATGGGGAATCGGCGAGTGAGACTTTAGAAAGGGAGTTTCTAGAAGAGACGGGCTTGAGGGTGGAAGTTGGCTCATTTTTATTTGTAAATGAATTTTTAAGCCCTCCTCTACACGGAGTTGAATTGTTTTTTGAAGTACGTATCAAAGCAGGCCAACTGAAAAAAGGCTTTGACCCGGAGATGAGTTCCCAAAATCAGATTATAGAGGAAGTGCGTTATGTAAGTTTTGAGGAAATGGAGGCAATTCCTCCCCTGGGATTGCATGGTGCTATACGTGATTTAGGCAGTTTTACCAATTTAATTAAGAAAATTGGCTATTTCTTGGTAAAAAGTTAAAGATATTATTACGAAACTTTTAGTAATCTTCTATATTTGTCGAAAACAATACAAACATGAAGACGAGAGTTTTTAGTTTACTACTTATTCCGGTTATCATCCTCCTCTTTTATTTCCTGGTATATGGGGTAAAAGGGCCTTTAGATGAAAAAAGAAAAATCACCCGTGTAGAAAACCAAGTTATCAGACACCTGAAACTGGTTAGGGAACTTCAGGCAGCTTATCTGAGCCAAAATGGTGTCTATGCCGATACCTGGGATAAGTTAGAAAAGTTTACCCGCTCCGGATACCTCATAAACATCCAGAAGATTGAGACTAGTGAATTACAAGATGATGGTAAAGAAAAGATTATTATTCGCTATGATACCTTAGGTAGAATAGGGGTAATGGACTCGATTTCCCGGAAATTTCCACTCCTCTCGAAGCTTGATGTTCAAAACCTCTCACAGATCCCTCCTTCTTTCAAAAATCAGTTTACTTTATTTGCTAGTAAAATTGATAATGGAAATGGGGAAATCAATGTGTTTGAGGTCCGTGATGAATATCCAATAAATCCCGAGAGAGGAGCTGAATTTAATGAGAATACTGAGCCATACTCCATCACGCGTATGGTTACGTTTTTTGAGAACAAATTAAAAGCCCGAACGGATGATGCGGTAAAGATCCAGCGTAAGATGAGAGACGCCGCAGATGCCGAGAAAGAATCACTACAAAAAGAGCTTGATGACATTAGTAAATACATCAATCTCTACGAAAAAAGAATTGAACGCCTACAGACCAAGCCTCTACGAGTTGGATCTCGAGTAGAAGCAAGTACTGCTGGTAACTGGGAATAAAACTTATAAGAAGAGCCCTGCTTTCGGAGCCCTGTCAAGGGCTCTTCTTTTTTAGGCCCTACCCTTCGGGGTTTCTATAACGTATATCTGGCAACACCAACCTATGGAAATAGTGGATAGATTATTTAAACAAGATATCAGTGTCAAAGATGACAAATTTGACATTGATAATATGAACAGTTACCGCCTTTATCTCTCCCTTAGTGCCAACAGCCTCCGCTTTTCTATAATTGATTCCGGCCAAGACCGATGCATGCTTCTTCAAGATTATCGTTTTTTTGGTAACTTAAACCGCGATGATTTAGTATCGGCCCTCAATCGCATATACGATAGTGACCTCTTTTTAAAGGCCAATTTTTGGCAAAGCGTTAGTATTAATATAAAAGGCAAGGCTTTTACCCTAGTGCCTCGTGAGGTTTTTAATGAAGATAATCCGGAAAAATATTTAAAGTACGTTAGCCGGGATACCCACGAAAATTTGGTTGTTGTCCAAGCTCAGTCCACTTTGGAAGCCGTGAATGTTTTCTATGTTGACAAGGTACTTGTAAATTGGTTTCATCAAACGTATCCTACTCGGGTAATACAGTTTACCCATCAATCTGCTGCTTTTATTGAAGCAATCCGTAAAATTGGAAGAAATAGTAAGGGGACACAAATGCACCTTTTCTTAGACAATAATTTCTTTCTTTGTGGGGTATTAGAAAAATCCCAACTTACGTTTTGCAATGTTTTCAATTATCGGTCTGCTCAAGATTTTTTATACTTTATCCTATTTGTAGCCGATGAGCAAAGACTGGAAGCTGAAAACATATCCATTTTTCTTCACGGCTATGTTGACCCAGTCTCCGAAGTATTTAAACTTTTGAGTACCTACTTTCAAGATGTACAGCTGTATACCGATAAGGCAAGCTGGTTGAATTTTAGCTACGCATTTGATGAAGTTCCTCTCCACTTCTATCTCGACTTACTAGGCATGCATCTATGTGTTCAAGCTTGATAAGAAGCAAAAACGTGCCGTATTGCCGGATAAGTATTTTGTAGAGATTTCTCTACTTCTTCTCGATTCATCCAGCGAATATCCATAATGTCTTCTTCTAGCTGTGGTTTCATGTGGCTATCATCTTTGCATAGCATCTCATACCAACGGGTTTGCTTGAGAATATGCTGCTTGCCTTGAGTGTAATGATGCCAGGTTGTGCAAATTTTATCCAGGACTTTGACTTTGATATTGCATTCTTCTTCTACTTCTCTCTCGGCGGTTTCTTTAAACTTTTCACCTTCATCCATTTTACCCTTGGGTAAATCCCACTTACTTAAACGATAGATCATCAAAAAAGAGGAATCTTGGCGTACTAAGCCCCCACCTGCTTTGATAATTTTGAATTTTTTTTTGATTAGCTCTTTAAATTCTTTTAAGTCGGGCAAGTGGGCACTTAAAAACTGTAGATCTTGTAAGCGGCCTTCGGCTAAGAAGCTTAAAATCTTTAAGGCCTCATCGTTATCCATATGATCTAGTTGCAGTTCACCACTAAGCCAATTATATTGCAGCAATTCTCGCTTTAGGTCAAAAGAACGACTAGGTAGGGAAAGGAAAGAATCTCTATTTTCATTGTAAAAATGAATGTGAGTCTTGTTGATAAAAAGATTCATACTTCTTTTTTTTACAAATATAATTGGCATAGCGTACGTTCCACTTAATCTAATGATTTTTATTCTGGCGAGGAAAAAAGTACTTTTTTTGCTTGCTAGGAATAATAAATGTCTTGCTCATGTTTGACCCGAAAGAAGTCTCCTCCCAAGTAGCAGGTATGTTACTGGATATTAATGCCGTACAATTCCGATTGGACGATCCTTTTACTTGGAGTTCTGGTTGGCGTTCACCTATTTACTGTGATGGCCGTCTTAGCCTCTCCCATCCTAGTATCCGATCGTACATCCGAGATAGTTTTGTTCAACTTACCCAAGCCCACTTTCCCCACGTTGAAGTGATTGCCGGGGTGGCTACCGCCGGAGTACCTCAGGGTGCTCTTGTAGCCGATAAGTTAGATCTACCCTTTATTTATGTCCGCTCAAAACCCAAAGGACACGGAAAAGAAAATCTCATCGAGGGAGACATCTCTCCCGGCCAAAAAGTTATTTTGATCGAGGACGTTATCTCAACGGGCCGCAGTGCTTTGCAAGCCGCCCAAGCTTTGAGAACAGCGGGTATGCAGGTGGAAGGGGTTCTGGCCATACTTACTTATGGTTTTGATCAATCTCAGTCTAGCTTTGCTGAGCAAGAAGTGGCCTTGCATACTTTAAGTGATTACACAGCCATGTTGATTGAAGTGGATAAGCGCGTGGGGCTTGATGAAAAAACGATGGCCTCTCTGCACGAGTGGAGAAAAAGCCCTGATACTTGGCAACCTCGCCACGGATAACTATTTATTTATTTATTGGAAAATTTAGGATCATACCTTTTGCTAGGTATGGAGCGGCGTGCGGCTGCGATGTGACTCCCCGTAAAAAGAGTCCCGGCTCCCTTTTCTCGGCTCCCGGCTCCTTCTCTCCTCTCTCTTCTCTCCTCTCTCCTCTTCTTCAGCTTAGGGATGGAGCGGCCTGTTTGAGCCCGCCGCTGGCTGTGGGCAGGCCGGCGAGTAGCGAGAGCCCGGCCCGCGCCGGCAGGTATTTTCTATTTGGATACAGGGGTTCTTGGCGCGGGCAAGCCCCTTTTGCTTTCTCGGGGAAATCTGATCTTTATATTTTTTGCCCCCAGCTTGGGTTTTTTTCTAGTACTCCCAAGCCAAACAAGGCAAAATCATAGCGCACCGGATCTTGGGGGTCCAGCTTTTTTAAGTTTTCGGTCAATTCCCAAGCCATTTTCCAGCCTCGGGATTTTTTTTGGATCAAACCCAATTGTCGGGCTACCCGCTCGACGTGCACATCGCAAGGGCAGATGAGATGGGAAGGCGATATGCGTTGCCAAAGACCAAAATCTACTCCCTGTGTATCTTGACGGACCATCCATCGCAAAAACATATTGATCCGCTTGCAAGCCGAATTGCGGGCCGGGGAGGCGATATGCTTGCGGGTACGTTCTGGGAAGTCTACGAGGCTGCAAAAGTAATCGTGAAAATGAGACAAAGCGCCTTCCATGTAATTTAGCTCAGGGGTGTAGCCCAGCAAAAAAGCATCTTCTAGGGACTCGAAACGTGTATAATGATGCTTAAGAAAATGGATGAAATACAAGGTGTCGGTGGCATGGAAGGTACGGTGCTTGAATTGGCATATTTTCTTCAAGTCTGCCTCCTGATGGTTCAAAATAAAATCTAGGGGGCTGTAATCCATATAATTACACAGTTCCCGGGCCTTATTGATGATGGTCTGACGGTTTCCCCAGGATAATATGGCGGTCCAGAAACCTATAATTTCCCGGTCGGCGCGCTGCTCAAACTGGTGAGGAATAGAAATGGGGTCATCCGGGATAAAAGCGGAGCAGTTAAAACGGGAGTAGGCCGATTCTAAATGTTCCCTTAACTGGGTTTGGGACCAGTGGGAAGGCTCTTGATTTGCTAACAATACTGAAATTGAATGTAAAACCTAGTTGGGTTTTAGGTAAATGGTTAAGGCTTGCCCATCGGCAATCAGGTTATCTTCTAAACGGTTCCACTTTTTAATATCTTCCACTTGGACATTGTACTTTTTGGAAATGGCATAAAGGGTTTCCCCTTCTTCCACGTTATGGGTGATTCGTTTCATCGGAGAGGGCTTGTACAATTCTACGGAAAAACGTTTCCCGCTAGCTCTCAACTTTTTAAATGCAGCCTGGGAAAGCTTCAAAACCAAATCTGTATTAGAACCCGTCTCGGGTAGTGGACCAATTATTTTGACAATTACCGTCAGGCCATTGGCCGGGTTTTTAACCACTATCTCGGTACCTGGAGACAGGCGCTTGTGCAAGCCCAGGAGTTTGCCAGTATTGAAGCCATCCACGATCACCTCGCATAGCCCACGCTCTATAAATTGGCCTTGGCTATGACTTGGTAAGACAATAAACAGGACTGCCACGACCAAGAAGCATCTTAAAAGAGGAGAAAGAGAAGTTCGTATTTGCATGGGTTTTTATGATTTGGCCTCATGGAATTGCCCGGGATACTTAAAAAGTACCCCGGGCATCCGTTTACATCAAATTTTTTAACCAGGGATTACTTCTTCATGTAGGTAATCTCTACGGGAACCGCTTGGCTGCCCCCACCGCCCAATCGTTGAATAGCAGCCGGCGCCAATTCAATCACAACTCCGGCCTTTGTCTCATTAGGGTTGGATTGGCCTACAATCTCGACCACAACTGTCTTTTTAGTAATCGTATTTTTTACGATCACCAAAGAACCAATCGGCGCTTCCCGGTGCATCGCTACAAAGGGCCTTGGGCTGGGTATATTTTGAAGCACGTCGGCGTATCCCTGCTCCTTTACATTCTTCTTATTGTAGATGTTACTGGAGTTAGGGTTTGTATTTGTAGCAGGATTGGGATTGGCGTAAGGATTTGTCTGGGTTTGCGAATTATTATAGTTCGGATAACTATTGGTATTTGTCTGGTAATTATTTCCGGTAGATATCGGGTTACTCTGGCTTGTATTAGGGCTCTGGTAGGTGTTGTTATTACGCGCTTGCGTATTGATAGAGGAATTGTTTAACTGATCAATCGGATCATCTGAAGTGGATGTCGTTGAGTAGTTATAATTGGCATTAGAGTAAGGGTTTGCGTAAGGATTACTCGTGTTTGTATTGTTATTCTGATTTTGCGGGGTATTGTTCTGAGTCGGATTGGTGTTCGAGTTAACGTTCGTGTTAGGTGTGGCACCTCGCCAAGTCGTATTCCCTGTATTCACCGGATTGCTGTTGGGGTTAAGCGAAGTAGTTGTTCCGGGATTGGTGTTGCCTTGCTTTTGATTTGGGTAAATCACCAAATTGGTTCCAGGTTCCACGTAATAGCTTTGAAGGTTATTCCAAGCTTTTACATCTCTAATATTTACCCCGTAGGCCTGCGCAATGTCAAACAAAAATTCCCCTTCTTTAACGGTATGGGTAATTTTATCTGCTTGGGTCTTGGGCAGTCCGCTACCCCGAAAAGTACCTTGATTGTTGGTAGTATTCGTATTTGGGTTTTGGTAATTGTTATTGTTGGTAGGAGGGGTATACGTATTGTTCGTAGGGTTTGTGTTATTAGCAGTCGTATTTCCTTGATTGAGGTTAGGATTCTGAAAGTTGTTCGTATTGGTATTATTTGTTGACGAGGCGTTATTGGCGTTCACATTGGGGTTTACCGGAATCTGCAAAGTTTGTCCTACCGACAAAACATCGCTAGTCAACTGGTTACGCGACCGAATTTCATTTACATCTGCTCCATACTTTCTTTTTAGCGAGTAGAGGGTTTCCCCAGCGGCCACGGTATGTGTAATTTCGGTGCTTGCTGCCGACCTTAAATTATTTTTAGGGGTGGTTTTATTGACTGTTTTATTTTGAGCGTAGGTGCTTGTATTGTTATTCGTTGAGTTATTGCTAGGGCGTGTACTCGTATTTTTTTTCTGAGATTTACTCTTCCCAACCCCCACAATGAGTTCCTGCCCTGGTTTCAAAGTCTCACTTTGTAGGTTATTCCACTTTTTGAGGTCCCCGACACTTACCTCATAGTTTCGGGCTATTTTGCTTAGCCATTCACCTTGTTGTACCGTGTGCTTGGTCTCTTGGGTGATGGCACTACTTTGCAGGTTCTTGGAGACACTGGGTGGGGAATATGGAATTCGTATTTCTTGGCCCAATTTAAGCACTTTGGCCGCTTCCGGGTTTAAACGAGATAATTCATTTACATCGGCCTCATAGGCCCGGGACAGAGAATATAAAGTCTCCCCTTTTTGTACCCGGTGGATGACATACTTCTGCTGGTCTTGCGTTTCAATGCGCAGTTTTTGAGCCATAAGCCCTTCCGCACTGATGCTAAGCAATGCAGTAAGAAATAAGATTAAGCTTTGTAGGCGTTTCATAATCAGGGGTTTACAAATTATGGGCAATAATTTTATTTGATTCAGCCTTAAAAAACAACATCTTCTCATATACAAAAAAGGTATCCGAAACGAAGCTAAGTAGCTCATTTTGGATACATTTGTGCAAGTGCACATGAGCGGATGTGTCTAAAATAAGTAAATAATTACTAAATCGTGAATTTTCTTTTAAAAAATAGGAAATAACAATCTTATCTAACACTTCAACATAATCTACGGGGAAACTTGTTCGAATGTTAAGTTTCTTATCCAAGAAATGACAAGTTTCTTCGTAATAAGGGTGGCCCACAGGATATCTTTGGGGAAATATTAGCTCCGTTCTTGCCTCTTCCATCGAGTCGATATCCGGTATTTGCTGGATTAACTTGAGGGTCTCCCCCCTTTCCGTATTCCGTATGCGAAAGCGCATCGCCGGGCTAATGGATACATCATAAAGACTGCCCTCCTTGGTAAATCCTCCCCAGCGGGCCTCGGGGTCCGCCCAAAGTATCTGGTCTTTCTCCGTATCCCAGGCCCAAATCCCTAGCGATTCCGGTCGCTCAGGATCAGGATATCGGTAAGCCCAGGCAATGCCTTGACGATAGGTATAGATACCACTCCACCAGGCGTTTTCCCCCAGGGCATCCAGCTTTTGCAAGTGAAAGTCCTGGAATTGGAGCCTATAATAGGCAAGCGCCCGATTCTCTCCATCCCGGAGTTCAAAAAGTAAATTGGGCGCCTGGGTATCGGCGTGTATTTTCCAAATCGGTAAGTCAAAACAGTGGTTTACATGCGGAAACATAGCCTTTGATGAATAAATTTCGTATTTTTACTTAAATCACAAGACAAATCTAACATGAAAACGCATTCTTATTTTGGCTTATTTGTTCTTCTCTTAGGCTTATTTTCAAACTCCTACCTTTCTGCTCAAGACAATACCGAGAAAAAAGTAATGGTTTTGAAAATCCGGGACGAAATTGATCCCCGAATGGAACGCTATGTAAAGTTAGCCTTAGAGAATGCGCGGGCCATCCAAGCGGATCTTGTGCTGGTAGATATGAATTCCTATGGCGGCCGGGTAGATAATGCGGATGAAATTGCCAGTGCCATCCTTGATTTTGAAAAACCCATTCACGCCTTTATTAATACCAATGCCGCCTCGGCTGGAGCTTGGATATCCATCGCTTGTGATAGTATTTTTATGGCCGAAGGCGGTTCTATTGGCGCCGTCACGGTCGTAGGAGGAGACGGTACTGCCATGCCTGACAAATACCAATCCTATATGCGTAGCCGCATGCGCTCCACTGCCGCAGCCAAGGGCCGGGATCCCCGAATCGCCGAAGCTATGGTAGACCAAAACTTAAGTGTACCCGGCATTAGCGACAGTGGCAAAGTCATTACATTCACCACCGACGAAGCCCTAAAATACGATTATTGCGATGGCAAAGCCGAATCTATCGAAGAGGTGATGACACAACTCAACATCAGCAATTATACAGTAGAGACCTACCAATTGAGCAGCATTGAGAAAATTGTCCGGGTATTTTTGAATCCCTATTTAAGCGGAATCTTGCTCCTAATCATCTTGGGAGGTATTTATTTTGAACTACAAACTCCCGGAGTTGGCTTTCCTATTCTGGCCGCAGCCATCGCTTCTACTTTGTATTTTGTCCCTTACTATCTTACGGGCTTGGCTGCCAATTGGGAACTTTTATTATTTATCGTGGGAGTCTTACTTCTTGCCGCCGAGTTTTTTGTGATACCCGGCTTTGGAGTGGCCGGCATTTTAGGCCTATTCTGCACCCTCGGTGGTTTGGGGCTTATGACCATCAACAATGACGGGTTTGATTTTAATTTTGTCACAACCGCCGAAATCTATCGTACTTTATTTACTGTTTTAATAGGCTTTTTGGGTAGCATTATTTTATTTTTTGTGGCCGTTCCCCGGGTCTTGACTAGCCAACGGTTCAAAAAAATATCTTTGCAAACCTCCATGAGTACCCAAGAGGGCTATCACGCCAATACCTACACCGAAGACTTACTGGGTAAGACTGGTGAAGCCTACACGGTATTAAGGCCCAGTGGCAAAGTGCGCATTGAAGGAGAACTCTACGACGCTTCCACTCCCGGAGGATTTGTTGAAAAAGGCGATATGATTGAAGTAATCAGTCAAGCAGGCACCTCCCTCAAAGTAAGAGCGGTGGTAGAATCCCAGGTATAATCCCGTAGCAATTATTTAGTATATACAAGATGAGGGGCTTGCCCGCGCTTGTCAGTAGGCTTCCTGTAAAACCACCCTACCAGCGCGGGCCGGGCTTTCGCTACTCGCCGCCCCCCCACAAGCCCCAACGGGCTCAAACAGGCCGCTCTATCCCTAAGCCAAAAGAATACAGATTACAAATAAAACACCTCTATGCCCGAACTTCCCGAAGTAGAGACCTATAAAAAGTACATAGCAGAAGTCAGCTTGGATCAAAAAATCCTTCGTCTTGACATGCCCGACGCTAAAACCTTGGCCGCCCCCGCAGAAGATTTGGAAAGCGCATTAGTAGGGCATTCCTTCGAGAAAATTGAGCGCATCGGCAAATACCTTCTTTTCCAGATTAGCTCGGACCAATACTTGACGATGCACTTCGGCATGACCGGCTCGCCAGAATACATCGCCAAAGGGGAAAAACTGCCCCGGCACACGCGTTTTTTTATAGAGTTTAAGGATGGTGGTGAAGGTTTGGCCTTTGTTTGCCCTCGGAAGCTGGGCCGGATAGGACTAAGCCCAGACTTGCCCACTTTCCAAAAAGAAAAAAAATTGTCAGATGATGCCCTCCAATTAAGTTTTGAAGCCTTCCGTAACAATGTAGGCAAGCGAAGCGCCGTGGTAAAGAGCCTGCTCTTAGATCAAAAAGTATGTGCCGGGGTAGGAAATTGGATTGCCGATGAGATATTGCACCAAGCCCGTATCCATCCGGAGCGAAGAGCGAATACCTTAGAAGAGACCGAGTGGAAACAGGTCTACGAGCGTATGCAAGAAATCATACGAATGGCCATAAGCCACGATGCCGATTATGAGCTATACCCAAAAACCTACTTAATTCATAAACGAGGATGGACCCAACAAACTCCTAGCCCCTGCCAAGACTGCGAGGGTGAAGTAGCGCATATCAAAGTAGGAGGGCGGGCTACTTACTTTTGTCCGGTTTGTCAACAATTGCCTCCGTCTGGTTCATAAAAGGAAAACGATTCGGAATTTGAATATGAAACTGGGTCCCTTCCCCAAAGGTGCTATCTAGCTGGACCCTACCTCCTAATTTATCGACCATCTGCTTGACAATATACAGCCCTACCCCGGTGCCTTTGGCTTGTTGATTGGCCCTCATAAACAAGTCAAAAATCCGGTTGAGGTACTCCGACTTAATGCCCAGTCCATTGTCACAAAAGTCTAGAAATACTTCCTGGGGGGTAACTTTAAGATGAATATTTAAAGTGCATTTTTCCAAATCGGTGTTCCGGTATTTTACGGCATTGGAGATCAAATTGGAGCAAATAACCTGCAAGCGATGTAGATCGGAATAAAAAGGGAAATCAGTTTCGGTATGTAAGTGAATGTCTACCTCATTATACCCAGGCATATAGGCCAGATTGTTTAGACAAGACCGAATGAGCTCTTCGGCATCAATTTTTTCAATTCGGAGGTTTTCCTCTTCATCTTTGGCTTGATCTAGAGATCGCTTGATGAACGTATTGAGCTGAAGAACCTGCGCTTCAATTTTATCCAAGCAAGCCTTTTGATGACAAGCATTATCCTCTCGATGATAAATATGTATGAGGCCTAAAATTGAGGAAAGTGGGGAGCATAAGTCGTGAGAGGTCTCAAAAATTAACTCTCTTAATTCTTGATTTCTTCGTTTTTGCATGTCCAAGGCCTGTCTTAAAAAATCAATTTCCCAAACTTCGTTTTGACTAGCCTGAACGTGCAGGCTTTCATCCATAAAAAAGCTCATCTCTTCAAAAGAACTATAAGAAGATTTAGAAACTGGTATATTACGAAGGATCCAAAACAAAGAGGCAAAGCCCAATAACGAACAACTCAGCACATATCCACTTCCATAATGAGGGAAGTTAAACGTATACTGTATTCCAAAATATATCCCACTACTGGCTATTCCTAAGATGCCCACGTAAAAGGGGATGGCCAACCACGGAGTCCCTGGCTTTTCTATAGACCAAGTTTGTCCTATAAAATCTCCCTGAAAAGTAGCCAGGATAAACAGACTAAATGCTAAAAAAATTAAAATGGGCTGCCAAGCCGTACTCAATAAGGCATTGGCTTGCTCAGGAAAAATAAATAAGGAGGCTAATAAAAAAGTAAGTAAAAAGGGTAGTGCTAGTCCTTTATAACTAATTTGATCCTTGACACGGCTTACATTAGCCAAGCAGCGATTCCACCAATGGGGGCGAACCGATAAGGTGCTTTTGGTAGTGGGTGACTTTATATGGGTTGGGTGCATGAGTCTGTATTTCTTCAAAAAAAAGCATGGATGATAATAATTTTATGGTGGGAGTTTGTGTGGGCTAATTGAATAGCTTTACTTAGGAAAATTACTGACTTATTTGCACAAGTGTTGGCTCAATAAAGGCCTATAAATCAGCTACATTAGTTTTTGAGATTTTTCAAGGATTTCCAAAGTCGCTAAGCCTGCCCACAGAAATAGAAAAGGAAGGTTTCCATAGCTTGCCAATTCTGTGGAGTAGTAGAATTAGGAGAGGTGCCCCATTTTCTACTCTTAGAGGCCCTGCCTGCTTGAGTTAGCGTACCTAATTAGACTATTTTTTTTCAAGGTTCATCTACTTATTTATTCTACCCAGCCTAGTAATAGAACACTTTTCTTAAGGTTTTTTCAGAAAAATCACATGCTTAGGGTTAGGGTTTTTTCCAAAAAAATAGGCTTTCTCCATACAAGGTGGTTTCAAACCTCGAAATTACTTGTCTCATTTTCAAAACCCTAGAGGACAAATCTCTTTTCTGTAAAAAAGAACCGAAGGATTGATGCGCGGATATATGCACATAATCTCATTTTGCCCCTTGGCCAACCATTAGAGGAACCTTTGAAGTTTGATTAGTTTCAGACTGCATCCCATACAATTCGGTTACCGTTTATTTTAAGAAACGGTTCGTATTTTATTGCCTTGGGCGGCAAAGGGCCAGGTTAAAAATGGAAATACGGGAACCTGGTTTCATCCAATTCATCGCCCATAGCCCGGTTATGCGCACCGGGTTGATTTCATCAGAACCCCGTTTTCCCTGGTTACACGGCTCCTTTCGCCGACAAATAATAAACACGAACCGTTTCTAAGTTTTGAAAAAAGACAACTAGGATATGAAAAAAACACTGTGTACTTTTTGTTTTTGCCTACTGACTTCTACCCTATTTGCCCAAGACAAAGCCATTGGGGGCCTAAGTCCCAAAGTAGGTACCGTGATTTCCGTTTTGACCAGCAAAGTGCTCGAGACAAGCAATCCGCGTTATGGGCTCCTGCTCGGACTAGCGGGAAGCCTGGAATTACCCAAAAGTAAAATTGTTTTGCAAGGCGAGGTCTTATTCACCCAGTCAGGAGGTAAAAGAGACGACTATGAGGTTACATTAACCGTTAGGGACCCTAGCAATAACTTAGTCTCATTTGTCGAGTATAATACCGGTTTTAATACCCGCCTGAATCATCTGGAAATTCCGTTACTGGTGGGGAAACGATTTAGTAAGCAGAATAATAGAGGTTTTCGGGCTATGCTTGGCCCGGTTTTTAATTTTAATTTAAAAGCCCAAGTTTACCTTGATACTGAGCCACCTCAAGGAACTGATGTTGACCGCCTCATTGATATCCGAGAGGACGTAAACACTTCTCAATTCAACATCATGATGCTATTGGGCTACGATTGGAAGCGTTTCAAGACGGAAGTACGGATACTGCCTTCTCTTTCCGATTTGTTTACCCAAAGCCCTGGGGGACAAAATGACCAAAGAGTAAGTGCCTTACAAGTAGCCTTGGGATGGGACTTGCTCTAAGCCTCCTTGGCCTTGGGTAAGTACAAAAGTAAAAGCCACTTCCCAAAAGGAGTGGCTTTTGCAAAAAATTGTAGTCCGTACGGGAATCGAACCCGTGTTTCATCCGTGAAAGGGATGCGTCCTAACCCCTAGACGAACGGACCGCATAAAAACTAAAATAAATCAATACAAAGGAAATTTGTAGTAGTCCGTACGGGAATCGAACCCGTGTTTCATCCGTGAAAGGGATGCGTCCTAACCCCTAGACGAACGGACCAAGTGTTATTTTAGCCTTAATCGGACGGCAAAGTTAGCTTTTTTTATTTTTAAAGCAAAAATTTTTAGCTAAATATATTGCTCAAGAAGGGGTTTGCCAAGACGTGCTTCTTCCGAAAAATTATTACCTTAACTTCTTAGTACGTACTTTTGTTTTTACCCCGTATACTCCAAAACCTGATGGCATGGACCTCGATAGAAGAATTAATGCTTGGGCTACTCTCGGAGCAAGCCTCTCTGACCCCTATAATGAAACCTGGAAAATCGCTAAAAGACAAGCTCATCACAAAAACCCTTGGTTTACCCCCGAGAATATTCAAAAAGCCGAAGAAGGAATTCAGGTTTTTCTCAAAGAAGAAACGCTACATCAATGGATGCAAGCCTACCCTAAGGATTCCGTGCCCGTTCGCCCCGCCTGGCAAGTGGGCTTGGTGATGGCCGGAAATATCCCTATGGTGGGATTTCATGACTTTTTAAGCGTCTTACTTAGCGGGCATATTGTATTGGCCAAACTAAGTTCCCAAGACGATGTGTTGATACAAGCCCTGAGTAAATTACTGATTGAGATCGAGCCTCAATACGCCTCTCAAATACATTTTGTGCCCTTGCTCAAAGAAGCCGAAGCGTATATAGCGACCGGCAGTAATAATTCTGCCCGATATTTTGAGTACTATTTTTCTCGCAAACCCCACATTATCCGCAAAAACCGAAGCTCTATTGCCGTATTAAAAGGAGACGAAACGCCAGAGCAACTCCACGTCTTAGGAGATGACTTGTTTAGCTATTTTGGTTTAGGCTGCCGTAATGTCTCCAAATTGTATATTCCCCAGGACTATCCCATAGCTAGGCTGCTGGATGCCTTACAAGGCTGGAAGCACCTGGCCAATCACCATAAATTTGTAAATAACTACGATTACCACAAAGCCATTGAGCTTGTCAACCTAAGCCCTCATCTCGATAGCGGCTTTTTTATCTTGAAAGAACAAGAAGCCATGGTCTCCCCCGTAGGAATGGTTTATTATGAGTTCTACCAAGATACAGAGGAACTCCAAAAACAGTTGGAATCCCAAACCGAACAAATTCAAGTGATCGTCTCCCAAGGAGGCTGGTACCCCAATAGCTTGGATTTTGGACAAACCCAAAAACCAAACTTGTGGGACTATGCCGATGGGGTAGATACCATGGATTTTTTATTAAAATTGAATAATAAGTAGCCATAAGCAAGCCTCCCTGAGAGGCCCCGTTTCCCTTTCTTAAGTTTGGCTGAGGGATAGAGCGGCCTGTCTGAGCTCGTGTCGGCCCGGCGGGGAAAGGCAGCGAGTAGCGAAAGCCCGACCCCGGCTGGCCCCCCATGAGCTACTGGCCCGGATCTTCTAGAGCCGGGGGCAGCCCCTAATATGACTCACGTAAAAACGTATAATTTGCCTCTTGAAAATAAACACCTATGAATTTAAACCTAGAAGATAAAATTGCCTTTGTGGGCGGAAGTACCCAGGGCATTGGCCGGGCTGCCGCCGAAGAACTAGCCCTCCTCGGCGCCCGAGTGGTCCTCATAGCCCGGAATGAGGCCCGTTTGCAAAATGCCCTAGATGGCTTGTCCCGTCCTAAGAATCAAGACCACCGTTATATTGTAGCCGATTATAGTAATGCCCAAAATGTGCAGGATACCGTGGAAAACTTTTGTCGACAAGAACAGCTCAATGCCGTGCATATCCTGATCAATAATACCGGAGGGCCATCCGCCGGCCCCATGTATGAAGCCGATCCCGAAGCCTTGACCCAGGCCTATGAACAGCACCTGCTCTGCAACCACCTCTTGGCGCAAACCATGATTCCAAAAATGAAACGGGCGGGCTACGGGCGTATCATCAACGTCATCTCTACCTCGGTCAAAGAACCCATACCGGGCCTGGGCGTCTCCAATACCACCCGTTGGGCCGTAGCCAGTTGGGCCAAAACCTTGGCTGGCGAAGTGGCCTCCATGGGCATCACCGTCAACAATGTCCTACCTGGCTATATCCAAACCGGCCGCTTGGAAGAGATTTTTGGCAATATCGCTCGTCAAAAAAATGTAAGCCCCGAGGTTGTGGAGGAAGAAATGCGCCTCAGCGTACCCGCCCAAAGACTCGGTAAACCCGAAGAATTAGGGGCCGCCATTGCCTTTTTGGCCAGCCCGGCCGCGTCTTACATCAATGGAATCAATCTTACGGTAGACGGTGGGCGCACCCGAAGCCTCTAAATCACATAAAACGCGCCCGAACATCACAGCTGGAGACCTTTCCCACCAGGGATTTATGGGCCTCCAGCCACTCTTCGGCGTAGCGGTAACCCCATGAGCGCAGGTTATCCAGAAAATCCCAGGACACATTCAGGCGGCTGGAATCATTCAAGTCCCATAAATCTTTTTCGGGGTTGATGCTGTGGATATATACCTCCCGAATGCGCCCATCACAATCATAACCCGCTTGCTTAAGCTCATTGAGGTATTGGATGGCCCGCAACTCAATCATCAAACTCGAGTTAAAACTCAACTCCGAAACCCGGTCCTGAATGGCCTCCGGACTTTGGGGTACCTCCGGAATATGAATGGGGTTTACCTGTACCAATAAAATATCTTGACTTGAAGTGTTATAAATGAGCGGGTACAAAGGAGGGTTGCCCATAAAGCCCCCATCCCAGTAAAAATCGTCTCCAATTTGAATGGCCTGATTGGCTTGGGGCAAACAAGCCGAAGCCAAAAGGCAGTCCAGCACAATCTCCTTTCCCTCAAAAATGCGGGCCCGGCCGGTTTTGACATTGGTAGCCGATACAAAAAGCCGCCGATGCGAAAACCCTTGTAGCTCCTCAAAATCTATCAATTCTTCCAGCACCTCTTTCAAAGGGTTGATGGCCAAGGGGTTGAACATATAAGGGCTCATAAAAAAAGGGCCAATTTTACTAAGCCAATACGTGGGGGAAAAATCCAAATTACCTTTATGGCCCTGCCACCAGCGCATCCAAGGACTATCCAAGAGTCCTAAGGAGTTATTTTGAGATAGTTTTTTCCAAAATTCCCGTAGTAATTGCTGGGCCCGTTCTCGCCCGCCCGTATGCAGACCGTAGATCATCAGGGTGGCATTCATCGCCCCCGAGCTCGTTCCGCAGATTCCCTCAATAGACAAATCCTCTTCCTCCAAAAGTCTTTCCAGCACCCCCCACGTAAAAGCGCCGTGAGAACCCCCGCCCTGCAAGGCCAGGTTAATCGTTTTTTCTTGCTTCATGAATTTGCGGCTTATTTTGTTCGGGAAGTTAAGGGCTTCCTAGCAAAAAAAGAAGGGCTCCTGAGGCAATTGGAAATATTTTTTGGGGCTGCCCCCGGCCTAAAAAGTCCCTGCCCAAGAGAAAGAAAAAGGGCCGGCCGGGGTCGGGCTCTCACTACTCGCTGCCCTTACCCGCCGGGCCCTCACGAGCTCAAACAGGCCGTTCCATCCCTCAGCCAAAAGGTCCCTAAAAAAAGAAAATATAGGTGATATATACAGACGCCGTCAAACCTACCACATCGGCAATCAACCCCACGGCAGCAGCGTAGCGGGTTTGCTTAATATTGACTGCGCCAAAGTAGACTGCCAAAATAAATAAAGTAGTATCGGTGGTACCTTGGAAAACACAGGCCAGCTTCCCCATAAACGAATCCGGCCCAAAATCTTGCATGATACTCAACATCATCCCCTGGGAGCCACTTCCACTCAAAGGTTTTAGGAAAGCCACAGGCAGCGCAAAGGTAAATTCTCCACTCATTTGCAAGCGGTCAAAGAAGAGTTCTAACCCTTTTTGTAGCAGTTCCAAAGCCCCAGCCGTTTGGAAAACGGCAATCCCCACCAATATGCCTACTAAATAAGGAATGATCTTCACCGCCACTTCAAAACCCTCCTTGGCTCCTTCAATAAAGGCATCGTATACATTCACGCCATTGGCCAAACCCAAGACGATGAACAAGATAATAATAAAGAACAGCAAGAAATTACTAACAATGCTGGATACTTTACTGATTTGATCATCGGGTAGGGAGCCAAAATACAGTATACACAAGCTTATAAAGCCCAAAATACCCAGCAAATATGCCAAAAAGATCGGGTCCCATATTTTAATTTTCTGAATGATGGCTACGATAATCAAAGCCGTTAAGCCTGTCACCGTGGTCGACAATAAGATAGGAATGAAAATATCCGATGGGTTTTCTGCCCCCAACTCCGTCCGGAAGGCCAAGATGGTAATCGGGATTAAAGTCAGGCCCGTAGTATTGAGCACCGTAAACATAATTTGGGCATTAGAGGCAATATGCGGTGTAGGGTTAAGGGTTTGCATCTCGCGCATCGCCTTGATAGCCAAGGGAGTACCCGCATTATCTAAGCCTAAAAAATTGGCAGACAACTTCATAAAGATAGACGTAATTGCCGGGTGGTCTTTAGGAATCTCCGGAAATAAGCGCTGAAAAAAAGGACCGAAAACAAAATTGAGTATTTTGATAATCCCTCCCTTTTCCCCAATTTTCATGATTCCTAACCATAGCGCCATGGCTCCTGTGAGGCTCAGGGAGACATCAAAAGCGCTTTTAGAAGAGTCAAAGGTGGCCCTCACCAACTCCTCAAAAATACCAATGTCTTGAAAAATTAATAGCCTGATCAAAGCAATCGTAAATGCTATGACAAAAAAGGCGACCCATATGAAATTTAATGCCATAAGTGCTCAATTAAGCTCGAGGAGTATACCTTGTCTCGTTTAAGTCTGCGTATGGGCTGAATTCCTAGGATACGGCCCCTCTTTTTCCGGTAAGGTATGCCAAAGAAATGCCAAGATGGTAATCCTAGGTGCCAATTTGGCACAAGTGCCTAACTGGAATAAGTTTTGATTTCACGTTTCCCGGAAAAAACAGTTAAAACTATGCAAGAAAAAGGTACTATTTCGGTCAATACCGAAAATATTTTCCCCATAATAAAAAAATTTTTATACTCTGACCACGAAATTTTTCTGCGTGAACTGGTTTCCAATGCAGTTGATGCTTGTCAGAAATTAAAAAGGCTGGCTTCGCTGGGCGAATTCCAAGGAGATCTCGGTGAACTCAAAGTTAGTGTTCAATTCAATGAAAGTGCCAAGACCATCACCATTAGTGACAATGGCATTGGGATGACCGCCGAAGAGATCAAAAAGTATATCAACCAGGTTGCTTTTTCTGGAGCCAGCGAATTTTTAGAAAAATACAAAGATCAAGACAGCAAGGAAATCATTGGTAAATTTGGGCTGGGTTTTTACTCGGCCTTTATGGTATCCGAAAAAGTAAACCTGATTACCCAGTCTTTCCAAGAGGGAGCCGAAGCTGCCGAATGGATTTGTGACGGTAGTACTCAATTCGAGATCAATAGCGCCGTCCGAAAAGAACGAGGTACCGATGTGACCTTACATGTCGCCCCCGACTCTGAAGAGTTTTTGGACAAAAATCGCCTCAAAGGGATTTTGGATAAATATGCCAAATTCTTACCCATAACGGTAGAGTTTGAGGGCGAAAAAATAAATGACCACGCCGCCATCTGGACCCAGTCTCCCTCGGAGCTCAAAGACGAAGATTATCAAAACTTTTACAAAGTTCTGTATCCTTTCTCGCCAGAACCACTCTTCTGGATACACCTCAACGTAGATTATCCCTTTGAGTTGACCGGTATTCTCTACTTCCCCAAAATTGGGAACAACCTTGAGCTCTACAAAGAGAAAATCAACCTCTATTCACGACAGGTTTTTATTACCGACGAGGTCAAAGATATCGTTCCCGAATTTTTGATGCTACTCCACGGAGTGATTGACTCTCCCGATATCCCACTCAACGTATCCCGTAGCTTCTTACAGGCCGATTCTAACGTAAAAAAGATCAATACCTACATCACCAAAAAGGTAGCCGACAAGCTCCAAGATCTCTTCAAAGAAGACCGCACTGCCTTTGAGGAAAAGTGGGAGCATATTGGCCTCTTCATTAAGTATGGCATCCTTTCGGACGATAAGTTTTACGAAAAAGCCAAAAACTTTGGGCTGCTTACCAATACCGAAGGAAAAAACTTCACTTTTGATGAGTACCGGGAGCATATCCAAGCCAGTCAAACCGACAAAGACGATACCTTGGTGATGCTGTATACTTCAGAACCCGATAAGCAGCACGTCTATATCCAGTCGGCCACCAAAAAGGGCTATGATGTCTTAAAATTGGATAATGGCCTCATTGACAACCATTTCATCTCAGCCCTGGAATCTCGTTTGGAAAAAGTAAGTCTTCGTAGAGTAGATTCCGACACGGTAGAAAAACTCATCGATACCGGAATTGCCGCCGAAAGTGTTCTCTCTGAAGAAGAAAGCACCCAATTAAAAGAGCTTTTTGAGAAGGTACTAGACAATGCCAACTTGGTAGTCGATGTGGCTTCCCTTCCTCCCGATGAACTCCCCGTGCTCATTACTTTGCCGGAGTTTATGCGCCGGATGAAGGATATGGCCCAGAGTAATGGTATGGGAGCTATGATGGGTTCTATGCCACAATCCCTCAACGTATCGGTAAATGCCAACCACAGCCTTATCCAGAAGATTTTAAAAACCGAAGGCGAGGAAGCCAAAACCGAAATCGTCTTACAGGCCTATGATTTGGCTTTGCTATCTCAAAATATGCTGGTAGGCGACGGCCTTACCCGTTTTATCCAGCGCAGCGTGGACTTCTTTACTAAGTAGTCGTACGATATTCTCGAAAAAATAACATCTCTTGAGCCCAAGAGATGTTATTTTTATGGGCATATTGCCCAAAATAAAATATCTATGCCCCAGACACCCTACCCCTACCAAGTTGGCCTCCTGTTTTTTTTACTAGGAGGGATTATTTTTACCTCAGCTTGCCAACGCAAATCCTTGCCCACTGTCGTACAGACCGAGGTAGCTAATCAGGAAATCGAGGACAAAAAAAAAGCCCGAAAACTGAACAACCTCGCCAAAGAAATGGCTAAAATCCAACAGGAAATCCTGGAGTTGAAAGCCCGTGAGCCCGATGGCAATAAGGAGCTGCTCAAAATTCCCCTGGATAAATTAGAAAAAAGACTGCAAGATGAAATCTCCTTGTTCAATGCCTTTGGCCTCCACCCCGAAGACGATGATATCGAGGCTATGAAGGAGCGCTTGGACTTGATTGATAAACGACTTAGCCGGGTACTCAAAAGTTATCAGGCTATCGAGAAAGAATTAAGCGACTTGTATGCGTTTGTTGAACGCATGCAGACTGAAATCACAGAACTGAAAGAACTATACCCCAATTCTCACGTTGATGATCTTCTCAGTACCCTGGAAGAAGTAGAAAAGGAACTGGTAGAAGAAAAGAAAATGCTGGAGTCCATGAGTGCCCAAACCCAAAAGAGTGATATTGATGCCTTATTCCAAAGGTTAAACGAACAGGAAAAAATCATCGAGCGTACCCGCAAAAGCTATCGCTATGCTAAGGATTTACACATCAGCTTAGAAACAAATGCCCTCTTTACCTCCGGACAATTCCAATTAAGTCCCGAAGGAAAACGTCGCCTGGAGGTGGTAGTCAAAGACACCCGCAAAAGCATTGACCGCTTTAAGAAGCAATTCCCCGATGACACCTTAAGCTTGTTTATTCGGGTAGATGGCTACGCCGACGAACAAGCTTTCTACGAAGGGCAAACCATAGCCGAAAGAAAAGCACAAAACCTGGAAATTTCTCAATCCCGGGCCAAGTCCCTGGGTAGTTATCTGAGAGATCAGCTCAAGCCCTCCGTCGGTACTGTCAAAACTGAATTTATAGGGCACGGTGAGGAACTACCTCCCCGGGTTGAAGCAGGTCCGGTGGATGATCCAAATCGTCGAATCTGCACCCTGGCTATGTTGATCTTTAACCAACCGGGCATTTAATATGCACGAACTTGGAACAGCTTATTTGTACAAGATGTTTACAAATATCCTAACTATGTACAATCCAATTTTTTAACCTTACGTATCTATCCTATGGACTCAAAAGTAATCCTCATCACCGGAGCCAGCAGTGGCATTGGCGAAGCTGCCGCTCAAAAACTCGCTTCCGAATCACATGCTCTCATGCTGGCCGCCCGCAGTACCGACAAATTAGAAAGCATCGCTAGCTCTCTGGGTGATTCTGTACGCTTTGTTTCCTGCGATGTAACTCAAGTGGATCAGGTGCAAGCCGCCGTTAAACATACCTTAGACAGCTTTGGCCGGCTGGATGTTTTGGTCAACAACGCCGGCTTGGGAGATATCGCCCCCCTTGCAGAAGGAAAAATCGAGATGTGGGACCGTATGATTGATGTAAACCTTAAAGGAGCCTTATACGCCATTCATTCGGTGATCCCGGTGTTTAAAGAACAGCAAAGCGGCCATATTATCAACGTAGCCTCGGTGGCTGGTCATCATGTATTTCCTAACTCGGTCGTGTATGCTTCTACCAAGCACGCCCTGCGGGCCATTTCTGAAGGGATCCGCCTGGAGTTGCAAGATATTTTACGCATCACTAACCTGTCCCCGGGAGCTGTAGCCACCAATTTTTCGGATAGTTTTACCGACCCCAAACGAAAAGCTGAATTTGGGCAGTACTTGGCCGGTGGCTTAAAACCCCAGAACATTGCCAATGCCATCTCTTACGTCATCAATGAACCCGAGAGTGTCGTCATCAACGAATTGATTATTAGGCCTACCCGTCGTTCTTGAGTTAAAGCATATTAGGAGCTTCCCCGCGCAAGAAAGATGGGTGCCTCTAGGGTAATTCCTGCCAGCGCGGGTCGGGCTCTCGCTACTCGCCGGCTAACCCGCAAACCAGCGGCGGGCTCAGACAGGCCGCTCCATCCCTAAGCTGAAGAAGAGGAGAGAGCAGAGAGGAGAGAGGAGAGAAGAAACCGAGAAACGGGAGCCGGGAGCCGGGACTTTGTTCGCAGGAAAAACATCGCTGTCGGGAGCTGTTTCATCCCTAACGGGGTATGCGCAGGCGCACAAGTCTTTGCAATGACATTTCAAACGGGTAATTTATCTTGAATTCGTATTTTTTTTAAAGTGCTGAAAATCAGAAAATTACAAGTAATATCATAGGTAGCTGAAGAAGAGGAGAGAGGAGAGAAGAAACCGAGAAACGGGAGCCGGGAGCCGGGACTTTGTTCCCGGGAGAAACATCGCTGTCGGGAGCCGCCTCGCCCGGCCCGCGCCGGTAGTATCTTACAACTTGCTACAATTTTCTTGGTGCAGGCAAGTCCCAAATCACGGCTTGAATCCTCATTACTACATAGTCAATTCGGATGATTTGTCCCCATTTTTTATCAAGATTTTGAAGGGTTTTGTATTTTAGTAGCTATGCTATCCATTCCATACCGTCTTTTGGCTGAGCAATTGGTCCACGTTTGGATGCAGGAAGAGGATACCTTCATTCTGCACAAACATGTAAAACAAAGCTTGCACGAACGGACAAGCTATATAGCCTTGCCTGTGGCATCCTATGTGCGGCAGGGAACCCAACTTATCAGACGGGATGACGGGGAGACTTGTCGTATACAGGCGGGAGAAATTGCTATATTTCGCCCAGGTATTTACACGGTGAGTGACTTGCTCGCTGAGGCAGGAGCTTTTGAAACCATTCTGTTTTTTTTCCCCATATCGCTTTTAAAGCAATTGCCTGCCCTAGCCAAAACGAAGGGCCCAGCCCAACCCTACGTAGAAAGGGCCTTTGCCCAAGTAAAAGCCCATGCAGCCCTAGAATACCTAGGAAAAAGTTTGGAAGAACAGCAAGCCCGGCTCTCCCAGCTTCCTCAGGGCTTGACGCCCCTTAAAATATTAGAGTTTTTAACGCTATTACTGGATGCCGATGAGGCTCATAGCTTAGCTAGGCACTTAGCCGGATTTCAAAATCCTTCTTCCCGTAACTTGCGCCAGTTGATGGAAGCCCACTATGACAAGCCGCTTACCTTGGCAGACTTTGCCTCTCTTAGTGGCCGAAGCCTATCTTCCTTCAAACGGGATTTTGAGCGCTACTTTGAGAGCACTCCCCGGCAATGGTTAATCCAAAGACGCATGGCCAAGGCCCAACAATTGATGCAAAAAGATAGTATGAATGTAACCCAAGTGGCCTTTGAAGTGGGTTATGAAAATGTATCTCACTTCATCAAAGCCTTTAAGAAGCACTACCAAGTGACCCCCAAACAGTTTATTCGGCAATCCCAAAGTGCTTAAAAGAAAGGTTTGGCGGCAGAATAGCCCCCAAACCGCCCTACATACTAGTATAAGTGCTCGTAATACTCCTCAAGCATCCGTTTTACACTAAACTCATCCTTGGTACTAAGGATACTTGCTTTCATCATTTCCAACCATTTTTCGCGATTATCGAAAAAAGTAGGCACTACTTCTTCCAGGAGCACTTTATAAAGGGCTTCGCGGTCGTGCTTGTCTTGCTCTTCTACATTTTCACTTTCAAAGGCATCACCAAACTGCCAGCCATTTACGCCGTGTTCGCAGGCTTCGGGCCACCAGCCATCCAAAATACTTACATTGAGCACTCCGTTCATAGCTGCCTTCATACCGGAAGTACCACTGGCCTCCTTCGGACGACGGGGGTTATTCAACCAAATATCCGAGCCACGAACCATAAGCGAACCAATGGTCATATCATAGTTTTGTAAGTAGACCACGGCCTGGGGGAATTCTTGAGAAATGGCATAAATTTCTTCAATCAATGCCTTCCCGCCATCATCCAAGGGGTGCGATTTCCCGGAGTAAACAATTTGGATTTTGCCTTCCTTCAGATACGGCTCAATCAATTCTCTATTGGAAAGCAGAAGGTTGGCCCGTTTATAGGCTACTGAGCGGCGGGCAAAACCGATTAAGAGTCCCTCGGGGTTTAACGCAACGCCATTATGTTCTTTGATATAGCTGAGCAAGTTTTGCTTGTTATCGGTATGGGCTTCCCAGAGATCGCCTCCGTTTTCGGCCCGTTCTACCATCCTAGGATCTACCCAAGTGCCTAGGTGAACACCATTGGTAATACCGACGATCTTGGAGCGGCCACGTACCCCTTTCCACATTTGGTTGGCGGTTTTTCCGTGTAATTGGGCTACTGCATTGGACTTTCGGGACAGCCGTAGCGCGCCCACCGTCATATTAAAAGGTTTTCCACCTAAGGATTGCAATTGACGACGGGTAAAGGCTTCATTATGGGCACCCATGTACATCAGGCGGTCTAGGTAGTGTGATTCATTTCCTTGGATCACGGGGGTATGGGTGGTAAATACAATTTGTTCTTTGGCTTTTTGCACGGCCTCAGCGTGCTCCATACCCGCTTCTTTGTTTTCTTTTACCAGTTCAAACCCGGCAAAGAGGGCGTGCCCTTCATTAAAGTGGTAAATGTCTACCTCGATGCCTAATTTGCGCAAGGCTCTTACGCCACCAATTCCTAAGATCATTTCTTGGGCAATGCGTTCTTCGCCAAACCAACCGTAGAGTTGGCCGGTAATCCAGGCATCTTCCGTAAAAGGTAAGTTCGTATCTAGTAAATACAAGGGCACGTGGCCAAACTTATCCAATTTCCACACTTTAGCCCTTACTTCCCGCTCTCGGATCATCACCTCCACTTCTACTCCGGTATCTTCTAGAAAATCGTACTCAAAGTTTTGAAAAGCGTGATAGGCTTTCCCTTGATCATTGACCCATTGATCTCCGTAGCCTTGTTTCCAACGAATTCCCAAACCGACAATGGGATAATCGTGATCTTTGGCCCCTTTTAGATAATCTCCCGCCAATATGCCCAGCCCGCCGGCATAGGTTTTTAAATCCTGGTGGATTCCGTATTCCATACAGAAATAGGCGACCCGAGGTTTTACTTCACTCATAAGGTTTAAGGTTTAGCGTTAATGTTGATGGCAATGAATTGAATACTAATCTTAAGGATTCTTGAGCAGAAAACCGGGGCAGATTTGAAAAAAAATACCGTAATGCATTTCGGAAGGAGGTAAGAAAAGGAGAAAAAGAGCAAGATTTTAGCAATTAGCGCAAAAAGTCTCACGAACAAGGTTTTGTGGATTTTTTAGAACTTTTTCCTAAATGGGCTAAATTCCCAAAATGAAACAGTTAAATAATCGCCAAACACTCTACACCTCTGATTTTCAGCCAGTTGTCAGATTGGCATTTTTATGGCCTATTATGAAGTGTCCCTACGAAAAAGATCTAAACAAGAAAACACCTTATATATAGTATTACATTTAGCCTAACAAACATGATGACACAGGTAGAAACACTTAACGGTAAGGATCAGGTCAGCGAAATAAAACAACAATATAAGCGCTTGGAAGAGGTTGCCAAGCTCTTTGCCAATCGGATCCAAAAGATGAAAGTACAACAGGATGAATTTGATAAATCCATGTCCGTCAAAAATTTATTCCACTAAAAACTTGACCCGGGAGCGATGACTCCCAGAAACAACAGTAGATCTAGATTTTTCACTTGGTTTTTGTGCTAGTTTTCGGAATTTCCAAGCTCCTTGGGCTTGGAAATTTTTTATTCTACCACTGCAATCTTACTCACCAAGGTCTCAGTTCCCTCCTCATTGGTACTAAATATCAAATATACACCCGTTCGGGCCCTTTGTCCGGTATAATCCCGTAGGTTCCAGGTGGCTGTCCCTCCCTGGGCTTGGGCCTCAAAGAAAAGTCGGCCCGAAGCATCCGTAATTTTTACATTCGCGTCTTCCACTAGTCCGCTTATACCCACCGTACCGGTATAGCCTGGCCGGACTGGATTGGGAAAGATTTTCACATCCCTATGACTGGTTTCCCCTCGGCTAGAACCCGTGCGGTAGGAGATAATCCCTTCTTCGGTAGCCACAAAAAGTTCTCCGCTGATGGCGTCCCAAGCCAAATCGAGAACCTTATCGGATAGTAAGGGGCTATCCTGGGCCCGAAAACGAGAGAGGAGCTGGGTTCCATCTTCCGAAAATAACCAAAGGCCGTTATCGGTGCCTACCCATTTTTGATTTCCTCCATCCGTCAGGATGCTTCGGATTTGCTCGCTATTTAATAAAGGTCGCCCCTCAAATATGGGGGTTATGGCATTGACTGGCCCCGAGAATACCGCAAAAGGATTAAAAAACAGGGCGATCCCTTCACTGGTCCCTACCCAAATTTGTCCATCCCGGTCTTTTTCTAAGGTGTTTACCTCATTACTGGGTAGGCCTCCATCGTTGCTGCTCGTGCTCAGGATGCGGCTTTGGCTATTTAGTTCATCCAAGACCCAAATGCCTCCAGAACCTAATTGAACCCATTTAAACTGGTTGTCGTCTAAGACAATTTGCAAGGGAAACCGACGATTTCCGCCGGGAGGACGAAAACCTTCCCAAGATCCATCTGGGGCTAAACGGTGCAGGGAAGGAAAAGCACCTAGGGCAGAAGGATTGCTTACCCATACATTGCCTTGGGCATCAACAGCCAGACCCCCAATTTGTAATCGCCCCTGATCGTCCCGGCTCAAGGTACTTCCTGGACTAGCATCATTCAAAATGGTTTGGGTTCCATCTTCGGCTATTTCCAAGAGTCCGTCCTGGTAGGAAGCTACATACAAATTCTGGGTTTGAGGGTTGAACACAATATCTACAATGTCCCGAAAAGCCGGGATCGGGTTGGCGTTATCCGGGTCAAAATTATTGAAGTTGCTCCAGTTGGCCGGAACAAAAGAATAGTATCCTGACCCTCTATTCAGGGGAAGTAAGTTCGGGTCATAAGCGCCAGATGAAGCCAATATGTTTCGGTCCCGAGCAAACAAAGCCCAAGTATCCCCACGCGACGGGCCATTCGGGAAACGCGATACAAACGTAGCATGTATATTATCTAATAACCCGTTTTCTCGGTCGGCTAGCCAGAAACCACCCCCTGGATCAGACGTAATGTCTTGAGGATCATCTAAAAGAGGGTCACTCAGAAGCGAAACTTGCTCAGCATTGTTCCAGAAATATACCTGACGGTTGGCAATAATACCAAGCTGAGTACCCAGGTTACGGACCTGTTGAAAATTACTATCTACCGGAAAAGAAGTTTTTTCCCAAGGGCCCAGATGCTGGTAGCGAAACAGGCCTTCGCCCTCAATAGGAACGTATACTTGCCCCTCAAGACTAGCAATTTGGAAGGAAGGTAGGGCCGAGAAATCACTGGTGTCCAAAATGCTTTGCCAACTGGCAAAATCTTGTAAATTGGCCGAAAAACTAGCAATCCGAATGCCTTGGCTGCTGCTGATCAGGATACTATCTTGAGATAAAGCAGCGCCAAAAACAGAGATCTGCGCTCCCTCATCCCCCAGATTGAGCAAGGTTTCGCGTATCTCAAGCCGTTCAAGGTCCAAGATGACCAGGCCAAAGTCGGCCGACAGGTAGGCCAACTGTTGGTCAATAAGAATGGAATTAATTCTTTTACTTCCTACAATGCTTGCGTCCCGTATCAAGGAAAGCTCTGTGATCTCATTTCCCCGGATGAGGTCGATATTGCTATTGGTATACACAAGCACTAGAGTTTGGCTTTGAGGATCAAAAGCCATGGTTTGCACTGTATTTTCACTAAGCCCGTCCAACTTGGAGAGGGTTTCTAAGGCTCCATCCCCAGGACTAAAACGAAAGAGGCCATTGTCGCTCCGACAATAGATCCAGTCATTGGCAAAAGCCACTTCCTGTCCACTTTGGTAGGAAAGATGGTTGCGCCAAGTACCAATGGGGATATCTTGAGCGGGTAATACAAAAGAGGTAAGGAAAAATAAAATTAAGAAACGGGTCGGAAAATGCATATCCTAGCTTGTATGTTGGAAGCAATACTTGTAAAAATAGTCATTTTACCAAGGATACTTCCCATACACAATTGCTTTTATCCCTCACTCAGGATAAGCTTGACTTCTTTCATCACGGTGGCTTCTTCTATTAAGCGAATCACTTCCATGGCCTGGGCCGGGGTAAAGCCAAAGTGACAACCTACTCGATGGCTCGATTTAATCAAAACCATAGGCCCGTGAGGGTGGTGCCGGGAAAAATCAGCATCGTGGGTATTTTCTAGACAACTTTTCAAGGAAGATAACTCGTCCCAGCTAAGGTTTAAAAATAAATTATTGTACACCAGGCACGAACCAGGGTAATCGGGCTGGGTACAAATCATGCCATTGGCACTTTCACTTAGAATACAAGATTCTGAAAAACAATTCATAAAAAATTTTGATTAGAATCGTGATACAAGTATAGCAATTATTTAGAATCATTCCAAACAAATTTCAATAATGATCTAACATCCCCCAATTCCTCCATAGTTCCCTACCCGATTACGTTTTTACGGACAACAGCTCCACTTTTTGTGTCAAAAACCTATTCCCTGACAATAAAATTAGAAAAACCTAAGAAATCCTATTCGAATAGGAGAAATACTACTTGAATAGTTTTTATCCTAATGGATTAGTAGTATACTTGTAAAAAAATGGAATGCCCATGAAAAAACTCGCCAAAAGACAGGAAGAAATCATGCAAGCCCTCTGGCATTTGCAAGAGGCCTTTATCAAGGACGTGGTGGATGCCTTGCCTGAGCCCAAGCCCCATTACAATACAGTAGCTACCATGGTCAAGGGTTTAGAAGAAGAAGGGTTTATTGCCCACCGTAAATTCGGAAATACCTACCAGTATTATCCGCTTATTTCCCGAGAGTCTTACCAAAAGGAAGCCGTAGATGATCTGTTGAGCAAATACTTCAACAGCTCTTCCAAAAACCTGATCGCTTACTTCGCTAAGGAAGAGAAAATAAATGAAGCGGAATTGGAAGAAATCCTCCGTATGATCCAAAATCAAAAACCTAAACCATGATTCCTTACTTACTCCATACTGTTATCCTCTTAAGCGGATGCTTTTTGTTTTACAAATGGCTGCTGGAGTCGGAAACCTTCTTCCGCTTGAACCGCCTCACGCTCCTGTCGGGCATGGTCCTGGCATTTTGTCTGCCTCTTATCCAGGTTCCCGAAGCTTGGTCTTTACGCGTACCTGAGCTACTCAACCCCCGGCCTGCCATTGAGCAAGGCTTGAATTTGCTGGAAGAGGAAGGGAATGAAAAAGCAATCACTTCCAAACCGCAAAGTCTTGAAAATAAAGAAGACTCGACGCTTGTCTCAGAAACGTACCAAGTAAACGAGGAAAAAGCCCGCCCCCAAGGCATCAGCCTGATACAACTCGTCTTTTATGCCTACTTAGCTGGGCTAGGCTTGTTTTTATTAAACCTTCTTATCCAGGTAGGGGCTTTATTTTGGCAAATTTTACGTAGTCCGAGCTACCCGGATGGCCCCTACCGTATCGTAGAACTTTCGGATGAGCAGGCTCCTTTTTCTTTTGCCAATTATATCTTTATCAACCCGGCAAGATACGATTTGGACACCTACGAGCAGATCCTCCAACACGAAAAAGTACATATTGCCCAATGGCACAGCCTGGACCTGTTTATGGCCGAATTACTCCTCGCATTTCAATGGTTTAACCCCTTTGCCTGGATGTACCGCAAGGCCCTCGAGAATAATTTAGAATTTCTTACGGATGCCCGGGTCTTGTCCCAGGGAGTTGCCCCACAAGCTTATCAGATGAGCTTACTACGGGTCTCTGTACCACAATACCCGCTCCGGCTTACCAATAGTTATAACCAATCCTTTTTAAAAAAACGTATAGCCATGATGAATTCAAAAAAATCTTCTTTACACGCACTTTGGAAGTACTTCCTCTTGATTCCGGCCTTTGGCCTGGCCGTGGTGTGCCTCAACCGGGTTTATGCCCCCTTACAGGCCCAGATTTTAGAAAAAGTAGGAATCAATGAAAAAGATAAAATAGAAGTACAGGTGGAAGTTCCGGTGCAAGTCCCCATAGAAACCCAGGTAGAAGCCGATGTCATGGTAGAAAGGGAAATAAGCCCTGCTCAAAATAATAGCGGTTTTGATATACGGCAGAGGCCCCAAGGAAGACGTATGCAGCTTTCTGTGAGAACCCGGGGCAATTGGCTCGCCAATAAGCGCTCCGGTATCTGGCGAGGCTGGATCGAGCAAGATCAAGTCTGTATCAATTTTGATTTGTCCGAGCGGAGTAAAAGAAATATCTGGATGCAATCGGAGTGTTTTAAGCGTTCTGAGTTTAGCAAGCTACCCATGGGAGAAGAAGGAAGCTTTGAGCTGAAACGGGATGCCGGTAGGGTAGACTTTACCGGTAAATTTGAAGGGGACGAAGGCTATGGCCGCTTTACCTTTGAGCCCAATGCTGAGTTTCAAGCCTATTTGGGTCAGCAAGGTTTTCAAGAGGTGGATGAGACCTTCTTATTTCACCTGTTTATGGGCAACGTTGGCCGGGAATATATTGCCTTCTTACAACAGAATGGGTACGCAGACCTTGAACAAGACGAGCTGAAAAAACTAGCCATTCACCAAGTGTCTGTGAAGAATATTAGGGAGTACAATCAATTATTTCAAAAGACCGATGGCAAACTCAGCATCCAGCAAATCGTCAAATTGAGTATCCATGATGTCAATCCCGCATTTTTGAAAGGAATGGCCGATTTGGGCTATGATGATTTATCGGTACAAGAAGCCGTGCGCGGCAGTATTCACGATTTGAGTCCGGCGTATATCCGCGAGTTACAAGAGGCGGGGTTTAAAAACCTAAGTTACCCTGAGCTTATAAAGATGGCTACGCATGACGTAGATGCGAAATTTATAAAATCCATGGCTGAGCTAGGTTTTACTGGCCTAAGTGCCAACGAATTAATAAAAGCCAGTATCCACGACCTGGATGCCGCCATGGTCAAAGATTTGCAGTCGGTAGGGTACACCAACCTGAGCCTCAATGAATTGATGAAGCTGGGTATCCACGATGTAAATGCTTCCTATGTGCGCAGCTTGTCCGATTTGGGTTACACAAACCTTTCAGTGGGCACCTTAATCAAAGCGAAGATCCACGATGTAGAACCTCGGCAGGTCAAAACCTTGGCCGAGGCCGGGTATACAAAACTTAGCATGGAAGAGCTCATTCGGATGGCCACCCACGATGTAGACCCCTCTTATATCAAAAGTCTGAGTGAGGCCGGGTACACGAATTTGAGCCCCGAACAACTGGTCAAAGCCAGTATCCACGACTTAGACCCGGCTTTCTTGAAGGAAATGGCTAGCCTGGGTTACAAAAATCTAAGCTTCGAACAGGCGGTGAAGGCCTCAATCCACGAGGTAGACGAGCGCTTTGTCAAAGGCTTGGCCGATCTAGGATTTACCAATATCGCCTTCGATGAGCTGATTCGGGCCCGGATTCACGATGTGACGCCAGACTTTATCCAGCGCATGCGCGAAAAAGGCTTTAAGGACCTAAGCTTAGAGAAGTACCGGGTGCTTAAAAACAATGAGTTTTAAGATTTGGAGGGGCTTGCCCGCGCTATGTCCTTGGCTTGCCTAGTGCACCTCAAGTACCAGCGCGGGCCGGGCTCTCGCTACTCGCCGGCCTGCACACCAGCCAGCGGCGGGCTCAGACAGGCCGCTCCATCCCTAAGCTGAAGAGGGAGAGGAGAGAGTAGAGAAGAGAGAGGAGGGAAGGAGCCGGGAGGCGGGG
>CAWUIO010000060.1:0-40700 GCA_963922455.1 uncultured Microscillaceae bacterium
GGGAAAGCCCCAATTTTTTTTTGCCCCCGCCCAAGCCTTAACCCTTTTTATATGGGCCCCCACTTCATATTACTGAGATTCATTTGAAAGTAAACGGCTTTCGGCTATACTTGTAACCTATCCCAAATTTAAATTTGCTAGCTCATGAAAAATATAGCGGTTATTGGTTCGGGTACGATGGGGAATGGAATCGTCCACCTCTTTGCCCAACACGGATTTCAAGTGCACATGATGGATATTTCGGCCGAGGCCTTGGATAAAGCCATGCAGACCATCACCAAAAACCTGGACCGACAGGTAAAAAAGGAAATCCTCGATGAAGCGGGAAAAGAAAGTACCCTGGCCCATATTCACACGTTTACCGAAATGGGCCCGGCTCTAGAAAATGCCGACTTGGTCGTGGAGGCAGCGACCGAAAATATAGAGATCAAGCTGAAAATATTTAAAGACATGGACCAATTGGCCCCAGCCTCTTGTGTCCTGGCTACCAATACCTCCTCTATCTCCATCACCAAGATTGCCGCTGCCACCCAAAGGCCCCAACAAGTGATCGGAATGCACTTCTTTAATCCGGTTCCGGTGATGAAGCTGGTAGAAATCATCAATGGCTATGCTACCGATGCCGCCGTCTCTGAGCAGATTGCCGAACTCTCCAAGCAATTGGGCAAAGTACCCACCGTCGTGAATGATTACCCAGGCTTTGTGTCCAACCGGGTATTGATGCCCATGATCAATGAGGCCATGTATACCTTATTTGAAGGGGTAGCGGGCGTGGAAGAAATTGATACGGTCATGAAGCTGGGAATGGCCCACCCCATGGGCCCTTTGCAACTGGCCGATTTTATCGGGCTGGATGTTTGTCTTAATATTTTACGGGTTTTACACGAGGGACTGGGGAATCCCAAATATGCCCCTTGCCCCCTCCTGATTAATATGGTAGAAGCGGGTCATCGGGGCATAAAGTCAGGTATCGGATTTTACGACTATGGGGCCGGACCCAAAGCGGCCGTGGTAGCCCCCCGGTTCCGTTAAATTTACCTAAGGGCTTCCTGAGCGATATGCCTTACCTGGAGTTCTATGGGCAAGCTCGGAATGAAGACGATTCGGAAGCCTGCCTGTTCATACCTTTGGGCCAAGTGGGTAAAAAACCGCTTGGCCTCTTCAAAAGAGTAGCCAAAGGCCGCCGATTCCTTAAAATTATCGCGCTGGGGGGGTAACAAAAAAACCGGCGAAGCATATGCACAGGTTTCAAAGGTTTGCTTGAAGATGGGCTCCACCGGAAGGCCGGCAAACTGCATATAGGCAATTACGTCTTGTAGACTTCCCTCGTGAAATACAACTTTATCCAAAGCCCGGGCTCTTTCAACCGTTTTCCAAATCTGTCCCAAACAGAGATGAGCAAAACGCCGCAAGTCTGTTTGGGGTAATATAGCGTGAGGAAGGGGACTCTGCTCAGCAATGACTTGTTGAATAACACTGGGAAAACAGGCATGCGATTCCTGTTGCAGGGCAAACAACAACTCTCGAATAGGGCTTCCTGGGGAACCGCTCAGGATTAGTTGACGATTATGGGGGGACGGCGTATTCATCTTAGTCTTAATAGCTAAATTTATTTTTCTGTTTCTTGAGCTTCCCGGGTTTGGATTAAGTGTTGCAAGGCCATAAAAATATTTTCCTGGGCATCTCCTTCACTAGCCTTGATACGGATGATTTCGGAAGTACCCAAAGCCTCTTCTCCTTCCCAGAAAACCCGCACTTGGGCCGACTCTTCCAAGTAGCTTGCTAATGCTTGGGCCGATACTCCGGGCAAGCTCAGCGCCAGATAATGGGTATAACTCCGAGGGATAGATAAAGCTGGCAATTTTTGTAAAGCTTTTTCTAAAGATTGCCTACGCTCTATGTTTGTTTTCGTATCAATGGCCGGATGATCAGGGTTTTGGAAGATAGCCAAACCGCTTAACTGAGCTAGACCACTTACCGAATGGGGATTTTGCCGGGTTTTTAAACCGGAAATTAGCTTAGGGTGCCCCAAAGCATACGAAAGGCCCAATCCGGGCAATCCATAGCGGTCTTCCACCGAGCGCAAAACAATCAGGTTTCGCATATAGGCGGTTTGTGGAGACAAGCTATCCGGAACTTCGGTAAAGGGCATGGTGCGCTCATCTATAATAAACACACACTGAGGGTTGGCCGAGATGAGATCTTCTAATTCATCGGAATAATACATCTGGCCATGCCATATATTGGGATTGCTCAGAATACAGCCTTGAACCCCCGTGAATTGCGTAAACGGAAAAATAGTATCGGTATACAAGGGCTTGATCCGGGCATTTTGAAAAAACGAAGTATACTCTAGGGGGCTGGGCTTGACCAGCATGCCATTTTGAGGCCCCAGGAATTGGGTGACTAATTGTAAACTTTCCCAGCGACTATTCAAGGCCCATACCTGATTGGGGGATACTCCTTCATAATCGGCAATCATGCGAACGAGGGTTTCTGAATAGGGCTCGGGAGGTTTTTGTAGCTGCTCCCAACGATCCATCACAAAGTCTTTCACATGGGGAGTCTCGTGGCCAATCCAAAGGAGATCATCCAGTCGGGTTAATTCTGAAGGGGAAGTAAAATGTGTGTCAGCCATACAGCCTAGGATCAAGGGTAAGATCCTAATTTACAAAAAGCAAGGAGCAAAAAAAATAGAGATTAACGGCTATACCTTATTTTATTTTCATAGGGATTCCTGAAACCATAAAATAAGCCTCATCGGCTCTTCGGGCAATATACTGGTTCATCCACCCTTGTAAATCGGTAAACTTGCGGCCTATTTCCGTTTCGGCGTGAGTGCCCATCCCGATTTCATTGCTCACCACAATAAGGGTACATTTCTTTTGACAGACTTTATCCCACTCCGTCTGGGCTTCTTTTAAAGAACGTTCAACATCGTATTGGGTATCGACAAAATAATTAGTGAGCCAAAGCGTCACGCAATCAAGTACGACGACCCGTCCATCCAGGTCTAATTTACTCAGGTCTTTTTCTTCTTCTAAGTTGGCCCAACGGGCATCCCGGTCATCTTGATGGCGCTTTACCCTGTCGGCAAAGTCTGTGTCCCACACCCGGGCCGTAGCAAGATAGACCGGTTCCTGGCTGAAACTTAGAGCTAGGTTTTGAGCAAAGCTACTTTTTCCAGATCTTTGCCCGCCGGAAATGTAATAAATCATAGCAAACTATTCAGATACACAGGGCCGCAATGCCCCCTTTTTAATTTTGTAAATTACACAAGAAATTCAAACCCTCGAGCTATTACAGGGGGTTATTTAGTAGCCGATCATTTGCCTATAAACTAAAAATTATGCACCGCCGTATTACAATCCTGGTTTCTGTCTTGCTATTTGCCCTCAGTACCTGCCGCCAAGAGAAGCCCCCCCAAGAGGCCGAGGCCTCAGAAAGACCAAAATCTGCCGAAGAAATGTCGGGAGAACAGTTGGCACAGGCATATTGTGCTAGCTGCCATATGTATCCCGATCCCAAGCTCTTAAGTAAAAATACCTGGCAAGAGCACGTCCTGCCCCGCATGGGCTACTTTATGGGTATTTATAAGAAGCCCGGCGAACGAGAAAGTTTGCTCGAGCCCGGTGAAGGAGGAGCCAAGGTAGTAGCGGCTGGCGTATTTCCCGAAAAGCCTACCATAGACCCCGCACTATGGAGCAAAATCGAGGCGTTTTACCTGGAAGCTGCTCCCGAAAGCCTTGACCAAGAGTCCAATCCTGAAATTGCAGACACTACCCCCCTCTTTACGCCCCGTAATCCCAATTACCGCATGTCCCCTCCCAGTACCACGTACATTCAAGTAGATAAGGGCCGCCTGCTCATCGGGGATGCCAATAAAAAAGCCTTTTTACAATTTAATCAAAGCCTCAATATGGACCGCTTGGCGCGAACTGGGCAAAGTGTGGTAGATTATAAAGAAACGCCTCAAAATCTGTTTCTAACGGTGATGGGCTCTTTTTCTCCCACCGACGCCACCAGTGGTTATCTTTTAAAATTACCCAAATCGGCCCAAGAAAAGCCCCAAAAAATCATCCAAAACCTTCAACGTCCTGTTGATAGTGAGTTTGCCGACCTCAATGGCGACGGCCAAGAAGATGTAGTGATTTCCGAATTTGCTAAGTGGACTGGTGGCCTCTCCTGGTGGGAAAATACAGGCTCAGCCTACATTCCCCACAAATTACGAGACCAACCCGGGGCCGTCAAGTCCTACGTTCGGGACCTCAACCAAGACTCCCTGCCCGATATCATAGCGCTCTTTGGCCAAGGGGACGAAGGGATTTTTGCCTATTACAATCAAGGAGAGGGCAATTTTAAGGAAGAGCCACTATTGCGCTTTCATCCCAGTTCCGGTTCAAGTTATTTCCAGTTTTACGATTTCAATGCCGATGGTTCCCCGGATATACTATATTGTGGGGGCGACAATGCCGACTATACCCCCGTTTTAAAACCTTACCACGGTATCCGGATTTTCTTGAACGATGGAAATAATTCATTTGAAGAGAAGTTCTTTTACCCCCTCCACGGAGCATACAAAGCCATACCTGCCGATTTTGACCAGGATGGTGATTGGGACCTAGCCGCCATTTCTTTTTTTCCCGACTTTTCCCAAGGAAAAGAAATGAGCTTCGTTTATCTGGAAAACTTGGGTAATTGGGAATTTAAAGCCTCTACCCTCCCCCAAACCCGGGAAGGCCGTTGGATTGTGATGGATGCTGGCGACCTAGATAGCGATGGGGACCTGGATATCGCCTTGGGCTCCCTTTCTTTTGAAACCTATCCCGATCCCTTAAGGATGGCTACTTGGTTAGAACAGGGAATGCCCTATATGTTTTTAGAAAACACCTTGAAGTAAGATTTTTATTTGGAGCTGCCCCCCGGTTGCCCATTGGAGCCCAATAGGCCATTTGGGGGCCGGGGGTCGGGCTATCACTACTCGCTGCCCTGCCCGCAAGGGCCCCCTCGAGCTCAAACAGGCCGTTCTATCCCTCAGCCATATTGCATAGGAATTTTCTTCAATCAGTCGTTTTCAGACTCATTAATTCACTCCGCAACTGATTCAAAGCAACTTTTCCCTCCAGCATAATTTCCTGCGCTAGGCGGTGAAGCTCCTCTTTGCCTTCCAAATCACGAGAATCTCGAGTCTTAATATCCAAGTCTCGCAATTTATCAGAGGTGGGGGTGATGTGCATTTGGGAAAAACGGGCATACAAACGATGAGCAATTTCTCCTATCTTCTTCCAGTTTTGTTCTTCAACAAAAACCTCCATAGATACCAGATCTTCGCTTGACTGCGTGATCATGTCCTCAGCAATTTCTTGAAAAAGGGCTTCATCTCCCAAAACAAAACCTTTGAGTGTTTCTAAGTCATACATTAC
Organism: uncultured Microscillaceae bacterium; assembly: GCA_963922455.1. GTDB lineage: Bacteria > Bacteroidota > Bacteroidia > Cytophagales > Microscillaceae > CAWUIO01. Next base: position 5,424 of record CAWUIO010000060.1, read on the forward strand.
CTCAATGGGCAGCGAAGATGGAGAAGAATGTTTATGGGGTAAATGCTCCGAAAGTATCTGAAAAAACGCCTCTTCCTGAAAAGGTTTTAAAAGCAAGGCATCCCCACCACTGTCCAAGACTCTTTGTAGATCTTCAGGCACTAGATTGGCGGTGAGTACAATGATGGGCAACTGAGGTAAAATTTCCCGGATCCGCGGGATCAATTCAAAGCCATCTACCTCAGGCATATGCAAATCCACCAAGGCCAGGTCAAATTGCTCCCCATGGCTGTGCAGTATTTCTAAAGCTTCTTTGCCATGCTGGGCTTCCTCACAAGGCAGTTCAAATTTTTGGAGCAAATAACGGGCAAGTTTCAGGTTGATGGCATCATCATCTACTACCAGGATATTACGCGCTTTGAGCTTCTGAGGCAGGCCATCCGGCCGGCTTATTGGCTTGAAAACTTGCTGGGAAGCCACCGGCAACCTGAGTTTAATTTTAAAAACCGAACCTTGCCCTAGAACACTCTCTACCTCGAGGCTTCCTCCCATAGCCTTTACAATTTTATTGCTTATGCCCAAACCTAAACCACTCCCGGCTGGCCGGCCCAAGGTACGGGAATCTACCTGGTAAAAATTATCAAAGATGAGTTTTTGTTGCTCATCACTTATCCCAATACCTGAATCTTTGACTTGGATCTCCAGCTCCCAAGTGTTATCATCTTTTTCCTGAGCAAACAAGGATATACGTACCTCGCCCGAATCTGTAAATTTGATTGCATTCGATACTAGGTTAAATAAAACCTGTCGAAGACGAAAGGCGTCCCCATTCAAAACTAATTCCGAATGCTCACTGGGACTCAGGTTAAATGTAATTTGCTTGTCTCTAGCTTGTTGCCAAAAGGTGTGATGGCTTAGCTCAAGTACTTGCCAAAGGGAAAAAGGAGCTTCTTCCAAGCTAAGGGCCTCGGCTTCTAAACGTGATAGCTCCAATACTTCATTGACCAGTTTTAGGAGATGTTGCGAAGATTGATGGACAATCCGTATGGATTCGCGTAGCCTAAGATCTTTGTTCTCCTTCTCAATTTGTTCTGAAAACCCCAGAATTGCGTGTAATGGCGTACGAATTTCGTGGCTCATATTGGCCAGGAAATCAGATTTGGCACGAGCAAGTTTTTCCGCATCTTGTTTGGCCCGAAAAAGTTGTTTTTCATAAAAACGGTGCGTGTCAATATCTGAGAGGAGCCCCCAGGCCAAGCCTATGGCAAATAATACCAAAACCAAGGCGACACCCATAGATACCCAGAAGTACTGATTCAGGATTTTCTTAGACTGTTCCTTTTTATAAATAGTTTGAGAACTGGCCTTTTGATTGAGATGCTTTATGACCCCTTCCAGCTTTTGCAAAATCCGGGAATTGAGCTGGTAGATTTTTTTTTCGTGTTGATAAATTTCTTGAACCTGCCAATTTTCTTTTTGGTTAATCAGGCCCAGTTTTTCGGTGATCTCGTTTAAGGTGGTATCTTTTTGCCATACTTCCAGGGAGTCCATGGTCACATTGATCTCCCGAGTTACAAAAGTTAAGGTGTCCTGCTCAACTTCTCCATTTTTTATGGCCTTGCGGCGTGCTCTTCTTTCGGCCCGAGCGGCTTTACGCTCGGCCCGGCTCATTTTCTTTTTGGGGATATCTTCCCTTTCTTCCTGTTTTTCTTCTAAGCTGTCTTCCAGAGGGACTACCTTATTGATGGTTTGCCATTCATCGTAAACCAAGCGCTGAAGGGTGTCGTGGGCTAGTAAAGTACTGTCGGGCGTGGTTTCGCCTATTTTTTCAATTTGGTTTTGAATAATCTTGTAGGCTTTGTTATTGAAGTCCATTTGCTTCAAGCGCCGGTACAAATACCTACTTTTCTCCAAGGTTTGAGATAAAGCCTGTAACCAAGTAGCCAAGGAGTCCAAATCAGGGTTTTCTTTTACAAAAGCCGGCTGGATTTTTTCTAACTGATGGATAGAAGCCAGAATCTGCCGACTCAATGTAAAATAAGCCGCATCCAGGGAATCTTGCTCAGGTAGACGGGAGGCCCGCTGTAAAACCTGGAGAGAAGATAAATCCAGTAATACCTTATTCAGTAAACGGAGTTCCCGGTTGGGTTCTGCCAGTTCCCCAATCTTGGTGTGCAAAGCCCGGTTACTAAAATAGAGGAGATAGCCCACAATTAGTAATCCCGCCAGCATGATAATAAAGCTTACCAGAACTTTGTATTTGATTTTTATTTCAGAGCTGTCTCGCATGAATATAGACTAAAACACAAAACGATCTATCTGTCCTTCTAAATATAACGATGCTTTTCCTCAGCAATTTGCTTGTTGTCCCAAAAATACTCGTAAATTGTACATTCCCATTACAATTAAGCGTCTTATGAAACACAATCACCTATTATTATTTTTTATGTTTTTCATGGGGACATACACGGTTTGGGCTCAGGAAACTTTTCCTACCAACGGGCCCAAAGACGATCGTATGAACCTCTACGCCATCACTGGAGCTACCATCCAGCTAGATCCTCAAAATCAAATAAGCAAGGCTACCTTATTGATTAAAGGAGAAAAAATCTTGGAAGTAGGACAAAATGTAAGTATTCCTCCTGAAGCCGTGCAAATCGATATGAGCGGTTATTTTATTTACCCTTCTTTTATTGATTTGCACACAGATTATGGCATTCCTGAAGCAAAACCTTCGCGCCCCAGTAGGCAAGGAGAACAAATTCTTCCGGCGCACAAAGGCGCATATAATGCCAATGATGCCATTAAATGTGATTTTAAAGCCGCCGAAGCCTTTAACTATGATGAAAAAACCGCCAAGGAAATGCGTAAACAGGGCTTCGGTGCCGTACTCACTTTCCGTCAAGACGGGATAGCCCGGGGTACTTCTTCTTTGGTAAGCCTAGCCGATGGGCCCGAAAACCAAAGTGTGCTTATGGCCGATGCCGGAGCGCATTACAGTTTGTCCCGAGGTAGCTCCCGGCAATTGTATCCCAGTTCTAAGATGGGTTTCTTGGCGCTCTTACGTCAAACCTTCCTAGATGCCGAGTGGTACAAAGCCCATAAATCCGAGACCTTTTACGATAACACACTCGAGGCTTGGAATGCCCAACAGGGCTTACCGCAATTTATGAGCGTTCAAAGCGGCTTGGATGTCTTAAGAGCCGACAAAATCGGCGATGAATTTGGCGTGCAATACATCATCAAAGGGGGGGGAGATGAATACCAACAACTTCCGGCCATACAAAAAAGTGGCGCTTCCCTTATTCTTCCTCTTAACTTCCCGGCTGCCTACTCGGTCAATGACCCTTACGAAGCCCTCCGCATCAGCTTAGAAGATATGATGCATTGGGAACAAGCCCCGGCCAATCCTGCCCGACTAGAAAAAGCCGGGGTGAATTTTGCTTTTACCACCAGTGGTCTTAAAAAGAAAAGCGCGTTTTTAAAAAACTGGCGGAAAGCCATCCAATACGGACTCAGCCAGGAGAAAGCCCTGGCCGCTTTAACGACTCAAGCTGCTCAATTAATCCAAGCCGATAAAATTCTGGGCCGCCTTCAAAAAGGATACTTGGCCAATTTTATGGTATGCAGCGACAACATCTTTTCCAAAAAAAGCAAAATCATCGAAAACTGGATCCAAGGAAAACAATACCTTATCCAATCCCACCCCAGTAAAGATTACCGAGGCAACTATGCCTTAGTAATTGGCTCACAAAAGTATCTTTTGCAGGTCAAGGGAGAAGCTTTTGTCCAAAAAATCCAGGTCATGTATCAAGATAGCACCCAACTCAAAGGAAAAGGAATGGTGGAAAATGACCTCATTCAAATCCAATTTGATCCAGACACCAGCAAGTCTTCCAAAAAGCAGCTCGTTCGGCTTTCCGGTTGGATCCAAGACCAAAAAGCCGGAGGTACCGCGCAAATGATAGATGGGAGCTGGCAAGATTGGTCGGCTACTTTCCAAGGCGCCCTTCGCGCACCAGACACTGGAGGAAAAACGCGTAAGAAACGCCCCGATGATCCAATGAAAGAACCCCAGTACGGTTCTGTACCTTTCCCCTTTTCGGCCTATGGCCATGAAACGATTCCGCAAACCGAGACCATTTTGTTCAAAAATGCTACAGTTTGGACCAATGAAGCGCAGGGTATCTTAGAAAATGCCGATGTTTTAGTAAAAGACGGTAAAATTACCAAAGTAGGTACCGGTCTTTCGGCCGGTAATGCCCGAGTGATTGATGCTCAAGGCCGTCACCTTACCTCGGGGATCATTGACGAACACTCCCATATTGCCCTGAGCAGTGTAAATGACCGGGCTACCGTTTCGGCTATGGTCCGTATGGAAGATGTCGTCCTTCCCGATGATGTGGATATCTATCGGCAACTAGCCGGTGGGGTCACCGCTTCCCAACTACTTCACGGCTCGGCCAATCCCGTAGGGGGGCAGTCGGCCTTGATCAAAATGCGATGGGGAATGCCGGCCCAAGACTTATTGATCAAAAATGCCGATGGCTATATCAAGTTTGCCTTGGGAGAAAATGTAAAAGGTTCCCGAAGGGCCAACTCAAGCCGCTATCCCCGCACCCGAATGGGGGTAGAACAAGTATACGACGATGCTTTTACTCAAGCGCTTGCCTACGAAGCAGCCTGGAAAGCCTACAATGCTTCCCCGCAAAACAATCCAAGGCCCCGTAAAATCTTGGAAATGGACGCCTTGGTAGAAATCCTAAACGGCAAACGTTTTATTACTTGCCACTCCTATGTCCAGTCGGAAATCAATATGCTGATGAAACTGGCCGAAAAGTATGATTTTCGGGTAAATACCTTTACCCACATCTTGGAAGGTTATAAACTGGCCGACAAAATGAAAGACCACGGAGTGGGCGCTTCTACTTTCTCCGATTGGTGGGCCTACAAGTTCGAAGTCTACGATGCGATCCCCTACAATCCGGCTTTGATGTATGAGCAAGGGGTAGTGGTAGCCATCAATTCGGATGATGCCGAAATGGGGCGCCGCCTCAATCAGGAAGCCGCCAAGGCCGTCAAGTACGGAGGGGTACCCGAAGAAGATGCTTGGAAAATGGTGACCCTCAACCCGGCCAAACTCTTGCACCTAGAAAACCGCACCGGAAGTATCAAAGTAGGGAAGGATGCCGACCTGGTCCTCTGGACCGACCACCCTCTGTCTATTTATGCCAAGGCTGAGAAAACAATGGTCGATGGCGTGATTTATTTTGACTTAGAGGAAGATAAGAAAAAGCAAGAATGGGTAGCCAAAGAGCGTAACCGTTTGATTCAGAAAATGCAGCAATCCATAGGCCGCGGTGGGGCAGCAGCTCAAGCCCCCCCTTCATTTGGCGGTTTTAACTGGCATTGCGAAGACGTTTTCATTGAAAAATAAAGAAGTATTATAGTTGGGATGCTCAGATGGGAAAAGCTTTGGGGATACTGGGGGCTGCCCCCGGCGAAGTTTGTGCGTACTTCCTTGCTCAAGCTGGGCCGCCGGGGTCGGGCTTTCGCTACTCGCCGGCCCACGCACCGCCAGCAGCGGGCTCAAACAGGCCGCTCTATCCCTCAGCCAAAGATCTGGGCCTCAGGACTCATCAATGAATTTAAAATGATAAAAAGATGAAATTATATAAATATTGTATCCTATTTCTCGGGGGACTCTTATGTGGCATCACGCAGCTGATGGCCCAGCCCAATGCTCCGGCTCCAGCGCAGTCAGAACCCATAGTTTTGCAAGGCGCTACTATTCATACGGGTACCGGACAAGTGATTGAAAACGGGTCGGTGGCCTTCGATCAAGGAATACTGACTTATGTAGGCCCTTCTTCAGGATTCCGTCCAGAAGCGGGCAAAACCTACCAAGAGGTAGAGGTAAACGGAAGTCATATTTACCCCGGTTTGATCCTCTTAAACACCACCTTGGGCTTGGTTGAGATTGGGGCTGTCAATGCTACCCGAGACCAAGAGGAGACAGGGGAGTTTAACCCCAATGCCCGCTCCATCATTGCCTACAATACCGACTCTGAGTTACTGCCCACCATGCGGCAAAACGGAATCCTCATGGCCCAGCCCACTCCCCAGGGTGGTTTGGTAAGTGGCACCTCTTCTTTTGTACAACTTGATGCTTGGAACTGGGAAGATGCAGTCATAAAGACAGATATTGGGATTCACATGCACTGGCCATCCCGTTTTTTTCGCCCCCGTTGGTGGTTGGGAGAAACCAATCCTCGTAAAAATAAGAATTACGAAGAGCAAGTTCGGATTATCCGAAAAGCCTTGGCCGATGGGAAGTCTTATGCTAGCAGTAAAGACCCTAGCCCAAAAAATGTTATGCTGGAAGCCATGCGAGGACTATACGACCGTAGTAAAACCTTGTTTTTTCATACCGATCGTAGCCGGGCTGCCCTAGAAGGAATTCAAATCTTAAAATCCTATGGGGTAGAAAAGATTGCCTTGATTGGGGGCCAAGAAGCGATGTATATCAAAGACTATCTACGCGAAAATCAAATACCGGTAGTCATCGAAAATACCCATCGCTTGCCAGGTTTGAATGACCATGGGGTAGATACTCCCTTCCGATTGCCCCGAGAGTTGGTAAAGGCCGGAGTTCAAGTGGCCTTGTCTTCGGATGAAGATAACCCCATGAACAACCGTAATTTACCTTTTCATGCTGGAACAACGGTGGCTTATGGCTTAGAAAAAGAAGAGGCCTTGGCCCTGATTACCTCCGTGCCGGCCAAAATCCTAGGAGTTTTTGATCAGGTTGGCAGTTTGGAAAAAGGGAAACATGCCACTTTAGTGGTTTCTAAAGGCGATCTCTTGGACATGCGTAGCAATCAGGTAAGTCACGCATTCATTCAGGGCCGGGAAACAAGCCTGGAAACCCGGCATACCCGTCTCTACCAAAAGTTTAAAGGAAAATACGATACAGATAAATAAGATTGAACGGTGATACCAAACACCTAGTACCCTCTTCTTACAATTTGAGCTACCTCTTCGGGGGTAGCTTTTTTTATATTAGGATATGTAAGCTCAAGCCGATCGATCGGCTTAGGGATGGAACGGCCTGTTTGAGCCCGACGCTGGCGGTGCGTGGGCCGGCGAGTAGTGACAGCCCGACCCGCGCCAGGCATTGGGGGCTCTTGGGCACCTATTTTTTTAGCGCGGGTAAGCCCCAGAAAAATTTTATAAATCTTGTACAGAATAATGTAAAAATAAAGCGAAACCCCGTATTATATTTGCACTACATAACAAATATGATGACAAAGAGGTACCAAACATATCTGGCTTATTTTTGCTTAGCCCTCCTGCTCTTTTCAGGTTTTGGCGTATATGAGGTATGTCATTGTGTACTGCCTCACTCCCAAGCTCACGCAAAGGCCTCTTGTTGTAGTGATCACGATGCCAAGGAAGAGGAAGCTCCTCACTCGGATGCCAAAAAATGCTTAGATGTCTTTTGTGGAGCCCCCGAATATAGTCAGGCCGCCTCCCAAGACTCTTCACACGTTTCTCAAAAGTCTTTATTTCTACAGTTTTCTTACCAAGAATTCTTCGGGAGATTCCCGAGTTGTTCTTCTCAGGTAAAGATTCATCTAGACTTTGGCCTTCCCCCTGCTCATTCGGGGAAACATACCCGGATTTTGCAACAATCATGGTTGATTTAGAATCTAGTCTTGCCCCCAGTTTATGGAGCCAGCGAGGCCCCACCCAGATTCTTATGTATTTTAAAATCAATCTATTACTATGACTCATTGGAAGAAATTACTATGGGTACTGCCCTATATGATATTTTCAGGCCTTAGCGCCCAAACCTTGGAAGGCACCGTGTACGGTTCTGAGCAAGAAGCCTTGGTAGGGGCCAATGTGTATTGGCTCAACTCCCAAAAAGGAGCCTTTACCGATGAAAACGGATACTTTAAGCTCCGCGGTTTTCAAGCGGGCAGAAAATTGGTGGTCAGCTATGTGGGGTATCTCAGTGATACTTTACAGGTAGAAGAAAACCCGGTCAATATTTACCTCAAGCCGAGTTTAGAGCTGGCCCAAATTGTTGTCCGCGACGAAAGTGGCAACCTGGAAACCATCTCATCGGAACTCATCACCACTGCCGACCTGCAGAAAGCCGCCTGTTGTAACCTCTCAGAGAGTTTTATCACCAATGCTAGTGTGGATATTCAAAACCAAGGGGCCGTGGGCGGCACCAAACGCTTGATCCTCTTGGGCCTGGATGGTGTTTATGCTCAAATTCTCCGAGAGGGCATCCCGAATATTCGCGGGCTTTCGGTCCGTAATGGACTCGAGTACCTCCCAGGTACGTGGATCAAATCGGTTGACATCCAAAAAGGAGCGGGCTCCGTCGTGCACGGCTATGAATCCATCACCGGACAGATTAACACGGAGCTGGCCAAGCCCGAACTAAGTGAAAAATTACTCCTGAACGGCTACCTCAACCGCCAGGGCCGTATGGAGTTGAACGTCAATACCGCCCTGCCGGTAAGTAAAAAATGGAGTACTGGCATTATGGCCCACCTAAGCCACCTGGGCAGGGCCGTAGACCGTAACGATGATCAATTCCGGGACATTCCGGAGTACTGGTTGCTCAATTTTCTCAATCGATGGAAGTACCAAGGAGAACACGTCCGGTTACAGGTGGGAGTACAAGGGATTTATGAAAACCGCTGGAGCGGGCAGGTCACCTATGATCGGGGAGAGGAAGCCCTCGTACAAAGGCAAGAAAGTTATGGCTTTCAAACTATCACCAAACGACTAGAAGGCTTTGCCAAAATCGGGTTTTTATCCCAGAATAATCCAGGAAACAGCCTAGGCATACAATTGACGGGGCTGCATCACGAAGAGGATGGCTTTTGGGGCCTGCGGGATTACACCGGGACCCAAAACCACGCCTACCTCAACCTCATTTACCAAATGGAATTGGGTGGGGGTGCCCATATGCTCAAGTTTGGTTCCAGTATGCTCTGGGATCAATACCGTGAGACTTTCCAAGACGATGTAAGTACTCGCTTGCGACGCAATGAGTGGGTGCCTGGTGTATTTACGGAATATTCCTGGAAGCCGGGTTATCGTTTTGCCTTGGTTTCGGGGCTGCGTCTGGATCATCACAACCTCACGGGCTGGATGGTCAATCCAAGGGCTCACGTGAAGTACGATTTGAGTCGGAATACCATTGTCCGCCTTTCGGCCGGGAGAGGTTTCCGTTTGGCCAACCCTATTCAGGAAAATTTGGGTTATCTCATCAGTGCCCGAACTTTGCAAGTGGCTGAAACCCTGTACCCAGAACGGGCCTGGAATTATGGGATCAGCCTGGACCGCCGCATCGAGCTAGGCCCAGATCGCTCGGGTAGTTTTAGGATGGATTTTTTTCGTACCGACTTCCAAGACCGTTTAATTACCGATCTGGACAGCGACCCAGGATCCTTGCAACTCTACCAACTTCGGGGCAGGTCTTATGCCCACAGCTTTCAAACGAGTGTAGAAGGAGAGGTTCTGAAAAACCTGAACCTTACGTTGGCCTACAAGTTTTACGAGGTGAGGGCCAGCATCGGGGAAGAAGTCCGAGACGTGCCTTTTATCCCCCAACATCAAGTTTTATTTAATGTGGCCTATGCCCTGCCAGAGGACACTTGGAAGTTTGATGCGACCCTCAACTGGATCGGGGCCCAACGTTTACCGGTGCCTGGTAGCGAAGCCTTGGCTTTGGGCGCCCCGGCGGAAAGCCCAGATTACTGGAACTTACACGCCCAAATTACGCGTACTTGGGGAAAATGGGAGATCTATCTTGGGGGGGAAAACTTATTGAATTTCCGGCAGTCCAACCCTATTCTGGATGCCCAAAACCCCTTCGGGCCAAATTTTGATGCCGGGAGAGTATACGGGCCCGTTTTGGGGAGAATGGTCTACACGGGCTTTCGTTTTACCATCCCTCGTAGCTAATTTGAATTGTAAACGAAATTTTTCTTATGAATCCTTGTTATAATACTAAAAAAGAAAACCCATTTATTATGCGCTATATACTGTATGTTTTTGTGGGCATGTTTTGCTTGGCCGGTAGTGCCGGGCAAGCCCAGAGTAAGTCAGAATCTTCCAAAAAGAAGAAAGAGCAAGAAATCTTGATCCAAACCACGGCCCAGTGCGAAATGTGTAAAGACCGCATTGAGCGTACTTTATCTTTTGAAAAAGGGGTCAAGAGCGCAATCCTTCAAATGGATGACAAACGATTGCGGGTCGTATTCAACCCTAAGAAAACCGATCCCGAAAAAATCAAAAAAGCGGTGTCGGCTGTTGGTTATCAGGCCGATGAGGTCAAAGCCAATGCTGATGCCTATCAAAAACTACCCGGTTGCTGTAAAATTGGTGGGCATGATGGGGGGCATTAAATGCTAGGATAGAAACTTCGTAATACTCTGCTCTTTAAAGCCTGACCCACGTCAGGCTTTTTTCGTTTTCCCAGGCTATTTTTCTAATTTATTGTTTGATCGTGCAACCATGGACGACAAAAGATATCTTTATGATATCACCTATACCATATAACCTATATATTTTTAAAATCATGATCAAACACTATCTCAAGGTTACCTTACGTCACCTCTGGAAAAATCGCTTCTACTCCTTCATTAGTATCCTCGGACTGGCCTTGGGAGTAGCCGCTTTTTTGATGATCAGCGAATACGTTCGCTTCGAGACCAGTTACGAGAGCATCTTCCCCCAATACGAACGGATCTTCCGCGTTACCCAAGATTATTACAAAGGGACCGAATACATTGTTACCGACTGTGAGACACCTATGCCCCTAGGCCCCAAAATCAAGGCAGATATGCCAGAAGTAGACGAGTTTGCCCGTTTCCAGCACTTCAGTGGCCAAGAATTTAAGTTTAAAAACCAAAAGTGGACTCCCCAAAATATCTACGCTGTAGATGTTTCGGCCTTTGCCATGTTTGGCTACAAGATCTTAAAAGGAAACCCTAGTAAGGACTTTGAAAATCCTTTTACTTTGGTACTCTCCCGAAAGGCAGCCATGAATTATTTTGGCACCATCGACGTAATTGATAAAGTCTTGACCTATGAAGAAGGAGGCGAGGTAATGGACTTTAAGGTCGTAGGCGTTATGGAAAACCTGCCTCAGAATACCCACTTGAAGTTTGACCTAATCTTTTCTTTTATCAGCCTTAAAAACTTAGGGTGGGACAATTTTGATTATTGGGACGGCAATAATAATTATACCTATGTCTTGACGAATGAAAAATTTGATCAAGAAGCTTTTGACAAAAAGCTTCAGGCCATTGGCCAAGAGAAGTACAACCGGGCTGATTCGCGTATTACTTGGACCTCAGAACCCATTGCTGATATCCACCTATTTTCCCATAAAACCTTTGAGCCAGAAACCAATAGCGACATCAATATTATTTATTTCCTAAGGGTCATTGCCATTTTTATCATTTTCATCTCCATCATCAATTACGTTAACCTCTACGCCGCTAAGTCTTTGGAGCGGAGCAAAGAAATCAGCATCCGGCGTATTATGGGTTCCCGGCCCGGTGAAATGCTAGCCCAAAATATGTTTGAAGCTGCGCTTTTCTGTCTATTATCAGGGGGCTTGAGCTTGCTTTTCATACTGCTAGCTATGGGTTCTCTCAAATCCATCTCCGATAATGTCCTTTCCCTGGCAGTATTTGGATTAAGTAGTTTTTGGATCAATTTTGGCCTGCTTATGCTCGCTTGCACCGTCGCTTCTGGTTTGTATGCCCAGATGGTACTTTCGTATTTCCACATTCGGGACTCTTTGCGGGGATCACCCAAAATGTCTTTAAAGAGCTTCTCTTTGCAAAAAGTATTCATCATCGGGCAATTTATCGCCACCTTTGTCTTGGTAGTGGGTACTATGATTGTCTTCCGTCAAATCAACTTTATGATGGGCCAAGACCTTGGTATGAACCTCGAGCAGGTGTTGGTAGTCGAGGGCCCAGGCTATACCGAATACGAGACCAATAAATCCAAAGTGAATGTTCTCCGTGGCGAACTCTTAAATAATCCGCAAATATTGAGTATGAGCTCAACCGTTTCCCTACCGGGCTTGCCCTTGCACGAATTGAGCACCACCACGAGTATCACCCTGGCAGGCGAAGAAGATAAGCGGGGAAATAACTTTTACTACCACGAAATTGATGAGCATTTTATACCTACCCTAGGCTCTGTGATCCTAGCGGGTAAAAATTATGCCAAAGGAAGAAACAACAAGGACTATTGCATCATCAATGAGGAATCTATGAAGATCTTTGGCATTCATGACCCGGAAAAAGCCATCGGCCAAGAAGTTACCTTCAACTGGGGCGAGGATAGCCCCAAATTCAAAATTGGGGCCGTCATCCGAAACTTCCATCAACAGTCCTTGAAAGAGGAGCATATTCCTATGCTTTTTTACTATAAAAAGGAGAGTCTAGGCTTCTTTGCTGTCAAAATGAAGACGGATCAATTAAAAAGCACCTTAGCCAAGGTAAAACAAAGTTTTGAGAAGACCTTTCCCAATTTGCCCTACAATTACTATTTCTTGGATGAGTTTTTCAACCGGCAATATCAAAATGAGGTCCGCTTTGCTAAGCTAACCAGCGTATTTTCATTTATGGCTATATTCATTTCGGCTTTGGGGCTGTTAGGACTCTCTACCTATATTGCGCTGCGTCGTACCAAAGAAATTGCGGTCAGGAAAGTCTTGGGGGCTTCCATTCAAAATATTGTCTGGGTATTGTCCAAAGGCTTTTTGGGTCGCATTCTCCTAGCTTGCTTAATCGCAACGCCCATTACCTATATCGCCATGCAGGGGTGGTTGGAAAACTTTGCGTACCGTACCCAACTGAGTTGGTGGATCTTTGCCTTGGGAGCCTTTGGTATTTTGGCTACGGCATTTTTAACCATGAGTATCCAGACCCTACGAGCTGCTTTGGTGAATCCGGTTGAAAGTTTGAGGCAAGAATAAACCTGTTGTAAACCTATATCAGGACAAGACAGGGGCTTCCCCGCGCGGAGGTAGATTGTTGTTCATTAGAAACTTTCTGCCCCGCGCGGGTCGGGCTCTCACTACTCGCTGCCTTTCCCCACGGGCCTACACGAGCTCAAACATGCCGTTCCATCCCTAAGCCATTTTAAGAGCAGAGAGAGGGAATGCTAATCTGGGCAATTTCTTAAGCCCAGCGAGTGGCCTTATTTTAGCAATAACTTATGCAAAAACCTTACTGCTTTGCCCTAGTCATCACACTTCTGAGTGTTTCGTGCCACCCTCTTCCTCCTTCTAGCTCTGAGCCGCTTATCGGAGTTTGGTCAGGTTTATTATTCCAAACCGAATCTCCATACGACTCAATCACCTTAAGCCCGGTTCGCTTTCCAAGCAAAGCCCATTTGTATAAAAACGGACAAAAAAAGGTGTTTCCCTTGAATGAAGAGTCGGCAATTTGGCAGTTCAAAGGCAAGGGAGGGCTTCGTTTTCACGCCGGTTTCTCTCAAGATTCCTCGATCCTCCATGCCATCCTGACGCAGAATTTATGGGCTCAAGGCTTCGTTTTTACCAAAAAGTCTAACTACTGGCATGCGCTGATCCCTAAACCCGAAATCATTGATACCGACTATTTGGTCTACCTTGAATTGTATCGAGATGAATCGGGGGCGATACAGGCCAAGATGCAAAGCAATAAGGAGAATAGGGAACTCCACTTTACCATTGATAGTGTAACTATACGCGGGGATAGCCTTGAATTTAATATCAGCAATGATCGCTTCCATATTTCGGCTATTCACAATCTTAGCCAAAAGACTTTATCCCTAAGCTATGCTAATCCCGGAGGGGAGCGAAGAATTGAGCTGGTAAAACTAGCGCCCCACGAATATGAGGGGTATAGGCCGAGGCCCTTAGATACAAAATATACGTATTCAGTCCCCAAGCTACCAGAAGAGTCCATCCCAAGCGCTTCTTTGGAAGAAGTAGGAATCGATGTCGAGCGCTTTTTAGCTTTCATGGATGAGATGAACCAAGGAGACTATGATCATATACATAGCATCTTGGTCAGCAAAGACCAGAAACTGGTGTTTGAGGAGTATTTTCACGGATATCATCGAGAATATCTTCACGACATCCGTTCGGCCTTTAAATCCCTAGCCTCCCTCGCCCTTGGGAAAGCCATGATGGAGGATAGCTCTCTACAAGTAAATACCAAGATCTTGGATTACTATCCCGGATATGAAATTACGGCCCTACAAAAACAAGCAATCACAATTCATCACGCCTTAACCATGAGTACCGGAATAACTTTGGAAGACGAGGATGAGATGCAGGGGAATCACCCTGATTGGGTAGGGTACAAGCTCAAGTTACCCATGAAATACCCGCCTGGGGAACATTACGAATACTCATCAGGGGGCTCACATCTGCTGAGCGGGATCATTCAAAAATCATCTGAGCAGTACCTCCCCCTTTTTCTGGCCGAAAAGATTATGGGCCCCATGGATATCAAGCAATTTCAAATGTTGACATCTCCTTACGGGCGGGCTTACTTAGCCGGCTCCTTTTACATGCGCCCCCTGGATTTAAGCAAGTTTGGCCTATTAATAATCAATGGAGGCAAATGGAAAGAAAAAACACTTATCCCTGCTTCTTGGATTGAACAATCTACCCATCCTCATATCCAAGGGAGTTGGCCCGAAAACTCCGATTATGGATATCTGTGGAGAATCTTAGAACGAAATGTGGGAGGAAAAGCCATGAAAACGATAGAAGCCTGGGGAAATGGCGGTCAATTTCTTATTATCATTCCTGAAGTAGAGATGACTATTACCATCACAGGGGGGAACTACAATCTGTTTCCAGAGATGGAGGAAAAGCCTTTTAAGATATTGGAAGAGTATATTTTGCCGTCGGTAAACATTGAATAGTAATTGATTCAACCCCTGGTCTGTCCTCTGACAGGCCCAATTACCATACTTTGTGTTCTGTCGGGGGGAGAATTACAAGCTCCCTGCTCCCACCTGTGAGAACCTCCGTTTGTAACTTGCGATTAGATCTTTAAAATTCGGATTTGCAAACCTCCTTCTATATACCCATAAGTTGCTTACTTATGGGAGCAGGGGCACCTATACTAGTAAAACAGTCATCCATTTCTTGATCTAGTGGGATAAAATGAAACCTTCAAGTAAAATAAGGGCCACTCGGCTATTTTACTTCTTATCCCAAATCTCTCTTCTCAAATCTCCACTCTCACTTCCCTACTCCCCAGTCCCATGTCCCGGTTCACAAGAAGGCATAGGGATAGAGCGTTTGTCTGAGCCCGCCGCTGGCCGTGGGTGGGCCGGCGAGTCGCGAAAGCCCGACCTCTCTCGGGCGGGTAGGGTTTAGGGGAGGGAAGAGAGGGGGATGCCCCAAATCTCTTCCCAGTGAATAGCATGAATAGGCTTACTCGATGGTAGACAGTTTAATCACGTTGGTCCGCTTCTTTTTCTCGAGCGGCATACTGGCCAAGTTGATTACTTTGTCACCCACTTCTAGGAGTCCTTCTTCTTTGAGAAGGTTGTTTACATCTTCAAAAGTGGCATCGGTCGACTCAAATTTATCGTAGAAAAAGGCCTTCACTCCCCAGAGTAGGTTTAATTGGGTTACGAGAGAACGGCGGGAGGTAAAAATAAAGATGTCGGCTTTGGGACGGTGCATAGCCACCCGGAAGGCGGTGTAGCCTGAACTTGTCATCCCGATAATGGCTTTGGCACCAATATCTTCCAGAAGATAGTTGGCGGCTGCGATCACGCTATCGTGGTCAAAGGTTTTGGAAGCTTTATCTAAGTCGAAGTTTTTGTGATAGATGAGAGAACTCGTATCTTCAGCAATTTGGATGGTTTTGGTCATAGACTCAATCACCAATTTAGGGAACTTACCCACGGCGGTCTCCGCGCTTAACATCAAGGCATCGGCCCCATCGAGTACGGCATTGGCTACGTCATTGGTTTCGGCCCGAGTAGGCCCAGGGTTGGTAATCATACTCTCCATCATCTGGGTAGCGATAATGACAGGCTTAGAAGCTTGGGTAGCTAGGCGCACCATACGTTTTTGTTCCATGGGTACCGCTTCCATCCCTATTTCTACCCCTAGATCTCCCCGGGCAACCATAATGGCATCGGTGGCGGCAATAATTTCTTCCAG
This sequence comes from uncultured Microscillaceae bacterium, assembly GCA_963922455.1. Taxonomy (GTDB): domain Bacteria; phylum Bacteroidota; class Bacteroidia; order Cytophagales; family Microscillaceae; genus CAWUIO01. Next base: position 21,637 of record CAWUIO010000060.1, read on the forward strand.
GTTTTGAATGGCTTCGGGCTTCTCAATTTTGGCTACGACACGGCAACGCTTACTCTTCTGGCGAATGATATGCTTTAATAATAAGATATCGATATGGTTCCGTACAAAGGAGAGGGCAATCCAATCTACCTCGTGCTCGAGCCCAAACATCAAATCTTCATTGTCCTTATCGGTGAGGGAGGGAGACGATATATTGGTAAAAGGCAGGTTGATTCCTTTTTTGGATTTGAGTTCGCCGCCAAAAATAACTTTGGTGGTTAAGATATCTCCATCGGCGGCAACCGCTTCCAGGATAATCTTACCATCATCCATCAGAATGCGGTCGCCTACTTTTACGTCTTTGGGAAGGTCTTGATAAGTCGTGCTTACCATTTTGGAGGTTCCCACCATAGATTTGCTGGTGATTTTGAGCTCTTTGCCTGCTTCTAAGGTTACGGAGCCTTTTTCTACCTCCCCGATTCGGATTTTGGGTCCTTGGAGATCTTGGAGGATGGTTGCGTTGAAGCCATGTTCCTTATTTAACTCCCGAACATTCTTGATAACTTTTAGGTGATCTTCGTGAGTACCGTGGGAAAAGTTGAGACGAAAAACATTGGTTCCGGCCTCAATGAGTTCTTTTAGTTTGGGTTTTGTATTACAAGCGGGACCTACTGTAGCGACAATCTTGGTTTTTTTGAGTATTTTAGACATTTCTGATGGTTTTATTGTTTAGGAAATTGTTTAACCCAGTAAAGCTCAGGAGTACAACTTTGAAAGCGAATTAGGGGAAAATATTCTAAAATGTCTGCATTTTCGTAGGCTTTTCTATAATTTTAGCCGATCGCCTGTATTTAAAGGGAGCCTAATTGTAAATTAGCAAGACAAACAGGCGTTCGGATGTTATTTTTTTGAATATCATCTATTTAATCAATTACTTTGCACTGTTTTAACTAAACGATTTTAGTCATGTCAGACATCGCTGTAAAAGTTAAAGAAATTATTATCGACAAGTTAGGGGTGGAAGAATCCGAAGTAACTCCTGAGGCAAGCTTTACCAATGACCTAGGAGCAGACTCCTTGGACACAGTAGAGCTTATCATGGAGTTTGAAAAAGAATTTGAGATTTCGATACCAGACGAACATGCCGAAAACATTTCTACTGTTGGGCAAGCCATTACTTACTTAGAAGAACACGTAAAGTAAAAACTTGATCATTCCGCATTCATGAATTTGAGAAGAGTAGTTGTGACGGGATTAGGAGCCCTCACCCCCATTGGAAATACTCGAGACGAGTATTGGAAAAATTTAATTGCCGGCGTGAGTGGGGCGGCACTTATTACTAAATTTGATCCGGAGCATTTTAAAACCCAGTTTGCCTGTGAGGTCAAAAACTTTGACGTCAAAGATCATCTGGACCGCAAAGAAGCTCGTCGAATGGATTTATTCACGCAGTATGCCCTTGTGGTAACCGATGAAGCCATCCGGGATTCTGGTCTGAATCTGGACACCGTCAATAAGGACCGGGTAGGCGTTATCTGGGGTTCGGGTATTGGTGGACTTAATACTTTCCAAGAGGAAGTAATGTCTTATGCCCGGGGCAACGGAGTGCCAAGATTTAATCCCTTCTTTATTCCCAAAATGATTGCGGATTTGAGTGCGGGGCATATTTCAATCCGATACGGTTTCCGAGGTATGAACTACGTTACCGTATCGGCCTGTGCTTCGTCTACTAATGCAATGGTTGATGCCTTCAATTATATCCGTCTCGGACGGGCGGATGTAATTGTTAGCGGTGGCTCCGAAGCCGCCGTCACCGAAGCTGGAATGGGAGGGTTTAGTGCTATGCACGCCTTATCTCAAAGAAACGATTCGCCCGAAACGGCCTCCCGACCTTTTGATAAAACCCGAGATGGTTTTGTACTAGGTGAAGGAGCGGGTGCCCTGATTTTAGAATCTTTGGAGCACGCCGAAGCCCGCGGGGCTACTATTTATGCTGAGTTGATTGGGGGTGGCATGAGTGCCGATGCGCACCATATTACAGCCCCGCATCCTGAAGGAATTGGAGTACTCCGGGTTATGGAAGATGCCTTGCAGGATGCGCAAATCAGCCCGGATCAGATTGATTACATTAATGTGCACGGTACATCCACCCCTCTGGGCGATGTTGCCGAACTAATTGCCATTAAAAAGGTATTCGGCGAGCATGCCTTTAAGATGAATATCAGCTCTACCAAATCTATGACTGGTCACCTCTTAGGAGCGGCCGGGGCTATTGAAGCTATTGCTACCATTCAAGCCATGAATCATCAAGTGGTTCCTCCAACGATCAATCACGCGCATGAAGACGATGAGATTGATCCAAATTTTAACCTTACTTTAAACAAAGCACAAGAAAGAGAAATCTCTTACGCTTTAAGTAATACCTTTGGGTTTGGAGGGCACAACTTTTCAGTTATATTCAAAAAAGTAATGTAATAGGATTTGGCACTTTCAACTTGGTTCATGGGGCTTTTGCGTTTCCTGCGGATTCGTAGCCGGGAACGCTCCAAGCTTAGTAAGTCTGTCTTGCGAATTACCGGGCTTACTCCCCGTAACCTTGAACTCTACCGTCTATCTATTAGTCATACTTCTGCTTCCAAAATAAGCCCCAATACTGGCCAAAGAGAGTCCAATGAGCGATTGGAATACCTAGGCGATGCTATTTTAGGAGCCGTAATTGCTGATTACTTATTCAAGAAATATCCCTTCGAAAACGAAGGGTTCCTTACCGAAATCCGATCTAGGATCGTAAACCGGGAATCTTTAAACAACCTGGCCCGTAAGATTGGATTAGATAAGTTAATCCAATACGATGGTAATCCCAAAAACCGCTCGGCCTACAAATCGGTTATGGGAGATGCCTTAGAGGCTTTTGTAGGGGCGGTCTATCTCGATCACGGCTTTAAGCGATGCTACCGCTTCATCATTTCCCGCTTAATACATCCCCACCTAGACCTGGACGATATCATTACCCGAAACAAAAACTTCAAAAGCATTGTCATCGAATGGGCGCAAAGAGAAAACCGCGACCTACGCTTTGAAATTATCAAGGAATCGGGCAGCAAGCATCAAAAAGAATTTGTAGCCCAGGTACTGGTAGACAATGAACCCCTGGCCACTGGTAAAGGCTTTAGCAAGAAAAAAGCAGAGCAAGCCGCCGCCGAAAAGTCTTGTGAAGTACTTAATTTAAATTAAGGTAGCTCGGACATGGGTTCCTTATCTTTATACCCCAGGTTTGAGACCAAGCAGCCACGGTGCTAATTCACTGAGCTTCCCTTGATGAGCTTCCCAACAATCCTTAACTTGCTTGGTATTAGGATCTCCTTTATACATTTGAATTCATGGTATGGATCAAGTTGAAGACTTTCGTAAGGAAGCCCACAAATTAGTGAATTGGATGGCCGACTATCTGGCCAATATTGAGCAATATCCCGTTAAACCCTCTCTGGAACCCGGCGAAGTTTACCAAGCCCTCCCAGACCAGGCACCTGAGCAAGGGGAAGACTTTAGTCAAATATTTCACGACTTCCAGAAAATCATCCTGCCCGGAATGACTCACTGGCAACACCCCTCTTTTTTCTCCTACTTCCCGGCCAATAGCAGCTTCCCCTCCCTTTTGGGCGAAATGCTCACCGCCACGATGGGGGCTCAATGCATGATTTGGGATACATCTCCGGCGGCGGCCGAACTAGAAGAGAAAGTAATGGATTGGCTCAAACCCTTGTGTGGCATCCCCAGCCATTGGGCCGGCGTTATTCAAGATACAGCCTCCACCGCTACCTTATGTGCCATTTTAACGGCCCGCGAGAAAGCTAGTACGTATCAAATCAATCAAAAGGGCTTTGGCTCGCAAACATATAGATTGTATTGTTCTTCCGAAACCCACTCCTCCATAGAAAAAGCCGCTAAAATTGCCGGGATCGGTCAGGAAAATGTTGTCAAAATTGCCGTAGATCATAACTTAGCCCTCCTTCCCGAAGAACTGGACAAGGCTATTATACAAGATCAGGAGGCGGGACGTATTCCCCTAATTGTTGTTGCAACCGTGGGCACTACGGGTACCACGGCCTTAGATCCTGTACGCCCCATTGGCGAAATATGCCAAAAACACGGAATTTTTTATCATATTGATGCCGCCTATGCTGGTTCTGCCGCCATACTACCTGAGAAAAGAGCGATGCTCGACGGGATTGAACTCGCCGATGCCTATTTATTCAATCCGCATAAATGGTTATTTACCAATTTTGACTGCACAGCTTACTTTGTAAAAGAACCTCAAGCCTTGGTCCGTACCTTTGAGATCCTGCCTGAATATCTTAAAACGGAAAGCCAAGGGGTGAAAAATTACCGAGATTGGGGCATCCCCCTCGGTAGACGTTTCCGGGCTTTAAAATTATGGTTTGTCCTGCGTAGTTATGGAGTGGAAGGCTTAAAAGCCAAGTTGCGTCATCATGTAGAGCTGGCGGCTAGTTTGGCCAAAGAGATAGATGCTCATCCTGAATTTGAAATGATGGCGCCCCTGATTCTCAATTTAGTATGCTTCCGCTTTCACCCTCCAAACCTTCCTAATGAAGATCACGAGAGCCTAAACCAGCTCAACGAACAATTATTAAAGGAGATCAATCAAAGTGGGCAAGCCTATCTAAGCCATACCAAAATCCGGGAAAACTATATACTCCGGGTTGCCATTGGCCAAACCCATGTGAGCCACAAACACGTTCATGCTTTATGGAAGTTAATTCTCAAAACTCAAAAAAAACTTGCAAATTTTTAAAGAAGAGCTAAAAAAATTATAAATTTCTTATGCATTCACCCGAAAACCTCCTGAGAGGCCGGGCTTAGGTATTATCATTTCAACCTCCCCAATATGCAAAAGTCCACGATTATACAGATCGCAGATTACCTCAAAAGCGCCTTAAATAATTTGGGTAAAGATATATCCAACCCAGAACTGGAACGCATCGTCTTAATGATTCACCAGTGTATGCGGGGAGGCAGAAGAATGTTTCACACCTCAGAACATATCCTAAAAATATGCAGCCGCTTAGAGTACCCTACCCAAATCTTAGCCGCTCTATTTCACGATATTGTGTATCACCAAGCCGATGGCGACTTCCCAAAACCCTTGGTAGATACCATAAAGCCTTACTTTGACTGGGACGATGATGGGGCCACATTTTTGGAAAGCGTGTGTGTCCAAGACTTTCACATCGGGCTCCTACTGGATGTTTTTGACGTGAGTTACGAAAAAAAATACACCGTTTACAATGGTTTAAACGAATTGCTCAGCGCCTTATCTGCCGTAAAAACCTTAGAGCCCTATTTGACTAGCTGGGAACTCATGGAGGTGATGGCTTATATTGAAGCTACCATCCCATTCCGACCTGATGATGAAGATGGCCAGGATTTCTTTTATCAAATCGAGCATAGGCTCACGAAAATTAATGATAAACATCGCCTCGCCTTAACCCCAGAAAGCATTGTAGAGATCGTAAAAAGGTGTGTACAAATTGCCAATGTAGACGTAGTAAACTTTTCTGATACCGAAGTGGGGGTATTTCTCGATAACACATGGAAGTTATTACCCGAAACCAACCAAGAGCTATTTTCGGTGAGGCATTATTCGGTAAAAAGCTACCGAAAGGCCTTGGTCAAAATGGAGAAGTTTTTGGCCCAATTAAAGGCCGAACAAATTTTCCATCAATATAGAGGTTATCCCAGTGAACAAGAGTATCTCGAATTTAAAAACCGGGCGGTCTATAATCTCAAAGTTGCCTTAGAATATATTCAAGCCAAAATTGTGGCCATTGCGATGATTGAGGCATTTGCTATGTGTAGCGGAGGAGATGCCCCCATTTCTATGTTTTTAGGAGATATCAAGCGGCAGGAAGGCTTTGCCCGGGATAATAGTTTTGAAGAGCATCTGCCTTTTGTTACTATTTCTGAAGATCTCAATTATGTGCCGGAAGTCTTATACCTGCTCAAACACGGACGAAATAGCTATTCAGAGTTTGATATCCGAAACGCTCCTATTTCGTACTTTATTTATGCCAACCTGGGTCAAGAGCAGATTCCGGATAATTTAAATCTCGCCAATGCCATGTTTGAAGGAGAATTAACCTGCGAGGAATACCTCAATCAAATTCAACCCTCGATAAGATCGGCAATTGCCCGCTCCCTAGCACTGGTAGCCATGACCCGTAGAAATGCGCTTATGGGCTATTTTGAAGAAATTTAGGTTTTTTCAAGAAATTTTTGTTTTTTACTCCGCTATTAAGAACATAAGGTAATAAACCTCCTCCAGCTAAATTGACTCCTAGGCCTAACTTAGGGGGGAATCAAATAATACTAATAGGTATTTTCTTGGGGCTTACCCGCGCTAATCCCATACCTACGTACAAGGTGAGATTAGTTTCAGGCGCGGGTCGGGCTGGCCTGCCGAGCCGGCTCCCCGCAAACCAGCGGCGGTCTCGGCCCTATCGGGCGGCCATCCCTAAGCTGAGTATCTTGCTTATTACCCCTATGTGGCTACTAGTTAATTGGATTATTGTAGATAAGTATTGGTTATAATTGCATTTTTGAGAGAGGTATGAAAAGATTCCCATTTCTTCTACTGTGCACGTTTTGCTTTTGGGAAACAGCTTGTAGCCCCATGGAAGATGAGTCTAGCCCGGCTGGGGCCGCCCAAGAATTAGTGCCATTCCGTGAAGGAAATGTTTGGGGATATTCTGATCAAAACGGCCAGTTACAAATACCGGCCGAATACGAAGAAGTCTTTGACTTTGAAGAAGGAATCGCCAAAGTAAGACAAGCTGGGCTCTATGGCTTTATCAAACCCAATGGAGAAGTGGCTATTAAGCCGCGTTTTGAGTGGGCCTGGGACTTTACCTCCGGGCGTTGCCTGGTCAAAGAAGGAAATAAGTGGGGGTATATTGATACGCAAGGCAATTACCTAATTCCAGCAGTCTACCATAAACTAGAACCCTTTGCCGAAGACCGTGCCATTGCCCAAAAAGAGGAAGGAGGGGGGGTTGGCGCTTTATCTCCCGAGGGTAACGTGATTATCCCCTTTGAGTACGATGCCTTATATACATTTGAGAGTGGACTGGCCAAAGCAGCCAAAGGGGAAAAATATGGTTACCTCGATCTTCAAGGCGATATTAGCATACCCTTTGACTATAATCTTTATATTGATTTTGAAGAAGGAATGGCCCGAATACGGGAAAATGCTGTATGTGGATATATCAATACCCAAGGCGAAATGGTCATCCCTCCTCAATATGATGAAGCTGAGAACTTCACCCAAGGCATTGCCCGGGTAAAATTAAAAGGAAAGTGGGGCCTCATAGATAATAAAGGTAAGCCCGTTGCCAACCCTCAATATGATTTTATTTTTCCCTTTAAAGAAGGATTGGCCCGGGTTAGAAACGAAAATCAGTACGGTTTTATTGACCGTTCTGGCCAGGAAGTAATTCCCTTAGTGTATTCACAAGCCGAAGACTTCTCGGAGGGGCTCGCCTTAGTGGATCGAGAAGGGGCATTACACTTTATTGACCCAAATAATACGCAAAAAATCAATCTTATATACGATGGAGCCGAAAGTTTCCGGGAAGGTCGGGCCGTAGTGCGGAAGGGTGCAGCCTACGGGTATATCGATTCAGAGGGCAAGGAGATTATTCCTTTAAAATACGAAGTTGCCCGGTTTTTTGAAAATGATTTGGCCCGGGTAAAATTGAACAACTCCTGGGGCTATATTGACCGTAAAGGCCAAGAGTTTTGGAATAACTAAAACGGCTTAGCAGATCTACCCGATTGGAGGCCCACCCCATAAAAGTGTAAAGACTTCTTATGGGTAGTACATACGGTCCCTCTTTACTTCCTCCACTGGATCTTGAAGTTTACGATTTTTTGACAAAGGGATAGGCTCTCAAGACTGCTCAAAAAGTCAATATACGAATCTTAGAAACTCAGAACTCCCTAGGGAAACAAAACCTGGCTTAGGGATGGGCGCCTCTTCATTAAAAGGAATGGGGTGAGACCGCCGCTGGCTGTGCGTTAGCTGGCTCACCAGCCCAGCCCGGCCCGCGCTGGCTGAGATATGCTCATTTGAAACCCTATTTTTTAGCGCGGGCAAGCCCCGTAATTTTTCCTTGGGAGGCTTTCAAACTAAATCATTCTCTACTTTATAAGCTTACTTGCTTTTCGGACAGGCCTAGATAGGCTTCAGTATGTCCCGAGTGCGTCTTAGCCTTGTGTACAAGCCAATATTGAATTATCAGGCAGATTTATCCGAATAGTTTTCCAAACTTTATTTCCTTTTTAGGAATTCTATTAAATTTGGGGTTTTCTTGTATTATATGGCAGTTTTTATGAAGAATGAGGTTTTTTACAAAGGATGGTCTTTTGGGATCTTGATGGTTTTCATGGTAGGGGCTGTTCAGGCCCAAACGGAATTTATTCCTTACCGAAAAGGAGTAAAATGGGGATACGCAAATTCAGCCAAGAAAATAGTAATATCTCTGGAGTATGATGATACCCGTCCTTTTCAAGAAGGGCTAGCCCGGGTTAAAATTGGCAAGAAGTATGGCTTTATTAATGAAAAACTCAAGCAGGTAGTACCCCCTAAATATTATTATGCAAGTTCATTTCAAGATGGGATTAGCAAAGTATTACTCAATGGACGATATGGTTTGCTGAGTTCTGAGGGGGAAGAATTGACCTCCATAAAATATCAGGACATCGCTGACTACAGAGACAATCTTTCTCGAGTAAAAATAAATGACCGTTATGGATTTGTAGATAGGCAAGGGCAAGAAGTTATACCCACCAAATATCTAGAAGCAAGCAATTTTAACGAAGGTTTGGCTGCCGTAAAATTTGGAAATTATTGGGGATATATAGACACCACCAACCGGATAGTCATCCCGATTGAATATGAGTTTGCTTTAAATTTTCGTCAAGGCCGAGCCGCAGTTAAACGAAATGGCCGCTGGGGTTTTATAGATCGTCAGGGCACACTGATTGTGGAACATAAATACCTCGCCGTAGAAAGTTTTTTTGAAGGGATGGCCCGGGTAGAAACCGATGGGCGTTGGGGTTTTGTTACCCGGAAAGGCTTGGAAATATTGCCGGTATATAATGCCGCTATCAGCTTTAGGGAGGGATTTGCCGCAGTTAAATTAAATGGCAAGTGGGGATATATTAATTTACAAGCGGTCAATGTGATTCCTTTCAGTTATAGCAATGCGGGTAGTTTTCGGAATGGGCTGGCAAAAGTTAGGGTAGGAAACCGCTGGGGATACATTGATACCAAGGGAAATGAAGTAATCCCTGCGCGTTATGAGCGATTGGGAAAGTTTCAGGAGTCTTTGGCCTCGGCTCAAATAAATGGCAAATGGGGATTTATCAATACAAGAGGAGAATGGAAAATATTTCCCAAATATGAAAGTGTCTATGAGTTTTCAGGAGGAATAGCTCGGGTGTACTTGAATGGTCAATACGGATATATTGATAAGGAGGGGCAAGAATTCTTTAAATAAACACAACATTCATACAAAAAATAAGGTATTTATAGAATTGAAGCCATACTTGTCGTTAAAATGATATAATGGTTAATAAAAAAGTTATGGCACGGTTTTATTTAAGTTCTACTTATAAGAACCATAGTGCTATAAGCATACGACAAACATTAAAATTTCAGACTTATGAAACGTAATATACTCATCGGTTTTTGTTTGGTTTTGGGCCTAATACTACCTAGCACAGCCCTACCGCAAAATGACCCGATTCCTCTTCAAAAGGGGGATTATTGGACTTACACCAAAATTGGAGGAAAATATGAAGCAGCCGAAGTTTTTCATCCGGTAATCGAGGTAAAAACAGTTAAAGTACCTGCTTTAAACTCAGAAGGAAAGGTGATTAAAGTCAATGGCAAAGATAAGATGATAGATAGCGTCTTTAATAAAGAGGTTGCAGCTTTTGCGAGTGTTATGAAAGAGGGCAAGTGGGGTTTTATTAAGCAAGATGGAAGTTTTTTAGTCCCACCTAAATATGATTTTGTAAAAGATTTTTCACCCGAAGGCTACGCTGCCGTAGGGAATCAAACCGACTTTTTTCCTTTATGGACCTTTATTGATGCTTCTGGTAAAGAAATTGCCCCCCCTACCTATCACGGAGTAGGAGACTTTAAAAATGGTATGGCTACGGTCTCTATCATAGACACCTCTACCAACACAGCTCCCAATGGCTTTATTGACAAATCGGGCAAGTTGGTTATACCATATAAGTATGATAATGTGCATGATTTCAATAGTGGAATTGCAGCTATCAGTGTCCGGAACAAGTGGGGTTTTATTGATAAAAAGGGAACGGTAATCATACAGCCTCAATTTGATAAAGTTTATGACTTTAATGAAGGCCTAGCCAAAGCCTATCAAAATAATAAGTGGGGCTTTATAGATCGTAGCGGACGGACGGTAATCCCTTTTAATTACCAAGATCCGGGAACAACCTACGGTTCCTTTCAGAATGGAATTGCCCGTGTACGCTTAAATAATCGGGAAGGTTGGATTGATCGAGGAAACGTAATCCGCATCCCATTTAAATATCCCAAAGCTGGAGACTTTAGTGAGTCGTTTGCCGCTGTACAAAACGCTGGGAAGTGGGGATTCATTAATCAAAAAGGAAGAGTAATGATCAATTTCCAGTTTAGTGGAGCCGGTGAATTTAAGGAAGGACTTGCTCCGGTGAGAGTTCAAGGCAAATGGGGATTTGTAAATAAAACGGGAAAAATCGTTATTCCGCCTAAATATACCAATGTAGAAAGAGGGTTTTATCGGGGCATTGCCTTGGTAGAAGTAGCTGGAAGCACCTTCTATATTGATAGAAGTGGAAAAGAATATAAGGGAAGTTGATTACAACTTCCCTTTTTTTACCATCTTGGTAGATTACTTAGTCTAGACCAATCGTAAGTACCGGGATATCCGAAGAACGAACCACACCCTCACTTACACTTCCTCCCAATAATCGCGCAAAGCCTTTCCTTTTTCTAGAGGCAACCACAATCAAATCAGCCTTAACATCTTGGGTAAAATGGTGGATTCCATCTTCTTCATTATAATCGCAGTAAATGCTGAAGTTGTAATTATTGATGTTATTGTCTTGGGCAAACTTTCGGGCTTTCTCTTCTAAGATACTTGTTTGTGAAAAGTCGGCCGGGGTATTTACATACACTAAATGGATCGTACTATTAAAAGTCTCTTGAAAGCTTTTTAAATACGCTATGGGCATGGGGTGCCTAGATTCCAAATCACAGCCAAAGACAATATGATCAAATTTCACTTCTTGATTTAAATTTCGGGTAGTAAGGACTGGGCAAGTGGATTGCCGTACTACTTTTTCGGCATTTGATCCAATAAACATGGCATCGTAACCACTTTCCCCGTGGGTACCCATCACTATAAAATCCACTTCTTTTTCTTCTCCAAAATCTAAAATAGCCTGCTTGATGTTTCCTGAACGAATTTCATAAGAGACCTTATCATATGCAGACGCATCTACTTGTTTTTGTAGATTTTGTCGGAGCTTGTCTACAACTCCCCCCAAATAGTCATGTTCACTGCCCGCATTGATTAGGGTACGGTCGGCATTAGCCTCTATTTTCACGCTATCGGGGGCCAACATTACGTGAAGGAGTATGATTTCTCCCCCAGATTTGTTAGCAATGGCCAGAGCCAATTTAAAAGCAAAATCGGCAAATTCGGAGAAATCGGTTGGTACTAATATTTTTTTCATGTGCAGATAATTGAACTAGTGAGGAAATATAGTTTTATTTTATATAAGATAAAATGATTTTACTCATATAAATATAGTGATCATACGAAAAGAAGAGGAAGTATAAGATTTTAGTGTAGGAAAAGAAAATTAGAGAAGGATTTTTTATCTAAAATTACCCCGCTTGGGTAATCAAAATAAAATGGTAAAACAAACGAAAACTAAAGAGTATCAATAGGAAGCCAATCACGTGATTGATCTTGTTTAACAATTGATTGCTCATGGTCTTTCCAGTTTGGTTGGCTATATAGGCCTTCAAGCAATCGGTACTAAAAATTGTTATCAAGACAATAGCATAGAAAAGAAAGGCCTCATAGGAAGTATATTGCTTTTGAATATCTACGGAAGCAATGACCATAAACCATAAAATAAAGGTAAATGGGTTTAGAATATTAAGCCCAAAACCTTCCAAAATATATTGATAATCCGGGATGTTTTTAGCAAAACGGTAGGACTTGGGATTATTATGGTGCCGCAATGCATTAATTCCAAATACCAACACTAGTACCCCTCCCAAGAGGCTAAAAGCCTGTTCAAAAAAAAGTGTTTCTAAAAGGTGGCGAAAACCAAGATAAGCAAACAGTAGGATAAGCATATCACTTAAAACAATTCCAGATGCAAACAATGCACCTTTGGAAAAACTGTGATGAATTCCTACTTTTATTAAAGTAAAGAAGGATGGGCCCAAAGCGATCAATGCCAATAATATACCCGTCAATAAGCCCCATAAGATCGCATCAAATACCATAGAGCAAAGCTTTGGTGAAAACTTAGTACTTCTCTCATAGTAGTATAAGAGAAGAGCCACACAAAGTTATTATTTTTTTAAAAAAACAAAAATGATTCCCCAGGAGGAGCTAATTAATTAGAATTTTACGAGACTCGGTAGGATATTTTCTCTATTTCAATGTAACGCACTAAGGCTTCCATATCAGAAGCACTGGCATACATGTCTTCATCATCTTCCTCGTAATACCATTGAATGAGTACCTTATGACCCTGAGAAGCCAATTGATCTAATCGTTTTATAATCTCTACCAAGCATTTTTGGGTAGAGGTATTAAAGTATTCAAGCTTAATAGAAAAGATTGTACGATTGCTTGATGGCGATTGGATGTATTGGTCTATCCAATTCAATAAAGGTAAGTAAAAACTATCTGTGGTTTCTGGCATGGAGCGATAGCCAGTAACTTCAAGATGTCCCCTTGTATAATCAAATCGTACAGAAGGTGTTTTGGAGGTCTCCGGTATGATCAACGAATCCATAATCCCCTTTCCTTTTATCCTCTAAATATATAATAGCAAAGGTAAACGTATTTTACGAAATTTTCGTATAGTTGTCCCTATCAATTTACAATGGAAGCTTAGATAATGCTTTGGGAGCACTTAGTTTTTCCGATTTAATTTTCTCTTGAAGCTTTAGAAACCCTCCTATTAATGCCTCTGGCCGAGGAGGACATCCTGGAACATAAATATCAACCGGAACAATTCTATCTACTCCTTTTACAACGTGGTAACCGTGTTCCCAGTAAGGTCCGCCGCAATTGGAGCAAGACCCCATCGAGATTACATAGCGTGGTTCTGCCATCTGTTCGTAAAGTCTCCGAATCCGGTCAGCCATCTTGAAGGTTACGGTTCCGGCTACAATCATCACATCTGATTGCCGGGGAGAGGGCCGGGGAAATATTCCAAAACGATCTAAATCATAACCTGAAGCAAAGGTAGCCATCATCTCAATAGCACAGCAGGCCAAGCCAAAACTCATAGGCCACAAAGATGATAAGCGCGCCCAGTTAAGTACTTGTTCGGTTTGGGCTAAGATGATATTATCTTTTTGAAATTGTTGGTCTAGTAAACTTTTCATAAGGGTCTGTCTTAGACATCCACTTGGGATTTTTGAGCATAACGTTGATTTACCTCTTCATAAACTCCTGAAGGAATCTTTGACTCAAATGAACTTGTAGATTTGTGGGAAGGTATCCAATCCAAGTATCCTTTAACCCATACATAGGCCAAGCCTAATACCAACAAAAAGATAAAGAGAAATATCTCTCCAAGGGAAAACCAGCCCCAAATTCCATCAGATTGATGAATTAAATCTTTTCGTCCAAATACAATTGCCCAGGGAAATAAAAAAACAATTTCAACTTCAAAGAGGATGAAAATCAGGGCTACGATGTAGTATTGGATAGGAAACCGGCCCCAGGCGCCACCTACCGGCTCTTCACCACACTCGTAGGCTATAAGTTTTTCTGGATTTGGCCGTTTAGGTCTTAGGAAGGAGGCCGTTAAAAGCCCCATACCTACAAAGATGATTCCTCCCAAAATGAATAATAGAATACTTGCAAACTCCGTTATTTGAGGATTATTCATTAATTTTCGATGCTTAAAGGGAAGGATAACACAAATTCAAAAACAAATATAAAGAATATTCTTATGAAAAGGCATGCGGTGCTTATCCCTATCTCACGCCAACATCACCCAATGTTGCTTCTTTCACAACTCTTAAAAAGAAATGCTCCTGCCTACCGGGGTTTGCCCACCACCCCAGAGGGTAAATCTGCCTACGCTCGGGAGCAATTTAAAGAATTGTTGGAAGGCCATTTTCAAAAGGAAGAACGTATTCTGTTTCCTTACTTAAAAGAAAGAGTGCCTAGTTTAGAAGGAATGATCAATCAATTATTAGAAGAACATCAGGTCTTAATTCAACTATTTCAACAGTTATTTAATAACCGGTCTACTGCCGATGTTAATCTTTTAGATAGCCTTGGCCGGAAACTTGAGTATCATATCCGCAAAGAAGAACGTGAGTTTTTTCAAGAAGTGCAGAAAAGACTCTCGGAAACTGAATGGCAAGATTTACAAGCCCTCCTGTATTCTGAATAAGCACTTTTTGGGGAAGCCCTTCCTTCCCCAAAGGATGTACTGGAGACTGATTTAAACACACTATGGTAAAGCAGAATGAAATATTTTCCGGTTTTGCTTTATTTCTGATTGGATTTTTGGGTTTTTGCCCCTTTCCAGGATACACTCAATCTCCCTCAGATCATTGGTATTTTGGTGATTTTGCGTCAGTTGATTTCAATCAAGATCCCCCACAGGCCCATATTGCCAGTGCTTTGAAAAGTCCAGAAGGTTGTGCGAGTATCTCAGACTCTGAGGGACAATTGCTTTTTTACACCAATGGACAAACTGTCTGGAACCGCTTGCATAGCCCCATGCCACACGGTTTAGGTTTAGCAGGGGATACCTCATCAAGCCAATCGGCTATCATCTTGCCTTATCCAGGAAATGAGAATCTGTATTTTTTATTCACAATTGATAATAATATAGGCAGTCGAGGCCTGAGCTATAGCCTTATTGATATGAGGGCCGACCAAGGTCTGGGAGATGTTGTCATAGACAAGAAGAACCAAGCTCTTTTTAGTCCAGCGTCCGAAAAAGTTAGTGCCACTCTCCATGCGAATGGTCAGGACTATTGGTTGGTAGCCCACCGCTGGAACTCAAGAGATTTTTATGTGTACAGGGTGAGTGCTCAAGGTTTACAGGCCAACCCACAAATTTTTCAGGTGGGCCTTGAACATGCTGGGGTAAACCGTAATGGGCACGGGTATATGAAATTTTCTCCAGATGGTAGCCTCCTGGCCCTTGCCTTAGGAGAGTTGGGCAAATGTGAGCTATTTCAATTTAATCGTGAAAGCGGTCTCGTACAAGAATATGCTCTTATTGAAGGCTATGATTATGTATACGGCTTAGAGTTTTCTCCTGATAATAGCAAACTTTACTTGAGTTTCCGCTATGAACAAGGGATTGATCAATATGACCTCTTAGATAAATCTCCCGAACAACTTACTAATAGTGCATATAGTATTCCTACCCAATTTCCGATCGGGGCCCTACAACTAGGCCCAGACTTGCATATCTATGCTGCCAAAGAAGACTCAAGTTTAGGGCTCATCCCAAATCCGAACGTATTGGGGGAAGCCTCAGGATATGTGTCTCAAGGACTTGACCTAAAGGGCAAAAAAGCTCGTTTGGGTCTGCCTAATTTTGTGCAACACTTTTTTTTACCCGCCCGTTTTCGGGTAAGTAATTCTTGTAAGGGCAGAGAAGCAAAATTTTCCCCCCAAGACACGAGTGGTGTTCTTTCCTTTTTATGGTTTTTTGGAGATAGCACCCTTGGGATAGCCAATCAATCTTCTCTAGCTTTTCCGGGGCACATATACCAAGCGGCAGGATCTTACCAAGTTAGTTTAGAGCTTCGTTACCCAGGAGGACTTATACAGCAATACAAGCAAGAAGTTACCGTAGATGATCCCTCTCCCTTAGATTTTGATCTGGGAAAAGATACGACACTCTGTGAAGGAGACACTTTGCTAATTCAAGTACCCCTAAGCCCAAATACACGCTATCAATGGCAAAATAACCCAAACTACAATCAAGCTAGTTTTCCAATTTTCCAGGCAGGAAGCTATGTACTTGAAGTCGAGAATGCCTGTGGCATTAAAAAAGATACGCTGCGGGTCTTTTCCCAGGATCTCGGGGTAATTCCTCCCAAAAAGTATATGATTTGCCCCGGTGAGGGATTGAATTTAAATATGTATACTCCGGGCGCTACCCGTTATACTTGGCAAGACGGATACCAAGGATCAGAACGTACTGTATTTGAGAGTGGTTCTTATGAGGCCCGTATAGAAACAGTTGCCGGATGTTTGTTGGAAAAGGAGAGCCACATTGTCTTACTTACAGAAACCTTAAACTTACTCCCAGATACGGTTCGTCTGTGCCGGGGAAATTTGATACGTTTAGGAAGCTCAGACCTACAAACTTTTGACAATTATACAGACTTTCGTTTTTTATGGGAAAATGGCTCGACAGAAGCTTTTCGTTTACTAAACAACCCAGATACTACGACAGTCCTACGCAGAGAAACCCTAACTAGGCAGCTTACTATAAGCGGAAAGCCTTGTTTTCTTTCTGAATCTGTGATTGTTGAGTACCTTCCTTATGACCCTCCATTCCTTAACTTGCCAGGGCAAGTACAACTATGCCCGGGAAATAAGGTAGCCTTGGATGCCAGTATACCCCAAGGGCAACAATATGCTTGGTATGAGCTAACTGAACAAGGAGAATTAGGGGCTTTACAAAGTGATTCGGCCCGTTTTGAAACAGCAGTGCCCGGTACTTACCAAGTTTTTGCATATGATCTAAATTGTGTAAGCACTCAAATTGTAGAAGTAGAAGGCCAAGGTTTACCCACTTTTGAGATAGAAGGCCGTCCCATTTGCCCTAAACCTGGAGCTACCTCACTTCTTTCGGTCTCTTTACCTCCCCAAATACCAGCTAGTGCCTATTCATACGTATGGGAAGATGGAAGTACGTCTCGCTTGCGCACGGTTGATACAGTTGGAACCTACTCAGTAATTGTAAGTAATGCCTGTGGGAGTATAGAAAAAAGCTACAATTTACCTTGGAACCCCTTACCTTCGGCCCAAGTAGAGCTTGGCCCTGATACTACGCTCTGCTTTGGGCAGACTTTACTATTAAGTGCTGAAAACCCAGAAGTCGGCTATGATTATACATGGCAGGATGGCTCCAAAGATGCTACATTTTTGGTACAAGAACCAGGAAGATACCGGGTTTGGGTAGATAATGGCTGCACTGTGGTCCGCGATGCCATCCGTGTGCATTATGCCCCTGTCCCAAGTGCTAGCTTTAACGATGAAGAATACCTCTGTGGAGGAGAACCTATCCTTTTAAATGCCGAAAATCCGAATGCTCGCTACTTATGGACCCATGAAACGGGGGATACCTTATCGCAAGGCCCCGCCATTTGGGTAGAAGAAGCCGGGCGTTATCAGGTTAAAATTCAAGACTCCTGTTATACGGTTGAATATGAAGCGCTTGTATTATCTTTTGAATCGGCTACCGAATTGGGCGATAGCCTACTATATTGTGACCGAGAAGAAGTAGTATTAGGTGAGGCAGCCCGTGCAGGACTGAATTACCTCTGGCAAGACGGAAGTCAGGAATCGATTTACGTAGCCCGAGAATCGGGATGGTATTGGCGTCAAACGCAATCGGCAGCATGTGTGCTTCGAGATAGTGTTTACGTTGGGCTTTGGAGCAACCCATTAGATTTAGGCCCCGATACGAGTCTTTGTCTGGGTGAGGAGCTTATATTAGCCGCGGATGTGGACTATCCTGGGGCACTTTATCGTTGGAGTATTCCTGGATATTATGACTCAGAAATTAGAGTAAAAGACGCGGGCCAGTATTGGGTAGAAGTCGATCTGGGTTATTGTGTGTTTAGAGATAGTATGCAAGTAGACTACTCAAAAGAACCCCAAGTAGATCTAGGGCCCGACCAAATCTTGTGTGAAGGTGAATCTTGGATACTATCGGTCAATGATCCGACGGCCCAAATACGCTGGATGGGCTTGGCTGATTCTAATCAAAATAGATTTCCTGTGAGCTCCTCGGGTACGTATTGGGTAGAATTAGTAAATAGCTGTGCTGTGTATACCGACACCATTGAGATCCAATTTGTCTCCCCCCCCGAGATAAATTTGGGCCCCGATACCCTAATGTGTGCACAGGAAAGTATAATACTGGGTCCTCTTAGTACAGGACCGGGAGTACATTATGTATGGTCTAATGGAGAAACTTTAAACCAAATCCGGATTGATCGTCCAGGTATCTATTGGCTAGAGGCTAGGAAAGGGGCATGTGTTGTTCGGGATAGCGTGGAGGTGTTTTGGGAGGATTGTGAGGATTTTTTGGTACCCTACAATGTCATTACGCCCAATGGTGATGGTCTCAACGATACATTTGAAATTCCGGACCTAAATCTCTCCGAGTGGCTTTTTGAGATCTATAACCGGCACGGTAACCTCATTTTTAGCTCGGATAATTATCAAAATGATTGGTCATGCCCCAACCATCCGGATGGGGTATATTTTTATGTGCTTCAAAAGCAGGATAAAACACAAAAAATTAAAGGATGGATAAGGGTATTTAAATAATCTCCGGGAGCTTTGCTTGACTTCAACTTTCACTCGAGCCCAATTTTTACTTCTAGCATACCGTCCTTAAGTCTTAGCCCATGCCTTTCCAGCTTGCCTATGTTTGGCTATTTTTTTCATTTGGCTTAGGGATGGAGCGGCATGTTTGAGCCTATTGATTACCCACATCTTTTTTGTAAATATGGGAAT
>CAWUIO010000061.1:0-40699 GCA_963922455.1 uncultured Microscillaceae bacterium
ATTGAAAGTAAGTAGCTTATTATCAGCGCATTGCAGATAATGTCATAGGTAGCCTTTTGAGAAAAGAGAGCCGAGAATTTACTGATTAGCAATCTCAAAATCATAGCCTTTGTAAATATCTTGTAGACTTACCTGTACTAGCAAATACCTTGTCGGTCAGGTATTCAAAGCGATCCTGACAGATTTCTTCCAGAGCATGGCACTCGGCTAGGGTGAAATCACCGGTGATCATCATACTTTATGGTAATGATGAAGGTACAAAATCTGGAAGAGCCCTGGGGTATTTTCAAGCCAGCAAATTTTTGCTCTCTTCTCTAATCTTTCCTCTCGCTTCTTCTTCGGCTTAGGGATAGAGGCTTTGTTTGAGCCCGCCGCTGGTATGCGCGGGGCAGGCGAGTGCCGAAAGCCCGGCCCGCGCTAGGCACAACCTCCCTTCAGGCAGGATCTTTTTAGCGCGGGCAAGCCCCAGAACATCTTAGGCCGTTTCTTGGATTGCTTTTTCTAACAAGGCCTTGGTCTTTTGGATTCCTTCGGCTTCGGGTAGGTTTTCGCCTTCGTATTCCACGCCTACGTAGCCCGAAAAGCCCGATTTGCGTACTAAATCCAGCATGCGTGTGAAGTCGATGGTGGTTTCGTTTCCATTCTCATCAAAATCATACGACTTGGCGCTTACCCCTTTGGCAAAAGGGAGAAGTTCTTGCATACCTTGGTAGCGGTCATAGACTTCATTTTTTTCTTTGTCGATGGTAAAGTTACCAAAGTCGGGCAAGGTGCCGCAATTGTCCATACCCACTTGGGTGATTATATTGGAGAGCCACTGGCCATCAGAAGAATACCCGCCGTGGTTTTCTACCAAGATATTGATACCGGCCTTTTGAGCGAATTCACTCAATTTGCCGAGGGCATCGATAGCAGCTGTAGAAACATCTTCTCTGCTACCTTCCCCGCCGGCATTGACGCGAATGGAGTGACAGCCCAAGGTCTTGGCTGCTTCTACCCATTTAAAATGGTTGGTCACGGCTTCGGCCCGGAGTGTATCGTCTAGGGCTCCCATATGGCCTTCGTTGTCGATCATAATCAAAAGGGGCTTAACGCCGTGATCATCACAACGTGTTTTTAGATCACTGAGATAAGCCGCATCCTCGGCCTTGTCGGCAAAAAATTGATTTACAAATTCTACAGCCTCAATACCAAATTGCTCTTTGGCTACTTTGGGGAAGTCGAGGTTGTCCATGCCTTCGTCAAAGATTTGCTTGTGCAAAGACCATTGGGCCAGGGAAATTTTTAATTCGACTGTTTGGATATCACTTTCTTGGGTACTTGAGGTACTGTTGGTATCTTCGGAGTTTTGATCCTGCTCTGTTGACTGAGGAGAACTACAATACGGAAACTGACTAAAAATTAAGAGTCCTGCACTGGTATAACCAGCGTGCCGGATAAAATCTCTACGCGCTTGCTTCATCTTGGATTGTTTAGCTTTTGGGGTTAGGGAAATGATTAAAATAGGCTATGTGTAAACATATCCTGGCTAAAGTGAAGATTTTTTTAGGATTTGCAAAAATTCTATTTGGGGAAATAGGGGGGAAGGCAAATAAAAAAACCGGAGAGCGGGATGCCCTCCGGTTTGGATTAGGTATGAAACCTCAAGTTTAGTATTTCATCACTTTTTGCGTGTCTGTTTCACCCTCTTCGGAAACAAAGCGTAGCAAGTAAGTACCGCGATCTAGATTGCTCATATCGAGAATTTGTTTTTGCCCGACATGTACCTTCATTTCACGAATTACATTACCAAAAGCGTCCATAACGATCAAGTTACCCGTAACACTTGGGTTGATACTCAAGTCGGTCGTAACCGGATTGGGCTGGATGCTCAGCAAGCTTACTTCTACCAGGCTGAAGTTAACCGTGAGGGAGGTACCTTCTGTACCGCCTTCTAGTTTTTCACTAAAAGGAGTGGCACTAAGCGTGTAATTACCTGGGGTCAGGATCATTCCGTTGATATCCTGGTTGCCATTGTCGGTAAACAAGCTATACGGAGCAAAACCTTCGGTACGTCCGGCGCTTACGGGGCCACTTAGGCTCATGCGTACACTACCTACTTGGCGAGGAGCGGTTAAGGCTACAATTCCGACTGGGAATGGATCATTGGCCGGAATCTGGAACTCAGCACCTTCTTCAATTCGCCCGATAATCTCATCGGTGGCGGCGTTGTACAATAAGAACTCAGATACAGATTGTACATCGCTGGTACTGCTTTGTAAAGTAAAGCTAGCCATACGTGTTTCTCCCATATCCCCTTTCAAATTGGCTGCACTGTAAGGTGTAGCCTTCATTTGGTAGTCACCAGCCGGAAGTTTAAATCCAGTCCAGGTGCCTTGGAAGTCACCAAAGGAAGAATAAGGGGCAATATTCTCCGTTTTGGCGTAGGAGAATGGACCATCTAAATCCATACGGACGCTACCCGTTTCCTCGATAAGTGCTTCAATGGCTAGTCTCCGGTTATCCAAATCTTCTACTACGATCGTTTCACCGTCAAAGATTTTGGCAATCTCAAGAGGTTGTCCTCCAACAATTTCCACCAATCGGAAATCAGGTTCGGCCGGCAGTAAAGAACCTTGAGAGAAGCACCAGAAGTCGGTACGGAAGTTCACATCGGCACCTGAGTTACTGATTACGGCAAATACAATGCTGATCAATTCACCATTCCCTCCACTAGAAGTTGGGAATGGATCAAATACCCCGTTACCTCCGTGGATGGAGTTGTCGTCAAAGAAGTCGGTGAACGGAATAGAAACGAGTTGCCATCCGCCTCCGGCGATAACTTCGGCCCCAGAACCAGCCGGTCCTACCGTTAAGTTATACTGAAACTCATCATCATCGGGAGCTGGGAATGGGAAAGCCCCGTCGCCATTATCATCTTCTTGCAAGTTGATCTCTAAGAGGTAATCTTGATCGGCATCCGGGTTGATCCACATGTTGAAGTGGGTGAATCCAGCCAAGTGGGCTGTCTTATTAATTCCAAAACCACCAAAGAATCCAGGTGTTCCACCCGATCCCCATCCGGTTTGGATAGAAGCGTCACCTCCGTTTTCTGGGGGCAAGTCGCCAAAGTTTGCGTCAAGTCCACCTCCGCCAACGGCGCCACCAAAGGTAAACCAACCGTTGTTGAACGGATCGCCGTGTTCCATATCTTCGTAAACCAATTTGGGAACAACCGGCCCGTCAGAGAAGCACCAATTATCCGTACGGAAGTTCACATCGGCCCCCGTGTTACTAATAACGGTGAAAACGATTCCAATCAATTCTCCGTTACCGCCACTGTTTACCGGAACTGGGTCAAATACCCCGTTACCTCCGTGGATGGAGTTATCATCAAAGAAGTCGGTGAATGGAATGGAAACCAGTTGCCATCCGCCTCCGGCGATAACTTCGGCCCCAGAACTAGCCGGCCCTACCGTTAAGTTATACTGAAACTCATCATCCTCAGGAGCTGGGAATGGGAAGGCTCCGTCACCATTGTCATCTTCTTGCAAGTTAATCTCTAAGATATAATCTTGGTCGGCATTCGGGTTGATCCACATATTGAAATGCGTGAAATCAGAGGACAAGTGAGCGGTTTTGTTTAATCCAAATCCACCCAAGAATCCAGGCGTTCCACCCGATCCCCATCCGGTTTGAACGGTTGCCGTTCCTCCGTCAACTGGGGGTAGGTCTGTAAAGTTAGGATCAAATCCTCCACCCCCTACGGCACCCCCAAAGGCAAACCATCCATTGTTGGCGGGGTCACCGTGCTCCATATCTTCGTAAAGATTTTTGGCTTTTACTGGCCCTTCAGAGAAGCACCAGAAATCGGTACGGAAAGTAGCATCGGCACCTGAGTTACTAATTACGCCGAACACAATGCCAATCAGTTGACCGTTTCCTCCATTGGCAACCGAGAACGGATCAAAGATACCATTCCCCCCGTGGATGGAGTTGTCGTCAAAAAACTCAGATAAAGGCAGGGAAACCAATTGCCATCCGCCACCACTGATTACTTCGGCCCCAGAACCTTCTGGTCCTACACTCAGGTTGTACTGAAATTCATCATCAGCCGGAGCTGGGAATGGGAAAGCATTGTCGCCATCATCATCCTCTTGTAGATTGATTTCTAACATATAATCTTGACCAGCATCGGGGTTGATCCAGAAGTTGAAGTGCGTCATACCACTCAAATCTACCGGGTTGGTACGTCCAAATCCACCTAAGAACCCAGGTGTTCCCCCTGATCCCCAACCGGTTTGTAATCCAACACTCCCTGAATTAAGTGGGGCAAGGTCGGC
This sequence comes from uncultured Microscillaceae bacterium, assembly GCA_963922455.1. Classification (GTDB taxonomy): domain Bacteria; phylum Bacteroidota; class Bacteroidia; order Cytophagales; family Microscillaceae; genus CAWUIO01. Next base: position 4,323 of record CAWUIO010000061.1, read on the forward strand.
ACCGTTCGGGTCAATACCACCGCCGCCAACGGCACCCCCAAAGGTAAACCAGCCATTGTTAAACGGATCACCATGTTCCAAATCGTCAAATACGACTTTTCCTTGGTTGGCCCCTTCACCGACAAGGTCTATGGTAAGACTAGGATTATTAGGATCATTGCTATTGATGACCAACTGGGCCACTTTAGGGCCAACTCCACTCGCGTTGAAGTTTACTTGTACGATGGCACTTCCCACAATGTCGATGGTCGTAGGAGTGGGTTCGCTTACGCTGAAATCTGCGGCATCAGCCCCGGTGATTTCAATAGAAGAAATTTCCAAGGGAGCTCCTCCTTCATTGCTTACCGTCAAGTCTAGCGACTTGCTAAGCCCAGGCGAGCTTGGCCCAAAGTTTAAGCTAGCCGGAGAAACTCCAATTACTGGATCAGTCACACCCAAAGGTCCTTCAGAGAAGCACCATAGATCGGTACGGAAGGAAACATCGGTAGCTGTATTACTGATGATCGCAACTACTACGTTGATCAATTGACCATTCCCTCCTGAAGTTACGGGGAAGGGATCAAACACGCCATTACCCGTATGGATAGAGTTATCATCAAAGAAATCACTCAAAGGAATGGAAACTAATTGCCATCCGCCCCCGGCGATAGCATCTCCATCGGTAGAGTTAACCATGAAGTTGTACTGGAATTCATCGTCGTCTGGAGATGGGAAAGGGATTTGGCTATCACCGTTATCATCATCTTGCAGGTTGATCTCCAACAAGTAGTCTTGTCCCGCATCGGGGTTGATCCACATATTGAAGTGGGTCATGCCGGTCAAGTCAACGGGGTTGGTTCTTAAGAAACCACCGTAGAATCCAGAACTACCACCCGTAGGCCAGCTCACTTCCAAGGAGAATTGACCGCCATCTTCGGGAGGGAGGTCGGTATTGTTGATAGTAACCCCACCCGTGGCGGCTCCATCAAACGTTTCCCAACCATTCGTCGCTGGGTCGCCGTGTTCTAAGTCATCAAAGATTACTTTGTTGATAGCTGAAGGCTCTGTAGCCGTACCACTTACCTGGATTGGGAAGGTACCTTCATCACTATCATTGCTAGAAACGAGCACTTCGGCAGTTTTTTCTCCCACACTTGTGGGGTTGAAAGAAACTAACAAATTGAAGAAGCCTCCGGGAAGAATAGTAAGGTTTGTCTCCGTAGACTCAATATTAAACTCATCTGCGTTGGCCCCCGCCAATTCAAATCCTGTAATTTCAAGATCAGAACATCCTTCGTTTTGTACCTGGAAGATACGGAAAGCAGTATTGCCTGCGGCCGTAGGCGGATACGCAAATGGATTGGGTGTGGCGTTGATTTCGGCGCCCAAGGGACCATTGGTAAAAGACCAGTAATCTGTACGGAAGGTAACATCCGCTCCCGAGTTACTAATCACAGCAATGACCACATTGAGAAAATCGCCTACTCCTAAGCCCGTAGCCGAATTAATAGCCACGAAATCGCTTAGTGGTATGGATACCAATTGCCACCCACCACCACTGTTTACTTGCGCTCCTGATGGGGCCACACTTAGGCTATATCGGTATTCATCATCTATACCGGGTTCAAACGTACCGTTAGCGTTTTCATCTTCTTGCAAATTGATCTCCAAGGTATAGTCTTGATCCGCATCGGGATTGATCCACATATTGAAGAAAGTAGCTTGGCTAAGGTCTACTTCATTTCTACGACCAAAACCACCTAGAAAACCTGGTGTTCCCCCAGATCCCCATCCCGTTTGCAAGGAGAAATTACCCGCGTTGGCCGGGGGGAGATCTGAAGCATTGGCATCAATACCTCCGCCACCAATGTCGCTACCAAAGGTAAACCAGCCATTGTTGATTGGGTCACCATGCTCCATATCATCAAAAACAACTTTCTGCCCCGAGGAGGCGTCAGCATTTTGAATACTGATACGGTTGACATTCATACCCGTGGTCTGGAAATTCAAACGCAGGGTTTGGATTCCGGCTTGCATGGGAATGTCTTCTTTGATGATGCTAGTCCAGCTTTGGAACCCGCCCGTAGGTTGGAAAGAAACCGGACCACTTAAGTCTTGTCCGTTTACTTCCAAGTTTAATAAGCCCGGGTTGGTATTAGAAGCCACCCGGAACTCAAAGTCGTAAAGACCCGTTTCGGCCACATCTACGGTATACTCCAGCCATTCCCCGGCATTGATAAAGCTAATGTTTTGTCCGCCCTCTACGTCTTGGGTGGCTTCAATATCCACTCCCTCATCGTTACGGTAGCGGTTACCTGGGGTAGGACTGGCATTGTTTACTTCCGGATTGGTGTCATTATAGGCCTCACCTTGACCACCGTTGTCAAAGTTCTCCGCCTCAATGATACCGGGAATAGGGGTAGCCGTGATGCCGTAAGGACCTTGTCCGCCATTTCCTACCGAGAAGTTAATAAAGTCTGAGTAGTTCCGCTTACCATTTTGATCGTATACAACCGCCCGCACCCGGTAATCTCCTTCGGCGGCATTGCTTACGGTCATCGTATGAGGAGCACTGGTACTTTCGCCAAGTTTTAGGTCACCTTGATAAAATTCAACGCGATCTAAGCCATTGGGAGTAGTTACTTCGGCTAGTAGTTCAATGTCGCTACCGGCGGCGAAGTTTTCATTGGGCATAATACTCGTAATAGCTGCTTGGGGCAACTCTACATCTTCGTACACGCGGATGTAGTCAATCACATACTCTTGAGGTAAAACGGTTGATCCATCGGGTGGGCCAGGGAAGTTACCCCCCACGGCCAAGTTGATCAACATATGGAATTTTTGATCAAACGGAGCCGGGTAGGCACCCCCATTGGAGTACCAATCATTTTGCGTAGCGTACAATTGGCCATCCAGGTACCAACGGATTTCTCCGGGCTCCCATTCTAGGGCAAATTCGTGAAATTTTTCAAAGAAAGCCAATTCATCTTCCTCTAGCTCAATGTCTCGCTCCGTACTGCGGTTGCCTGGGAAAGGCTCTCCGTAGTGGATGGTAGCGAAAACCCGGCGAGGTTGGCTTCCGATGTTTTCCATAATGTCAATCTCCCCACTGGCTGCCCAGCCGCCGTAAGCGTTCGGGTCGGTAAAGAGTAACCAGAAGGCTGGCCACATACCCTGGGTAGTGGGAAGTTTGGCGCGCATTTCAAAGCGGCCGTATTTAAAGTCAGCAAGATTTGCCGTGCGTAGTCGGGAAGAAGTGTAGTTGTAGCCTCCAAAGAATTCTTCTTTGGCTGTAATTGTCAGCATACCCTCAGCTACTGTGGTGTTTTCTCTACGGTAAAACTGAAGTTCGTTGTTACCCCAGCCAGGAATTCCAAACTCGGTACCATCACCGAGCATAAACTCCCATTTGGTTTCATCAACGGCATTTCCATTAAACTCATCTTCAAAAATGAGTTGGAAGTTTTGGGCTTGTAAGCTGTGTGTACTTAACAAACCTACGCAAAAGATAGCATATAGTGCAAAAAGGAGCCTCCAACGTACATGGCCTAAACGGCGTGGAATCCTTTCACAACTATACCCACTTTTTTGGTGTACAAGGGATAAATGTTGCATTTTGTTAGTTTTAGTGATGTTTATATTGGACTAGTATAAACTAATCGGAATATAGTTATATTTAATATGAATAATTCTGATTTAATATGATTTTTTTGTTACTTTTTTTACTTACACTATAAGGTTTTAATGATTTACTGAGAAATTCAGCATAAATTCGAGCTCACTACAACAATGAAAACTCTATGAAACGTATCGCTACTCTTTTTACGCTAATATTACTGTCCGCCTACTTTGTGCATTGTTTGGGACAGTCTATTAGCAAGCCTGGTATGGAGGCAAGGATTGATTCTGTATTATCCTTGATGACGCTTAAAGAAAAAATTGGCCAGTTAAATCTCTATTCAGCTGGCACCGAATTTACGGGTCCGGGAGAGAAGACAGGCCGTACCAAAGAGCGGTATGAACGGTTTGTGGGAGGCGAGGTTGGCTCTGTATTGAATATGTTGGGGGCCAAAAATACGTATGACTTACAAAAACTGGTAGTGGAAAAAAGTAGGTTAGGGATTCCCTTACTATTTGCCTACGATGTGATCCATGGCTACAAGACGATGTTTCCTATTCCCTTGGCCGAATCGGCCAGTTGGGACCTCGATCTGATGCAACGTACGGCAGCGGCGGCGGCCCGGGAATCGGCGGCCTCAGGACTAACGTGGACCTTTGCCCCTATGATTGATGTTTCGCGAGATGCCCGTTGGGGTAGAGTAATGGAAGGGGGAGGAGAGGATACCTATTTAGGTTCGCTCATTGCCAAGGCCCGGGTAAAAGGCTTTCAGGGACAATCCCTGGATGATGTGTACACGATTGCGGCTTGTGCCAAGCATTTTGCCGGCTACGGATTTGTAGAGAGTGGTATGGATTACAATACCGTAGATATTACCCATCACACTTTATATAACTACGTATTGCCTCCCTTCCAAGCCGCCGTGGAAGAAGCCGGGGTTGCCACGGTTATGAATGCTTTTAATGAAATAGGCGGGATCCCTTCTACAGCCAACGAGCATCTTCAAAGAGATTTATTAAAAGGAGCCTGGGATTTTGATGGCATGGTCGTTTCTGATTGGAACTCCTTGGGCGAATTACTAGTCCACGGAGTTGCCGCCGATACCGCCGATGCGGCCAAACTAGCTATGACCGCCGGAAGTGATATGGATATGGAAGGCGAAGTTTACATCCGCGGCCTGGCCGACGCTATCGAGCAAGGTCATGTAAAAATGAAGCACCTAGACGATGCGGTAAAAAGAATCCTCCGGGTAAAATTTGCCCTGGGTTTATTTGATGACCCCTATCGTTATTCCGACGAGGAGCGAGAAAAAAATAATGTCAATACCCAAGCCCATCGCGACTTGGCCCGGGAGGCTGGGAGAAAATCGGTGGTTTTGCTAAAAAATGATAAGAATCTTCTTCCGCTGGCCAAATCTGGTAAAATTGCCCTCATCGGGCCCTTAGCGGCCGACAAAGATACCCCGCTGGCCAATTGGCGGGCCCAAGCCGAAGGGGGTTCGGCGGTATCTCTCCAAGAAGGCTTAGAAGCTGCCTTAAAAGGAAAAGCCGAAGTAGTGTATGCTGAAGGCTGTAAGCTATCGGTGGGTTACAATGATTTTGGTAATAAGTTAACCATTGAGGAGGAAGATCGCTCAGGCTTTGCCGCCGCGATCAGTGCGGCCAAATCGGCCGATGTGGTGGTGATGGCCCTGGGGGAGTCGGCGTATATGTCGGGAGAAGCCCGTAGCCGGGCCTTTGTGGGTATGCCGGGTTTACAATTGGAGCTCTTGCAAAAAATTTACCAAGTGAATCAAAACATCGTTTTGGTTTTAATGAACGGAAGGCCCATGAGCATTCCTTGGGAAGCCGAAAATATCCCAGCGATCTTGGAAGCTTGGCACTTGGGTACCGAAGCGGGACATGCCTTGGCCGATGTGCTCTTGGGCGATTACAACCCAGCCGGCAAACTCACGGTGAGTTTCCCTCGCATTTCCGGGCAGGTTCCGTATTATAACCAAAAAATGAGTGGTCGTCCCACTTCTACGCCGCCGCATATGGTCTTTTTTGTCCACCATATGGATGTAGACCGCAGCGCTTTATTTCCTTTTGGCTATGGCCTAAGCTACACTACTTTTGAATACGGCACTATTCAATTGGATAAATCCTCCATGAAAGCTGGTGAAAAAATCCAAGTTTCCATTGAGCTTAAAAATACCGGCAGCCGGGAGGGAGAAGAAGTTGTGCAATTGTATATTCGGGATAGGGTTGCCCAGGTTACCCGACCTATCAAAGAACTAAAAGGCTTCCAAAAAGTGAGTTTAAAAGCCGGGGAGTCTAATACTATCCGGTTTGAGCTAAGCGAAGAAGACCTCAAATATTACAATCATAAATTGGAGTACAAGGCTGACCCAGGGCAGTTTGATGTAATGCTGGGAGGGAACTCCAGAGACTTGAAAACGGCTCAATTTGAGCTAGTAAAATAATATCCAAGGCAAACCCGGCCCGAAGGCTCAAGCATAAGGTTTGCTCGAGGTATTGGGCCAGGAGGCTTTTTTTACAGCAAGATTTGAAAGAGAATTCAGGGGCTTCCCCGCGCGGTTCCCAAAAGTTTTTCATAGGAAAAATCTGTTCGCGCGGGTCGGGCTGTCACTACTCGCTGCCTCTCCCCACAGGCCCATACGAGCTCAAACATGCCGTTCCATCCCTAAGCCTTTTGTTAGAACAGAGAAGAGAGAGTAGAGAACAGAGAGTAGAGAAGAATAGTATACCGAGTTTGTTTACATGGATTTTTATTCCTAAGCGGGTAAATGGAAGAAGGGCCTTCCACTCAAAAAGTCTGGCCTTACAAGCTGGCTAGCCCGAGGGGAGCATACTCTTGCTTAAAAAAACACACCTTTTTGTTTGGCTGAGGGATAGAGCGGCCTGTTTGAGCCCGCCGCTGCTTTGCGGGAAGCCGGCGAGTAGCGAAAGCCCGACCCCGCGCCTTAGGGAACTTCGATGAACTATGAAAAGCTAAACCAAGCGGGGGCAGCCCCAGAATTTTTTCTTGATTTGTTTCAAGGATGACAATTGTCATTTCAACAAAAGTGCGGGCTTTATACCTTCGGGTATAAACAACTACGCATATGAAGGCAAAAAATTTAATACAAAAATACAATGTGCCAGGACCCCGCTATACGAGTTATCCTACGGTACCCTATTGGGACAAAAGTACTCCCTCAGAAGTGCAATGGAAGCAAGAATTGAGAAGGGCCTTTCAAAATCCGGACCGGGGTGAAGGGATTAGTTTGTACATTCACCTGCCTTTCTGCGAGAGCCTTTGCACGTATTGCGGCTGTAATACCCGCATCACCCTAAACCACGGGGTGGAATCGCCTTATATTGAAACTTTGTTGAAAGAATGGCAACTTTACCTCGACGTATTTCCCCAAAAACCCCTCATCCGGGAAATTCACCTGGGAGGAGGGACCCCAACCTTCTTTTCGGCCGCCAATCTAAAACGATTACTAGAAGGGATCCTAGCCAAGGCAGAATTGAGCCAGGACGCTGAGTTGGGATTTGAAGCACACCCGGGTAATACCCGCCTAGAGCACTTAATCACTTTGTATAAACTCGGTTTTAGAAGGTTAAGCTTGGGGATTCAAGACTTTGACCCAGAAGTCCAGAAGACAATCAACCGGATTCAAAGTGTCTACGAAGTGGCTTCCATCACCCAGGCCGCCCGGGATATTGGCTATACTTCTATCAATTACGACCTTATCTATGGCTTGCCTAAGCAAAGCCCCGAAAGTATTCAAATGACTCTAGAATGGGTACGTATGCTCCGGCCCGATCGGATTGCTTTTTACAGTTATGCCCACGTGCCTTGGATTAAACCCAGCCAGCGGAGTTATACCGAAAAAGATCTACCCAGTGACGAAGCCAAACGGAAATTATATGAGCTGGGCAAGCTTCTCCTAGACGAATCGGGGTACAAGGAAATAGGCATGGACCACTTTGCTTTAGAGAGTGATGCCTTGTACCAGGCCTTTGATACGGGAACCTTGCACCGCAATTTTATGGGCTATACCCCCTTGGCTACCCGTTTGTTGGTAGGATTGGGAGCATCGGCCATCAGCGATTCTTGGACGATGTTTGTGCAAAACCTTAAAAAGGTAGAAGATTATCGCAATGCGGTAGAACATGGCCATTTTCCCTTTTTTAGAGGCCACCCACTCAATGAAGAAGATTTGCAATTACGGCAACACATTTTAGATTTAATGTGTCAGTTTCAAACTCAATGCAATCCGGAATTGTTTCCCGAAGAGATCCGCTCCCAAGGTATCCCCCAATGGCAGCAAATGGTAGATGACGGGATCTTGGAAAAGGAAGGAAATTGCCTACAAGTAACCCCAAAGGGAAGGCCTTTTGTGCGAAATATTTGTATGACCTTAGACGCCCGTTTGCTTCGGGCCAAACCCCAGACCCCGGTTTTTTCTAAGACCATTTAGGGACCTACTGTCGGATCATCTGCTGGTCTCGGTGGGAATCCAGTTTGATCAAGATAAAGAGCAAAATGGTAAAGCCCCAAAGGGAAGACCCGCCATAAGATAGAAAGGGGAGGGGGATCCCTACCACTGGGAAAAGCCCAATCGTCATGGCAATGTTGATGGCAAAGTGCAAAAAGATAATACCCGCCACTGAGTAAGCGTAAATGCGGACAAACTTATCCCGTTGACGCTCGGCAATGAGCAAGAGGCGGTATAAGAGTAAGGTGAAGAGCCCGATGGTCAAGAAACTGCCCAAAAAGCCGTATTCTTCACCAATAGTACAGAAAATAAAGTCGGTGCTCTGTTCGGGCACATAGTTAAACTTGGTTTGGGTACCTTGCCGAAAGCCTTTTCCTAGGAGCCCCCCCGAGCCAATGGCAATTTGGGAATGGTGCAGATTATACCTTTCTTCCCTTCCCCGGGGGTCTATGTCTTCATCTAGCAGAACCATGATCCGGTTTTTTTGGTGAGGTTCTAGGTGCTCAAAGATGATACTTACAGCTCCTATGTATAAGATGAGCATTCCCGCCACAATACACGTACCCAAGATAAGCCAAACCGACCTTCGTTTTTGCAAAAGTATATACAAGAGCGCAATAGATATAATAGGTATGACCAAGTAATACCTTATCAGGTTGAAGGGGATAGCCAAGGTAATTATGAAAAGCGCGGCTAGTAAAAAGCCTAAAATCATCACCCAATTCGGAATGATGCGCTCCCGGTACAAGGCCAAGCCAAAGGCTGTAAAGATTAAGGCCGTGCCGGCATCTCCTTGCAAGACGATGAGGGCCATAGGAAAAGCCACTAGGGCTCCGGCAATGAGTTTTGTATTCCAATAATCGGCCCGGGCCCACGGACTGCTCAGGTACTTGGCCAGGGCCAGGGCGGTAGCACATTTGGCAAACTCGGCTGGTTGAAGGCCAAAGGGCCCCAGCTCAATCCATGACCGGGCCCCTTTAATTTCCCGCCCGGCAATCATCACATACAAAAGAAGTAAAATAATAAAGCCGTATATGATGTAGGCCAGGGTGTCTAAGGTTCGGTAATCAGAGGTGAGCACAAAGAAAATAATTACTAAGGAGGTGGCTATCCACAGTATTTGCTTCGTATGTCGGTAGGATAGGTTAAAAAGGCCGGGGTCTAAATCAGGCTTGTAGACCACTGAGTAAATATTCAACCAGCCGAATAAAACCAAGGCAAAGTATAAAAAGACGGTCAAACCATCTATGCCGGAGCCGATATTTAGGGTATTTCTTCTCACTTATGGGGTATTTGAAGCTTGATTGAGGGTTATTACGGGATTGGGCTCTAATACAAAGCTTTTCTTTCGTACCATTTCGTCCAGGCTGGGCTTGCTAATCTCTCCATTTAGGTATTTATCAACCAGCAAAGCCGCAATGGGAGCGGCCCAAGAGCCACCAAAACCGGCATTTTCAACGGTTACGGCAATGGCAATTTTAGGGTTTTCTCGGGGAGCAAACGCAATAAATACAGAATGATCTTCTCCGTGAGGGTTTTGAGCGGTTCCGGTTTTGCCACAGAGATCCAGTCCGGGAATAATGGCATAATAAGCCACAGTGCCCATTTTATAGGCATCATACATGCCCTGGGTAATGAGATCAAAGTGTTTTTCATCTACGGGCACGGCGTGTTTGATTTTAAATTCGGGCCTTTTGTCTTGCTCTCCAATTTTCTTGATCAAGTGCGGGGTGTAATAATAGCCGCGATTGGCAATGATGGCTGCTAGGTTGGCCAATTGAAGGGGAAGCACTCCTACTTCTCCTTGACCAATCCCCAGCGAATAAATATTAGAAAAATTCCAATTATCTTCTCCGTAGCGGTCGTTGTAAAGTTCAATTTCGGGAATATAGCCATCAATTTCATTGGCTAAATCAATCCCTGTTTTGCGCCCGAGATTGAAGGCGTCCATATAATCAAGCCAAGTTTGGTAACCTTGGTTCAAATCCCCATCGGATGCCACTTGGGCGATGCTATCGTTCATCGTAATTTTGTTTTGGTGAACGATCCGGCGAAATACCCGATAATAATAAGGGTTGCACGAGTGTTGGATGGAATGCTGTAAGTCACACGTAGGGTGAAAGTGGCACTTTACCAAAGCTTTGTTACAAGCAAATACCGTATGCCGGTTAATGACCCCTTCTTGCTGGGCAATGAGCGATTGTACCGTTTTAAAAGTAGATCCTGGCGGGTACTTGGCCCGTATAGCCCGGTTGAAAAGAGGCTTATTTTCATTCAGCAAAAGATTGCCAAAGTTTTGGGAAAAACTGCGCCCCGTTAAGAGGTTAGGGTTGTACGTTGGGGCCGAAACCATGGCCAGTACTTCTCCGGTAGCAGGCTCAATGGCGACGATGGCTCCCTTCTTATGCTGCATCAACTCTTCGGCGTATTTTTGAATTTCTAGGTCGACGGTAGCAATTAGGTTAGTCCCGGCGATAGAGGCGGTATCATAGCGTCCCTCTTTAAATTTTCCTTTTTCTCGCCCCATATTATCGCGCCAAACGTAGCGTACCCCTTTTACGCCCCGAAGTTCACGCTCATAGGTAGCTTCAATGCCACTGATACCGACATAATCGCCTAGGGCATAATATTTACTGGTATCTTGTTCCTTGGCCCCTTCGCTAATTTCCCCAATATAGCCGAGGGCGTGGGCCATCACATTTTCGGGATAATGCCGGATGGTACGAGAAGAAGGGTAAAAACCCGGATAATCTATGAGGCGGTCCTGAATCCGGTGAAATTCGGAGCGAGAGATTTGCTTTAATAAGGTAGAAGGTTTTTCCATGGAATACTTCATGGCCTTTCCCATTTCTTCTACAAATTCGGATTTTTCTAGGTTTAGGAGTTCACAAAGGGCCAGGGTATCCGGAATACGAACTTGGGCCGGAATAACGATCAAGTCAAACACGGGGATGTTTACCACCAATTCTTTGGAGTTACGATCTAAAATAACCCCTCTATGGGGGTAGATAGGTATCGTTTTGATGGATACCCCATCAGCTTTACGTTTATATTCGTCATTGAGCACTTGAATGCTCAATAATTTGACAAGAAAAATCAGACTGGTAAGGCTTATTAATGCCAGTATGGCCCATTTTCTATTTTCGTGCATACTCCTTCGCGAATGAGTAAGATAAATACTGGATAATGATAATAATGGCCAAGGTATAGGCACTACTGGCCACTACTTTGAGCAGGGTACGTAACAGCATCGTAAAATTAAACTGCTGGAGCATAAATATGTACAGATGATGTACGAAGATGAGACTTATGCTGTAGGTCAAAAACCAACGCAGCCCCAAATCCTGCATGGTCAAACCTTCTACTTCTTGACGGGTACTGATCAATTGAATAATCCGGGGCCGCAGAAAAGCAATCAAGACCGTGGCTGCTGCGTGCATACCCAGTGTATCGTAAAACACATCAATGAGGATGCCCATCAGAAAGGCCAACAACAACAAGAGTTGATTGGAAAGGCCTAAAGGGAAAAGCAGAATAAAGTTGACATAGATAAAACAAAAAGCAAGCCCAAAAAGCTCCAGGTTTTTGGCAAATAAGACCTGAACCAGCACGTAACTGATGAATATGATAAACTGATTGACAATGCGTAAATTATTCATCCAGATCTATGAAGGTTTCGGTTTCTAAGGAATCTTGTTCTACTTTTAATAAGTTTTGTACCACATACACGTGGTCTAAGCGATTGAAGGAGGTACTCAAGCGTATATCTAAGTCATAGAATGTAAGTTCGGAGCGGGAAATCTTTTCAATACTCCCAATCATCAAACGAGGAGGAAAGGTAGCATTATAGCCCGAAGTAAGTATGGTGTCTCCCGCTTTGATCTCCAGATAATTAGGGATTTCGTGGAGCTGGACTACTTCTGGCCGCACACCGTTCCAAAGGACCGTACCCAATTCATTATTCTTTTTGAGTTGGGCAGAGATGCGCATATCGCTATGCAGTAAGGAGATTACGGTAGAAAAATGCTGGCTACAGTACTTTACTTTACCCACTATTCCTTGGGAAGAAATGACTCCCATCCCGGGCTCAACCCCATCTTGTAATCCTTTATCTAGGGTAATGTAGTTTCGTTTCCGACGTGTAGAGTTATTAATTACTTGAGCCGAAATAAATTCATACCGGCTTACCACGAGGGAGTCTAATTCCTCCGATTGACTAGCTATTCGTTTTAATTGCTCACCCTGCTGGATGAGCTGATCTCGTAGCACAGCGTTCTCTTGGGCCAGTGCCTGGTTTACTTGAAACAGCCCAAAGTAATCCGAGACGGATTTGGAAACATTCAGTAAATACCCAGAATAGGCATTGGCTGAATTTAATACGGTGGCGTTCTGGTAATGATTGTTACGAATCATCAAGACAATGCTCAAAGACTCAAGCAGCAAAAACAACAGGAAAAACTGAAAACGCCTGATTAAAATGAGTAAAGACTGCATATACTAGGAAGCTTGGGCCTCATGGAGCAAATTATTTGGATAGGTGTGTATCTTACCCAAAGAAAGCCAGTTTACATCAAAACCGGCTTGAAGCTGTCAATATTTTTCAAAGCAATACCCGTACCCCGTACTACGGCACGAAGCGGATCATCGGCCACGTGGATCGGTAGCTTGGTTTTCAAGGAAAGCCGCTTGTCCAGGCCTTTCAACAAGGCTCCCCCGCCCGTTAGGTAGATACCATTATTGTAAATATCAGCCGAAAGTTCAGGTGGGGACATCTCGAGCGTTTTCAGCACTCCATCTTCTACTTTGGAAATGGATTTGTCCAAACAGAAAGCAATTTCGGAATAGCTTACTTTGATAGTTTTAGGAATACCCGTCATCAAGTCACGGCCCCGCACCTCATAATCCCCTGGAGGTTCATCCAGTTCTGACATAGCCGAACCTACAATAATTTTTACTTTTTCGGCCGATCGCTCACCAATCAGTAGATTGTGCTGTCGGCGCATATAATCTAGGATATCCCGGGTAAATACATCCCCGGCAACTTTCAAAGACTGCTCACAAACAATACCAGATAAGGCTATGACAGCAATTTCGGTGGTACCCCCTCCGATGTCCACAACCATAGACCCTACCGGTTCTTCAATATTAATCCCAATCCCGATGGCGGCGGCAATGGGTTCGTGTATCATAAATACTTCTCGGGCTCCGGTATGTTCGGCCGCTTCTTTTACGGCTCGTTTTTCTACTTCGGTAATTCCTGAAGGAATGCATATCACCATGCGGTAGGATGGACTAAAAAAACGATTTCCGGTATTGATCATCTTGATCATGCCCTTAATCATCAATTCTGCCGCCGTAAAATCGGCAATTACCCCATCTTTTAGGGGGCGGATGGTGCGTATGTTGTCATGCGTTTTTTCGTGCATTTGCATGGCTTGCTTGCCAATAGCCATCACTTTATCATTACGACGATCTAGGGCAATGATGGAAGGCTCATCCACGACGATTTTATCTTTATATATGATTAAGGTATTGGCCGTACCCAAATCAATGGCGATATCACCAGTAAAAAAATCTCGGAATCCCATTCGTATTATTGTTTTAGACTCAGTTTCTGATTAAAAATTTATGAAAAATAACAATTCTTTGGAAATAGCCCAAAAAACTTGCTTAATTACGATTTATCAGTGTTTAAAGTGCCGCTTCCCAGTAAAGACCATGGCCATACTGTTTTGGTCACAGGCATCAATCGATTCTTGGTCACGTATGGAGCCACCCGGTTGTACAATGGCCTTAATTCCGGCTTCGTGGGCCAATTCCACCGAATCAGGAAAAGGAAAGAATGCATCGGAAGCTAATACCGATTGGGCCGGGTCAAAGCCGAAAGAACGGGCCTTGGCAATGGCTTGCTTCACCGCATCTACTCGAGAAGTCTGTCCCACACCACTTCCAATCAATTGGTCAGCATAGGCCAATACAATGGAGTTAGATTTGGAATGTTTCATGACTTTCAGGGCAAATTCCAAAGCACTTAGCTCAGATGTTTCCGGCTCTCTTTGGCTAACCGTTTGGAAATCCTCACGGGTCTCTGTACTATAATCGCCATCTTGGGCAATTACCCCATTCAGAACCGTTTTGAACTGAACTCTTTGCGGTAAATTAGCTCGTTTTTGCAGTAAAATTCGGTTTTTCTTGCCTTTTAACACTTCTAGCGCGTCCGCATCAAAGTCGGGAGCAATCAGGATCTCAAAGAATAACTTATGCAATTCTTGCGCCGTTTCTAAGTCGACGGGGCGATTGCTAGCAATTACCCCCCCAAAAGCAGAAACTGGGTCACCCGCCAAGGCTTTCAAGTAAGCTTCCTTGGGAGTCTGGGCCGTAGCCGCCCCGCAAGCATTGGTATGTTTGATAATCGTGTAAGCACAGGCTTCAAATTCTTCATTTAAAGCGATGGCCGCGTCCACATCTACTAAGTTATTAAATGAGAGGGCTTTACCATGCAATTGCGTAAACAATTGGCTCAAATCTCCATAGTAATACCCTTTTTGGTGTGGGTTTTCGCCGTAGCGTAAGGTTTGCTTTTCGGGAATACTCACTTTTAAAGCCGGAACTTCTTCCGAATCTTCGGCAAAATAGCCGTAAATTTTAGCATCATAATGCGAACTGACTTCAAAAGCAATTCGGGCTAAGGCCTTACGCTCTTCCATAGAAATGGCCCCTTGGCCAGTCTCTAAAAGTTTGGCAAGCCGGGTGTAATCCTTTTGGGAAGCCACCACCGCCACATCCCGATAATTTTTTGCGGCGGCCCGGATTAAAGAAATCCCTCCAATATCAATCTTTTCAATTATTTCCGGCTCATTTTGGGTTTGGGCCAGGGTATCCTCAAAGGGATATAAATCTACAATGACCAAGTCAAACGCTGGGATGTCATACTCCTGTAACTCTGCCTGGTCTTTGCTCTCTTCACTGCGGTGCAAAATCCCCCCAAACACCTTGGGATGTAGGGTTTTCACTCTGCCGCCCAATATGGAGGGGTAACCGGTTAAGGACTCCACGCTGTGGACTTCCACGCCCAATTCTTCCAAATATTTCTGGGTGCCTCCGGTAGAATAGACGGCTACCTTATACTTCTTCAACTGTTCTACAATGGGTTCCAAACCCTGTTTATGGTAAACAGAGATTAAAGCCTTCTGAATTGCTTTCAACGCTCTAAAATTTGCTTTGATGAAATTAAAATAAAAAACAAAATTAGGGATTTTTTGCCGACTTCTTCACCAATTCTTCTAGAACTTTCGGAAAGTAGCGATGTTCCAACTCCAATACCCTATGGGCCAACATTTCCGGAGTGTCGCCTCGCATGACGGGGCACTTTTCTTGCAAGATTATCTTCCCTTCATCGTAAAATTTATTGACATAATGTATGCTAATGCCACTTTCCTTCTCTCCTGCATCGAGGACGGCCCTATGTACATGCATTCCGTACATTCCTTTTCCCCCAAATTTAGGAAGCAAAGAAGGGTGGATGTTTAGCATCCGTTCGGGGTAGTGTTCAAGGAGAATCTCCGGGATTTTTAATAAAAAACCGGCCAAGACAATCCAGTCAATGGAGGCTTCTTGCAGTATACTCAGCACTTCTTGCCCCTCCTGGAAAGCCTCCTTGCCCAAGGCTAAGGCTTTTACCCCAAACTGTTGGGCTCTCACCAAGGCATAAGCTTTTTGCCGGTTGCTGATGAGCATTTCCACCCGGGCCAGGGGGTGTTCGGCAAAGTGCTCCATGATTTTTTGCGCATTGCTCCCGGAGCCGGAAGCGAAAATGGCTATTTTTTGCATCCTGTTGGGCTTTATTCGATTGGTGAGGATTACACTCGCACGTCCCCCTCATTTTTGGCAAAGATACAGGATTTCTTAGAAGAATAGGGGCTGCCCCCGGCCGAGAAGGAGGGTAGCCCTAGAAAAGTAGGTGGCGCCGGGGTCGGGCTTTCGCTACTCGCCTGCCAGCCCACGGCCAGCGGCGGGCTCAAACAGGCCGCTCTATCCCTCAGCCGAAGAAGAAGAGAGAGTAGAGAAGCGGGAGGAGAGATTTTAGAACCGAGAACCGGGACGGGATTAGGCGGGCACGGTTCAGCTAAGCGAAGGCTAGCAGTTCAGCAAACTGCCTTTTTACTCAAGGCTTCGGGATGACCCTTGGGAACATCCACTCACAAGGGGGCGCTAAGATCAGAAAAGGTGATAAAGGGCTGTATTCCAATTCGCTGTAAATTGGTATCGGCTGTCGGTTCCCGGTTCCAAAATCTCGTTTCTCTCCTCTCAACTAAGGAAAATTTTTGCAAGAAGCTCGGGCACAATTTTCTCGGGCACATATTTATGGTGTCCACATCTTTCAGGGCATTTTAATGCCCGGGTTTGAACCGGCTTCCACTATTTGACGGCATTGGGTGAGACGCTAAGATCCGTGGGGCAAAATGCTACCACTCCCTATGACAATTTTTTAATTTCTTCTAGACTAAGGCCTGTTAACCTAGCGATTACCTCGAGATCAAGTCCCTCTCGAACCGCTTTAACCGCCATATCTAGGGCTTGATCTCGTTTACCATCTGCGTGATAGGTATCCATGGAGCTTTTCAAATCCCGATAATCTTTTAGGCTTTCCTGATAGATGGAACGTTCGGCTTCATCCATCTTAGCGATTTCAGCTAAGTCAAATAATTTCTTAAAAACCCCTTCTTGTAGTTGTTGGGGACGGTCTTGCAAACGGTGCAGGTTTTTAAAAGCAAAAAGCCACTTATCGTATTCACTTTTAATTTGGGGGATCTCCTTTTGAAATTTGGGGATTTCTAAATAAATAAAGGTTAATTTTTCATAGAAAACTTCTTTGGTCTGGATATCTAATAGTTTTACTCGGTGTTCTAATGTATGTGGGTTGGACTTATCAAAACTAAAATCTAAAATAGCGATTGTATAAACACCTTTTAGTTCGTATTGCGATGCCTTTCCTTTGTTGGCTTGTTCTTGGATAGCGAAGGTTGAATAATATATACTTCGGTCTTTAAAGAATTCTTGTTTTACCCTTTGAATTTCCACAATAAATTTTTCCTCTTTTTCATTCGTACAATAAAGATCGTAAACGGCCTTTCTTTCCCCTTCATTTTTCAAATAGCTTATATCTTCAATGCGTTCTTGGTCCCCTAAAAGTTCGTTTAAAAAGGCAATAAGCAAGTCTTTATTGGGCTCTTCGCCAAATAGCTTTTTAAAACCAAAGTCAGTAAAAAGATTGATATATTTTTCTGTAGTTCGGGTCATTCACTAGTTTGTTTGCTTTTAAGCGAAAATACTGAAATTCCAAGATAAATTTTGTGATGAGGCAAGGGTTTTACATAGAGCACGAGAGCTCCTTTCTTAAGCTTAAGGAGGGAGCGCCCCCCCATAATGGTTTTAGCCTCTTACTCAATGCTGTCAATTTAAGAAAAAGTTTTTAGGAAGCTCGGGCAGAATTTTATGGTGTCTGCATCTTTTCGGGCATTGGTAATGCCTGGGTTTGAATCGGCTTCCACTATTTGACGGCATTGAACGAAACGCTATGACCAGTGGGGGGGCATTAGACAATTTTTACAAATTTAACAATGCTGAACTTTGCCAAGCCCCCCTGAAGCCCCCTAGGGTATTTCTTTATTCCAAGGCAGCGAGAACCTTTCCCAGAACATAATACGCTCTTTTGTGGGGGTACCACTGCCCATACGCTCCCGAGGTTAAGGCAATGACCATGTTTTCTTCGGGCACGACTACTAAATGATTCCCTCCATTTCCTGAAGCCCAGAGATAATGCACTTCTTTGGAGCCAACTTTTCGTTTGGATTTGTACCAGAGCATTCCGTAGGAATCGGAGAGGGGGTTATAATCGGAAATCGTAAATGCTTCTCTCTCTAATAATTTCTCAACGTATTCGGCTTGGATGATTTGTTGATTTCCCCACTTTCCCTGATGGGCCACCAGCACCCCCAGTTTGGCAAAATCTAAAGTAGAAAGATATAAGTTCCCGGCGGCTACGGTTTGGTTGGCGGCATTGGTTGACCAATAAAATTCTTTGATTCCAAGGGGGGTAAACACTTTTTCTTTGGCAAAGTCTCTCAAACTCATACCCGATTTTTCCTCGATAATGGCTCCGATCAGGGCAGCATTGATGTCGGCATATACCCAACGCTTCCCGGGTTGGTGGGCTAAGGGTATACCAAGTATGTATTGGACCCATTCCTCTTTTCCCATCCATTGTCCAGCATTGCCCGGAGTGTTGCCATCATCCGAATCGGCGTCCAGGCCAGAAGACATATCCAGCAAGTGCTTAATTTTCACCTTTTTGTAATCTTCGTGTAGGTTAGGATATGTGTCTTGGGGGAAGAAGGAAAACACATCCTGCTCCAAGTTTTGCACCAAGCCTTCTTTGAGGGCCACCCCCAGAAGAAGAGACGTAATACTTTTACCAGCAGACCGGATGTCGTGGATATGTTTTCTCCAAAAGGTGTTGAAGTACCACTCGATTACGAGTTTATGGTCTTTGATCACTACGAGCCCTCTAAAATCTTTTTGTTTGAAGTTGTCCATTTGTTCACCCAGAGCTTGGAGGGAATCTTTATTAAATCCTACATCTTCGGGATTATGGAAAGGCAAATGGGGTACCGGAGGGCCTTGCCCGTAGGATGAAATGGATACACTTAAGAAAAATACTAGTATACTTAGTCGCATGGGTATAGTAAGGTTTTCGGTATTTCCTGTAAAGAACAACAAGGAGCCATGAAACACTGTTGAGTTAATTGACTTGACAAAGGTAGGAATAGGCGTGCAGGCTAGCTAAAATCTGGTAAAAATTTAGCTATGTATTTTTTTCTGTAAGCTTGCCTGACTATATAAATTTAGGTCTCGATATCTTTTATGGGTATTTATAAGGCCCGGGTTTGGATTGGCTGCCCCTACGTTGACCGCATGGGGCGAGACGCAAAGACCCGTAGAGTTGTTAATACCGAATAGCCAAGGAATACGCAAATCTCTCCTCCCGCTTCTCTAGTCTCTCCTCTCAATTGGCTTAGGGATGGAGCGGCCTGTTTGAGCTCGTTGGGGCCTGCGGGGAGTGGCAGCGAGTAGCGAGAGCCCGACCCGCGCCGGCACGGGTTTTACTAGGGACTGCCTATTTTTTTGCGCGGGGAAGCCCCAAAAATAGGTTTGTAACACTTTATTGTCGGGACTGAAATCAACCTAAAAAACCATCATACTTAAAATGCCCAATACCATGATGGCTTTGCATAAATTGCTCAAAAAGCGGAAATCCTTGCGGGTATCGGCCCGCATGAGGCGGATAAAAAACCATAGGAGCGGCGGGAGAACTACTAAATAAAGATACAAAGCAAACTGGTTAGGAAAACTGATATAGGTGGATAATATGATGATGCAAAAGATAAAAAAGAAGGTGTAGACCACTTGCTTGGTTTTGCGAATTCCCCATACAATCGGCAGGGTACGGCATCCAAAATAGGCATCTCCCCGGACATCTTCCATATCTTTGATAATCTCCCGGATAAGGGAAATAAAGAAAGCAAACATGGCAAACATATACACAGCCGGTTGATTATGAGGGAAATACACGGCAATCACTACCACAGCCATCGCGGTAAGATAGGCAACCGTCACGTTACCCAGAAGAGGTAGGCGTTTGAGATGGTTGGAATAAAACCAGAGTAAAAAAGCCGAGCTAATTGCGATAGCAAATACCTTGATCCCCAGATAAGCGGCAATAAAAAGGGCGAAGATGTTGAGGCCAAAATGAGAGCCTAATGCTACCCGTCGCTTGAGTATTTTTCCGACTACGACCTCCTGGGGTTTGTTTACAGTGTCTATTTTGATATCGTAATAGTCATTGATGATATACCCGGCGGCGGCAATCAAGGTGGTCATCAAGCTGAGCAAAAATAAACGGTGATCCCCTAGGTTAAACCAAAACTGTACGTTTTCGTCAATCAAAAATATTTTTAAGGTGTACTGGGTGAGCACCAAAATCAAAAGATTAAGCGGGCGTACCAGTTTAAAAAAACCGCGCCAGTCAAAATTTTTTGGTTTGTGTATGGTTTGTGCTTCCATGTTACCTTAGATGCCCTATGAAGCTACGTTTTGCTATTTTTTAGAGGGACAAAACCTAGAAAGTAGAGATCAAATATTTGAATTGTATTTCTATCTATTCTATACCAATCTAAGCAAGAAAAGTCACCCATCTTTCTGATTTTTTTTGTTAAAAACCGGATTTTGAATGGACTTACTAAGCATTCGATACAAAGTTGCCATTTCTGCCGGAAAATTTGCCTCCAAATAGGAGGCGTGGCGATCTATAACTTTTTGGTCTTGTCTTAGGGCTGGCCCGGTTTGGGCTTCATGGGGACCAATTTTTATGGTTTTTTGGACGGTTTCCTCAATCAAAGGATAAAGCGCACTTAGATCCAGGCCTTCTCGTTCTAAGATTTCCTGGGCTAAGCGAAACATATGGTTGCTGAAGTTATTGGCAAAGACTGCGGCAATGTGTAAAATTTGCCTTTGGCCACTTTGCAATACCCTGACCGATTGACTCAGGCCTTGGGCCATTTGACACAAGGCTTCTTGTAGGGCAGGATCTGTAGCTTCCAGGAAAATAGGGATTTTTTTCCAGTCTACTGCTTTATCCTTGCTAAATGATTGAAGTGGATAGAAAACTCCCGTCTTTACGCCTTCCCAATCCGGATTTTGTAGTACCTCGAGTGCTTTACTTCCTGAAGTGTGCACAATCCAGGACCCACTAGGAAGTAGCGTAGCTTGAGCTATTTCTGCCAGCGCGTCATCTTTGACACTTAGAATAAATAGATGCGAGCGGCTATCTCGGAAATCGGTATGGGTTTGGATACGGGCTTGCATGGTCTGGGAAGCTAGGGCTTCGGCAGCAGGGAGGGAGCGGTTATAAATTTCGTTTATAAAAAAACCGGCTTTTTCCAAAGCCGGAACAAGGTGCCAGGCTAATCGCCCGGTACCTAGTATACTTATTTTCATAGGAAATAAAGTCTAAACTCTTGGTATACCCGGTACTGCTAAGTTAACTTAATTCAAGAACTGATCAAAGGTAACTTTGACATAATAAAGCCCACCAATACTGGGGTTGGCAATACCGGTAGTATAATAACTGTTGAACATGTTCTGGGCTCCAACTTTAAAGATGGTTTTGATAGAGCTAACTTTGTAATTTATTTGGGCATCTACTGTGTGGAAATCGCCGATAGGTCCTGAACCAAAGCCTGATTCCCAGTTGAAGCGGTCTTGCCAGCGCCATGTAATACCAAAACCAAGATTTTTAACCACTTCCCGGTTGGAGAAGGAAACATTGGTACGGTAGCGAGGAGTATTCCAGTCTACCCGCAATCCATCGGCAACGGCATCGGCCGGGATACCTTCAATGGAGTTATAGGCAACATTAGCTCCAATTTGGAACCCTTTGGGTAATTGATAATCCAAACTGAGTCCCCATCCTAGGGTTTCGACCGGTTGATCAAAAGTAACGGGTAAAATATACACTGTACTACCTGGAGTTAGGCCAATCACACTGAGTGGATCATCGGCCGAGGCTCCTTGAACAACCAATCGCTGTCCTACAAAGTCATTGTAACGGCTCCAGTAAACATAGGCGTCTACATACAACTTATCGGCGATGAGGCCCCGGTACCCTGTTTCCAAAGAAAAAACGCGCTCTACTTTGAACTCGTCAAACTCAAAAGGTTCTAAGATCCCTACCGTTTGATTGAGCGAAATGCCAATAATAGTTTGTTGTACCAATGCTACATCAGTAGGATCTCCACCTCCGGCGATAATGGTTTGAACGGCTTGATTGAGTACTTCGGGATCTTCGGTAGCGGCCCCGAAGGCGGCCCCAAAGGCGCCTGCATTGGGCAGGGAATAAGCCGGGTTATCGTCAAACCGTTCCAAAAATTGGGGCAAGCCCCCTATAAGTACTACCCCCGGGCGTAATTGTAGGTTGATAAACTGGTTTTGTGTCGTGGGGAAACGGAAGGCCGTCTGGGCCGAAAATCTTAGATTGTGTTGACGGTCAGCCCCAAGGGAGAATACGGCTGAACCGCGAGGTGTGAAGCGTCCGTCAAAGTTTTCGTTTTTGTCGTAGCGACCTGACACTTGTAGTTTGATTCGGTCATTGACAAAAGATTTGGATATTTGTCCGTAGATCCCGTATTCGTTGATCGGAATTGCGTTGCCGTCGGCGTCATCAAACAAGGTGCCGTCTGATCGGAGGCGGTAATGACGATAGCTGGCCCCCACGGTGATGTCCACTGCCTTGATAAATTTACTGAAGTTATACATCCCTTCAACGTGGTAGAGGTTGGTTCGGTCTTCAAAGAGGGCGCCTCCCTGGCTAATAGGGGTTTTTTGTAATTGTTCAGATACAGAATTAAACTCGGGAGAGCCAGGCATGAGGCGTCCTTGATCGGCAATGGAGCGGGCAAATTGATGCGAGGCGGTTACATCGCCCCCATTTTGAGCTAAGGCAGTTAAGTAGGCGCCCGCATATTCTCCAAACCAATCGGTGTCGCTTTTCCAGGTAGAGTTGATGGCTACCCCTAAGTTACCCGCATCATACGAATCCCCTGACCGTTCTAGGGTTGTCCAACCTCGGAGGAAAAAATTAGAGCCCTTTAGTTCTAATTTGGCCTGGGTAAGACTAAAGTTGCTAATGGCGTTCCGGTTATTGGCGGTGTACACGGTGGTACCATTCCCATAGCTAACTTGTCCGATCAATTCAAGGTCTTCGTTGATACGATAGTGTAGGGCAGTATTCAGTTTGAGACTAAATGCGTCATAATCTACCAGGTCTTCATCGGTATAACCCGTTCGGGTTACGACTTCATTGGGCAAAAGTTGCGCTTGTTCGGGGGTAATCAGTCCAGCTTGGACCAATCCGGAGGCAACTGAGCTATTTGGGCCTATGTTGGTACCAATTTCGTCTCCGTAAATATTGATTCCGTCGTAGCCAGGATCATTTTCTCGAGTCGTGTTTTCAATGCCCAGGTTATGGTTCCCGTTATCCACAAAGCTGCGGAAATCGGTAGCTTCCCAGTCATCGGCGGTAAGGTAACTTACATTTACTTTGAAGGCAAAGCGGTCATTAAAGGATTTGGCATAGCGAGCGGCAAACTCACCCATGGGCCGTACATTTTGGCTAGGCGAGTTAAAGTGCATAACCCCCCCCCTGACTGAGGCGCTTAGTCCTTGGTACTCAAAGGGGCTTTTACTCGTCATGAGGAGTGTACCGTTCATACCCCCGGGGCCGTAGAGAGCAGAAGATGCCCCAGGTAATAATTCTACACTTTCCAGATCGAGCTCAGAGATACCCACAATATTACCTGCGGCGAAGTTTAAGCCGGGGGCAAAGTTGTCAATTCCGTCGATGAGTTGGTTCATGCGCAAGTTACCATTGGCGGCAAATCCGCGGGTGGTAGGGGAATTGAAGGTAAGACTTTGGGCAGCCACATCTACACCTTTTAAGTTTCTTAGGGACTCATAAAAGGTAGCGGCTGGAGCATTACGGATGGCTATGATATCCATCTTCTCTACCGCAACCGGAGCTTGAAGTACATTTTCCTCAAAACGAGAGGCCGATACGATTACTTCCTGCCCTAAGATGGACTGCTCTTCCAACTTAATTTCAACATTGCTCATAGAACCAGTGACCTCTAGGGTTTGACTGGCATATCCGATGCTGCTTATGGTTAAGGTGAAAGGGGCAGGGGTATTGGTAGAAAGGGAAAAGTTACCGTTGACATCCGAAATTGTTCCGACGACTTTTCCTAAAATAGCGATGTTTACTCCTATGAGCGCTTCACCGTTATTATCAACTACTTTACCACTTACTACGACCTGGGCTTGGGCTTGGGCAATTCCAAGCAGGCCCGCCAAGGTCAAAATCAAACAAAACGTAGATAAAATTTTTCTCATATTAATAGCATATTACCGTACAACAAATAGCGACCACAAATATCAAGATAGATTGAAAAGTAACATTATTTCTAAATAAAATAAAACTCTATAGTGAATATTTGAATATTTTTGTTTGTAATGCATAAAATTTTAAACATTTCCAGGGAATGTGATCGCAAACCAGGTTCTAATGTAGTGGGCAGGTAAACTATTTTCTCACCCAGGATAGGGGCATGTAGCGAAAATTTCGCTAGTAGCGAAATTGTATTTTTGGAAGGAATTCCTCCCTTTACACTACAAAAAAAAGGCTGAGGGATAGAGCGGCCTGTTTGAGCCCGCCGCTGGAGGTGGGTTGGCCGGCGAGTAGCGAAAGCCCGACCCTGGCCGGGTAGGATTATAATTTATGTTACGATTGAAGTGAAGCCAGGGGCAGCCCCTATACCGAATAAATAGGAAAAAAAGGTGCCGACTTTGGGTCGGCACCTAGCATATATGTATGAACCCTGATTTAGTTTAAAAACTCATCAAAGGTCAAGGAGACGTAGTACAGGCCACCAATTTGCGGGTTACCAAAACTAGTGTTATAATAATTATTGAGAATATTGCTGCCCCCTACTTTGAGTACAGTTTTTAATTTTTTCATCGTGTAGCTCACCTGGGCATCAAGGGTGTGGTAGGCATCAATCTCACCCACGCCAAAGGTTGATTCCCAGAGAAAGTCATTCTGCCAGCGCCAAACCAAGCTAAAACCTAGGTTTTTGTATACATGCGGATTGGAAAAACTAAGGTTAGTCCGGTAATCGGGCGAGTTGAATTGCGTGAGGAAACCACTAGGAAAATCACCTCCTACCTTGTTCAAGGTATTATAAGCGACATTACCCGATAGTTTATAGCCTTTATTAAACAAATAATCGGCCCCAAATGCCCACCCGTACGCCGAGATATCCTCATCTGTACTGATGGTCGTTAATAGAAAATTGGTTTCTCCATCCGGTAGGGGCTGGCCCAGGGCTTGGCTGGCCAGGAATCCGTTGTATGAGTTGTAATAAAAATAGGTGTCAATTAGTAGCTTATTTTTAAACAAGCCTTTGTAGCCAATCTCATAAGAGACAATTCGTTCTGGCCGGAAGCGAGGGAAAACATATGGGCCTTGAGATAAGTCGGGCTGGCCTACCAAGGGGTTGGGGTCATCCAAGGGATAGACCGGATTTTCTTCCAGGTTTAAATCCTCCCGAAATTGAGGAAGTCCTCCAATTACCCGGAAGACCCCTACGTCCAGAAAGGTGTATTGGTCAGCCACCGAAGGAAAGCGGAATGCGGTCTGGGCCGAGCCTCGGATATTGTGTTGTTTTTTCTGGTCAATAGAATAAACGAGTGAGAAGCGGGGGGTTACTCGTCCTTCAAAGTTTTCATTTTTGTCGTAGCGGGCTGTACCAATAAACTTAAGGCGGTCATTCCAGAATTTTTTGGCCATTTGTACGTAAGCCCCAAATTGGTGGATCGTATGCGGGTCTCCGATAGGATCGCCAAAGATGGTACCTTCACTGTTGATTACAAAGATTTTATGGCTCGCTCCTACGAGGATGTCGGCAAATTTGAAGAAGTCGCTTAGATTGTATTCGGCTTCCACACTGTGCAACTTACTTTTGTCAACCACCCCACTCCCTCTCACGGTGTTTCCGTTGATTTGAAACTCATCTGTGATGGGGCGGGATGTAATTTGATTAAAGACCTCATTAAATTCGGGGCTGCCCGGTAAGAGACGAGCGGGCTGCCCTGGGCTAAGTATGTTGCCCGAATTGTCCCGGTTGTCGGCCACTTGGCGGGCAAAGTCATAAGACTGCACTAAGTCGCGGCCTCCCAAACGGGCCAAAGTAAAACCGGTGAAGTAATCGGTATACCACTGCTCGTCATCTTTCCAAGCGGTGTTTATAAAGTTGGCTGTACTTCCTATGTCGTAGGTATCTCCGCCATTTTCGCTTACGGTCCAGGCCCGGACAAAAAACTTAGGTCCTTTGATTTCAGCTTTGAGGTTTAAGAGAGAAAAGTCGACCAGAGAGAAGCGGTTACTGGCGGTGTACACGCTGGTACCCCTTCCATAAGAGCCTTGGAAGATGGCCTCTACATTTTCATTAATGCGATAATGAAGGGAAGCGCTGAGTTTTAAGCTCTCGGTGTCATAATCGGCTAGATCTTGCTCTTGGTAACCGGTACGAGAGATTAAAATATCTTCTTCGGCCGTAGGAAAGAGGTCAATAATGTCTTGTAAGGCCTCATCATAGCCGGGGTCTCCGGGAAAAACGCCTTGGTCTTCTAAGGTACCTTCGGCCGAAGCCTGGGCTTGTTCTCCTAAATTGACCGGGAAGAACACCTCATCTCCATAGGTATTTACTCCATCATAACCGGGGTTGGTTTGGCGATTGAGGTTTCCATCTTTCAAATCGGTTTTGTCGCGAAAGTCGCGGGAGTGCCAATCTAAGGCACTGATGTAGCTGGCATTGACTTTAAAGGCAAATTTATTATTAAAGGATTTGGCGTAACGAACGTTAACATCGTACATACCCCCCGGGGTATCGCGATAATCGGCCCCAACGTGCATTAAACCCGTTTGTACAGAAGCACTCAAACCTGGGTACTCAAATGGACTTTTGCTGTTCATTAAGATCGTGCCATTTACTCCACCGGGTCCGTAAAGGGCCGATGAGGCACCGACCAAGAGTTCTACACTCTCAAGGTCTAGCTGGGAAATTCCTACAATATTCCCAGCGGGGAAATTCAAGCCCGGAGGGGCATTGTCTACCCCATCAATAATTTGGGTCACCCGGAAGTTGGTGTTCCCGTTAAAACCGCGGGTATTGGGAGTCGTAAAAATAAGGCTTTGCGTTCCCATATCTACCCCTTTCAAGTTTCGTAGGCTTTCGTAAAAGTTGGGCGCAGGACTTTGCTGAATATCTAGGATATCTAATTTTTCAACCGTTACAGCAGATTCTAAATAGTTTTCCTCGTACCGACTGGCTGAGATGATAATTTCTTGGCCCAAAATAGCCTCAGCCACCAGTTTTATCTCAATATTGGATTGACTTTGAAGGATTTCCATTTCTTGCCGAGCGTAGCCAACATAGGAGAAAATCAGAGTAAAGGGAGGGCTTACCTGAGTGCTAAGGGAAAAGTTGCCATCTTGATCCGTAACCGTCCCGATGATCTTGTCTTTGATGCTGATATTTACCCCGATCAAGGCTTCCTGAGATTGAGCATCGATTATTTTACCACGTACTACCGTTGCCGTCTGGGCTTGTAAGAAGGAATGATGGGTAAAAAGCTGGAGGCTTAGTAATAATACCTGGGCCATATAGTATAGTAAATGTTTCTTCACGAATCTAAGGGTTATGAGTTTAGAAATCGAGTGTAAAAGCTTTTCTCAAGAGCTGCTTTTGAGAGGCTTTTACGAATACCTAGCCAAAAATAGATAATTTGCGTATTAGGTTTAGCAAAAACTTGTTAAAGCCTGGTACTAAACGGGCAAAATAGCTTAGTTTTGAAGCTAAATTGAATAAAATGTAGGGCAATAAGCGTTATACCTAAAATCTTTTTTTTATTTGCACCTTCACTTAACTCTCATAAAAATGAAAAAGCCATTACACCTCAAAATTCTTTTTGTTGTTTTTTTGCTTGGTTCTTTAACTTGGATGTCTTCTTGTAGCGATGATAGCGAATCGGACCCTCAAAGTACCGAATTAGATTTTGAAGGAGAATATGCCCTGACCAGTGCCCAATTGGTAAACTCGGGAACGGCCGTTGATTCTCTCATTGTCTCACTATTGCTCGCCGATTCACCTTGTGACTCTAGTAATGCCAATGACATAGCCTTAATTCAATTGGTAAATGGGGCTTCTGCCAGTGAAGGAACGGTGAATATTGTATGTACGATTGCCACGACTACCCAGGCTCAAGGAAATTGGACCTATGTTGACGGACAAAGCCTCCAGTTGAATATAAATGTACCTTTATCACCGGTACCTTTCCCTTTAACTTTGGCAAACTTGCAAATCGTTTTTGAACAAACCACCGGGCAAGTACAAAGCATTCAGGGGCAGGTTGATTTATCGGCTATCCCTACTTTGAACTTAAGCGAACCTGTACAAATTGTATTTACCCGAAACTAATAGGTAACACATCAATTTAAAGCCGGCTTTGTCCGGCTTTTTTTATTAGATATACCCTATGATATTATTGGATGGAAAACAAACCGCTTTGCACATTCAGCAAGATATTGCCGAATCGGTTGCCAAGCGTGTAGAACAAGGCTTAAGACCTCCTCATCTGGCTGCAATGTTGGTAGGGGAGGATGCACCAAGCCTGGCCTACGTCAACCAGAAAGTAAAAGCGTGTAAAAGGGTAGGTTTTGAGTCGTCTTTGATCCCTTACCCCGTTGAAGTTAGCCAGCAAGAATTGATTGAGAAAATCAGATCCATAAACGAGGACCCTCAAATTGATGGCTTAATTGTTCAACTACCCCTCCCTGATCATATTGATGTAGTCCAAATTACCGAAACTATCTCTCCCGAGAAAGACGTAGACGGCTTTCACCCGATTAATGTGGGCCGTATGGCCAAAAACCTCCCTGCGTATATATCGGCCACTCCATTGGGGATCCTGAAACTCTTAGAGCATTACCAAATCGAAACCCAAGGAAAACACTGCGTAGTCTTAGGAAGAAGCGATATCGTGGGCTCGCCGATGAGTATCCTTATGTCGCGTAAATCTAAAATTGGTAACTGCACCGTTACGATATGCCATAGCCGTACCCCCGACTTAAAAGAACATACCCTCCAAGCCGATATCCTTATTGTAGCGCTGGGTAAAACAGAATTGGTAAAGAAAGATATGGTAAAACCCGGAGCAATTGTCATTGATGTGGGCATCAACCGGGTAGAAGATGCTAGCAAGAAGCGCGGGTACCGGCTGGTAGGAGACGTAGCCTTTGCCGAAGTCTCGGAGGTGGCCAGTCATATAACCCCAGTACCGGGTGGAGTAGGGCCAATGACCGTTACCGGCCTTCTCTACAATACGCTTTTATCGGCCGAAAAGAAGATTTATTCATAAGTTTGGATTAGATTAGATTTTTCATGGAAAGTTCAAAATCAATCCCTTAGAATAGGCCCATGCTGCAATCTTTACTAAAAAACGATCGAGAAAAAGCCCTTTTTAAGAGTTACTGGGTACACCCTATCTTGCAATTGGTCATTATAGGGTTTTTTCTTTTTATCCGACAAGACCAAAATGTGGTCTTGGCCCTTTACATTTTCTTAGAATATTACTTGGCCGTACTTGCCTTACTCTTGTATCAATTTCCCCTAACGGGTTTTTTTATAGTGTGGAGCGACCGGATCACCCAACAAGTGTCTACAGGGCAGGGCCTGTTATTTCGTGTAGTTTTATCTACCGGATGTTTTGTGCTCATGGCCTCGCTCTTTCTGCTTATTTTCTTTCATATATTCACGACCATTGTATTTAAAGGCTTTGTATTAGGCGATAGCATCCGGTTTATGATGACCTATATCACCCCCGTACTGTTTACGGGTGAACTTTTACGCCAGAGACTGGTTTTGAAAAAAGTATATTGATTTAAACCCAACCTTATGCCCATGACTCCTGCATTGGGTCAATCCTCGACCTATTTAGACGTGCAACTTCCGGTAATGGAAGCATTTTATACCTTGCAAGGGGAGGGGGTTCACCAAGGCCGGGCCGCCTATTTTATACGCTTAGGGGGCTGTGACGTAGGCTGCCATTGGTGTGATGTAAAAGAATCCTGGGATGCCCGTGCCCATCCTCAGCAAACTATTCGTGAAATTTGTGAACAAGCCCTTCAATTTCCCAGCCGCCTGGCCGTTATTACGGGGGGTGAGCCCTTAATGTATGATATGGGGCCCCTCTGTCAAGGACTGCACGAGGCAGGTTTTAATTGCCACATCGAAACTTCAGGGGCATATCCTTTGAGCGGGCAGTGGGATTGGGTCTGTTTTTCTCCCAAAAAGTTTAAAGCACCCCATCCGAGTATCCTATCGGTAGCCCACGAATTAAAAGTGATTGTTTACCATGCATCCGATTTGGCTTGGGCTGAGTCATTTGCCTCACAAGTCTCTCCCCATTGTGCACTCGTATTGCAACCCGAATGGAGTAAAGCCGACCAAATGACCCCGCGTATCGTAGAGTATGTAAAAGAACATCCTCAATGGAAAATTTCCTTACAAACGCATAAGTTTATGCATATCCCTTAGGGTAACCTGAGCTATTTTGATACGTCTTAGGGGGCATAGATAGTTTTTGGGTAAAAAGAACACGAGGGGCTTGCCCAGGCCATAAAAATTAGCTTGACCCGAGTCCGTATCTACCAGGCCTGGGCCGGGCTAGGCTGCCGAGCCGGCTCACGCGCATACCCACAGCGGTCTCGGCCCTGCGGGCGCCTATCCCTAAGCCGAGAAGAAAGAAAAGAGATGAGAGAATGGAGACTTTATGCGCTAATCAATCAGAAGTCTATCCTCATTTAAACTAGAATTTATATCTAATAAAAAGGTAAACCAAAACCAATACCTATGGAGCATCGAGTGAAATATTTATTGCTGATATGGATGGCTGGGCTATGGATAAGTCTACCCGTTCAGGCCCAGGACTATTCTACCCAGTCTAAGAAAGCGATTAAGTATTACCAAAAGGCCAGCGAATTTTTTAAAGCAAGACGGTTTGACGAGGGCATAGAAATGTTGGTACAAGCTACCAAGGCCGATGATAACTTTGCCGAAGCCCATTATCAGTTGGGGGCAACGTACATGATGTTTAAAGAGCACGATAAGTCAATAGAAGCCTATCAAAAAACGGTTGAAGTAAATAAAGAGCCCGCCAAATTTCAGAATGCGTATTATGAACTGGCAAAGTATCATATGCAAAAAGGAGAATATCCCGAGGCATTAGCTTTGGCCGAAAAATTTATGAGTTTTCCTTCTCTAAACCCTGAGTTTGCCAAAAAAGCTACGCGAATTGTGCGAGACGCCAAATTTTCTTTAGAAAATATCAAGAACCCCCTAGATTTTGAATCTCAAGATTTACCCGCCCCACTCAATGAGTTTTATCTGCAATATTTTCCCGTTTTAACGGGCGACCAAGAAGTGATACTTTTTACGGCCCGGGCCAATCCTCCCGGAAGTCAAGTAGGCGGCGATGAAGATTTGTATGTCAGTTATTTTCAGGAGGGTTCTTGGACGAAGCCCGAATCGGTTTCTGAGTATATCAATACCCCCCAAGGCAATGAAGGAACAGCTACCCTTTCGGCCGATGGTACGTATTTGGTTTTTACCGCCTGCCGTTCAGTAAACCCTCGTGACCGAAGTCGGCAATGCGACTTGTATTTGGTCAAAAAACAAGGCGATGCTTGGGGACAGCCCCAACGCTTGCCCAATGGTATTAATACGCGATATTATGAGTCTCAGCCCTCTTTAAGCTCCGATGGGCGTACCCTTTATTTTATCTCAAACCGTCCCGGAGGGAAGGGAGCCTTAGATATTTGGTACAGCTCCCGCGATGAGGCTGGTAACTGGCAAGAAGCCCAAAATATGGAAGAAGTAAACTCCACTCAAAACGATGTTTGCCCCTTTATACATCCCAATGGCCGTAGTTTATTCTTTGCTTCCGAAGGATACCCGGGTTTTGGAGGCTACGATCTTTATAAAAGTGAATGGTATAAAGGAACCTGGGAAGCGCCCAAAAACCTAGGATACCCCATGAATAATTATGAAGACCAAGAATTACTATTTATATCGGCCGATTGGGAAAAAGGCTATTATACCGAAAGTACTCGGGAAGGAAACAATTATACCAAGAGCGTTCTCAAAGAAGTGATCATCCCTGATGCCATCAAGCCCAAAAATATTAGCAATTACGTAAAGGGTTATGTTTACGATGCCAAAACCAATAATAAACTAAATGCCCAAATTGACCTCTTTGACCTCAGTGAAGATCTTAAACAAGCTTCCGTCACATCCGATGCCGTAAACGGGAATTACCTATTGGTGCTCAATCAGGGCTCCGAGTATGCCCTGGAGGTACATAAAAAAGGCTATGCCTTCAAAAGCTTGACCTTCAACTATGAAGAAGAGCGTAACCCGGAGCCGGTAGTCATTAATATTGCTCTGGAGCCCATTGCCAAGGGTACGGTATTCCGCTTAAATAATATTTTCTTTGATTATAATAGTTTTGATTTGCAAGATAAATCCAAGGCCGAATTGGACGAGTTGGTGCAATTTATGTCCGAAAACCCCGAAGTACAAGGAGAAATATCAGGGCATACCGACAATACGGGGAGTGCCGAAAACAACAAAGTTTTATCTAGCAACCGGGCCAAATCGGTCTATGACTACCTAGTAAAAGCTGGGGTTGAGGCCAGCCGATTACGGTTTGAGGGATATGGCTCGAGCCGCCCCTCGGCTAGTAATGATACCGAAGAAGGAAGAGCGCAAAATAGACGGATTGAATTTAAGATTCTGGAGTTGAAACAATGATTTGCATCTATCGGAATCATTGCTTATGTTTAAGTCCTCTAAATGATATAGACTTGATACTACTAACTAACTGTACAATTGCTTGGTGGCTCGGGATGACACTTTCTCCCTGAATAGCTAGGCATTTGTTTTCAAGATATTAGGCTTGCTGTTCACAGCAAGCCTTTTTTAATGATATAGAACCATTAACGATTTCATTGCAACCTTTTTATGAAAAAATATCGGACTATAACGACAAGCCGAAAGTTGCTTGCCGATATCCTGACCCCGGTTAGTATTTATCTGAAGATCCGGGACCGCTTTCGTAACCCGATTTTACTGGAGAGTTCAGACTATGCTGGTAATCAAAACAATTATTCCTTCATCTGTTGTGAGCCTATGGCGGAGTTTCGAGCCGAGGGGGCCCATATTCGTATCCAATACCCTGGTGAGGAAGAGCAAGTGTTTATCATTGGGGGAGAAAGGCAAGAGTTGATCGCCAAGTTTCAAGATTTTCTGGATGCCTTTGAGAACCCAGCCAACCCATACCAGTTTCCCAATCACGGTTTGTTTGGCTACACCAGTTACGATGCGGTGCGGTACTTTGAAGATTTGGAAGTCAAAACCTACCCCGACGCTAAGCGAAAAATCCCAGATATACTCTATAGGGTCTACCGCTATGTAATTGCGATCAATCATTTCAAAAATGAGTTATACCTCTTTGAGCACCAGATAGAAGGCATACCCATCCCTAGCCAAGAGTATAACTTAGACACGCTCGAGACCATTATATACAGTAAGAACTTTCCCGCTTACAGTTTTGAAACCGAGGCCGACGAGAGCTCCAATATGGATGACGAAGACTACCGCCAAATGGTTAAGAAAGGAATTGAGCATTGCCAGTTGGGCGACGTGTTTCAAATTGTCCTTTCCCGGCAGTTTAACCGTCGTTTTCAAGGCGACGAATTTAACGTCTACCGGGCTCTCCGCTCCATCAACCCTTCGCCTTACTTATTTTATTTTGATTATGGCAACTTTAAGATTTTTGGATCGTCTCCCGAAGCGCAATTGGTGATTCAAGACCAGAAAGCAGAAATACACCCCATTGCCGGTACCTTCAAGCGAACGGGGCACGATGAAGAAGATGCCGAGCTAGCCCGTCAACTTTTTGACGACGAAAAAGAGAACTCCGAGCACGTCATGTTGGTAGATTTGGCCCGGAATGACTTAAGCCGCAATGGTAGCCACGTGCAAGTGGAAAATTTTAAAGAGATCCAGTTTTTTTCTCACCTAATTCACTTGGTGTCCAAAGTTACGGCCCGGGTGGAGGAAAGTGCCCAATCGCTCCGTATTTACGGGGATACCTTTCCGGCGGGGACTTTATCGGGCGCGCCTAAAATCAAAGCCATGGAGTTGATCAACACCTATGAAAATCAAAATAGAGGTTTTTATGGAGGAGCCATTGGCTATTTGAGTTTTGGCGGGGATTTGAATCATGCCATTATGATCCGTTCTTTTCTGAGCCGAAATAATCGCTTGTACTTTCAAGCAGGGGCAGGGATCGTCTCCAAATCCGACCCGCAAAAAGAACTCGAGGAAGTGGCCAACAAGCTACGAGCTTTACGTACCGCCATTGACCGGGCTGAAAATATTTGATGAACTCAATCTGAGATAAATATGAAAATTTTAGTACTGGATAATTACGATTCATTCGTATACAATCTGGTTCATATGCTTTTGGAACTAGGCCACGAGACGGAAGTATACCGTAATGACAAAATTAGCCTTGAGCAAGTGCAGGCCTTTTCCAAGATATTGCTTTCGCCTGGGCCTGGGCTGCCCCGGGATGCCGGTATTATGCCGGAACTTATTCAGGCCTATGGAGGTACCAAGAGCATTTTAGGTATTTGCTTGGGCCATCAAGCCATTGGGGAAGCATATGGAGCTGAGCTACATAATTTACCCGAAGTCTTGCACGGACTTTCTTCGGAAAATCTAGTGGAAGAACCTACAGACCGACTCTTTGCTGACTTGCCCATTTCGTTTAAGATAGGGCATTACCACTCCTGGGTAGTCAAGGAAGATACTCTACCTTCAAGCCTCCAGGTTACCAGTCGGGACAAACACGGTAATATCATGGGCCTATGTCACCGCGAATATGATGTAAGAGGCCTTCAATTTCACCCGGAGTCTATTTTAACCGAATACGGAAAAGAAATGCTAATCAACTGGTTGAAAGCTTAATTTGAAAAGAGCCAGCAGACCAAGAATAAAGGAATATGAAAGAGATTTTAAATCATTTGTTTGAGCACAAAACACTTAGCAAAACCGAAGCGACCGAAGTGCTCACCCGGATTGCCCGAGGAGAGTATGAAGCCGCCCAAATAGCAGCCTTTTTGACTGTTTTTATGATGCGAAGCATCACCGTGGAAGAACTGGAAGGCTTTAGGGATGCCATGTTAGATTTATGCATCCCCGCCGAGCTGACCGAATACGACCCCATTGACCTTTGCGGTACTGGGGGAGATGGTAAAAATACGTTTAATATCTCCACCCTGTCTTCTTTTGTAGTCGCCGCCAGTGGGGTGGCGGTTGCCAAGCACGGCAACCACGGAGTGTCCTCTATTTCGGGTTCCTCTACGGTTCTGGAATATTTTGGGGCAGAATTTAGTAACTCACCAGATGTGCTGAAAAAGCAAATGGATACCGCGGGAATCTGTTTTTTACACGCGCCATTGTTTCATCCGGCCATGAAAACGGTGGGCCCTATACGCAAGCAATTGAAAGTGAAGACTTTTTTTAATATGTTGGGCCCTATGGTCAATCCGGCCTTTCCTAAGAAACAACTGGTTGGCGTGTTTAGCTTAGAATTGGCTCGTCTGTACAATTATTTGTATCAAAAAACTAATAAACGCTTTTGTATTCTGCATACGCTTGATGGCTATGATGAAATATCACTTACTCAAGCCTTTAAATTGTATACCCGAGGGGAAGAAAAGCTCGTGGAACCCGAAGAAATACACCTCCCTCGGCTGGCGGCCGAATCCTTATTTGGGGGCGGCACCGTAGCCGAATCGGCCCAAATTTTTGAGGATATTTTGCGGGGCCAGGGAAGCCCGGCCCAAGTGGCGGTGGTGGTAGCCAATGCAGGCACGGCCTTATACTGCGCCGGAAAGTTTGAGTCTTGGGACGACTGTTTGGCCTTAGCCCGCGAAAGCTTAGAATCGGGGCGCGCCTTGGATACCTTCCAAAAGTTTTTGGGAAAAAATTAAGACGGATTATTCTCTTTTTTTAGCTCAAAAAGGGTCCGATGTTTCACGGCATCTCCTACCAGGGAGATGCCGGTATTGACGATCACCAGCCCAAAAGTTCCCCATCCAAACCAGGTCCAAAAAGGGACTCCCTCTGCCCGCCGGACGGCCGTGTCCATAGCAATACAAAGTCCAATCCCAATGAGGCTTAAGCCTAAAGGGGCAAGGAGAAGCCAAAGACGAAAATGCCGATCGATTTGGTTTTTCATACCTTTTTTGTTAATGTTCAAATCTCAATTAGCCGGGAAAATACAAAATAGTGCTTAGATCTTGGGGCTTTCCGGCGCAAAAGCCTTGGGTATTGATCAGTTCATGAGGAGTGGGCGCCGGTCGGGCCTTCGGGCTCCGCCCCGAGCCGGCCAACCCGCATGGCCCTTTCGGTCTCGGCCTTCCGGGCTTCAGTCTAAGACTGTCCGAAAAGCCAATATAGTAATCTTAGCCTCTCAGAACTCCCTATC
>CAWUIO010000062.1:0-40633 GCA_963922455.1 uncultured Microscillaceae bacterium
GAAAAGGGGCTTAAAAATGTTTCAAAAAATATTATACTTTGCACGGCCTAGGCTTCCCCGCGCTATTAGGTACATACATTTTTTGGAAAATAGTAGTAGCGCGGGTCGGGCTCTCACTACTCGCTGCCTTTCCCCGCCGGGCCCTTACGAGCTCAAACATGCCGTTCCATCCCTAAGCCAAAGTAGGTGGCTTAGGGTAAAAAAATCTACTTACTAGCTAGTCGAGAAAAGTGAGTCTACAAACTCTTTCTTGTTAAAGATCTGTAAGTCGCCTATCTGCTCTCCTACGCCAATGTATTTTACGGGTATTTTGAATTGATCGGATATCCCGATGACCACGCCCCCTTTGGCAGTGCCATCTAGCTTGGTAATCGCGAGGCAAGTCACGTCGGTGGCCTTGGTAAATTCGCGGGCTTGTATCAGTGCATTTTGTCCGGTACTTCCGTCTAAGACCAGCATCACATCGTGGGGAGCTTCGGGGATAAACTTTTGCATGACCCGTTTGATTTTGCTTAGCTCCTCCATCAAGGGTTTTTTAGTTTGGAGCCGGCCGGCAGTATCAATGATGATCACATCGGCTCCCATCTCCACGCCTTTTTCCAGGGTTTGGTAAGCCACAGCTGCGGGATCTTTTTTCTCACCCAAGTCGACAACCGGGATATCTGCTCTTTGCCCCCAAACTTTGAGTTGGTCTACAGCGGCAGCCCGGAAGGTATCTCCCGCCCCTAAGATTACTTTTTTGCCTAATTCTTTAAATTGATGGGAGAGTTTGCCGATGGTGGTCGTTTTTCCGGTTCCATTTACGCCCACTACTAGGAGGACATAGGGGCCTTCTACTTTGGGTATGGCAAAATCGCTAGCGTCTTCTTTGTTAGACTCGGCCAAAAGCTGTACGATCTCATCCCGGAGAATTTCATTCAGCTCCTGGATGTTCATGTATTTGTCTTGCTTAACCCTTTTCTCGATGCGTTCAATGATCTTGATCGTGGTATCCAGTCCTACATCGGCGCTGATTAAGATTTCCTCCAACTCATCCAGGACCTCTTCATCTACGGTCGATTTTCCAAATGCCATTTTTCCCAGGCGGGAAAAAAGATTTTCCTTGGTCTTTTCCAGACCTTGGTTTAGTTTTTCTTTGTTTTTCCCTCGGGAAAAGAAGTCAAATACACCCATTTGAGGAAGGATTAAGTTAAATAGATGAATTTAAGATATTTTTATCGACAAAAAAAGTCTCTAACAATAAGAGACTTACGAATATCTTATGGAAATAGGAAGGGTTAAGGAAAGAAGTAAATATTCTATTTCTTCAAGGTTTGCTGTACTTGATCGGAAGGGACCATTTCTTCCCGGAAGATGTACGCGCCAGTTTTCTCAGAACGTACCGCCTTAATTACTTTGGCAAAACCTTTTGCATCTTTTTTCCGAAGACTCGCTACTGTTTTCTTAGCCATGGTTTATTTAATTTCTTTGTGAACGGTATATTTACGCAAGATTGGATTGTACTTTTTAAGCTCCAATCTTTGGGTCGTATTTTTACGATTTTTGGTGGTGATGTAACGGGAAGTACCCGGCATACCACTATTTTTATGCTCGGTGCATTCCAAAATCACTTGTACACGATTACCTTTCTTTGCCATCTTAATTCCTGTTTAGGAATGCAAAGGTATACAATTTCGACAAATTTTCACAAGCTATTTCTCTTTTTTATCGATCTTTCCTTATTTACTCCTCAAAGGAAACCACTCTAGGCATGGTCAAGTTCTTTTTGCTGCTCCCTTTCTTTTGGCTTAGGGATGGAGCGGCCTGTTTGAGCTCGCTGCTGGTTGGTGGGGGAGCCAGCGAGTAGCGAGAGCCCGACCTGCGCAGGTACCTTTGTCTATCAAGATAGGGCTTTTCTAGCGCAGGGAAGCCCCAAAACGGACATTTTAAGCAAATCACGAATGGCTCAAAAACAAAACTCAGGTTTTTATGCTATTTTTACGCCCGGTTTTTTCAGAGACTATCCGTCCATTTTTGAATACAGAAAGCGCGCTAAGAAAATATGGGTATACGATTGATAATGTATGTGGTTTTTAGTATTTACTTTCTGTCCGCTTGCCAGCCTGACCGGGCAGACACAGCCGAAAGCGCTGCCCCTCCCTCCTATGAAAAAGCATCGGTGATCCGGGCTAGGCTGCCCATTCCGATTTATGCCCACGGGCAATTGGAGTTGAGCCAGGAGGTACTCTTGTCTTTCCGCTTGGGAGGTTACCTGGAAAAGACCCTGTGGGAGGAGGGGGCCCAAGTAAGGCAAAATCAATTACTGGCTTCTTTAAATCAGGATGAATTGCGAGAACGGCTTCGTCAGGCCAAGGAAAGGGAGAAAAAGATAAAAGTGGACGTAGAAAGGACGCAAAACCTGTTTGACCAACAAATCGGGACCCTAAGTCAGTTGGAAGAGCTTCAAACCTCCTATGAAATAGCCCAATCTGACCGGAAAATTGCCGAAAAATCCCTGCGAGACTCTTACTTATACGCTCCCAATGCCGGGATTATCCTAGAAAAATATCGCGAACCCGGTGAATTTGTATCGCCAGGCCAACCCATTTACAGAATATCGGGCCGAGGCCAAGCGTATATATTCAAAGCCGGCCTTACCGACGAGCAAATACTACGAGTACACCTGAACGACTCGTGTACGATCGACTTGCAAAGCGTACCTCTGAGTAGGATCACCGGCCGGGTAGCCCGCATTGCTACCGTACCCAACCCCCAAACCCAGCAATACGAAGTAGAAATTGTACTCAATCCCAGCAATACCGTTTTAAAATCGGGTTTTAGGGGAGAGCTCAAAATACTGGCCCCTCCCGGAGATGCTTGGGCCATTATCCCCCCCGAAGCCTTGGTAGATGCCGATAAAAACCAGGCGAAAGTCTATCACGAAGGGGCTGAGGGAAAGTTATTGGTACGGGATATCGAGATTGCCTATGTCTTAGATTCGGGTATCGCCGTCAGTAAAGGCTTGGAGGGAATTGAGGAAGTTATCATCCCCTAAGGGCCATTTATCCATTCTTTATCCTTGCTAAACGATGTATCTATCTAAAATAGCCATAAAAAACCCCGAGTTTACAGCGATGATTTTCATCTTGCTCACTGCGATGGGCGTCATGGCTTTTATCACGATCCCTCGTTATGAGAACCCCCCACTGGACGTTCCTGGCCTCAATATAATCGTAACCTACCCCGGCGCTTCTCCCGAAGATATGGAAGACATCATCGTAGACCCCTTGGAGGATGCTGTGAATGAGATTGACAATATCACCAAGTTTACGACCGATATCCGCAATGGCTATGCCCGCCTCCGGGTAGAGTTTGAGTTGACCGAAGACAAGTTTGAGAAAAATAATGAGGTCCAGGAAAAAATCAACGCCCTACAAAACGACCTGCCCGAATCGGTGCAGTTTCGCACTATTGAGTTTTCTTCTAGCAATGTGCAAATTTTGCAAGTAGCCCTCATCTCCGAACACGCCGGCTATGGCCGACTCAGGGAATTTGCCGAAAAACTCGAAGAACGCATAGCGCTTATCCAAGGAGTTAAGGAAACCGATGTGGAAGCCAGTCCCGAAAGACGCGTCCTCATAGACCTAGACTACGAAGCGTTGGCTGTATACAAAATCACTCCGAGCCAAATCGTCAACATCATTAAGGCCAATAATGCCAACTTCCCCGCCGGGAAAATTCAAGTACAAGGCAAGGCCTTTAACCTGCAAACCACCGGGCCCTATCGCAGTCTCCAAGAGATTGAGCGGACTATTTTACGCTCGAGTCAAAACCAAATTCTACGAGTGAACGATGTAGCCGATGTGTACCTGAGTTATGACACCTACGATTACATAGCCCGGGTTAATAAAGAACGGGCGGTTTTTGTATCAGCATATCCCAAAGAGCATGTCAATTCCTTGAACACCCTTGAGCAAATCCGCCCGATTTTGGAAGATTTCCGGCCCGAACTCCCCGTGGATATCCGTCTGCAAGTGGTCGTAGACCAGTCCATCAGTATCAAAAACAAAATTAATTTGTTGGTAAGTAGTCTTTGGCAGGGGATTTTGGTGGTGGGACTATTTATACTTTTGTTTTTCAACATCCGGGCCTCGCTTTTGGTGATGCTCGCGATTCCTTTTTCTTTTCTAATCGGCCTAATTATGGCCAACCAAGCCGCATTTGGCCTCCAGTTTATGTCCATTGCCGGGCTTATCATTGCTTTAGGGCTCTTGGTAGACAATGCCATCGTAGTGGTAGAAAATGTCTATCACTTTATCAAAGAAGGCGATGACCGGGTCACGGCGGCCATCAAAGCCGTAGATCAAGTAGGCTGGGCTATTGTGAGCTCGACCGCCACTACGGTGGTAGCCTTTGTCCCTATTTTGCAAATCCAAAACCTATCGGGTGAATTCATTAAAAGCCTGCCCCTCACCCTCATTTTTACCCTGCTGGGTTCTTTGTTTGTGGCCTTGACCTTTACGCCTTTTTTGAGTAGCCGTTTGCTTAAACCCCGTAATAAGATCCAAGAATCGTATTTTCAAAAGCTCACCCAGCGCTTTATTGAAAACAATTACCGGAATATCCTGGATTATGCCTTGCGGCACCGCTTGCTTATTTTGGGTACGGCCCTCCTGGTATTAGCCACCGCCGGAGCCTTATATCCCGTAATTGGGGTCAGTCTTTTTCCTCGTGACGATGCTCCCATTTTTGCCATTGATGTCAGTTTGAGCCAAGGCAGCGTCTTGGCCGAAACCGATAAATCCATGCA
Organism: uncultured Microscillaceae bacterium; assembly: GCA_963922455.1. Classification (GTDB taxonomy): domain Bacteria; phylum Bacteroidota; class Bacteroidia; order Cytophagales; family Microscillaceae; genus CAWUIO01. Next base: position 4,790 of record CAWUIO010000062.1, read on the forward strand.
ATACGTAGAGTCGCTCCTAGACGATAGCCCCGAAGTAGACTACTATATTAGCAATGTTGGCTATGGCAACCCAAAGGTCATCAATGTAATCCTAAGAGGTGAAAAACAAACCTCCCGAGGGCAACTCATTGTCTTCTTGAAGCAGTCGGTCAGCTTTGAAGAAAGAGATCAGTTTATCAAAGACCTACGGGCAAACTTTGATAGCTATCTGCAAGCCACTATTTTGGTAAAGGAAGCACTTTTGGGCCCTCCGGTAGACGGGCAGATCTCCATCAAATTATTTGGCGAGTCCCTGGACTCTTTGCGCAAAATTGCCCGCAATGTAGAGCAAATCATTGAGCAGACCCCGGGTACGATCAATCTCTACAATCCCCTCAAAAACTTTAAAAATGACCTGCGTATCCAAATCAATGAAGTGGCTGCGGCCCAACTGGGGGTATCGGAAGCCGACATCGAGCAAAACATCCGAATTGCCACTTCAGGCACCCTCGTCTCCGAATTTCGCAACAAGCAAAATGAAAATCTGGATATTTATGTGCAGATGAAACGTTCCGGCGACTTTTTAAAGCCTTCCGATTTTCAAAGAATCTACGTTAACTCGGCTCAGGGGATCTTGGTGCCTGTCCACCAGCTGGCCCGCCTGGAGTTTATCAATGGGCCCGAAGTAATTAAGCACGATATGACCCGCCGTACTTTTGCCGTCAATGCCGATGTAGAAAGTACCTACAATGTAGATGAGGTGACGCAGGAGATTTTAGATAAATTAGACCGCTATCCCTGGCCCCGCGGATACAGTTATGGGGTAGCGGGGGAGTTTGAGTCCCGTTCTGAGGCCTTTGGGGGCTTATTTCAATCCTTGATCATTGCCTTGATTGGTATTTTTTCCATTTTGGTCTTGCAATTCCGTTCCTTTGTCCAGCCTTTGATTATTTTTTCGGCCATCCCCCTTTCTTTGATTGGGGCGGCTTTTGGGCTTTTTGTGGCCGGATATAGTTTTTCCTTTACGGCTTTTTTGGGGGTTATTAGCTTGGTGGGGATTGTCGTCAATGACTCCATCATTTTAATTGATCTCACCAATAAATATATGAGCGAAGGCATGCCCAAGGCCGAAGCCATCCGTAAGGGGGCAGAACATCGTTTTGTGCCTATTATTCTCACCTCGTTTACCACCATTGGGGGGCTCCTGCCCTTGACCTTACGTGGGGGACTGTTTTGGACGCCGATGGGCTGGTGTATCATTGGCGGTTTAACTACCTCAACTTTCTTGATTTTACTGGTAGTTCCCGTCCTGTATGATATCTTTACCCCCGAAAATTCCCCAAAAACGAACCCTTAAATTATCCACTTGCCCTATGAAACGTATAGCCATCGACATGGACGAAGTACTTGCTCAGCACACGGCCAAAGTGCTCCGGGTACTCGCCGCCGAAAACCAACACGAAGTCTCCCTCGAGCAAATTCAAGGGACTTTCCTGAGCAAAGTGCTCCCGGAAGATCTTCTGGCTGAGGTTAGCAAGTATCCGGACCGGCCCGGGTTTTTCCGAGATCTGGAAATCATCCCCGATAGCCAAGAAGTGGTGGAGGCTTTAACAAAACGCTATGAGGTGTTTATTGCCAGCTCGGCTATGATGCACCCCAATTGCTTGCAAGACAAATGGGACTGGATTGAGGAACACTTTCCCTTCATCCCCGATACCCATCGCATCTTCTGTGGTAATAAAAGTGTCCTTAGGATGGACTACTTGATTGATGACCACCCCAAAAACCTGCTTCCTTTCGGAGGGAAGCCCTTGCTTTTTCACGCCTATCACAATGTGAACGACACCCGTTTTGAGCGCTTGAGCAATTGGCAGAGCGCTCGAGAGCTGCTTTTGTCCTAAAAAAAGAGTAGGGGCTTGCCCGCGCTAGGCATCTTGGGTTTCAAATGACCTTCTGTGCCAGCGCGGGCCGGGCTTTCGCCACTCGCTGGCTCACCCGCAAGCCAGCGGCGAGCTCAGACAAATGGCTCTATCCCTAAGCTGAAGAAAAAGCTTGACTTCCAGATAGTACCAATAGGGTGCAGGTGGTAGTTTATTTGGCAAATAATTGCCCCATATCCTTAAATGCCTTAAACTCCAAGGCATTGCCGCAGGGATCGAGAAAAAACATGGTCGCTTGCTCTCCTACCTCCCCTTTAAAACGAACATAGGGCTCGATGACGAAGCGGATATCCATTTCTTTTAGTTTATGGGCCAGTTTTTCCCAGTCTTCCCAATCGAGTACTACCCCGTAATGCGGGACAGGTACGGCATGGCCGTCTACCGGGTTCGTGTGGGTAGGCTCCTCTACTTTGGGCTTATAGTGAATGACAAATTGATGGCCATAGAGATTAAAATCAACCCATTGGTCAGAGGAGCGGCCTTCTTCACACTGCAAAACGTCCCGATAAAAAATTCGGGCAGCGGCCAGATCGTGTACGGGTATAGCTACGTGAAAGGGGTTTAGCTTTGTCATAGTTGAGGGTTTGCATGGGGATTCAATTTAGCAAACTTTACCTAATTTCCAAGCACTCACGAATACGCTAAGAACCTACATATTTGCCTACTAAAGGTCATTATACGCTCTTTCAAGTCCTGGATTGCCTCCAACGCTTTATTTTCATTTTCGCAGTAGCTTCTACCGATCCTGTTTTACTATATACGTTTGGAGAGATCAAACCCTTAACCCTAAAGGCCCAAGGCTTTAATTGCTATTGCTGTGGCTTTCTAGCTGGGTTTAAAAAAAACACGCGTGAAAATCCCTTTGAAAAACTCTATAAGGACACCCCAAGCGAATCGCCTAGCCGGACCAGGGAGGACGATTTAAGACAGATATTGGATGAGGAAGTGCTACCTGAGTCTGGACAATTATTTCCTGGAGCCCGATTACTCACATAAAACAAGTTTACTTTTACCAAACGGATGCCTAAATAAGCTTTGGGCATCTTTTTTATGCCTCCGCAGTAGGTTATAAGAATTAAAAAGAAACTTCCAAGTTATTTTTTTTTAACAACCTTGTCGGGCCTAATAACAAGGTTATAGCTAGGCATTATGTTTTTTAGCCGACTATTATTTTCCTATGTTTGGCATGTAAAATACAGTGACATGCAGCAGTTAAAAATATACTTACTATACATATATTTGTGTTTTTCTTGCTTTCACCCCCCAAAAAGATCCGTACCCCTAAAGCAAAAAGGTATTCAAGGGAAGGTATACATAAGCAATGATGTCGGGAAAAACGCTTTCTCTCCTTATCAAATTTTTGTATTGGCCATCAATCAGGCAAATATTCAGGCTCTCCAAAATGCCCTACCTTCAAAAAACATAGATTTTTCCCAAAAACGGCTAGAGTTTTTCCTTCCCGAAGAGCACTTTACTGAGTTTATTAGCGCTTATGCCCTTAGTGGAACAGATGGCTCATATTTTTTAGATTTACCCCCGGGAAAATATTGCCTGTTCCTCTCGGAGTATTATCCTCAATACCATAAAGGCGAATTAAAATCGGCATTTCTCAAAGGCAAAATACATATAGAATTACTGCCTGAAATGCCTACCCAACTAGATCTTTCTTGGGGGGAAGCGGGCATCCAGAAGAAGTCTAAATAAATCTCTACCAGATATTACAAGACCACTCATACATCTTCAACTCTATATTACTATTATCATTTTTATTTAATATGAATTTTTAATTAAACATTATGAAAACTAAAAACAGCATTTTCTTACTAATTTTTCTGCTGGGTTTAGGCACCATGCTCAGCCCTTCAGAGGGCTTGGCCCAAGCCAGCTCCGTAGACTTTGCCATTGCTATCAATGGTTCGGGAAGTATCAGCTCGGCCGACTTTGCCATCCAAAAAGAAGGGATTAAAGCTGCTTTAAACAACAGCTTAATTTTCCCTCGCAATGGAAGCATCGGGTTTACCCTAGTACAGTATGGAAGCTCTATCACAAGGCTTCACGTGCCTTACACCGTAATCAATACCCAAGCCGATGTGGACGCGATCAACGCCACCATTGATGGAGTAACCCAGATCTTTGGGGGAACCAATCCAGGGGATGGCATTGCCCAAGCCATGAGCGAGCTTAATAGCAATGGCGACCCAAGCAATACCCAGATTATTTGCCTATCGACCGATGGGACGCCTAATTCTGGCCAAAGTGTACCGGCTGCCCTTGATAATGCCCGAAACACAGGATTAATGCTCGATCAATTTAGCGTTATTGCCATTGAAGACCCTCCATTTGCTTTGGAAGACGATTTTATTGATGTGTATGGTTCGCTGGTATTTGGCGGCGGGGCAGTCACTGTGGTAGACAACTTCATTGAATATGCCAACATCTTGGAAGCGACTTGCTTCTTTGCCGAGTTGGAACTGATTGGGATTGAAGTAAACCAGGCCGTACAAGATTGGGAAAATAGTGTGACCTTGGTAGAAGGAAAGAATACCATAGTCCGTGTGTTTATCCAATCTAAAGATGAGAATGTAATCCCAACCATTGCCCGTTTGAGAGGCTCGCGTGGAGGAGTAGAACTTCCAGGTTCTCCTCTGACAGCCCAAAATGCGGGTAACTTTCTCGCCTTGCCCCAAACCAGCGATGAAGACCAGCTCAACAGTCGCCGTAATCAATTAGATAGCAGCTTAAATTTCCTTTTACCCGAAACTTGGTTAAACGGCACCATAGAGCTTACGGTAGAGGGTGCCGGAGGATTAGAATGTCGCGAAACCAGTGGTACCGATAATGATTGTATTACCACGGCAACCTTTGAAGAAGGGGCCGAGATGGAAGTTAAGTTTTTCAACATCAGCTGGACTGATGCGATAAATAATGTACAAACTTCCACCAATGCTGATTTGAACCAATTGGAAAATAACTTAATTGATATCTTCCCCATCCAAGGTTTAGACCGTACAACAGGTAACTTTAATTTTGGAACTGTGAGCAGTGCTCCTACTTTAAATCAAGTAAATGCTGAGCTTGAAGCCCTCCGCTTCTGGGATTTGTGCTGGCCCATGTTGGGTTGCGAGCGTTTGTATTATGGTAATTTGCCGAGTGTGATCGGTACTACTCCCGGATTGGCCAATGGAGTACCGGGTACTGTAGCTTCTGGTACTTTGGATGGCGGGAATAATCCTTATGTCCACGCTGAAAAATTAAGCCATACTTTGGGTGTCCGCCGCGTACCTTTCTGTGGGGCAAGTGATCCTCTGGCCCCAAGCTTTCCGTACACAGCGCTTATTGATGGTGAAACCAAAGCTACGATTGGCCCTTTGGATTTGGGCATTCAAGAAACCATCTATGGTTTGTTGCCTCGAACGGATCAGGTGCTTAACCCGCGAACCCAGTTTGAGTTATTGAGCTGCTGTCGTCCCAGCTGGATTTCTAAATTTACCTACGAGAATGTATTCGCTGCCATTGAGAATACGTTTGGCTCAACAAGCACTCCAGCTAGCCCTATCGGAACCATGGAGTACCAAGTGTTCCGGGGTTTGATTAATGTAGATGCTGGTACAACCGCATTTGCTCCTACCAGTTTACTTATCAGTGATTTTGAGCCTCCTGTACCCTCAAGCGGTGAATATAATTTAGAGCTTTTGGATGAAAATGATAATGTGATTGAAAGCATTGCTTTTGCTCCTACTCTGTACTATAAAGACGAGAATAAAGATACTTCTATTCCGCAGGCAGGTTCATTCATTATCCCTGTTTTAGCCAATAGCGCAGTTAAATCGGCCAAGGTTACCAAAGATGGGGATGATATCGGATCTATTGATGCAAGTGACAATGCGCCAACAGTTGAGATAACCTTCCCTAATGGCGGCGAAAACCTAAGCGATGAAACGGTACTTTTAGCATGGGATGCCGAAGATTTGGATGGAGACGATTTAAGCTTTGTAGTACAATTTAGCCCGGATGGTGGTAGTACTTGGACCACTTTTGCTACCCAATGGACAGAAACTACCTACCCAGTAGCATTACGTGATTTGGCACAAACTAGCACTGGTTTAATCCGGGTGATAGCCAGTGACGGATTTAATACGGCCCAAGACGTATCTGATGGTACCTTCATCACGCCTAACAATGCGCCGGTAATCAGCATTTTGCGCCCTCAAAACAACCAAGTGTTTATTGGGGTACAACAAGTCTTCTGCGAAGCAAGAGCCGATGATGTAGAAGATGGAAGATTGAGCGGCTCTCAACTACGATGGACCTCCGACCGGGACGGATTCTTAGGGACAGGTGAGCGCATCAACTTTCCCGCTAGTGATTTAAGTGAAGGACCTCACGTATTTACGTGCCAAGCCACTGATAATCTTGGAGCCGTTGAAGTGGCGAGCATTACTTGTACCATCTTACGCGTAGCCCCAACGGTTTGTGCTTTTACGCGCGTGGAGATTGTCGGAGGGCCTGCTTGTAACCAGAGTGATGGCACGTTTTCTCAGGATATTACTTTCTTCTACGACAACCCACCCTCGACCGGTGAGTTGGAAGTGAATGGCCAGCTCTTCCTCCTAGGAAATAGCCCCCAAACCGTAACTTTGACAGGGCTTATACCCGATGGGAACCCATTCAGTTTATTAGCCCGCTTTACCGCCGACACCGCCTGTAAGGTAGAAGCCGACAATCTGTTTATTTCTCCGGTAACGTGTGTTGACGATACAAGTGGCCCTGAGGTAAGTGAATTTATCCTAGTAGATGCTCAAGCCGATGTGGATTTGCAAGTAATTCAGGATGGCGACGTAATCAATGTCTTTGATTTTGACAATCAGTTTTTTGCTTTCCGAGTACAAGAGACGAATGAAAACTCGGTAGAAAGCATGAAATTAATTATGGAAGGCCCTATCTCCCGATACCTGGTTGATAATGAAGCGCCTTACACGTATTTCCAGCTCATCGGTAATGATTTTAATGGTAAAATTTTACCTCCTGGGGATTACACGCTTAGTGCCGTACCGTACTCCGAAGATAATAAAGGAGGAGAGCAAGGGGATACCCTCCGCGTAAGCTTTACCGTAGAAACCAACTCAGCGGTAAGTAGCTTCACCTTACTTAACGCCGATACAGATACCGAAATTGGCCCTCTAGCCGATGGCGATACCCTAAATCTTTTAGAATTGGGTAATATTTCTTTTGCTATCCAAGCCAATACCCAGCCTGCCGAGGTGGGAAGTGTCTATCTAGAAATCAGCGGACCGGTTAACAAGACGCGTTTAGAACATGAAGCAGTGTATACGATTTTTGGAGACAATGGGAGCAATTACTTTGGTAAGAAATTAAGCCCAGGTACGTATACGCTGAGCGCGACTCCTTATAGTGCTACCTATCGTCGGGGAGGAATTGGTATGGCGCAAACAATCCAGTTTACGGTCATAGATGGAGTAAGCACCCCGGCGGTTAACATCTTTCCCAATCCGACGGATGATATGATCACGATTGATTACCAATCCTTGATAAGTGAACCTACTCACGTGATTATTATTGACGCTTTTGGTAATGTAGTTATGCAGAAAACCTATGATGGCAATTCGCCGCTTAGTCTCAACTTAAGCCAGCTTAATACCGGGGTTTATACGGTAAAACTCCTTAACTCAAAGGAGACTATCTCGCAAACGATTTCGGTACATTAAGGTAAGCACCTGATAGGTGCTGTTCGTTTGGTGTGTCTGATAAATCAAGCGGCCTTGGGCCGCTTGATTTTTTTTTGAAGGCTTATCAGTACAAAATTAGGGGCCTGACTTTCTTTCTAAAAAAGAACTTGGCTTAGGGATGGAGCGGCCTGTTTGAGCCCGCTGCTGGCTGGGGGGAGGCCGGCGAGTAGCGAGAGCCCGACCCGCGCCTAACTGATTTTCAAGCGGATACTTCTTTTACAAGCGCGGGAAGCCCCATATCCCAATTTTTTCGTATACCCTGCCTTGGAGAGGCAAGCCTGAAGCAAAGGAGTGTATCTTTCCGACTTCGCTTGCCCACATAATTCTTATACTGTGCTTTGTAGGAAAGTATGGGGCAAGGAGTTTGGCGCTTGCACCCAAGCCCAAATACAGAGCTTATTTTCATTTTTAAATCCATTCGAGAATAAGCGGAATATTTTTTTGAATAAATGGTCGGCATGGACTTTCTTTGCACGCATTTGCGTTGGCTTTGTTGTCTAAGCATAGATGAAAAATTACGTTGATTTAATTGAGCAGACCTTTGATTTTCCCTCAGAAGAGTTTCGGGTTGAGAATCATGAACTACGGTTTCACCATTTGGATTTGATGGAGATTATCCGGCAGTACGGCACACCGCTTAAACTTTCTTACTTGCCCCGGATAAGTGAAAAGATACAAAACGCCAAAAAGGTATTTGAGAGAGCTATCCAGAAGCATGATTACCAGGGCAATTATCATTATGCCTATTGCACCAAGTCATCACACTTTAAGTTTGTGCTGGATGAAGCCCTGAAAAATGGGATTCACATCGAGACTTCTTCGGCTTTTGACATTCCGATTGTGCGTCATTTGGCCCAAAATCAAAAGATTGATAAGAGTACGCTCCTAATCTGTAATGGGTATAAGCGTCCTGCCTACCTCAGGGCCATTCGTGAACTTTTGGAAGATGGGTACAATTGCTATCCTATTTTGGACAATTTGCAGGAAATTGAAGCCTATGAAAGCTTGAAGATGCAAAATATACCTTTAGGCATCCGGATGGCCTCTGATGAGGAACCTAATGCTGGGTTTTACACCTCCCGATTGGGGGTTCGGTATACTGATGTTATGGGTTTGTACCAGGAGAAAATTAAGCCAAACCCGCATTTTTCTCTTAAAATGCTGCACTTTTTTATCAATACCGGGATTCGGGACAGTGCCTATTATTGGCGAGAGCTGAGTCGGTTTGTGTCTAAATATTGCGAGTTAAGAAAAATTTGCCCGGAACTGGAATACATCGATATAGGGGGAGGTTTTCCGATCCGTACTTCTTTGCAGTTTGCGTATGACTATGCACAAATGGCCGATCAAATTATCGAGTGTATCCAGTCGGTATGTCGCAAACATGAGGTGCCTGAGCCCCATATCTTTACGGAGTTTGGCAGTTATACCGTGGGAGAAAGTGGGGCTATGATCTATTCTATACTGGATGAAAAGCTGCAAAATGAGAAGGAACTTTGGTATATGACCGATGGTTCTTTTATCACTCATCTACCGGATATCTGGGCTTTGAACCAAAAGTATATCATGTTGGCCATTAATAATTGGGACAAGCCGCATCATAAGGTACATTTGGGAGGTTTGACCTGTGACTCGATGGACTATTACAACACCGAGGCGCATCACGCAGAGGTTTTTTTACCTCAATTAGACGGGCAGGGCTCACAGTATATTGGCTTTTTTCATACGGGGGCTTATCAGGATGCTTTGAGTGGCTACGGTGGTTTACAACATTGTTTGATCCCTTCTCCCCAACATGTAATAATTAATCGGGATAAAGCGGGAAATATACAGACCCGCTTATTCGCTGAGGAACAGGCCAGTGAGAGTATGTTGAGACTCCTGGGTTACACTTGACTGATAATTATTTGCTTAAAACAGGGGAAAATATACCCAATTCGATTAATTTTGCGTTAAGAATACAAGTGAACGACATTCCCTATATCACTAAACTCATTTTACTAATATGAAAAAGCTATTGGCTGTTGCTCTTTTTAGCACCTTGTTTTTGGCTTCTTGCGCCAAGCGATATACTTGCCCAACGTATCTACAAAATGACACACAGCAAGAGGATGTAAGAGTATCTACCAAAACTGTAGATTCTGATACGACTAAGAACTAAGAAAACATTCTCATTTCCCTGAATAAGCTGGGGGCTATCCTTGGTCTAAGATTAATTGACTAGCCTCTGGTAAATCTCGGACAATAAAATCAGCTACATCTTTGCGGTTCTCATCTCCTGTTTGGTACTTTGCCGATTGGAAGGGGAGCCATATGGTCTTTAGGCCCACTTTCTGGGCAGCTACCATGTCCCGGGGGCTATCTCCAACGATCCACGAACTTTCTAGCTTGACTTTATGCTTGGCGGCAGCCTGTTCTATCATTAAGGAATCGGGTTTGCGGCGCAGGGAGGCAGTGGTAAATTCGGGATGATGAGGGGCAAAGTAATGATCGTCTATCAAGCCTCCGCAGTGCTCTTGCAAATAGTGGTAGCAATTCCAAACATCTTTTTCTTGATAAATTCCTTTGGCGATGCCCGATTGGTTGGTTACGATAATCAGTAAATACCCGGCATCTTTAAGGCTTTTGAGGGCTTGGGGCACTCCGGGAAGAATTTCAAACTTTTCTGCCAAATAGGTATAGTTGACATTATCCTGGTTGAGCACTCCGTCTCGGTCCAGGAATACGCAGGGTTTCCTCATAAGATTGGGCTTAAGCAAACACTTGTTGCTCAATAAGTTGGATGAGTATATGGATTACCTTGATATGAATTTCTTGGATTCGGTCGGCATAGCCAAAGTGGGGAACCCGGATTTCCACATCAGCCAAGGGAGCAAGCTTTCCTCCATCTTTGCCCGTTAAGGCCACAACTTGCATCGCTTTTTGACGAGCTACTTCGGCTGCTCTGAGAACATTGGCGGAGTTTCCGCTGGTACTAATGGCGAGTAGCACATCTCCTGGCTGCCCTAAAGCTTCTAAATAGCGAGAAAAAATATACTCATAGCCAAAATCATTGCTCACGCAGGAGATATGACTGGGGTCCGAGATGGCAATGGCTGGTATGGCGGGGCGATTTTCACGATACTTTCCGGTGAGCTCTTCGGCAAAGTGCATCGCATCACAGTGTGACCCTCCATTGCCACAACTCAATATTTTATGGCCTTTTTGGATAGACTGACCCATCATTTCCGCTGTCTTTTGGATAGCTTCCATTTGGTCTGGATCGGCTAAAAAAGACTGTAATACCGTCTGCGCTTCTTGAAGTTCACTTTTGATTTGATCCAGCATAGCTTGGGTAAAGCAATATTAAATTTATACGAGCAATTTACTTTTCTTTGATATCTTCTTCAACCTTCTCTACGGCTTCGTTTGTAGGCAACCGTCTTTTGGGAATATTCCGTACGATGATATTGACTTTATCAGGTACCGGGATCGCATCTGGAAATTCTCTTCGCAGGGCTTTTAAAATTTCCGTATACTCATATCGTTCTAAGAAGTCTCCTACTTTTACCCGGTAGGTAGGTGCGCTATAGGATAAATAAGGGGTTACCCGGTTTTGAAACATATTGTAGCATCTTTCCCTAGCCCTACTGGCGGCCTCCCGGCTACGGCCTCGGTAAATTTGTATACGCCAACCAGCCAGTTCTTTTGATTCGTAGGCCGGTTTGATGACTTTTGGAATAAAATCTAGCATCGCATGCAGTCTCTCTGTTATATCAAATTTTTGCGTGGTACTATCATATTCCAAAAACACTTCTATAATCTGATCGGGATTATCTCCGGTATACATTTCACGTTCGTAATCGTAATGCTTACGATAACGGGCAAAATCCTCCTTGGCATTGGGTACAATTTTAGGAGAACAACTAGCAGCCAATAAAATGGCCGAAAAGAGCCATATTTTGGGGTTGTGCTTGCTCATGATGGTAGTTTTAGGGTCATGCTGTATACGGGGCTCTCTACTTCTCGACCAGTATACACTTGTTATTTTTGATATCTTGCTCAACCGTCTTGTATTTGACATCTTTCTTGAGCCTTCCATCACTATACTGCACCGTTACGCGATCATTACGTCCTGGTCCTTTATCTGCCTTTTTGGGCATTACTTTTTCCTGGGTAGCGGTATTGGCCTCATTGGTTTGCATTTGGGCCGAATTTCCCCCACCGATGGAAGACTGTACCGCGGCTTTATTTTCTTGTAGCTTTTGCTTGGAGCGATGGCTACGACGCGCTTCTTTGAGGGGTTCAGGCTCCGCCAAGGGCGGGTGGGCCTTCATCAAGAAAGGAACAATGCTCGTGTTTAGTTTCGCGACGAAATTGGAGAATAATTCATAGCCTTCAAACTTGTAGATAATCAAGGGGTCTTTTTGCTCAAATTGCGCAGTACGTACCGATTGCTTTAGGTCATCCATTTCCCGGAGATGTTCTTTCCACTCGTGGTCGATGATCCGAAGGGTTACTGATTTCTCAATGGCCTTGATAATTTCTCTTCCCTTCGTTTCCAAGGCTTTTTCAACGTTGAAGAGAATTGGGATTAAAATGCGTCCATCGGTCAAGTCAATCCGTATTTCGCCTTGAATTTTGCCTCGCTCTTTTTCCAATCTTTGTATAGCCGGCAAAATTTGTTCAATCATGAATTGGTTTTTCTCACGGTATTTGATGATTACCTCTTCATATAAATGGTCGATAATCACGGCTTCTTGAGCTTTTTCAAAGTCTTCAAGGCTAAGCAGGGTTTCGATACCAAACACCTTTAAGCATTGCAGCTTAAAGTTTTCGTAATTATCGGGCCCCAGGTAGTTTTTGACCGTATCCTCGCAAGTCTCGTAAAATGTATTTAAGATATCTAATTGAAGCCGCTCTCCGAATAAAGCATTGTGACGGCGTTTGTAAATAATCTCCCGCTGGGAATTCATCACATCATCGTACTCCAAGAGCCGCTTCCGCATCCCAAAGTTGTTTTCTTCCACTTTTTTCTGGGCCCGGGAAATAGACTTGGTAATCATAGAGTGCTGGATTACCTCTCCTTCTTTCAGCCCAATCCGGTCCATTACCTTGGCCATACGGTCAGTTCCAAACAAACGCATCAAATTGTCTTCCAAGCTTACAAAAAACTGGGAAGATCCCGGATCTCCTTGGCGTCCGGCCCGGCCTCGCAACTGGCGGTCCACTCGGCGAGATTCGTGACGTTCTGTACCGATGATGGCCAATCCTCCGGCCTCTTTAGATTCGGCAGTCAACTTAATATCGGTACCCCGACCTGCCATATTGGTGGCAATGGTAACCGTACCGGCTTTACCGGCCTCGGCCACAATATCCGCTTCTTTTTGGTGCAGTTTGGCATTGAGCACCTGGTGTTTAATTTTTTTCAGGTTGAGCATACGGCTCAAAAGCTCGGAATTTTCTACGGAGGTAGTACCTACGAGAACAGGTCTTTTTTCTTCGGTAAGGGCTGTAATTTCATCGACAACAGCATTATACTTTTCCCGCATAGTCTTGTAGACCAAGTCTTCCCGGTCATCTCTTTGTATGGGAACATTGGTGGGGATTACGACCACGTCCAGCTTGTATATTTCCCAAAACTCACCCGCCTCCGTTTCGGCCGTACCCGTCATCCCGGCCAGCTTATGATACATCCGGAAGTAATTTTGCAGGGTAATGGTCGCGTAGGTTTGGGTCGCGTCCTGGATTTTCACGTTTTCCTTGGCCTCTAATGCTTGGTGTAAACCATCCGAGTAACGACGGCCGTGCATCACCCGTCCGGTTTGTTCATCTACAATGCGAACTTCATTATCTACAATGATATAATCAACTTCCTTTTCAAAAAGTGTGTAGGCTTTTAGAAGTTGGTTGATGCTGTGTATTCTAGAAGACTTTACCGAGTAATCTTCGAGCAATTGTTCTTTTTTCTCCAATTTTTCGCGATCGCCAAGCTCAGTATTGTTTTCTAAGGCAGCAATTTTAGTTCCTACATCTGGGAGGATAAAAAAGTCGTGATCGTCTCCCGAACCCGTAATGAAATCAATCCCCTTATCTGTCAGGTCAATTTGGTTATTTTTCTCATCAATGGTAAAGTACAGGGGTTCGTCGGCCTCAGGCATATTACGCTGGTTGTCCTGTAGGTAGAAGTTTTCGGTTTTTTGTAGAAGAACCTTTACCCCAGACTCCCCCAAAAACTTAATTAAAGGCCGTAATTTGGGCATTCCCCGGTGGGCCCGGAAGAGAGGCAAACCGGCTTCTTTTAGGTTGCCCGCTTTAAACTTACGCTTGGCCTCATTGAGGCACTCTAAAATATATTTACGCTGCACTTCTACCAAACGGCTAATTCTTGGCTTTAACTCCAAGTATTCATGCTGATCTCCTTGGGGAACAGGTCCGGAAATAATTAAAGGGGTTCGGGCTTCATCCACCAAGACCGAATCTACCTCATCAATCATCGCGTAGTGGTGACGGCCTTGTACCAACTTGTCCGTTCCATCTGCCATATTGTCGCGCAGATAATCGAAACCAAATTCATTATTAGTCCCGTAAGTAATGTCGGCTTGGTAGGCTTGTCTCCGGGCATCTGTGTTGGGTTGGTGACGATCAATACAGTCCACCGTCATACCATGAAATTCAAAAATCGGCGCCATCCATTCTGAGTCTCGTCGGGCCAGGTAGTCATTGACCGTAACGATGTGTACTCCTCTATTGGCCAAGGCATTCAAAAAGGCCGGAAGGGTTGCCACCAGGGTCTTCCCTTCCCCAGTGGCCATCTCTGCAATTTTACCTTGGTGTAAGACGATCCCCCCAATAAGCTGGACATCGTAGTGGAGCATGTTCCAGGTAATCTCAGTGCCCGCTGCTATCCAGCGATTGTGCCAAATGGCCTTCTCGCCTTGTATCTCCACATGTTCTTTGCTAGCGGCCAATTGCTTGTCCATAAAAGTGGCCTGCACTTCTATCTTTTTATTTTCCTTAAACCGGAAAGCCGTTTCTTTCACAACGGCAAAGGCCACAGGTAAAACCTCCATCAGGACTACTTCTAAGGATTCATTTCGCTTCTCCTCAAGTTTATCCAGATGGTTAAATAATTCCTCTTTCTGATCTATTTCCAAATCGCCCAAAGCCTCGGCTTGCTCTCGGGTCTCCTTGATTTCTTGATCAATCTCTTTAAGTTCTTCCTGAATCTGCTCCCGGATTTCTTGGGACCTTTTCCGGAGGTCCTCATCGCTGAAGTCAGACTTGTTTATTTTGAACCATTCGGCATTAATCTTCTCGACGTATGGAAGCAATTGCTTCAAGTCACGGTCTGATTTTGAGCCGAATACGGTGGTTATGGCTTTGGTAACGATATTAAGCATGGGATAGCGATAATTGTTTATATACAAATTTGCTATTACGCAAATTTAGTGTTTTTTTACGATTATAGTGATATACACCCAAATAGCCCCTTGGCCTCAGGGCCTCGGTTACGTGATTTTAACATCTACCCCTCTTGTATAGAGGGGAGAAAAATGACACCCTGTCCGCATGAGCCATACCCTTAAAGATGCTCCGGGACTGAGAAAACTTTACAAAACTTCCAGCTCCCCTCATTTTCCCCGTAACCTCGTCCTCTACGGCCCCCCAGGTACGGGAAAAACCTACCAGACCCTACACTATGCCCTGGCTATTATAGAAGGCAGCGATGTGGAAAAAATAAAGCTCGAAAACGAATCCGATTTGATCCGAAGATATCAACAATACTGCCAAGGGGGCCAAATCGAATTTATCACTTTTCATGCCAACTACGCATATCAAGACTTTATGTCGGGTATTCGCCCAGATACCCAAGCTGGCTCCTTGCTCTTCGAACAAAAGGCAGGTATTTTCAAACGCATTTCCGACCGGGCCCGCTCAGCCTGGGACCGGCATCACCCCAGCGCTCATCGACCCTCTAGCAATTTTGCCGATTTGCTTCACCTTTTTCTTTCTCAAGGAGTAGACCCTGAAACGGAGCAAGTGGAAATCGCTTTAAGCCGGCCCCACCGCATATTTCAATCCATGATCATGTATGATATGCAGGAGAAAGGGCTGCTGTACTACCGTCGTACCAAACACGATATTGTCAAACAGGAATCTCGGGAATTACAATACGATAAGTTGGAAGCCCTGTATCGGGGGAATCCCATCCGGGCAGCCCTCCATCAGCATTATTATGAAAGTTTGGTGCTAGCTTTGAAGCAATTTGAAGAAAAAATCAGCCTAGCCCAAGCAGCCCCTCAGCCTTTACCAAAGTATGTCCTGATCATGGATGAAATGAACCGGGCCAACCTGAGTGCCGTATTTGGAGAACTGATCACCCTAATTGAAGAAAATAAGCGCTACGGGCAGCCCCAGGGACTTAGCCTCAGCCTTAGTAATGGGGAAAAATTTTCCGTTCCCGACAATCTCTATTTAATTGGCACCATGAACACGGCCGACCGGAACATTGCCCGCTTAGACTATGCCCTAAGAAGACGCTTCCACTTCCAAGGGTGTTTTCCTGAGGCCCGTCTCATACGCTTACCTCGCTTGCGCCGCTTGCTAGAAGACCTAAATCAGGCCATTGCCGAAGAAAAACAATCGGCCGATTTGCTCATTGGCCATGCCTATTTCATGCATTGTTCTCTGGAGGAGCTTCCTCAGGTGATGAACCACCAAATCATCCCCTTGTTGCAGGAGTATTTTCCCAACCGTCCGGATTTGATTCGTAAAATTTTGAAAGCCAGCCGCCTTCGCTTTCGGCAAGAAAATTATCAGTTTTGGGTAGACAACCTGGAAAGATAAGATATGGGGCTGCCCCCGGCCTTAAACTTACGTCCAACATCCCCATGTAGTGCTGCCGGGGTCGGGCTTTCGCTACTCGCTGCCTCTCCCCGCAAAGGCCCTCACGAGCTCAAACAGGCCGCTCTATCCCTCAGCCAAGACAAAAAGTTATGGGCATACCGGGCAGGCAAGAAAATATGGTCAAAAATACACGTAAGATTTATTGCCCAAAAAGCTATCTTGAGGCTCCTCAAAAACCGGTTATGTATTTTCAGAGGAAGGCACTTTGCTAAAGTATAAAGTCACAAACTACACAAAACAGATAAAAACTTCGATTACCCAATTGCACCTTATATTCATAGCGTTCCACTTCATAGGGAGCCTCCGGCCTAAGTTTGTACGTCCGGATGCTCTGGGGCTTCTCCCCTAAGTTTACTTCAAAAAATTTACGGATTTTAATCCTTAAGCTCACTAAATCAAGGCAGGAGCACGTAAACTGCGGACTTCCACTACGCTTTTCGTAAAACTCTTCTAGGCGGCCTTCCAGAACTAAGGTAACTTTATTCATTCTTCCCATGCTATGCATTCATCCATACAAAGCCTGTACCCATTTCCCATCTTGCCCGAATGGCCTGGCAAATACTGAGGTTTTTTATCCTTATTTTAATAAAAATCTCCCCCCAAAGTAGTTCATAAAAAGAATGGGTGTTAATAGCCAAAAACTCCCTGGCTAGCAAGTAAGATATCCTTGGATATTGCCGGGAATTTGACTTATTTTGCCAGCAATATTACTCATCAACGCATTGCAAAAAATGAAATCACTCAAATTATTGTTCTTGGCGGCTACTATCTGCTCTATTTTTTATTCTTGTGGCAGTGATGGTTCTGACGACCCAGCTCCAACGCCTTCTACCCCAACAGTTTCTAGTAACTTGACGGGTAACACCTGGACCATGGATCAGTTTGCTACCATAGATATTATCACTACTGCGGTGGGCGCACCCATTGGCCAATCTAGTAGAACCGATACGACCACGCTCGACTTCCCAACTTCGCTTCCTTGCCGAGGGGACGATAATATGACTTTTAACGAAAACGGTACTTTTTCTATTAACGATGCAGGTACTGCTTGTGATCCTAGCCAAGTAGAATCTACTGGAGTGGCAGCCTCGGGTACTTGGTCACTTAACAGTGCTGAAACTCAGCTGACCCTTGACATCAACAATGCATCCAACTTTTTCATTACCAATGGCCCCTTTGGCACAACCGGTAACCGCGCATTATTTACTCCTGGTTTTGATTTTGCGTACGAAATAGAAGAACCTATGGTTATGAGCCTTATCTCAGGGGACGCCGAAAGTAATACCCTTAGCTTTGAGTTTGTTACTACAGACACTGGTACCGACAATTTAGGGGGTGCCCCTATTACCCAAACTGTACGGTTTGTTATTAATTTATCTCGATAATACGTATTTATAAGCTATACTAAGAAAAGGTACTCCTTAGGGTACCTTTTTTTATTTTCTCCGTCCTGAAAGTAGGGATTATCTATGGCCTCGGGCCACTATAATATCATTTAATACATGGTTTTGGTATGAAAAAAATATCTACCTTACTTTTAGGAGCTGTATTTATCTTCTTAACTGCCGCTTGTTCGGATAATTCTCCTGATCCGATAGAGCCAGATATTAATTTAACGGAGCTTTTAAGCCGTAATGATTGGCTAATCACCCGTCTAGATGGCGAGCAGTTGGGCCTCATATTTAATGGCGGCTTTCCCCTGCCCATTAGCTTCGACTACTTCAGTTTTGGGGCCGATAGCACCGATTGTAGGCTTGATGATTTTATGGACTTTCAAGTAAATGGCGACTATTTTATTCGCTCCGGTATGAATATTTGTCCGGATAACTTGGAAGTGATTACCGAAGGCCTTTGGGATGTTTCCTCCAACGGAGATACCCTCAATCTGAGAGACCCGGAAAGTTTTATGGTTGGAATTTTCTATTCTCCCTCCAATATTGCCCTATACCAAGACTTCACTTTTGATCCTGATACAAGCCCTCTCGATTTTTTACTGACCCGCATAAGTGCCAATCAAGATACTTTACAATTTCTCTACACATTTACTTATGAAGGACTGGATGTTTTGGCTTCTGAGCCCGCCAGTGTAAACTCGGAGATTCACATGGAGTTAGTCCGTAAAAACTAAGCCTGTGAAATACCGAGTATACGAAAGAGATGAAATCCATATAGAGGAAAAAGATCTCAATTTCAATCAGGATGACTGGGAAGGCTTTCAGCAACACTTATGGCAAAACAGACTCCTCTCGGGCAGGTTTTTACTTCCCTCTACTATCTCCTACTCTAGCGCTCCCTACCTGAAATACTTGGGATCTACTTGGGAAGCCCAAGAATATGTAGGTTTTTTGTCTTATCAAGGCTTGGCAATAGAGATTATACCCCGCTACTTTCGCCCCTCTCCCAATATACGTTCAGAACTTATCTATCAGCATATATTTTACCTATTAGCTTATTGCCAGGAACTGCCGGGCACGGCTTCTTTGGGTTCTCTGGGGCAACATGCTCCCCAGCCAGGAATTAATTTTTGGCAAGCCTATTTTGAGAAAAGCTTTTTAGAACAACTGCAAAACCCAGCACTTGGCCCATATGCTTCGCAAGTAAGCCAAAATCTTGGCAACCATGGTAGGCCAGATCTAAAACAGTACACCGAAAACAGTTTTCCTAAAGGGCAATGGCAAGACATACCCTGGCAGGGCTTTCGGTATGATCAAAATACCCTACTTTATCAGGTCTTAAAAGCTGTAGCGACTCTTATGCTTGAGCAGGCCCAGGCTCCACTTAGCCGAGAACGTTTAGGAAATATTTTGGCCTACCTTGAGCCCCTTGAAAACCTTGCCCCACAGTTGAACCATTTTGAGCAATTAAAAATGCAAGCTTGGCCCGAGCCTTGGCCAGCTCTTATAGAATATGCTCAAGCCTATTGGCAAGCTAGTCTGGTTTTTCCGGGAGGGAAGCAGTTGACGGGCCTGAGCTGGATGTTGCCTATGCCTAGGCTCTTTGAAGCGTTTATAGCCAATTTTCTCCAAAAACACTTTCCAAAATGGTCTTTTGACTACCAAAAGCGCTTGGTTTTAGGGCACACGCCAGAATCAAACAGTCCTTCCTTATATATACGTCCTGATCTATGGTTTCCCAAAGATCGGCTTGTCGTGGATATAAAATATAAGTATCTATCTCCTGGTTCCTCTGGTCCTCAGGCTTCAGACGTGTATCAATTGATAAGCTATGCCCAGCGTTTGGGGGCTCAAAAAGCTATGCTCCTCTACCCCCATCCGGGCAGTGAACACCTTCCCGCTCGTAAGAACTATATCCTAGCCTTGGCGCAAGGGAGCCACTTGGAATTAGCTATACGGTTTCTGCACCTAGGCGCCTCCGCCGAAAAGCCCGATAAGGAAAGCACCGAAGCGTATCTTCTAAGCCATTTCCAAGAGATTTTTGAGGAATTTCTTAGCTAGATAAACATACCATAACTGGCCCCGAAGATTTTTGCTTTGACAAGAAGATACACATTAAACCCAGGCTCGCTCTACGGGCATACCTTATAGAAGAGTTTATTTCAGCATACCGATATGCATAGAATATTTAGGCATAATGGCTTAGGGATAGAGCCTTTGTTTGAGCCCGCCGCTGGTATGCGCGTGGGCCGGCGAGTGGCGAAAGCCCGGCCCGCTCGGCCCATCATTGCCCTAGGGATACAAAACTTTTTGAGCGGGCAAGCCCCAAAGCCTTCCCAGCAAAGGGCTTAGCAATCGTCAAACCCCACCGTATAGGTTAATTTTTCCTTTTCTTTTTTCCTCAGAAATGGATAATTTTACTAGTAAGCACTCACTATAACCCGGTATTTTTATGACAGACCTAAAAGTAAGTCTAATCCAGGCTGATCTTCATTGGCAGGATAAAGGGGCTAATTTGGCTAGTTTTGAGGAAAAAATTTGGAAAATTGAGGACAAACCAGACTTAATCATTCTTCCGGAGATGTTTAATTCGGGTTTTACCATGAATGCAGAACAAGTAGCCGAGCCTATGAACCTGACTACTTTTAAGTGGATGCACCAAATTGCCAGCCAAACCCAAGCCGTAGTTATGGGTAGCTATGTAGTCCAGGAAGGGGGGCATTACTTTAACCGCCTGCTATGGATGCCGCCTGATGGGAATTATGATTATTACGATAAACGACATTTGTTTCGGATGGCCGGAGAGCACGAGCACTATATACCAGGCAACCGCAA
The DNA here is from genome assembly GCA_963922455.1 of uncultured Microscillaceae bacterium. GTDB lineage: Bacteria > Bacteroidota > Bacteroidia > Cytophagales > Microscillaceae > CAWUIO01. The sequence continues at coordinate 25,574 of CAWUIO010000062.1, forward strand.
GATGATTAAGGATATCAAGGGTTGGAAGATTATGCCCCTGATTTGCTACGATCTGCGATTTCCGGTATGGAGCCGTAACCATCCCTTGCAATATGACTTGTGTATTTATGTGGCCAATTGGCCCGATCCCCGACACAATGCCTGGGACACTTTGATTAAAGCCCGGGCCATTGAAAACCTTTGCTATACCATTGGGGTAAACCGAGTGGGCAAAGACGGAAATGATATCAATTACTTGGGAGGGTCTCAAATTGTTGACTTTAAGGGCAATGCCTTGTTCCATCAACTGGAAACGGAAGTTATCCATACCCAGGTTTTGGAAAAAGCTTCCTTAGACCGTTACCGAAAGAAATTTCCTATCCATTTGGATGCGGATGATTTTGAGATTGCTGATGCCGTCCATGCCCGCACCGGTTTGGGTTTAAAGAAAACCCACTAAGGCGTACATAAGATAGCCAAGCCATTCGTGGATCAACACGTGCCAATAGTGAAGGGCCAGGCCGGAAGGAAGCCAAGCCCCTAGGCCTAAGCGGTTCCAATCTAGGCTCAGAAAACCGGCGCTAAACGTATCGGGACGTAGCCCTACTTTGTAAAAACAAGCACGGGCCCGGCGAAGATGAAAGGCTGAGGTAATCAATAAAACCCTGGCTTTGGGAAAATCTCTTTGAAGAATATCACGGCTTCGGAGGGCATTTTCCCGGGTATTTCGCGCCGTTTCATCCAAGATGATATCTTTCACAGGCACTTGAGCATCTACTAAAAATTGTTTGAGCCGATAAGCTTCACTCACTTCCCGTTGTCCTGTAACGGAGATGGTGCCCCCGGTGATCAATATCTTGCGGACAATCCCTTTACGGTAGAGCATTAAGGCATGGGTAATCCGATCGGCCCCTTGCTTGAAGTAGGTGCGATCTTTGGGGCTTTTGCGGCTCAGGGTTACCCCAGTTAATACCACTCCTACTTCGTAGCTCTGTTCTATTTGGTCTAGGGGAGTAGGAGGAATTTCCCAAGCTAACATGGCGAGGTTGGCAAAAAAATGGTTGCTAAAAAGAATTCCCAAGCCTATGCCCCAAATCCAAAAGATTTTACGCCATCTTTTGCTTTTAAGGTTTAAGCCCAGAAAAAGTAATAGCAGAACCCAAAGCAATGGGTTGATTAGAAAGTCTAAGAGTTTAGAAAGGATAAAAAACATATCTTGCTCGGTAAAATTTCGCCTAAGTTTGTAAGGGATTTCCCACTTCTCATTCAAAAGATTTAGTTTGCGGCATGATTTCACTTCCACCTCAACTCTGGGAACCTACTGTAAAAAAGAGGGACGGTCAACTTTTTATTTTTGACAGTATACGCAAAAAGTATTTGGTTTTGAGCCCCGAAGAGTGGGTAAGACAGTCCTTAGTTCATTACCTATTGCATCAAAAAAACTACCCATCTGCTCTTTTCAGTTTAGAAAAAGGCTTGCGTTATGTGAATAAGCAAAAAAGGAGTGATCTTGTGGTATATGACCGGGAGACCCGGCCTTTTCTCTTGATCGAGTGTAAAGCTCCCTATTTAGAACTTAGCCCTGAGCACTTAAACCAGGTAATTACCTATAACAAGGTACTTCAGGCCCCCTATTTTGGAATCTGTAATGGTCACACATGTTTGCTTTATGCCCGTACGAGGGAAGAAGGGGCTTGGGAGGTTCAAGAAGACTTCCCTGAGTATTTGGCCGATTAAGAAAACTATCTCCTGGCTCAGCGAGTTGTGCAGTAACTCAATGGCAATAATTGGATACACCATGAATAGATCACTTCACCATCAATACTCCGATACTATTTTGGATACAATGCGGCAAACTGGCGACCCCGCAGCTGATAAGGTTGTGGAATACCTTTTCAAGAATAGGGAGACGGCCGCGCTTAATACCATTTTTCGGGAGTTGATCTATAACCGATCCTTGCATACGGCATCCCTGCCGGGGCCAGTTAAAGCGTATTTTGAAGAAGAAGCCCAACTTCCGGTTTGGGCCCAGCCTTCTCAAATGAAAATGGGAGCCCAGTTTTTCCAAAAGTATGGTGAATCTATTCTCTCTCTTCTCGGCTTTCTTTCCCTTCCGTATTGCTATGCGGCAGCCGATGGAGCCCAGGTACTGGTTTTATCAAAAAAAATATACGAAGACCCTAGACAGAGATTGCTGGAGACCGGGCAGTTTGTTCTGGATGTGATGGACCCAAAGGCTTTTGAACCCGAGGGCAAGGGCTTCACAAGTATTTTAAAGGTTCGCTTGATGCATGCGACGGTACGTTATCACCTTTCAAAAAGTGATCGTTGGAACCCCGATTGGGGTTTACCCGTGAATCAAGAGGATATGGGAGGCACCAATGGATCTTTTTCTTGGCTGAGTTTACGAGGCCTACGCAAAGCAGATATACTATTTGACAAGCGCCTGGGTGATGCCTACCTACACTTATGGAACGTGATCGGACATTTGATGGGAGTTCGGAAGGAATTACTTCCTGAAAATGGGAAGGCGGCTTTTTGGTTAGACAAGCGCATTAAGGAAAGACACTTTCGTAAGTCGGAAGCCGGGGTGGTTTTAACACAAAGTTTGCTCCGGTTTTTCCGAGAAAACACCGAAAACCGTTTTCCTGAAGGCTTTATCGAGTCGTACATGCGTTATTTACTGGGAGATGATGTGGCCGATATGTTGGAAGTCCCACCTTCCAATTGGACCCGAGCCCTCATTAGCCCCTTGAAGTGGAGTAACCTTTGGCAAAGTGTACGACAAAGCCGCTCGGGGGATACCAAGGGTTATATTTTGGAAGAGCTGCACCGCGAGCATAGTCAAAACCCGGTTCTTTTTGCTCTCCCACTACAATTTAAGCCGCCCACTACCGCAAAGTAAACTGCTTAGGGCTATTCACGTATCCGTTTTTCTATGCATAGGCCCCAACTAAGACAAGTATTTGGGTTTATTTCTTGGGTTTACCGTTTAACCATAGCAAAATACCGCTCCCCCCATTCTCCTTTCTAAGCCAATACCTAGCCCGTATTTTAGAGTGTATTCACCAATGAGAAGTACCTTCATGCAAAAATTGAAACACTTTTTAGGAATGTGGATTTTAGTAGGACTCCTAGCCGGCGCTTTGATGGGCCGTTTTAGCCAAAGCAAAAAGTCGAGTACGGTACAAGTATCCGAGAAGTCCCAAGCAAGAGAACTCAAAACCAATATCCGCAAACCAGCGGCCCGTTTGATTCATTGGAAAGCCTCCGATTAATAAGTAAAATTGATTATCATTAACGTGTTCAGCTCTTATGTCCCTAAGAAAGGAATCATTTTGGTCGACTTTTCTACCCCGATTTAGTAGCTATCCCTATCATCGTTACTACTTGAGCAGCCAGCTAATAGGATGGGCCCTCTTGCTTGTGATCCATTTTATTTTCACGATATTACTGGAAAAGCTGTCTTGGCCATTTGTCTTTTTCCTTATTTACCTGCACTTCGTTGGGTACCTTGTTACCGAAATATACCGTGAGTTTTTGCTTTCCCGGCGTTGGCTCAATTTACAATTTGAACAGATGCTCCTTAGAGTGGTGCTCGCCAGCATTGTAAAGGGGGCAATTTGGCTAATCTTACAAGTAATTTACTTAAAGTTAGCCGGCATGGAAGACGCAAGCAACTCAGAATATGCCCTCCTGGCCTATGCATCCCTCTTGTTTAACACCAGTATTATCTTTATGACCTGGAACCTCTTGTATTTTGGGTATCATTTTTTTAAAACCTACCAACTCGCAGAGTTGGAAAAGTGGAAACTGGAAGCGAGTGTCAAAGAAGCCGAAATAATTGCCTTGAAGGCTCAAATCAATCCTCATTTTATTTTTAATAGCCTCAATAATATCCGGGGATTGGTTATTGAAAACCCTCAGAAGGCCCGGGTTATGATCACCCACCTCTCCGATTTGCTACGCTATTCTTTACAATTGAGCCAGTTTGAAAAGGTAAGCTTGGCCCAGGAAATTGAAATTGTTGAACACTACCTCCAATTGGAGTCTATACAGTTTGAAAACCGTTTGCAGTACCATCTGAATATAGACCCCCAAAGCATGGATTTGCAAATCCCCCCCATGGTCATCCAAATCCTGGTGGAAAATGCCATCAAACACGGCATCTCCCACCTTCCCGAAGGCGGAGTCGTGCAGGTAAACACCCGGTATAAAGCTAAATATTTGGAAATTGAAGTAATCAACTCCGGGCAGCTTAACCATCTGACCGACAGTACCGGATTGGGCCTAGAAAATGCCTCTCAACGCTTAAAATTACTTTCAAAAAATATTAAAGGAATCGAATTAAAAAATATTGGACAGGACCGGGTAGCCGCCCGGTTTAGCATTGCCCTGCCCGAACCCCTTAGCCCTTACAACGCATGACTTCTATTCTTGTAGATGATTCTCGTCTAGCCCGCAATGAATTACGCCACCTTCTCGAATCCTATCCAGAGATCGAGGTGGTAGCCGAGGCGGCCCACGCCCAAGAGGCAAAGGCTCAAATCGAGAAAAAACATCCCGACTTACTTTTTCTGGATATCCAAATGCCCGGTAAAGATGGATTTCAACTCCTGGAAGAGCTAGATCACACTCCCTACGTCATCTTTACCACCGCATACGACCAGTACGCCCTCCGGGCTTTTGAGACCAGCGCTTTAGACTACTTGCTCAAACCCATTCGAGATGAGCGCCTCAAAGCTGCCATTGAGCGGGTTCACCAAAAAAATCAGGTAAATCAGGTAGACCTAGCTCCTAGCTCGGAGTTTATGCGCTTAGACCAGCAAGTTTTTGTAAAAGATGGAGATCAGTGTTGGTTTGTCAAACTCAACGATATTCGCCTGTTTGAAATCAATGGCAAGCAAACCCGGATATATTTTGCCTCCCATGCCCCCCTGATACACCGCACCCTGCACTATTTAGAAACCCGTTTGGATGAGGCCCATTTTTTCCGGGCCAATCGCCAACAGATTATCAACCTGGCCTGGATTGACCGGATTGTTCCTTGGTTTAGTGGAGGTTTGAAAGTTTTTTTGAAAGAAGGGGGAGAAGAAATAGAAATATCTCGGAGACAAGCCTCGAGATTTAAGGATTTGCTGAGCTTCTAAGAAAATTTACATAGCTGGCCGGTTCATATTCCAATAATCAGGTAAAATAAGGGCCACCCATGGGGTGATCCTTATCAAACTGATTTGGATTCTCGGGCATCCAAATAAAGTGGTCTAGGGTTTATCTTGAACTATCGCCGGTTAGAGAGCCAACGGATAACTAAATAAGCCGCGGCAACTACCAGAGATAAGAAAAATACCTTTTTGAAAGCCCAAGCGCTAAACTTTATGAGCATCAGCATCATAAAGAAAAAGAACGCAATTTTCAGGATACCTTTCATAAATACATGAGGTTTGGTTATATGGTTTAGTATAAGCTCACTTACACTTCTATTACGCAAAATACTATGTATTGCTTAACTTCCTTGTAAGACATAGTAGCTTATATTCAAATATACAAAAAATATCCTCTGCCCCAAATTTTTCCTCTTAAAAATCTTAATTTGCGGGCATGAAGATATTAATCCACAACGACGCCGTAATTTTGGGCATTCTTTTCTTAATTTTGACGTTCGTTTTCCGCACCGCCAACAGCCCTAACCCTCGTTATCAAGGCTTTTACCGATACGTCCCCCCCATACTGCTTTGCTACTTTATACCCTCAATCTTAAATATTACGTGGTTTGAGGGCAGTGAGCATGCCTTTAAGATTGCCTCGGCCGAGGAGTCACAACTATACTTTGTATCCTCCCGCTACTTATTACCCGCCTGTTTGGTCTTGCTTACATTAAATATTGACTTTCCGGCCATTCGTCAATTGGGCCCCAAAGCTTTAATTATGTTTTTGACCGGCTCCTTTGGAATTTTATTAGGGGGGCCATTTGCTTTCTTGGTGCTGGGTTTGATTTCACCCGAAACCGTAGAAGGTGAAGTCTGGCGGGGGCTTACAACGGTGGCCGGTAGTTGGATAGGCGGCAGTGCCAACCAAACGGCCATGAAAGAAGTGTTTAAAGTACCCGATCAGGTATTTTCGGCTATGCTAGCCGTGGATATCGTGATTGCCAATGTGTGGATGGCCTTTATCTTATACGGAGCAGGCTCTTACCAAAAAGTAGACCGTTGGCTCGGAGCCGACAGCAGTATCATTGATGAACTCAAACACCGGGTAGAAAGCTACCAAGCGAGCATTGCCCGGGTATCGAGCTATACCGATTTTGTCAGCATTTTTGGGATTGCCTTCGTCTGTGTAGGTTTATCGCATTTTTTGGCCGACTGGATTGCGCCTAGTTTGGCGGCGCTTAATCCTGACCTGGCCCGATACAGTCTTACGTCTACTTTTTTCTGGATGGTCGTGATTGCAACTAGCTTAGGCTTAGGGCTTTCCTTTACCAAATTCAGGACCTTGGAAGGAGCTGGCGCCTCAAAACTGGGTACCCTCTTACTCTATGTACTCATTGCCAGCATTGGCATGCATATGGATATATTGGCTATTTTTGATATCCCCCTGCTCTTCTTATTGGGAGTTATCTGGATTCTCTTTCATGTACTCTTGATGTTTCTGATGGGGTACTTGATCAAAGCTCCTTTCTTTTTCGTAGCAGTAGGTAGTCAGGCCAATGTAGGCGGCGCCGCTTCAGCCCCGGTTGTCGCCTCGGCATTCCATCCTTCGTTAGCTCCTATTGGGGTGCTTTTGGCAGTCTTGGGTTATGCCGTGGGTACCTACTTTGCTTGGCTTTGCGGGATCATACTCCAATTTCTGGCGGCTGCTTAGCCCAGTATTTCCAGAAATTGGCCCAAATACGTATCAAATAAGCCCAAAACCACTATGCAAATCGGTAAAATTTTCTTTTACGCCATAGGCCTATGCCTAAGTAGTCACTCAAACCTCATCTTTGCCCAACAACTTCAAGGTGCTTGGGTGCTCGAGAATTTTGAGGTAGACCTGAGTCAATCTCAGCTTTCGGCCTCCAGCAATACGATTTTAACAAGTGAGGTCCATATGATGAGTGAGCGCATGAAAGGGAGGGTCACGATGTTTTTACAAAACGATGGGACGTTTATCAACCATGGCGGTGGCCCCAGTTACCCAGAACAAGAAAGTAAGGGCACCTGGCGTGTTTCAAAAGATACCCTTTATCTCCATCCCGAACATCACCTCGAGACCGGCTCTCACTTTTCTCAGCAAAATGAGTTGCTTAAAGTACATATCCCGAGTGTGGATCAAAATCAAGTCCGGACCTTTGCTATTTTTAGGAAAGTAGAATAAGCCTTGGGGCTTGCCCGCGCCCTCACAAATTGAGTGGTTTGGCCAATCGGTAGCGGCGCGGGCCGGGCTTTCGCTACTCGCTGCCTTTCCCCGCCGGGCCGACACGAGCTCAAACAGGCCGCTCTATCCCTAAGCCATTTCAAGCTTTCCTCCCAAATTATTCTTTAACTTGGTAGGCAGTTTAACGCTATTGCCGCATGCTCTTCTTGTATCGTATTATGGTCGATCTTTATGGCCTCGCTATTCGCCTACTAGCCTGGTTTGGGAACTCCAAAGCCCGGAAGTGGAGCCAAGGACGAAAAAATTGGGCCCAAAATCTTAAATCGGATTTGGCTTCGTCCCGCTTGCCGCGACTGTGGTTCCACGCGGCCTCCTTAGGGGAGTATGAACAAGCCCGCCCGGTAATTACTGAAATTCAAACCCGTTTTGCCTCACAGTTTGAAATTGTATTGAGTTTCTTCTCTCCTTCCGGGTATGAGGTGCGAAAAAACAATGCCTTGGCCAATTGGGTTGTCTATCTCCCCTTAGATACTCCCAGCAATGCCCGCAGATTTGTCGACCTAGTCCGGCCCGAGGCCGTTTTTTTTGTCAAATACGAATTTTGGTATTTCCATATAAAGGAAGTTCAAAAAAGAAATATCCCTTTGATTCTTTTTTCGGCCGTCTTTCGGCCTCAGCAAATTTTCTTTAAATCATACGGAAAGCGCTTTCGTACACTATTGGCTGGCTATACCCAACTATTTGTCCAAAATGCTGACTCAGCTCAGCTCCTGGGCTCCATTGGTTTAAAACAAGTCCAAATTGCCGGGGATACACGCTTTGACCGGGTTTGGGAAACCCAAGAAAACCCAAAAGACTTCCCCTGGGCCAAGGCCTTTAAAGACGGACAAACCTTACTGGTCATAGGTAGCTGCTGGCCAGCCGATTTGGAAGTGCTTCTCCCCTATTTGGCTCAATACCCCAAAACACTCCAAGTGATATTTGCCCCCCACGAGATTAAAGAGTCGGTGATGAAAAGTATTGAAAACCAATTCCCTCGCCCGATTATCCGGCATTCTCACATCGAGGACGATATGGATCTAAGGGACTACTCGGGACTTATTATCGATAATATTGGGATGCTTTCCTCTCTATATCAGTACGCAGATTGTGCATTTGTGGGGGGCGCCTTTAAGGAAGGCCTTCATAATATTTTGGAACCTGCCGTTTTTGGTATACCGGTATTTTTTGGCCCTCGATACCAAAAATATCCGGAGGCTTCGGCTCTTATTCAAAGGGGCGGGGCATTTTCTATTGCCAACGTAAGCGGCTTAGCCCAAAGCATGTCCCCCTTCTTGGAAAATTTGGCCCTTGCCCGCCAAAAGGGGCAAGCTAACCGCAACTATATCTACGAAAACCGGGGGGGAGCCCAGAAAATTGTGGAATACTTTGCCTCTATCTATTCCGAACAATAGCTTTTTTTCTCTTGGCTTAGGGATGGAGCGGCCTGTTTGAGCCCGCCGCTGGCTGAGCGTGGGCCGGCGAGTAGCGAGAGCCCGACCCACGCAGGCAGTTCTTTACAATTGGCCCTCCTCTTTATAGCGTGGGGAAGCCCCAGCCTGTCTTTATGAAATACGGCATCGGAAAAAAAGAATACCTGGCCCCCTATGGGCGACCAGGTATAGGCAGCTGTCTAAGAAACTGTTTAAATTTAATTATATGGGCTGCAAAGGGTCATTTATGGAACCTGATTTCATCAAATTTATCGCCCATAGCGCTGCTATGCGCTCCTTGTTGATTTCATCAGAACCCCAAACTGACCCTTTTCGCCGACAAAAACTAAACTTAAACAGTTTCTAAAAGTATAGAGAAAATGATTTAGGCCCGTTCGTCGATAGCCAAATAGGTAAATGTCTGATTTAAAAGGTGAAAGGCCACCTCACCAAAGGTAGTGGGCCCGGAGAATCCGATGTGATTTTTATCTAAGCCCCCGTATAGATAATTTAAAATACAATTACAGTTGTAAATGATGCTGTTTTCGCGCTCGAGAACAGCTTGGGCTTTGGAGCAAAATGTTTGGGTGTACCCCCCAATGGATTGAGCCAGGGAATAGGTACGTCCTTTAAATAAGGGAGCGTAAAATATTACCATTTCCTTGACATCATCCAGGCGCAGAAAGCTCACATTGACCGATGCCCCCCCATAATCGCTAACTAGAGGTAAGGAAATGTCTATATTGTTTTCTTTTATATAGCGATAGAGGTTGGTCTTTTCTCCATGGATGAAGCATTCTTTTACGGTAAAGGTGTCTTCCTCTACCTCTAAACGCATATTTTGAGAGGGCTCAAATACATTGATTATTTCCAGACGGGCTACTTTGTGGGCAGGTAATCGAGCTTGCAAGACAAGGGCTTCGTCGGTGTAGCTTTCTCCGGTAAGGCCATTAAACGTTTTGGATAAGGCACCTACCGAAAATTCATCTAAATCCACCCCAGCGATGAGTCCAATTAAAGGGTTTTGATATAAATTTTCGTATTGGGGGGCGTTTAGGGCAAAAGACAAGTGTATATCCCGCAGGGCAGGGAGAATTAAAAAGTTGAAGCCATTGCCAAAGCCATCGAGGCAGACGTTTTTTAAGTGGGCTTCTTTATAACTAGCAATACGAAAATCGCTAATATGTTCGGAAAAATCACTGACAAAAATATGGTCTTTATCCACCCGGCCATTTTCTGACTTTAAATAGAAATAGGGGATGGTACCCCCTATCCAATTTCCTTGTGGCAGTTGACGTAAGACAGACTCATCCCCAGAGAGTACCATTATTTTCCCGGCTAGGATCCACTCGCTTACCGAAGGTACATCCATGAGGGTATTTTCTTGAATTATTGTTTCCATATTACCATTCTTTAAAAATTACTTTGAAGTCTTGTTGTACCGCTAGGGCATACTTTTCGCAAAGTTGGTACATCTCATCGATGGCGACTTGAGTCGTCATAAGCCCTAAAGAAATCTTCTGGCTATATTCTGCCGATTTCAATTGCAGGACAAAGTTTTGAAATCGGTGCTCAATCTGTAGCGTAACTAATTTTTGCCACTCTTCTCTTTCTTTGGGAGGAATGCTAATGGTTTTTTTACTCATGATAAAAGAGAAAAAATGCTTGTAATTTTGTTTTTATGGGTTCGCTTTAACTTGCTTACGTAAAGTTAAGGGGCATTGCTGGGAGTAAATAAGTACATTATATTAACTAGTCACGCTTGTGCCTAGGATTGGTAAATACCATTTTAATTGATGAAAAAAAGCTAGGAAAAATCATGGAAACCTAAGAAAATCGGAGGAAAGAGGGCCGATACCAGGGAGGCTAGCATCAAGCTTTGGCTTCATGATTGAGGGAGTATGAGTAGCAATTTATGGGTATAGCGCCTGGAGTCTTAGGAGAGGGTATGATTCGTGATCTGGGCTCTTAAATAGGGCCGGGCGGAGGTTCCGTTTTACTTATTAGGAAATCGTATACAGGAATTCTCCGGCTACTGCTTGCTAACTACTTCATTTAGTAGAGAGAGGATTTTTCCCAATTTTTCATCCAGAATCTGAAACTTTGTTTTGGGGATGAAAACGGCGTCTGGTTCTTTCAAGGAATCGGGAATGATGGGATCAATCTCGGCTAGATTGGAAACCAGTAGTTCGGTAAGTCCCACTTTAAAATGCTTAGAAAAACGGATCAGCATATCAATATTGGGCTCGGTAGTACCATTTTCGTAGTTACCCACGGTACTACGGGCTACTCCGAAGATTTTTGCGAAATCCTCTTGCTTGAGTTTATTTTTGAGTCGAAGATGCTTGATATTGGCAGGTAAATGATTTTCCATGGGGTTAATGCGGTATATTTGTGGGTCAAGTATCTTGGAAATTCTGATCAATTCCAAGTTAATGAAATAAATTCATAAAGTCTAGCACAAAATCAATATTTTATAAATCTACCTTGTTGAATTTCAATAATCTTGGTTTTACCCCAATAAAGAAGGTGGATTTAGGAGTACATTCTTTCCAAATAGAAATAATTCCTACATAATCCGAGGTAAAATTGCTCATATATCGGGTTAAATAATTTAGAATGGAAAGTCAATATTTTCTCTAATTAATAAAAGCTATGCAAGGAATAGTTATGCGATCTACTGGTTCCTGGTATGACGTGCGCACCCCAGAGGGCGAAATATATGCTTGCCGGCTACGTGGCAAATTTAAAATTAAAGAGTTGAAGGTAAATAACCCTTTGGCTGTGGGAGATTACGTGGTGTTTGCACCGGATGCTCCCGACAAGCGAGAAGGACTGATTACCGAGATTTTGGACCGGGATAATTATATTATCCGGAAATCGGTACATAAATCGGGTCACGGGCATATACTTGCCGCCAATTTGGATCAAGCCATACTGATTGCCACCCTGGCTTTTCCCCGAACCTCCATGGGTTTTATTGACCGCTTTCTGGTAACTACCGAGACCTATCGAATCCCTGCTGGGGTAATCTTTAATAAGCTGGATATCATGAATGAAGAAGGCTTGGAAGCTTTGGAAGGACTAAAAGAGCTATATGAAAGTTTGGGATATTCTTGTTTGTTTACCTCAGCTATAACGGAGGCGGGATTGGATGAACTCTCGGCACTACTCGCTGGAAAAAAAAGCTTACTTTCTGGACACTCGGGAGTAGGCAAGTCCACATTAGTAAATTGCCTAGCCCCCGACTTAGATCTTAAAACCTCTGAAGTCTCAACTTTTGCTAATAAAGGGGTGCATACGACCACCTATGCCGAGATGTTTGAGATTGCCCCCCAAACTTTTTTGATTGACACTCCTGGCATCAAAGAGCTTGGTCTTCTGGAGGTAGAAAAAGAGGAAATAAGTCACTACTTTCCCGAAATGAGGGAACGCTTCGGAGAATGCAAGTACTACAACTGCCGCCATATAAATGAGCCCCAATGCGCTATCCAAGAGGCAGTAAGAAACGGAGAAATTGCATTATCACGCTACCACAGTTATCTAAGCATGGTAGAAGATTATGACAATCGAAGATAAGCACGTGGGCTATTCTCACAAGGTTGTGAGTTTTAATACTTCCTACTTTTCTTAGTAATTTGGCATAAAGTTACTTGTATGAGAGGTTTATACCGCCAATTACAAAATTATTTAGGTTTTTCAGGCACAGAGATGCGCGGCTTTGTAATTATGAACCTAGCCCTAGGCATGCTTATATTTTTGAGTTGGCTACCGATATCCTACTTTTTCCCAGATTTTCAAAGCCAGGCGAGTGATTCCTTACTCTTAGATAGCCTATTTTCTCGTTTGGAATCAGAATACAAGCCCTCAAATAACCAATTTGAAACCCAAGCAAGCTTATTGGAAAAATTTCCCAAAAAGAAACAAACCCCAAAAAATTGGCAGAAGTTTGATCCCAATCAGGATTCCAAGGAAAAATTAGAAACCTTACCAATTCCCTCCTTTGTCTTGCATAATTTGTTAAAGTACCGTGATAAGGGTGGACGGATTTATCGGGTTAAAGACCTGTTAAAAATTTACGGAATGGAGGAATCCTTATATCAGTCCATGAAGCCTTACGTAAGCCTTGCCCCCCTTTCCAAACCATTGAAATCTGAAACGCTAAGCCATCAAGCAAAAAAAACGAAGGGTGATTCCTTATCAGGATATGACACTCATTTGCCAAGTGATGGCTTTACAAAATTTGATATTAACAAGGCTAATGTCCGTCAATTGAAACAAATTAGGGGAATTGGTAACGTTTTGGCCGAACGAATCGTTAAATTTCGCAAAGGTTTAGGTGGGTTTTTTGATATGGAGCAACTTGAAGAGGTGTATGGACTCAGCCCAGAAGTTGTAGGGAGGCTAAAGGATCAAGCCTTCTTAGATCCTACGCTTATTCAAAAAATTTCCATAAATTATGCCACGGTTGAAGACTTGGCTGCTCATCCTTATATAAGCTGGAATCTAGCAAAAGTGTTGGTAAGGTATCGAGATGAGCATGGCCCTTACCCTAAGGAAGAGGCACTTAGCCAAATAAAAGCGCTAGATAATGGGAAGCTGAAAAAATTAGCACCATATTTGTCCTTTGAAAATGCGAAAGAATAAATTCAAATCTTGAGAGGGGGTTTATTAGTATTATTTTATCCCTTTTCCCACAGAAATGCCTTGTGGAAAATTTTGATTTGAAATACGGACTTTTTTATATTTAATTTGCGTTCCTGCAACAGGCAAACGTTTGATCATGAGCAGCGAAAAGCTAACCTTATTCAACTACTTTAACGATATGAATAATCAAGAGATTATTCTAACGTTTAAAGGTACTATCTCTCAGGAAATCCTTGCTGATGTCGGGATTAGCCTGAGAAGCAAACTGGGTTCGTATAGTGTAAGTAAAAAGACCTTTGCAATATTTGTTGAGTTAGCCCAAAATATCTATCACCACTCTGCTGAAAAAGAATATTCCACCAGTAAAGGGCGTACCGCCGGGGTTGGAGTAATCTTAATTCAAGACCACCAAGATTTTCTTATTTTATCTTCTGGTAACTTAATTGAAAATTATAAAATTGAGGGACTGGTAGAACGTTGTGATTACATTAACAGTCTAGGGGAAGATGAGCTACGACAGTATTATATGAAACAAAGGAGACGTCCTACGGGGGGTATCGGGGCCAATATTGGTCTTATTGATATGGCCCGGCGATCAGGTCATCCCTTGGAATATCAAATCGTAGAGATCGATGATGAAAACTCTTTCTTTGCTCTGGCTATTAAAGTAAGTAAAACCGAGGGTTAATTTTGGAAAGTTTCTAAATGGAAGGTTCCGAATATATACCAGAAATTGATTATAGTGCATAAACAGGTATTTGTCATATACACGGAAACATCCACCAATGCGCCCTTGAGTTTTTTGAACCTATGTTAGAGTGCTAGGCTCTACATCTTGAGGAAGATCCAATGAAAAAAATTGAGCTAAACCTAATTATGAGCCAGACAAGTTTAGCTCGGAGATTTCATAAATTAGTAGATCTGTTAGAACATTATCGCCGTACGTATACGCATCAAATAGTCATTAACTGGCGTTAGCATAAATAAGCAAAAACGAAGGGTTATAATTAAATAACTGATATGGAAAATTTTTATATTGAAGGATCCGACTACATACCCGAAGTTGACTTCAATGCAGAAAATGGAGTGTTAAATATCTCCGGTGAATCATACCACGAATATACCTTAGAATTTTTTGAGCCCATCTTCGAATGGCTGAAACGCTATACGCAAGAGCCAGGAAAGAAGATTGAGTTGAATTTTCGTATGAGTTACTTTAATACGAGTTCTTCCCGTCGTTTTTTGGAAATCATGAATTTATTGGAAGAATATCACTTCCAGAAAAACGGCAATGTCGTGATTAACTGGCACTACGAAAAAACTGATCTCGATATGCTGGAAAGCGGGGAAGAATATGCCGAAGATGTGAACCTAGAATTTAACCTATTGCCATATTAAACCAACCCGGAATATGGCCTATTTCCGGAGAAGCATCAGTCAAATGTCCCTGATGTCTCCGGAGCAAACCTTTGAATGGTTGAAGCGCGCTACCTATGCGCTTGGCCATAAAATTGAACTAGCATTTCGTTATACCCTCTTGATGTACTAGAGTTAACGTGAGTTAAAGGGTTTAATCTTAGCAAAATACAATCTCAGCTTCTTGCAA
>CAWUIO010000063.1:0-39841 GCA_963922455.1 uncultured Microscillaceae bacterium
TTGTGTTTCTGTCTGATTTCCTTATTCATGGCGGGGTGTTTAAGGCTGGTTTCTGGATTCAAGGCGGGGTGTTTAAGAGGGTACGTATATTTGGACCCAATACTTCTATTTTTCAATTAGTTCTATCGGCATATGTGACCTGGGAAATCGTCTTGGAGAGCAATTGTCGGATAAAGTCCCTCATTTTGTTCGGCAATATTAAACCTAGCGGTGCCTTATATCTCAAAAATATTTCCCTAAGCGAATTACGCTTGGTTGATTTTGAAAATGAAGGGGTTCTCTCTTTATCAAGAGTTGTAGCTTCAAGTCAAAATAGTGATATAGAAACCAAGCTTCTCATTAAAAATAGTAACCTGGGTAAGGCCACTTTCCTCGATGTAGATTTTAACTCCTTCACCCACAAAGTCATATCTGGCTCCAAAATTAATAACATTAGTACAGTTAAAACACATATTCCTCTCAAAGGAATATATACAAACTTTAAAGAAACTGAAAAAGGTAAAATTCAAAAAGAACAAAACCCCCAAGAACTCTCCGAAATCTACAACCAGCTCTACCTGGCCATGCAAAAGCAAGGTAACCGCCAAATGGAAATGGAGTACTATGCCCAATATCTCCACTGGCAATTAAAAGCCTACTGGCAAGAAAAACCCAAAAACTGGGCGGGGATTGTTTCCCTGGAGTTTAACCGCTTCTCTACAAACTACAGCACCAACTGGCTACAAGGAGTATTGGGTATTTTGTTGATCGCATTCTTTTTTTACATAGTTACTTCTATGGCGATGGGTTATATCTACTACGAACCCGAAACCGTGTTTTACTACTTACAAAAACATATCATACAGTTTACCAAATTCTTACTCCCCACCCACGACTTTAACTTCATTAACGGGCGAGAATTAAATGCTTGGGCTATTATTTTTGACCTCCTAGGCCGCATCTTCATCGCCTTCTGGGTCTACCAAACCATCACGGCCTTTAGAAGGTTTGGGCGGAAATAATCTCTTATAATTGACTGTATACCAAACAAGCCTGAATATCCTCCACTTCCAAGTCTGGATAATCTTCTAATATCTCCTTTTGGCTCATCCCTGCCGCCAACAAATCTAAAACCATCTCCACCGGAATGCGCATATTTCGGATAGAGGGCTTGCCAAATAAGATATCCGGATTTAGGCTTATTCTTTTTAATAAAGAAGTATTGTCCATTTTTTTGTTTTTCTAAAACTGATTTCAATTAAGTTACTTCTATTCAGGGATAAAACAATACTTTAATGGTAATCAAAGGACATCAATAAGCACTAGCCCTCCTCCCTTGCCTCCTGAATCCCATCCAAAATAAAAGGCATCAACTCCGATACAGTCGGGTGCACCAAGACCACTTTGCGGTAGTGCCGGCAGGGAATCTCACTATGCATAATGGTAGCAAACATATTGATGATTTCATCGCCCCCTACGCCTAGGATGGAAGCCCCTAGGATGAGATCCGTTTCGGCGTCTACGAGGAGTTTGGCAAATCCCTTGGTTTCGCCCATTTCCTTGGCCCGGCTGATGCGGCTCATCGGGCGGACAGCTTTGAGGATCTTGCGGCCCGTGGCCAGGGCTTGCTTTTCGGTCATACCCACCCGGCCCAGGGGAGGGTCGGTGAAGAGCCCATAAATGACGTGGCGCTGGGAGAGGGCCCGCTCGCCGCCGAAGAGGTGGTCCAGGACAATTTCCGCGTCATTGACGGAGGTGTGGGTGAAGGCTCCGTGGCCGTTGACGTCACCGAGGGCGAATACGTTCTCGACATTGGTGCGGCAGAGCTCATCTACTACAATAAAGCCCCGCTCATTGAGCTCAATGCCGGCAGCTTCGGCTCCAATTTTGTCGGAATTGGGGGTACGCCCAATGGCCATCAATACGTGGGAGGCCTGGATACTTTCCCGGTCCTCAAAATCGATTTGCACACCATCGCCATGCGGACTAAGAAGCTTGGTTTTGGCGTTTAAAATAATTTGTATCCCTTCTTCCTCCAAAAATGCCTGGATGGTATCGGCTACGTCTTTGTCCTCCCGGGGCATCAATTGGCCATCTCGCTGCACAAGGCTTACTTCAGAACCCAATCGGCGGAATACTTGGGCAAACTCAACCCCAATGTAGCCTCCCCCCATAATGAGTAGGTGGGAAGGAAGTTCTGTAAGATCTAATAAACCTTCACTATCCAGCCCGCGGACCGTGTCCAATCCGGGAATAGGCGGGTTTCTGGGGCGGGTGCCCACATTGATGTATATTTTTTTGCCTTCTATAACTTGCTCCCCGACCTGGATCTGGTTTTGGGAAATAAACTCCCCCCAGCCCATAATCAGGTCTACATTTTCGGTACTATTCATCCAGTTGGTGAGGCCCTGGTTGGATCCCTGACGGATTTCGTTCATACGCTCCATGACCCGCTCAAAATTGACCGTGATTTCTCCAGTGTTAAACCCGTAGAAGTCACCCTTTCGGGCCAAGTGCATGGCCTTAGCGCAAGCCACCATCGTTTTGGTAGGGGTACAGCCGTAGTTGACACAACTACCGCCTACTTTGTGGCCTTCGATGACGGCAATGGAGTCTCCAGTGGGGATTAGTTTGCCCAGTAAGGTGCCCGTAGCCTGGCCGGTACCGAGAATAATGTGATCGTAGGTCATAGCAAAAAAATTTGAGGGTGAAGCCTAAAAAATGTAGGATAAAGAAAAGGAAAATCGAGAGGATTGCCAATACTAAGGGGAGTGGAAAATTGTTAAAAAAAGAGCTGGATATATACGTTCAGCAAGGCTGGCTTCGCTAGCAGATCTCTACGGGATGAGGAGGTGAAGAATGGAAAATGTTTACAGAAGTCACCAGGTGAACCTTGAGTCATGCCCTCGCTTCCATCTCTCCTCTCTCCTCCCTGCTCTCTTCTCTTGTCCCATTTCCCGGTTCTCGGCTCCCGGCTCCCATTTCCCGGTTCTCGGTTCCCGTTTCCCGGTTCTCGGCTCCCGGTTCTCGGCTCCCTTCTTCAGCTTAGGGATGGAGCGGCCTGTTTGAGCTCGCTGTGGGATGCGCGTTGGCCAGCGAGTAGCGAGAGCCCGACCCGCGCCGGGAAGTACGCCCCTAGGGAAACCCCATGTCCTAAGCGCGGGGAAGCTCCTTAGCAAACCACGCTTTAAAACAAAAAAGAATACCCCAGAAGCGTATTCTTTTTTATTCATTACAATTCAGGTAAAAGGTCCCTGATTACTCGAGGGAACTTGTCTTTGCTCTTCGGAAAAAGTAACGGGTGATAAAAATTCCGTGATCGGTATTCCCCACCGAACTGCTTTCTACCCCGCTTAGCACGTGGGCTAAATCCTATCCTTCTTCCAACATGGAGTTGATTTTGGAGGTAATGAGCACATCATTGGACGCGATATTTTGAAAACGAATCCCACCTAGGTTGAAGAAATTAAGCAATTTGGTTTCCTCAAAGTCCTTGACCCGGATCTCCTTACGGTTTGCCTTATTGCGCTGGTCATTTTCGGCACTCCGGGTACTGGTATAGGCTTCGTGATTCCGTTCGGCGTCGGAGGAGATAATGCGGGAACGGCCCACCCCAGAAGGAACAATAGATTCCACACTGGTAACTACCTTGTATTCATAGGTTTGGGCTTGTAATGCCGTGAAAGAGAGGGTGAAGAACGCGATTAAAAAAAGATTTCTCATGGTTATTGGTTAAATGTTATAAGCTGTTGGTTGTGGGTACTAACGGGAAAAGGGAGGCGATCATCCTAGAATTATGGCCCATTAACTTGACATTATCATCGCATTAACACCTCAAACAAAGGGCTTTAGGCCATAGCTTTTTCAAATGCTTTAAAACCGGGCTTTGATAAGCCGATTAAAAAAATTTTAGCAAAATCATTTTACATTTTGATCCTCGAGAAATTCATGTATATTTCCCCATCACCTGATAAACACTTTATACAATGCAAATACTTTTTCAATTGGCCGTAAGTGCCCTCGTTATTTTTGCGGTAGCCAATCGCTCCCAAGACGTTCAAGTAGCCAGTTTTGCCTGGGCTTTTGTCGTGGCCCTCGCTTTGGGTTTATTAAACTTTTTTGTGGGTTGGATTTTCGTTAAGATCATCAGTGTGGCTACATTGGGTATTTTTTATTTCACCGGGCTAACTTTTATTATCCGCCTCGTTGTGAGTGGTATTTTCATTGAACTTATTGATCAGTTTACTGATAAATTTAATACCAAGGGCATTCTTCCTTCTTTGTACTTAGCCTTACTTTTAGCGATCGCGAACACCTTGGTGGGCTATTTTCTGTAGATGTTTGGATGCGGGCCCAAAGGGGGGACTCCCCTTATTTCATCTCGAGTCCATGAGCAGTTTGCCCGTTTAAAAAATATTAGGACCTATTGGCGTTTGAAGGGGAAGTCTTGGGGCTTCCCCGCGCTATGACAGAAGGTGCCGAACGAAACCCATCCTTAAGGGCGCGGGTCGGGCTCTCGCTACTCGCTGCCTTTACGCGCATGGCCAACACGAGCTCAAACAGGCCGCTCCATCCCTAAGCCAAAAAGCATCTAATGTAAGTACTTCTAAATAAGTATTTAAGAAACTGTTTACATGTAATCTCCTGGGCTCAAGTTTGCGTATCTTCTTTTCTTTGCCCCCCAGATTCCAAAAAAAGCTGTAATTTGGAGCCGATTTGAAATCTCATAAAATAGACAATAATGCGTGCCTCCACTTTCATGTTTTTACTCTTTTTACTCTTTTTTACTGGGCAATGCCGCCAAACCGCCCCAAGTGATGCCCAAAGGAGCCTGGCCCAAGACCTCCCACCCCCGCAAACGTCCCGGGAAGATCCGGCAAAACGATTGGGAGAATTTTTTATCGCCGTCCAACAAAGTGACTTGTTTGAAGACAGTAAAACCTTTGTTGACTGCTTGCCCAAAACCAGCGACTCCCTCATTGTAGCCCAATACCTAGCCACCAAAGACCAAGCAGATTTTGACCTTAAAGCCTTTTTTGAGCGCTATTATGAGCTTCCCCCGGCAGTGGGGGCCGATAGTAAGTTCGTAGCCGATACCAGTCGCCCTATCCAAGAGCATATTGATGCCCTATGGGATGTATTGGGCCGGGAAGCTGACCAAGATATCCCTGGCAGTACCCTTATCCCCTTACCTAATCCCTATATTGTTCCGGGAGGACGTTTTCGGGAAGTGTATTATTGGGATAGCTACTTTACGATGCTGGGCTTGATTCAGTCTGGACGCCTAGCCCTTGTACGAAATATGTTGGACAATTTTGCTTTTTTGATCCGCGAAATCGGCCACATCCCCAATGGCAACCGAAGCTATTACAACTCTCGGTCTCAGCCTCCTTTCTTTTCGGCCATGGTTCGCCTTCTCGTAGATGAAGAAGGGCCAAAGGTTTGGGAAAATTACCTCGAGGCCATGGAACTTGAATATGGCTTTTGGATGGAAGGACTTGCCCAAGCCACCAGCTTTGCTCCCAGCCAAGAGCACGTGGTTTTATTGGATGAAAAATATATACTTAACCGCTACTGGGATGCCCTCGATACGCCCCGACCGGAGGGTTATAAAGAAGACCTCGAGACGGCAGCCTCATCTGATAACAAAGAGCAAGTATACCGTGATTTACGATCGGCCGCCGAATCGGGCTGGGATTTTTCCAGTCGTTGGTTTCGGGATGAAAAAAATATTAAAAGCATTCATACTACCGAAATTATCCCAGTAGACCTGAACGCCCTGCTTTACCACTTGGAAGCAAGTTTAGCCGAAGCTTGGTTGGCGGCGGGGGAACCTGAAAAGAGTGAGATCTACTTAAAAAAATCAAATGAGCGCAAAGAAGCCCTACTAAAATACTGTTGGAATGCTGAAACCGGTTTTTTCCAAGATTATGATTATGAAGCCCAAACTTTTACTCCGGTTCTTTCTCTAGCGGGTATGTACCCTCTGTTTTTTGGTTTAGCTACTCAAGACCAAGCCCAAAAATGTGCCGTACTCATAGAGCGTGACTTTCTCCAAGAAGGAGGTTTACTCAGCACCTTAAACGAAACGGGCGAACAGTGGGATGCCCCCAATGGCTGGGCGCCCCTGCAATGGATTAGCGTTGCCGGGTTGAAACGCTATGGACTAAATAGCCTTGGAAATACCATCCGCGAACGGTGGGTCAACTTGAATACCCGAGTATATAAAAACACCGGTAAACTTTTTGAAAAGTACAATGTCGTAGATATGGGCTTAGAAGGTGGAGGCGGTGAGTACCCTACCGTAGAAGGATTTGGTTGGACCAATGGCGTTTTGATGCAGTTTTTAAGTGAGATGAAATAATTTAGGCCTTCCCCAGCCACCTCCTTCATCCACAAACTTTTGAAGGAAGGTAGCTGGGTTAAGAAAAGCAAGGATGTAAGAATAAACGGCTAGGGATCATCCTTCACGCAAGAGATGGGTAGCAAATCCCTAGGAGGAAGAAATACTTGCCCAAGATTGGTACTACTTCTTATAACACCTACCCATATCCCCCTACTTCTTACTTGAGTACGCTATTTCTGTTCATTCCTTTAACTTCATTGCTCCAAATTTGTAATCTTATAAAAAGATCTATAAGTCTATGGAGATTATACTAAATACAGAATTTCTCATCGCCCAGGTAGGTCAAAAAGAATCTCTTATTCACTTAGAATGGTACCCCCGAAGTGCTGAGCTAAGTGAGGAAGCCTACAAAATCATTCTTTTACAATTATCCGATTTTGTACTTAGCCAAAACATCCAATTTTGGCTAGGAAACACTAAAAATTTTGGATTTGCTATTCCCCCTGATTTACAAGAATGGACTTCTGGTACCTTTACTAGCCGCTTAATTAAGTCTGGCCTACAAAAAATGGCCTTGCTTATTCCCTCTTCATATGTAGCTAATTTGGCCGTTCAACAAACGGTTGCGCACATGGAAAATGTTCTCTTGGGTAAAAAATTGCAAATCTGTTATTTTGATAAGGTAGAGGATGCCTATAAATGGCTAATAGAAGATATTCCCGAAATCTTAAAACCCTTAAAATTTTCCTAATATGTCGGTTGGCTTAGGGATGGAGCGGCCTGTCTGAGCCCGCCGCTGCTTGTGCGTTGGCCGGCGAGTAGCGAGAGCCCGACCCGCGCCGGGTAGATAGGTCCAAGGGGCTTCATCCTTTTTTTAAGCGGGGAAGCCCCTCTTTTCCTCTTCCATATGCACACGTGAGCGGCATCTTCTTAGCTTAATCAGCTTAAAAGCTAATCTGCTGGTTGTTGGCCGTACTCGATATAGACTGGCTAATGAAATTAATCATCTTTCGGATTTCCGCTCCACTCGTCCCAACTTTTGCCAGGTGTTGTATCCCCATAGACTTTTGGGCGTCTTCAAAAACGGAAGCGTGACCGACCCCAAATAAAATGGTAGTAAAGGAAAATGCATTCTGCTCTTGAGTAAGGATATCATCCAGTTTTTGCTTTACCTGATTAGCCCGAATATTGGAGCTATTGTCACCTCCATCGGTGATGATAAAAATCAATGTTTTGGCAATAACCCCGGAGGCCTCAAGGTTTTCTCTGTACTGGAGGGCACTGTCCAGTCCCTGAACCGTGGCCTGAAATAAGGCAGTTGCCCTCCCCTCTGGCTTAAACTGCATCTTAGGAATCTGGGCAATGGGCTGAAAACCCGTCTTCACGCGAACCTGCTCATTAAACTCTATGATGGAGACCATTAATTGATCGGCCACATGAGACTTTTGCATGGTCTCAGTAAAGTCATTAAAGGCGTGATTTAAGTCGTTTACATAACTTGTGATGGAGGGAGAAATATCTACGATGAAAACGGCATTGATCGTCTCATCTACCTGAATATCTTCCGGATTGAAGTTATTAAAGGAAAGGTTAAAGTCTACATTATCTAAGTCACTCATACGTGTAGCATTTAGGGTTGATAAATGGATGGGGGATTAACTTAAACTGAGCGAAGCAGCCTGGGCAAAACGAATCCCTTTTTGCCGGGCTTCCTGATAAATGGGATCGGCTAGGTGCCCCATATTGGGTACGTCAGACATGCAGTCTTCCAAAATCACCATTTTATTGGCCAATCCTGGGGCAAAGTCCAGGGCCTGCTTAATACTGGTGGCGACACAATGCGATTTGGCCTGTCCGGCTACAAATACATTTTGATAACTTTCGAGGGTCTTGATCAGCCCTTGGTTGAGTTGTGTTTCGGGGCGGTCAGCTACGGGTACTTGAGCCATAAAAATCCCGAAATGCTCCGTAAGAGGGTAGGTCCCTTTTGTAACCGCCTGATAATATTTCCCTCGGCGGGTCCATTGTACCAAAGCATCCATTAAATCATCAAAAAGGGCATTGCCCTTAGAACCAATCAGGCAGTGTTCGGGCCAAATAACGTGGGTAAATTGCCCCTGGGCTTCCAAGTCGGCTAAGTACTTATGGGCAATATCGGGAAAAAACCGAGGCGTCCATTTCCCATCTTTTACGTCTTGGTGGGGAATAACGGTAAAAGGTGCGGGAAAATTTCCGTCTTTATCCTGCCAAAAGGAGGGGTGCGAAATATCATTTACCGGGTGAGAATCCAGGGTAACGCTGATGTGATCTATCTTGTCTCCCTGTTCTCGGATGATACGGCTCAGGCGGCCCATATCCTTTTCTGCCCCGGGCACATAAAGCGCTCCCTTCGGGTCACAGAAATCATACTGGGCATCAATGATTAAAAAGGCGTTTTGATTTCGCATACGGTATTCAGTTTAGGTGAAGGCTAGAAGCCCTATGAGCGTTGTAAAATGCTCATGTTAGGGCCGATAACCTTATATACCCTAGAAACGCCAAAGAGTTACAGCCAAAAGAAAGGAAATCCTAGGAGCTTTTTACTTGGGATTACGCTGGGCCAAACGCTCAGACTTCCGCTTTTTAAAGTAGGCATCTATTTCGGCTACTCCCAAGCAATTTAAGGTATGGGCGGCGGTCAAACCTCCCTTTCTCCCCATCCATACCCCATACTGCACATCCTGGATACCTTGCAAGGAGTGCGCATCCGGATTGATACTCAGTTGTATGTCCCGATCTAAAGCTTCTTGTACCCAACGCCAATCTAAATCGAGTCGCCAAGGATTGGCGTTGATCTCAATGGATACCTTAAATTCGGCACAAGCGTCAAGTATCGTGGGGTAATGGACCGGGTAGCCCTCCCGACGCAAAAGTAACCTACCCGTGGGGTGCCCTAACATCGTCGTGTAAGGATTGGCAATGGCTTGTACCAGCCTTTGGGTAGCCTTGGCTTCATTCATTTTTAAACTAGAATGGACCGAGGCAATGATAAAGTCAAAACTCTCCAATACATCCGGTTCATAATCCAAACTCCCATCGGCCAGAATATCCGACTCGATCCCTTTGAAGATTTTAAAAGGGGCCATCTTTTGATTTATCTCCTCAATCTCCCGGTGCTGTTTTTCTACGTGGTGCTCGTACAAACCATTCGCGTAAAAAGCCGAACGAGAGTGATCGGTAATCCCCAAATATTCGTATCCGGCTTCTTGGCAGGCCCGGGCCATGGTCTCTAGGCTTTCTTTCCCGTCACTGTAAGTCGAGTGGGCATGCAACACCCCCTTCACCTGCCCTGGCTCTAATAAGTCGGGCATTTTTTGTTCTTGGGCCCACGTACATTCTTTGCCGCCCTCCCGAAGCTCAGCCGGAATATAGGCCCAATTTAAAGAGCTATAAATTTCCGCTTCATCCGTATACGATTGACTTCGGGCATACTCCATCAAGGTTTTGTCTTTATCTTCCAGAAAAAAGCCCAAATGATTTTCACTCGCTACCCCTAAGAAAGATTCCGACGCAAACTGCTCAGCTGAGCAAACCCTTACTTCTAAGCCCAAGCCCCCCTCCTTAAAAATACCTCTCCAAACAAACAAAGAAGCCTGCGGCTTTTTTTCTTCCACCGCTCCCCAGTTTTGAAAAACTCCAAACACAAGCTCCGGCTCCTTGTGGGCAATTAAAACTTCTAATTTTTCGATAACTTCCAGCTTACGGGCATAGGCTCCCAGGAAAGTGTATTGCGTATCCAGTTGATGCGCCTGTAGCAATTTGCTCACTACTTCGGCATAGGCTTCCGACTGGCTGTAGTGGATTTTATCAGAACTAGCCTGTTTAAAGAGAATGGATTGCTTTATATTTTCCTGCGTCTTTGCCCCAAACCCTTTGACTCCGGCAATACGGTTATTTTCACAAGCTTGAAGTAATTGATCTAAATCTTCAATGCCCAATTCTTGCCAAAGAGTACGGGCTTTTTTGGCTCCTAAACCGTCTAAACTCAGCATTTCTACCACTCCAGGGGGTATTTCTTCCAAAGTCTCTTGTAATTGACGGAAGATCCCATTTTTATTACTGTCATCAATTTTGGCCGCAATAGCTTTGCCCACCCCCGGTAGCGCTTCCAACTCCATCAAAGACATTTCGTGCAAAGGCTCATCCACTTTCTCCAGGTTAAAAACGGCGTTATTGTACGAACGAATTTTGAAGGAACTTTCACCCAATAATTCGAGCAGGGAGGCATATAGCTTGATCTGCTTTAAGATTTGCTTGTTTTCCAAGGTCTCAACTGTTAAATGTGTCAAACAAATCTAAGGAAATAAATGGATTTTCGGATATTTACAAAGCAGTCCTAAGCGTTCATACTATATGAGATACTTGCTCCTTTGCATAGCTTTCTGGATTACCGATTCAGTAAGGTCTCAAAGCACTTGGAAAACCTATCCGGCTTTTGCCGAAGAATATGCATACCACTTACTAGCTGGAAATGATTATTCCGATTTATGGCTGGTTTATAAATCGGCCGAGGAAGATCAGGTCGTGCTTCAGCGCTACAATCTATCTCAAGAGTTACAGGAAGAGCATCAAATCCGAAGTGAGAAAGGTTTACAATTAATCCAAGCAACTCGAGATCGGGATCGGATCCTGGTACTTTTGGGCAATAACACCCGGGCCGATTGGCAGTGGGTTGTTTTTTATTTTATTTCCGGCGACCACAGTGTATTTCAAACAGCTGCCTACCCCCTCCGCTCTTTGAGTCATTTAGCCTTGATAGAACAATCCGCCTATTTTGGGTTAAATTTATCCAAGGAAACCTCCTTTTTTTGCTTAGACCTGGATGCCAGTCAAATTAGAGCCTTGGAATTCCCCCAGCTGAGGCGACCGCTCCTCCGATATTTCCAATCAGATACCTGGTCGGGTGAGCTTCATTTGAGTTGGCAAGAACTTAATACCCGTGAGCCTACCTCTGTCGTTGTCCAAAGCTATCGTTTAGGAAAATTAAGCCGTAAGCTTTCCTTAGGAAAATCTAATAAAAGGTTTAGAAACGCCAGTTTGCTTCGTAATGCTCAGGGAGACCTTTTTGTCTTGGGCTCCTACGCTCTAGATATTTCCCGGCGCTCTGTCCAGGGCAGTTTTTGGGCCAGGGTTTCTCCCAAGGCTCAAATGACAGAGATTGCTTGGTATGATTTTAACAAGCTACCAGGACACCCAGCCGCCAATCGCAAGCCTAAAAATAAGGAGAAAGTCCGCTTGATTACCACCCCTTCGTATATGCAAAGTCCCCTGCGGATTGGCAATAAAATCTATCAAGCCCATATTGCCTACCGCCCCGGCTTACAAGAGCAATACCGGAGCAGTACCCGCCCTTCTAGCTATATTTTTGAGCAATGGGATTTGGATTATGCCAGTATTTTACAGTTTGATGACCGGGGCCGCCTCGAGCAAAGTACCTCAGTGAATCTCTTAGATTTGAGTGTGCCCGAGTTACAAGATGTCCTTAGCCTTTCGGCCCATCGGGATAGTTTGAGCATTGCCTACCCTATCCGCGATAAGATTGTCTGGCAACATATTCTCCCGGGCCCCGTGTCCGACTGGCATACGTGGCCCATTCCTCCCCTAAGCAAAAAAGCGGTGCTGCATCGGCGAGTACGTGTGCAAGGCTTGCGGGGGGGCTTCTTTGCCGCCTCGGGTTATCAGGTACTCCATCGGGGCAAAAAGAAATACTGGTGGAAAGTTATTTCTACCCACCACCCCTAGTATTCCTGAGGCGATTCTCTTTGAAAAGGGGGAAAAGCTTTCCAAACAACTTTCTTGGGGCTTCCCTGCGCTAAAAAGGAAGGGTTTTTCAGAGTAGAAGCTCTGGGCCGAGCGCAGGTCGGGCTCTCACTACTCGCTGCCTCTCCCCGCAATGGCCTACACGAGCTCAAACATGCCGTTCCATCCCTAAGCCAATAGCTACAAAAAACCACGTAAAAGGCATCTTATCAGGTCAGCTTTACGCAACTCCCCAATACCCTAATTTTGGCAGGGTGCCGAGTAAGGATGGCTTGCACATTATCGTCATCGGTATGGCCATCAAATTCAATATAAAACCAGGTCTTAAATTGATCATCTTCCCGGGCCGGACGACTCTCGATTTTGCCTAGGTTAATTTGATGGTCATTAAATTCTTGAAGAAAATTAACCAAGCTACCGGCCTCATCTCTCAACTTGACAATGATGGTGGTTTTGTCATTGCCACTCTTCACATTCTTAAAATCACGGCTAATGATGAGAAAGCGGGTGCGGTTATTGGGGCTGTCTTCAATATTCTCAAACAAAATAGGTACCTGGTATATTTTTGCTGCCACGCTGGAGCAAATAGCAGCACTATGCGGGTCTTCTGAAGCTAGTCTGGCCGCTTTTGAAGTAGAATCCATAGGAACAAAGCGGGCATTGCTATCCTTGAAATACTCATTTAAAAAATTACGGCATTGTTTGAAAGCAATCTCGCGGGAGTATATTTTTTGGATTTCACTCAGCTTGTCTGATTTGCTCACAAAAGTGAGGTGTACGGGCAAAAGAATTTCAGCCACGATTTTCACTTGGGTTTCGTGCAGCAGGTCGATGGTTTCCCGGACAAAACCATCTCGGTTATTCTCAATTGGTACTACCCCAAAACGGGCTCTTTCGGTGCTTACACTCTCAAACACCGAACGCAGGTTCTTTAAGGGAATATAATCACTCATAAACCCAAATCGGCTTTCGGCAGCTTGATGAGTAAAGGACCCTTCTGGCCCCAAATAGGCGACCCGCTCCGGTAACTCAAAGTTACGACTGGCCGCAAAAATTTCCATAAAGATGGCATCAATTGTTCCCGAGCTCAATAAGGTTTCTTTACTCCGTTCGGCCAGGCGGTCTAAAATATCTTTTTCCCGTTCCGGTCGGTAAATGATCGCATTGTTACTTTTCTTGAGCTCTCCCACTTTTCTCACAACCTCCATGCGCTGGGCCAGGAGATCGACCATTTGGTTATCGAGCTTATCGATAAGCTCCCGATAGTGCTTTAATTCTTCCATAAGGCAAGTGATTTTTTCTTGATGAGTATACCATGTAACTGCTTCAATAAAGCCTATAATACAACAAAACCTAACCAATTCGAAGACTGGTTAGGAATGTTGTGTATTAATACAATATCTTGGGAAAACCGGGTAGTCCCAGAAATGCTATAGCTCAGATTTAACTGTAGAATAGTTTACTCTACGAGCATCGGCTTCCCGTAATTGCAACTTCACATCGTTGACAATACCCATTTTAGCCTCGCTATCTACCTTCATAGAAATGATGATTTTGTCTTTTTCCGACTCATCCATATCAGCGCGCTCTTCAGCTACGTAACGTACGATTTCGTCGGAAGTAATAAACACATCATTTACTTGAATACGGGGGATAGACCCAAACTTTCTTTCATCTTTGGGTGGGCCGATGTAGACATAACTTACCAAAGATTTATCTTCAATCTTCTCCAATTGGGTAGCCTTTGGTATTTTAACTTCTACCAAAAGATCCTGCTCTCTCATTACAGTGGTTACCATAAAGAAGAACAAAAGCATAAAAACGATATCAGGCAATGATGCCGTGGAGATACCCGGAGTGGGTTTTTCTTTTTTTCCGAATTTTGCCATTATTCACCAATTTTTGAAGGTTCCGCTTCGGAAATCCGTAATGGATATTCCCGAGAAGCATCATAATATTTCTCGATGAAAAGATCTTTACCCGAGGCCCGTGCTTGGGTGTAGGCGTTTACTTGTCTTTTATTACCCGCTTCCCCTTCTTTAATTGCATTAAAGCGAAGGTACTCTTTGGTAGTGAAGTTCTCTCCAGCTAACTGCGAAAACATCCGTACCTTTTTGAGGAGACGATCATCTTTCAAAGCCTCGTCCTCTTTGAAAGCGAGGTAATCATCCAAGCTGATTTCTAAAAACTCAGCTCTCAATTCGTGATAGGCAGCCTTAATTTCATCCAATACGCGGATATAGGTTTGGTATTTGGTACCACGGTCGGTTTTGAAGGATACGGCAGCCTCTTGGGGGCTTTCCGACATTTCTTCATCTCTGCCTTTGTTATCAATAAATTCTTTGGCTGACTCACGTAAACGACGAATATCCAAAGACTCTTCTTCTACTAAGAGCTGGTTACGGGCATTCACCAGTACTTTAAACACATTCTTGTCTTTCATTTTGAACTCATTGAGCTCATCTTCTTCCCGCTTGGGAGGAAGTACAATCGAAAGACCCTTATCGGAGGCGATGGTAGTGGTTACCAAGAAGAAAATGAGGAGCAAAAAGGCAATATCTGCCATTGATCCGGCATTCACTTCCTGGCTTCCGCGACTTTTACTTTTCATAGGTTTAGCTTTTAAATGCTGAGCTGACCTCAGTGAAGATCACACCCAAGAATATTAATATACCTAAAGAATAAGTCAAAATCAAGACCCCTCCGATAAACTTAGAAAGGGCAGCGTCAACATCAAAGTTTTCGTATACTTTGGTTACTTCATTACCAGCCATACTGTGCGAAATTCCCCACACAATCAAGATGATTACAAACATGATTAAGTAGCGAATGATCGACTGAGCATCCGTAACGGCAGTAAGGGCAAAATCGGCAATGATTCCAATGATGGCTAAACCACCAAAGATATATACAGCAGTCATCCCTAAATCTGTAGAAGGTCCTTCTGCATTGGGGGTAACTGAATAATTCGTAATGTAGGTGAACACAATCAATACGACTGCAGTCACAAATATAATAAGAGGTAGTATTCTATTAAGTAATGCCATAGGTAGCGCTTTTTTTAGAGTTTACACATAAAACCTAATCGTACAAAACAAGGTTGGATTAACCTTTGGCTTTGTGTGCAACCAACAAGTCAACCAAAGTGATAGAAGCTTCTTCCATTTGGCTTACCAATGAATCTACTTTACTTACTAAGTAGTTGTACAAGATTTGTAGGATAATCGCCACAATCAGACCACTAACCGTGGTAATCAAGGCCACTTTGATACCCCCAGCAACCAAAGAAGGAGAGATATCTCCGGCAGCTTCAATCGCATCAAAGGCTTGGATCATACCAATTACCGTTCCCATAAACCCAAGCATAGGAGCCAAGGCGATGAAAAGCGAGATCCATACCAATCCTTTTTCTAACTTACCCATCTCTACAGATCCGTAAGAGATTACAGATTTTTCTACCATATCAATTCCTTCGGAATAACGCATCAAACCTTGGGTAAAGATAGAAGCAACCGGACCTCGGGTGTTTTGAGTAACTTCTTTAGCAGCATCGATACCGCCAGAGTTTAAAGAACTTTCTACCTTTTGAACTAATTTTTTAGCATTGGTAGTGGCCAAAGTCAAGGTGATGATTCGCTCGAGGGCAAAGGCCAGTCCTAAAATCAAACAAACCAAAACGAAGCTCATAAAGAACCAACCTCCTTCAATAAACTTTTCTTTTACTGCTTGGTGAAAAGTTTGATCTTCAATAGCCACTTCTTCATCAGCTACATTTTCGTCGATAATAGCCTGATCAGGTTCTGGTTCTGGAGCTACTTCCTGCTCTTCCTGGGCAGTGGTATCAGCTTCTTCTTGGGGCTCACCCTGGGCATACATCGTTGAGGTAACCAAGCTAAAGCAGAAAGTTAACATCAATAAAGCGAATAACTTTTTCATAAGGCGCAATTTTAATACTAAGGATTGTTGAGTGATTAAAAGTTTGTTTATTGTTCAGTAGTGAATGATACATCCATTTGCTTACCAGTCCTTCCTTGTTCTAAGTGATTTGTGTGTAGTCAAAATGGCCTTATGGCAAAAATTGACAAAGTTTTCCAAACTAAAAAGTCTGGAATACGTTATTTTAAAACTAAGGAAAGTTCAAGGTTTGGGAACAAATATATGCAAAATATTTAGATACCTAATTTTCAACATATTTTTTTTTAAAATCTAGGCAACTTTCCAAAAACAGTTTTTGAATCCATATGATACCCAGCATTTAAGCACTACTGCTGCATAGGCTCAAGCCGATCCACCCTTTCTCGTATCCAATCTCTAAGATCCACCCCTTTATTCATTACTTAGGGTAGCCAGGCTCTTCTATCAGAAGACCGTCTACCTTATCGGTACCAAAGCTTAAGCAGGTAAGTTTTTGCGTTATAAAACGTAAAAGCTTTCCTCAGTCTAACGTAAAATAATATACTATTACAAACACCACAAGCTATGAACATCTTCGGGATTGACCTTGTGTCTTCCAAAGGAGCAGTCATGTATGATGGCTCCGAACTTACCTTTATGAACCCGGAACAATTGCTGGAATTTGTGACTCAATTGTACCCGGCCACCAATCCTCAAAATACGCTAATCTCTTGGAATGCCCCCTTAACGGGCTCTAGGAACCCCAAACTTCTTCATTTTCAAAAGGGCGATTTTTCCAAACGGGACATTGAGGGCTTTTTTACCCGGAATTGGCGCCCCAAGAACGAGCCTGGCCTTTCGTATAAGGCCCCAGAAGGAATCAGTGTGACGGGGTATGCTAATAACCCTCACTGGCCCATCACCCGGCGCTTGTTTGGTTTGCCCCAAACCGGGCCTTGGGATACCCCCCCAGAAGCACTTCCTTTTACCTTAGTCCAAGACCCCGAGCAAGACTTAGATCCCGGACGCTACATAGCAGAAGTACATCCCCCCTTGGCCATATGGCTTTGGTGTGGTGGCCCCAAACGAGAAAGAAACTGGAACTACAAATCTAATCAAACCGTACGGGACGAGCTTTGGGAAGAGCTGTCTCATACATTCCAACACTGTTATGGATTGAATTGCCCCGATTTTGCCCCGCGTAGCGAATATGAACTCGAGGCCTATGTCTCCTGGGTCTTGGGAAAACTCTGGGCCGATCAAAACCCTTCGGTCATTTTATTGGGCGATACTAGATCTGGTTGCTTTTTGATCCCGGATGTGGATGGTGAAGTAAGTCAGCACTTTTCTCGCTTTATCCGGTATAGAAACGCCAAAATTTAAAATGCGCGCCTGCCTGTACCATAATCACGGAAATTTTTGGCTTAGGGATAGAGCGGCCTGTTTGAGCCCGCCGCTGGAAGGCGGGTAGGCCGGCGAGTAGCGAAAGCCCGGCCCGCGCCGGCACTAGCTACCCATATAAATAGCTTGTTTGAATCGCGCGGGCAAGCCCCAAGCCGGGAGTTGTACCGAGCATCCATAAAACGAAAATAAGTTCTTAGCCCTAGCAAATGCTTCCTAAAGCTGTTATATTTAAGTCATTAGGAATCCAATTGCTACGCTATGCCCATCCAAAGCGCCCGAATTCAACACTATCTGGATACGTTTGCCCAGTTTAGCCCCGCCGACCAAGCGGGAATGAACCGCCTCACCCTGACTACTTGGGACAAACAAGCCCGGGATTACCTCCGGGAACAAATGACACGCCTTGGCATGGAATGCCACATAGATCCCCTGGGAAATATGATAGGTATCCTGGGAAAAGAGCTCCCAGGAGCTCCCCTGGCTATCGGCTCACATCTGGATACGGTGGCTCAAGGCGGCCGTTTTGATGGAATCTTGGGGGTGGTGGCAGGTCTCGAAATTGCTGAGGCCTTACTGGAAGAGGGCCATACCTTAAATAAGCCTTTGGCTATCATCAACTTTACCAATGAGGAGGGCAACCGGTTTGCTCCCGATATGATGGGAAGCGCCTATTGGGCCCGGCATCTTGAGCTCGATACATTATATAATTGTCAAGATAGCGAAGGAGTCCGTTTGGAAGATGCCCTGGACGCGATCCGATACAAAGGAAGCTACCCCTCCCGCGATTTAGTGCCCGAAGCATTTTTAGAATTACATATCGAGCAAGGCCCTCTCTTAGAAGCCCAAGGTTTAGACTTAGGCATTGTGGAGCACGTACAGGGTGTATATTGGACAGAATATACCTTCACGGGAGCAGCCAATCACGCCGGTACCACGCCTCCCTCCTATCGGCAAGATGCAGGGCTTGCCGCCATGCGCCTGGCCATACAGGCCGAAGATTACGCCAAGCAAAAAGCTCCCGAACAAAGAATCACCATCGGGCAAATACAATTTAGCCCCAACCAGATAAACATTATTCCTGGCACGGCACGCATGAGTATTGACAATCGCCACCCCGACCCCGATGTACTTGAAAAAACCCAAGCCTATCTAGACCAAAGTGCCCAAGAATTGGCCGAAGTTTATAAAGTAAAGGTGAGTAGTCAGGCGCTAGCCCGGGTAAGTCCGGTAAATTTTGATGCTACGTTGATAGATGAGCTGGAAGTATTGGCCCAGGAAAAGTCTATAAAGCACCAGGTGATGATCAGTGGGGCGGGGCACGATGCCCAGTTGATGAGTCATATTTGCCCAAGTGCTATGCTTTTTGTGCCCAGTAAGGGGGGGATAAGCCATAACCCGGCTGAGTTCACCGAAATAGAACCGATCAGCCAGGCTTTACAACTCATGTTTTTATGGGTATTAAAAAGGAACCAAACTAGCGGCCAGCCGTAACGGCGTGGATCGGAAGCTTCTTGCTAAAATAAATAGGCAAGGTCATTTTGACCGCCACGGCTTTTCCTTTTTGAGTCCCAGGTTTCCATTCGGGTGAGTGACGAATAAGGTCAACGGCTATTTCATCCAGCCCATTTCCTAAACCTCTTACTACCGTGATATCGTTTAAGCTACCGTCTTCGTCTACCACAAACTCAACAAAAACTTTCCCGTGTACCCCGCTTTTGTGGGCTTCTGGGGTTTGATAAATATTTTGGTGGATGTACTGGTAAAAAGCAACATGGCCCACTGTAGGTTCTGGATGGTGTTCTACCACTTCATTCGGATTAAAACCCTGGGCAAAAACTGTACTCGCGGTTCCTAGCATCAAGAAAAGAATAAAAGTGGAGCTGATGTGTGATGATTTCATAATTTGTGTTTTTAGCTTATAAGAATGAGGTTTGTTGTATATATGTACGCCAAGCGCCCTAAGCCGTTACCTCAAAAATATAACATACCTTACGCGGAAAGAAAGCGCCTTATTTGCGACAAAAAGAAGGTTTATCACTGGCAACGACATAATTGTATATATAAATGGTTTTCTGGGGCTTCCCGGCGTACTACCTAAGTGAGCCACAAGTCCCCAAGTGCCCGCCGGTCGGGCTGTCACTACTCGCCTGCCAACCCGCTATCCAGCGGCGGGCTCAAACAGGCCGTTCCATCCCTAAGCCAAAGAAAGGGCCATTAAGAAGTGATTTGAATGCCCCGATTAGATACAAGAGATTATTAAAAGAAAAGAATCCATGAAGTAACTGTTTAGTTTTAGATTCATTTCCTACGTATCCAGCTATTGGAAATTACTAGCCTGTGATGCTAAACCCCTGGCATAAACCCCAAAAAAACCTATGGGTTATCAGATACTTACAAGATTAAAACCCGGAAGGGCATTTCATGAGGTTTCACCCGATTCTATAAAACATACGCCTTAGAGGCTAAGGTATCCGTTTTAGGGTTGGCTTATCTCGTTTTTCCTCCAAATCTTAACAAGGGCAAAACACGAGGTGCGCATGACGTTTTGACATGAAAAAGTCCCATCGCATGAAGCAATCGGACAAAATGACCTATCCACTTTATTCGGCAAGATGAGTTGGGAGGTTCTTATGGAGTACTTGGAGCATGGTTTCCATTTTAAGGGCCGTCTCTACAAATTCCCGGTCGGGATGAGAATCTTGAGTAATCCCAGCTCCCGCATAAATTTGAATAGTATCTTGGCATAGCTGCATACAACGCAGGTTTACAAACAAATGGCTGTTTCCATTCATATTCACAGGCCCTAAGAAGCCACTGTAAAAATCTCGGGGGTAGCCTTCTTCGGCTTGGATAAAGGCTTGGGCGGTATCTTTGGGCATGCCACATACGGCCGAGGTAGGGTGTAGTAAGCGAAGCATCACCGTACCCAACTCTGGGAAATTAGTATCCACCATATCCACCTTAAAAAAAGTCTTTAAGTGGAGTAAGTTACCGGCCACTACGGTTTTTGGACCGGCTTCCTCAAATTCTCTTAATCGGATTTTTTTGAAACAATTGATGATATAACGGCTCACCATCGCTTGTTCCTCAATTTCTTTTTGTTTCCAGGCAACTTCGCTCAATGGGATGTCTTGGTATGGCTGGGTCCCTGCCAAAGAAACCGTACGAAATATCCTATCCTGCTCGATAGAGATAAGCGTTTCCGGAGAAGCCCCGGCCCAGATTCCTACTCCGGGCAGATAAAATAGGTAGCAAAATGCCAGTGGGTAGGCCTGCTGCAATTTATGATAATGCTGGATGGCCTCAAAGCCCTCGGGGTAGGGGAAGTTTTGCACGCGAGAAAGTACGACTTTTTGAAAATGCCCCTCCATAATGGCTTGCCGTCCTCTTTGTACCAAGGCTTGGTACTGTTGTGATTCAGGACTTTGTAAATCAGCACTTGGTAAACCTAGCTTTGGGGAGGCAGATGCAGCCTGGGAAGTCTGCTCAGATAAGAGCCCAGCCCAAGTACGTAGGGTGTAGGCATCTAATGAAGGCGTTTCGGGGGAAGGGTGCCAAGAAGAACTTGCAATTATTGAGGTATAATGATAACGTGCCTTAATGAAATGCGTTTGCTCCAAATCAGGATTGATAAAAGGGCCCACGGCAAAACCCGAAGGACCTTTCTCTAAATCAAGGGGGCCACGGTAAGCCTGTCCTATATCATCGAGAATGAGGTGTTGAACCCTTTGTCCCGGCTGACGCCAAATGGCAAAGGGCATACCTTTGGCCAAAGCCGCCTGGTATAAAACGCGAGGAAATAAATCTGAGTAAAGATCTTTATCGAGTACCTTTTGATTAGGAAGGTGTTTCATGCAATCATCAAGAATCTTATAATACTTGAATTTTCAATATTTATTGAATATTATACCCTTAGTATAACGCAATTGTTTATTAAAAAGATCAGCCCGGGTGATTTATCTGTCTAAAATAGCCATCGTAATCCGGCTAATGCAGACTAATTTATCCTCTTCGTTGGTGATTTTAATTTCCCATACGTGGGTTTTACGCCCAATGTGATGAGGAGTCGCTTTTCCGTACACATAGCCCTTTTTTACCGATCTCAGATGATTGGCGTTGATTTCCAAGCCTACACAATATTGGGTATTCATATCAATACATAAGGCTGCCCCTGCACTGCCTACGGTCTCGGCCAAAACCACCGAGGCTCCCCCGTGGAGGATGTGGTAGGGTTGCCATGTCCGATGGTCTACCGGCATGCGGGCACAGAGGTAATCCTCCCCAATTTCGGTATATTCAATCCCTAGGTACTCGATCATGGTACCCACAGATTGCTTATTTAAAGTCTCAACGCTCGACTTGTCGGATAACATAATATTTTCTGCCATATTTTGCCCATGTTTGATTCCAAATAAATGCAATTTTTTAGGATTTAAGTAAAATACTACCAATAAATGCCCCGCAAGTGGGCAGAAAGCCCCTAGCTTGACTCCTTATATGGGATTCGTCCGTATCTTTGCATTATTATAACACTAAATTATACACTCTTGAGTCCAAAAAAAATCTACTTGATCCGACACGGGCAAACGGACTACAACAAGAACAGTGTGGTCCAAGGAAGCGGGATTGATTCGGAGTTAAATGAGCTCGGGCGTGCCCAGGCAGAAGCCTTTTATCATCAGTATAAGGACGTAGCATTTGACAAAGTATATACCTCAGCTTTGAAGCGCAGTATTCAGTCTGTTCATAAATTTATTGAGAAAGGCCTTCCTCACGAAAAACACACCGGTCTCAATGAGATCAATTGGGGAGATAAAGAAGGACAAAAAATTACTCCAGAAGGCGATGCTTATTACTTTCACATGCTGGAAGAATGGCGTAAGGGTAATGTTAGCTTGCCCATCCAAGGGGGAGAAAGTCCTCAAGATGTTTTTGATCGTCAAAAACCAGTATTAGACTTAATCTTATCCCGACCCGAAGAAAGCAACATTCTGATCTGTATGCACGGAAGGGCTATGCGGGTTTTACTGTGTATGATGCTTAACTATCCTATACAGGAAATGGACCGCTTTGAGCACCAAAACCTTTGCCTTTATACGCTTAACTATACAGGTTCTATGTTTCAGGTAGAACGTTTTAACGATACCGAGCATTTATCCGAATTGAATATCAACGCCGAGTTTAAATAAACTGTATTTTGAGAGGGGCCACTATGGGTAAAGCATGTGCGGGCCCGGTTCAATCTCCAATACTTTCTTAGGGTCGTAATTTAGGTACTCTCCCTTCAAGTTTAGGGGGGAGGGAAAATTGTTATGATATAGCCCCCCCGTACCCAGGCCTTGCGGGAGTGTCGGTTGATAGGTGCTGGTAAATTGGGCAATGGCATTGAGGCCGACGTTTGATTCCAAGGCGGAGGTAATCCACCAGGAAATCCCTCGTTCTTCTGCCCAGGAAATCCATTGGCTACAGGCCATTACCCCACCCAAAAGCGTTGGTTTCAAAATAAGGTATTGGGGCTTCACCTTTTCTAATAATTCTATTTTTTCTTCCTCGTGGCTCGGGTGAATTAGCTCCTCATCCAAGGCAATGTCCAGGGGACTGTCCCGACATAACTGCGCCATCTCCGGAATTTGCTTTACGGCAATGGGTTGCTCAATGGAATGAATATCTAGCTTGGCCAGTTTTTCCAGGCGAGGCAAAGCTTCAGAAACAGGGAACGAACCGTTTGCATCCACCCGAAGCGTAATTTGTGAAGCACTAAAGCGTTCCCTAATACCCTTTAAGAGCGCTAATTCTTGCTCAAAATCAATTCCTCCAATCTTCATCTTGAGACAGGTAAAGCCCTGAGACAGCTTTTCTTCAATGCGTTGGTACATTACCTCCTGATCTCCCATCCAAATTAAGCCATTGGTGAGAATACTTTGCTTGCCCTCGCTAAAGGGCGTATGCCATAGTATTTGCCGGCTTCCGTGTAGATAATCCAATAAGGCCGTCTCTAGGCCAAAGCGTATGGAAGGCCAATCAGAACTAACCAATTGAGGAAGCAAGGCCTTCACTTCCTCCCAACTTGGGGGGGGATCTACTGTGCTAAGTTTTGCGCAGGAGGCTTGTAATACCTTTCGAAAATCAGGGTGATCATCACGGCTCAATCCCGCCAAAGGAGAAGCTTCTCCCCAGGCTCCGTCTTCCCCAACCCGAATTAAATGGATGGGGTGCGCTAGCAAGCTTCCTCGGGAAGTCTGGGCATCAAACCGAAATCGTAAGGGGTAGCTAAAAGCTTGTATTTGCCAAGTCATGTTTTTTTAGATCATGAGGAAATGATATATTAACAAGCCAATAGGGCTAAGAGTTTGTAAGCAAGCCTCGAGGTGCTTCCTGGATTGGCAATTTTGATGTAGCTTTGTTTAAGCAACCAATTTAAACTGGTGTATGTGCAGACTAGCCCTTCGGATGGTGATCCTGATGGCATTGCTTGGCTTTTTTTCTAAGACAGTCCAATCCCAATCCTTGGTTTTACGAGGAGAAATTGTTGACGCTGCCACCCAGGAGCCCCTTCCCTTTGCCAATATTGTGGTAAATGATGGCGAGGATGGCACCACTTCGGACATTCACGGCCGTTTTTCCTTAAATCTAGAGGGTTTGGATGTGCGGGTGATCACCTTCAGTTTTGTAGGTTACACCCCTTTCATTTATAGAGTTACTTCCCCAGATGATCTAAAACCTTTGCAAAGTAGCGTTTTTATCAAGCTGAGTGAAGATAAAACAGAATTGGATGAGGTGGTTATCCGCCCAGAAAACAATCCTGCCCATAAAATTGTCAAAAGGGCTGTTAAAAACCGAAAGCAGCATAACCTCTTACGACACAAGACTTTCACGTATGAGTCGTATAATAAGTTTTTTATGGGCTTGCAAAAGACCGAAGCCCTGTTACCCGATTCGGTCATTGCCCTGAGTTTGGATAGTGCCGATCTAGCCATGGGTAAATACCTAGACAATCATCACCTATTTGTTGCTGAATCGCTTACCGAACGAAAGTACCGCCGCCCGGGAAGAGATCAAGAAACCATCTTGGCCAACCGCTTTTCTGGCCTGAAAAACCCCCGTTTCCTTACGGTCGCCTCCCAGTTTCAGCCACTTGCTTTTTATCAAGACTTAATTCCAATATTTGGTAAATTTTACCTGAACCCCTTGAGTCCTGGCAGCACTAAAAAGTATTTTTTTCAGATACAAGACACCTCCTACTTTCATAAAGACACGGTATTCGTTTTGTCTTTTAGCCCACTCCCCGAAAAAAACTTTGAAGGCATGGAGGGCCTCTTATACATCAATAGCCGCAGCTATGCCTTACAAAATATCATAGCCCATACCCAAAATTCGGGTGATCTGATCCGTTTTGAAATTGAGCAAAATTACGAGTTGGTACAAGGGCAATACTGGTTTCCCACCCAACTCTTTTTGAATTTTCAATTTAATAAGTTGGAACTGCTCAACCGGGCTTATTATGGAGGGGTAAGGACCTATATCAGAGATATTGAGGTGGGCAAGCCCATTCCCTTGCGTGATTTTGATTGGGTAAATATTCGGGTTGATCCCCGGGCGGCCCAATACCGCGAGACGTACTGGGGCAAAATTCGGGTCGACGAGCTGAATTTAAAAGAGCAAGTTACCTATCAATATTTAGACAGTCTAGGGCAACAATTGAAATTAGATTGGTGGCTAACCGGGATTGAAGCTATCAACCGGGGAAAGCTCCCCATTCGTTGGTTTGATTTAGATTTGACAAGAGTAGCCAAAATAAACCGTTTTGAGGGCTTCCGTCTAGGAGTAGGAGGAGAAACAAATCCTCTTTTTCATCCTAATTTTTCCCTAAATGGCTTTGTTGGTTATGGCTTTAAAGATGAAAATTGGAAATACGGGGCCGGGGCTAAGTTTAGGGTAAGCCAACGCTACGACACCCATCTTTCCCTTGCTTATAAAGAAGATTTACGGGAAGCCGGCTCTTATAACTTTTATCGGGAGCGCCCCCTTCTCTCCTCAGGTGCGCTTAGCCAAATACTAGCCCAAAGGATGGACCGGGTGCAAGACTTCCGCCTGTCGGCCCGGGCCCGACCTTCCCGGAATACTTGGCTAGAAGCAGGTTTGCAACGCCGTTGGTTCCGGCCCAGCTATGCCTATGGGTATGATGTACCCGGAGAACCTCCTTTGATCGATAGCAGCTTTACGTTTACCAGTACGGAAATCCAAGCCCGTTTCCATTACGCGGCAGGCCAGGAATTTATCAAATGGGGAGACCGCGTCTTGTTTGCCCGGGCCACCTACCCGGAAATCAATGTAAATTATGCCCGAGGCTTGGATTTACTCGGGGGAGATTTTACCTATCATAAATGGAGTGCCCGCCTCTATCACCAAATCCGGTGGCGGGCCCTAGGGCTTACCAAAATGGAAGCCATTGGGGGTTTAGTCCGCGGAAGAGCTCCTTACTCCCTGCTGTTTAATTCCCCCGGGCTCAACCGCAGCTTCCCGCTCATTATCCAGAGCCACTTTCAGACCATGGACCGCTATGAGTTTCTATCTGACCGTTTCTTTTTCTTTTTTATCAGTCATAGTTTTGGGCAATTACTTTATAAAAGCCCATTTAGAATTTTTCAGCCTGAGTTGGTCATTTCCCACGCTTTTGGGATTGGTAATCTTGATAAGCCCGAGGCACACCGGGAGGTAGACTTTCGTACGATGGAATTAGGCTATCACGAAAGTGGGATACAAATCGAGAACATAATCAAGGTTACTTATTTTAATGCGGCTTATCTTGGATTTGGCCTAGGTGTTTTTGCCCGGTATGGTCCCTATTCCAAAAGAGATTTGGGCAATAATTTCTTTTTTCGGCTTACCAGTAAGTTTTCATTTTAAGAGCTTGGTTAAATAATTTTTCCTGCTAGCACTTCCCCTGGCTACCTATGACATTACTTATAATTTTCTGATTTTCAGTACTTTAAAAAAAATACGGATTCAAGATAAATTACCCGTTTGAAATGTCATTGCAAAGACTTGTGCGCCTGCGCATACCCCGTTAGGGATGGAACGGCATGTTTGAGCTCGTGAGGGCCTCGCGGGGAAAGGCAGCGAGTAGTGAGAGCCCGGCCCGCTTGGGCAGGAATGCACTTTTACAACTATTGGGGCATAAAGCGGGCAAGCCCCGAGTCTTCTTAATTTAGAAGATACAGAATACACATGTGAACAATCTCCCAGTCGCCTGGTTATCCTATCAAAATCTAAAATCATGTCACAGGAAGAACTTTTAAAGGAGTTTTGTGAGCGGTACCAGCTCAGTAATCCGCAAGTAGTGGGGCGCTTATACGAAATTGCAGAGTTGGCCCAACATATGCCCAAAAACCCTAGCCCCCTGGAAATCAAGGCGCTGCAAGAGCTTATTGGGGTAGAAGGTCAATCGGTGTATGTGGATTATGTGCGTTCGGGCAACACCTTTGAACTGATTATGCAATGGCGGGAAAAAACCGGGAACTTTGGCGATGAGCCCAATCCGCTACTCCCGGATACGCAGCTCCCTTAAGCAAGCCTTATGCACTTTTTTTCAACTTAGACTTCGCTTCTCTATCAATCCAAATGCTAAAGGCGATCCTGACGCTCAGTTTTTGGATGAGTTCTTTGTGATGCTCTGGGGGTTCCTTCAAGAAATCAAGCTCCCACACGCCCATCTTGAAGGCGTAGTCGTCCAACATCAGGGGGCTAAGGTAGGCAAAGGCAGTGGAAAGTTTTGGGGAAAAATGATCGTGACTTTCATCCTCAGACACCCATTTGAGAGGCATTCCCATAGGTTTTTGCGAGCGAAAACACTGTCCAACGGCATTTTCTCCTGAATAGATACGCTCCTGGCTAGCCTCCTGGCTAATCCCCCCCCAACTCGAGAGTACCCTTAGGTATTCTTTTGAGCCTCGCGGTTGTTCGGCTATGTATATTCGGCCGGCAACGGCCCCCAACAGACGGATGACTTTTCCCAAAAGCGAATTCATCAAGACCGCAAGCTCCTCATGTTTTCCTTTTTCCATCAATTCGGTGAGAATATACAAATGGCTTTCCAACCAGCTTTTGTTCTCTTTCTCCCGGCGAATTTCCTGGATATCCTGCTTAATTTTGGTAAGCGATTTTTTTAGGTCATCGTCTTGCTCTACCAAACGAGGCAATATGGGTACTTTCCCCAAAGCCAAATCCCGGGAAAAGCGAGCCACGGCATTACTTCTTTTTAATTCTTTTTCCAATTGTATTCTTACTTTCCTTTCTCTTTTTTGCACCACCATACCTACGTAATAAGCGGTTAAGGAAAGGATAAAAGGAGCTAGATCAATGATCCAATGAATGGGGTTCTCCTGGTGTAATGTTACGAAGAGCGAGGCCTCTAGCTCATAGCCTCGGATATAGGTATCTAAGCTGAGGGCAATGATCGGAAAGCTTAGACCGAAGAGCGCCCCCATTAAAATAAAGCGGGTAACCAAAGAATGCATAGCTGTAATTGAATTCTAAAAGGTCAAAGAAAAAGAGTACAATAGCGTTTGTATTAAGCACTTAACGTACGATATGCCCGCGAAGATGTGTCACATCGCAGACCTATATGTAATTAAGACTGGAACTTAGTACCCAGAGCGCCCGCAGTTTGGTAAAATGAAAAAAAATCTGTATTTTGATGTAGAATCTAAATGAATACTCAATATAACCATCTGCTTATTCCCATATTTACCCTTTAATTTCTTGGTGAATGGAGTAGACCTACTCAAAAACTGGAATGAAGCTTCACCAATGGCTATTCATAATAACTGTATTTGCCCTTCCTTTCACTTCTCAAGGGCAAACCGACCTCTCTAAGGAAACCTTAACGCAGATTGGGTTTCACTTTTCTAATCCTAAGAAAAGCAAATTCAATATCAAGTTTGAGTTGTACAACAACTTGATTGTTATCCCCATAAAAATCAACAATTCAGATACCTTAAATTTTATTTTGGATTCTGGGGTCGGCTATACCTTGGTTACTGATCCGGTTTTAAAATTATTGCCGGGCTCCCTGCCACTTCGCTCCGTCAAGGTAACCGGGGCCGCTGGCGAAGAAGACTTGGATGCCACCATTGTTCAAGTAAACTCCATTCGCTTGGGCCCTATTG
This sequence comes from uncultured Microscillaceae bacterium, assembly GCA_963922455.1. Lineage (GTDB taxonomy): Bacteria > Bacteroidota > Bacteroidia > Cytophagales > Microscillaceae > CAWUIO01. The sequence goes on from CAWUIO010000063.1 coordinate 28,591, forward strand.
CTTCCAACAAGCAGAGTTTAGTTATTCTCGATAAAGAAGCCGATTATTTATCACAATATGCGGGAATCAAGATTCACGGATTGATCGGCTATGACTTGTTAAACCGTTTCCCCATCAAAATAAACTACCGGGCCAAATTACTCACAATTTACCACCCCAAACGCTTTAAGCCTAAAAATAAATGGGAGCGGTTTCCTATCACGATTGAGCAAATGAAACCCTACGTCCAGGCCGAAGCTCACCTGGACGACCAGAAAAAAATACCCGTAAAACTTATCTTGGATACGGGCGCAGGTCACTCATTATCTCTTGAGCGGGGATCTCATCCTCAGATAAAAGTACCCGAAAATAATATCCCCGCCCAGATAGGGATGACCCTCAATGGGGTGCTTTGGGGCCAAGTCAGCCGGATTAATAAATTTAAAATGGGGGGCTATGAAATGCAGCGTGTAATTACCAATTTCCCAGATACGACGGCCATCAATCACCTCCGGGGGCTAGTCAGCCGTCAGGGTAATTTGGGCTGCGGCGTTTTACATCGCTTTCATGTCATTTTAGACTATCCGCACAAACGTTTAGTATTAAAGCCCAACAAAGACTATAAAAAGCCCTTTCAGTTTAATACAAGTGGTATTCATCTCACCTTAGACCAACAGGACTTATCGACTTTTAAGGTGGGCATGGTACGCACCGGTTCTCCGGCCTTTCTAAAGGGGATCCGCCCGGGAGATTCCATTTTAGCCATTGATAATGAAGTAATCAATGGTAAAAATATCAACTCGGTCTACCACCTTTTAAACAAGAAAGCCGGTCGCAAATCCTTGCTTATTGTGAGCCGTAATGATAAATTGTATTTCGTTACCCTCAAGCTTAGCGAGCCAATCTAAATTTTTCCAACTGGGCTTACTCGGTTGGTAAAAACCACTTAGGGGCTGCCCCCGGCTATACAATGATTGCCGTAAAAGTACGAAGCTGCGGCCGGGGTCGGGCTATCACTACTCGCCGGCTCACCCACAATCCAGCGGCGGGCTCAAACAGGCCGTTCTATCCCTCAGCCATGATTGCTTTTTGTATATTTCACGCAAAAGGACGTTTCCAGGTATAAAGGAAAAAAGACTTTGAAAACATGAGGGCTTGTCTGGGGCAAAATGGAATTTTGACTTATTTGCCAAAAGAAAGTTTACGAAAATCTCTTAATATACTCTAGATGTAAACAATGAAACCCGATGAAAGCAATATTCAACGGGTAATAGGGCCATAAAAACCTAGAAGCAAATCGTTTATAGTTTGATATGCTTGAGACGGCCTTTGGCTTGGGCATCTTTAATCACGGCTTCGAGACCTTTTTTATTGATCGTTCGAATTACCTGCGTAGAAACCCGTAATGTAATCCAGCGGTCCTGCTTTTCCAGGTAAAAACGCTTCTTCTGGAGATTGGGGTAAAACTTACGCTTTGTTTTATTATTGGCGTGGGAAACATTATTACCCACCCGGGTTCTTTTGCCGCTTACATCACAAACTCTGGACATTTTCTATATCGTTTTATTTTTCGGGACTGCAAAGATAATCATTTTTTTGGCTTTTGCATTTTGCTCTCTAGCTTTTATTGCTAATCCTAGAAGATAAAGCCTTCTCTTCCCAGCAATTCTGCGAATTTTTATAATTTTACAGCGGTTTTAGTGCTCACTATTTTTACAAAAATTATGCAGGTATCCGATTCTACCCGTACCAGTCAAGATTTCATTCAGATGGAAGACCGCTACGGAGCGCACAATTACCATCCCTTACCGGTCGTATTGAGCCGGGGAGAGGGCGTATACGTCTGGGATGTAGAAGGTACGAAGTACTTTGATTTTCTATCGGCTTATAGCGCCGTCAACCAAGGGCACTGTCACCCCCGCATTTTAGAAACCCTTACACAGCAAGCGCAAAAGCTCACCCTTACTTCTCGCGCTTTTTACAATAATGTTTTGGGCGAGTATGAGAAGTTTGCCACCGAATACTTTGGCTTCGACCGCATCTTACCGATGAATACCGGAGTAGAAGGGGGAGAAACGGCCATCAAGCTCTGCCGTAAATGGGCCTATCAGGTTAAGAAAGTTCCTCAAAATCAGGCTAAAATCGTATTTGCTGAGAATAACTTCTGGGGCCGCACCTTGGCTGCCATTTCCTCCTCCAGTGATCCGGTGGCCAAAAATGATTTTGGGCCCTACATGCCTGGTTATGAAATGGTGCCTTACAATGACATGCCTGCTTTGGAAGCCGCTTTACAAGATGAACATGTTGCGGGCTTTATGGTTGAGCCCATCCAAGGAGAAGCCGGGGTAGTCGTACCCGACGAAGGATACCTACGCAAAGCCTATGAACTTTGCCAAGAAAAGAATGTCTTGTTTATTGCCGACGAGGTCCAAACCGGCTTGGCCCGTACCGGCCGTCTTTTGGCTTGTGATTATGAAGATTTCCAACCCGATATTTTGATCCTGGGCAAAGCCCTTTCTGGAGGGTTCTTTCCCGTTTCGGCTGTATTGGCCCGCGATGAAATTATGCTTACCCTCAAACCTGGAGAGCATGGCTCGACCTACGGTGGAAACCCCCTGGCTTGTGCCGTAGCCAAAACCGCCTTAGAAGTAATCCAGGACGAAAACCTTATCGAAAATGCCTATAAAATGGGTATGGTGTTCCGCGAAAGAATGCAGTCGCTGGTAGACAAAAACGAAAAATTGCTCAAAGTAAGAGGCAAAGGACTACTCAATGCCCTGGTGGTCAATGACAGTCCCGAAAGCGAAACCGCTTGGAATATATGTATGGCATTAAAAGAGAACGGCTTGCTCGCCAAGCCTACGCATGGTAATATCATACGGTTTGCCCCTCCTCTGGTGATCAATGAAGAGCAACTGGATGCTTGCTGTACCATTATTGAACAAACCATCCGCAACTTTTAAGCCCTTTGCATTATAAAAATCAAGAGTCAATGCCCCTTCGGCAATCTGGAGGGGCTACTTTCTGTAAGAGTTGGCTACTCTGTATCTCTCTTCTTGTGATGATTCCTTCATGCGGCCCGGGAAGGGCCCGCGATTTATTAGCCGGAACCGACCAAATTGACGTTGCCCTGTTTACAGATGCCCCCGGCCGGGTAGACAGCAGCCAAATATTGAGGATCCGAGATAAACATAGTGTTAACAATTTTTTACAGACACTCTTAGCCCCCCAAACTCCCACATACCCCGGCACCTGGGTTGGTAAGGTGCACTTCCGAAGAGTTCGCGTACATTCCAGCCTAATTTTGGCCGATTTGTACGTTCAAGACACTATTCAAGAACTCATTTTTGAGCATAAAGGCCAACGCTATGCCTGGCCTCTAAGTGCCGACACGAGAGATTACCTCCGCTTGGCCTTCAGCTATCCTATGTTTTTTCCCTATAATGACCCCTTTGATAACAGCCCCATAGATCAGTAAATACTGATATGGTAATTTTTCAATTCACGGTCCCAATCCAGGGCCCGGGCATCCAGCGTACGTAGTAATTTCCAAAAAGTAGCGCTGTGGTTTTTGACCTTAATATGGGCCAACTCGTGTAATAGGACGTAATCACAGAGGCTATCGGGTAGTCGCATGAGGTGATAATTCAAGCGGATTACGTCCTGACTGCTGCAACTCCCCCATTTCGTTTTGGAATAATTTACAAGTACTTCTTTGTATTTGAACTTGTGGATTTTGGCCAGTTCATCCAGCCTTTGGGGCAGGTACTTCTGTCCTTCTAGTTTTAGGGCTCGCTCAATGGCCTTTCGGATAAAGCCTTGGGTCGTTTCGGCTGCGGGATCGCAATTTAAAGGAAGCATAATTTTGATTTCCCGGTTTTGTATGCGGCTGGCCAAACGGGCATACTTCCCTTTAAGGATTCGTAAGGAATGCTCGCGGGTTTGAAAAGATGTTCCCGGTAAGAAGAGGGTTTGCTGGCCTTCAATCTGGCGCATTTTTTCCCGGGTTTTCAAAATCCAGCTTTTTTTGCCCATCAAGATTCCGGGTATGGTGTCGGGGCTTACCCCAGTAGGGAGAGAAATGGTAAGCCCTTCAAAAGGTTTCATCCGCAAATATACCCGCTTACTTCGGGGGTTGTATTTGATTCGGGCTTCGCCAATTTCAGGAAGATAAATTTGCTCAGGTTTTTTTTTAGTCATATAGTCCTTGGTAGAGGAAATGAGTGTAAATAGTAGTCAAATGGCTTTCTTGTCTACAGACCAATAACAAAGCTACGCAAGCTTGGGTTTATTTGACAGATTTTTCCTAACAAAATGATTAGTTTAGCCAAAAAAACAGATTTCACATGTACAGTAGTTTATTATTCATACATTCTTGGCTTCGATGGGTGGTTTTGATTTTGGCCATCGTCGTAATTTTTAAATCGTTTAGCGGCTGGTTTGCCCAAAAGCAATTTACCAAGGGAGACAACCAGACTTCAGTATTTTTTATTGCCTTCATGCACACGCAATTAGTACTGGGCTTACTCTTGTATTTTGTATATAGTCCCCTCGGATCGGCTGCCTTTGAGGGGGGTATGGGAGCTGTGATGAAAAATGGAGCCATTCGGTATTGGGCGGTTGAGCATATTACTACGATGATCTTAGCGGTAGTGGTCGCTCAAGTGGGCCGAAGTATTTCCAAAAAAGCGGCGACTGCTGTCAAAAAGCACCGTGCTTTGGCCATTTACACTTTTTTAGCCTTGGTATTGATGTTGAGCCGCATCCCTTGGGATCAGGCCGAAAGAATGTTTAGAGGCCTGTAAACCCAAATATTTACGTAACAATTCAGCCCGGATTCGCTGCATTCGCAGGGAATCCGGCATTTAATTCAAGACACTATGCACGCAATTGTATTTCCTGGACAAGGGGCCCAGTTTCCTGGAATGGGCAAAGACTTATATGAAAGCTCTGAACAGGCCCGGGACTTGTTTGAAGAAGCCAATACTCAATTAGGTTTTAAGATCACAGATTTGATGTTTGAAGGGAGCAAAGAGGAGCTTACCCAGACACGGGTAACCCAACCGGCTATCTTTTTACATTCGGTCATCTCGGTACTGATATCAGATGAATTTAAACCCGATATGGTAGCCGGACATTCTTTGGGCGAGTTTTCGGCCTTGGTGGCCAATCGCTGTCTCAGTTTTTCAGAGGCATTGGCTTTGGTATCGAAACGGGCGGAAGCCATGCAAAAGGCTTGCGAGATGGAAAAATCTACGATGGCCGCTGTGCTCGGTTTGGATGATGAGCTTGTAGAAAAAATTTGTGCCGAAGTGGATGAAATAGTTGTGCCGGCCAATTATAACTGTCCGGGGCAGCTGGTCATTTCAGGATCTATTCCAGGAGTAGAACATGCTTCGGCTTTATTAAAAGAAGCCGGGGCCAAGCGCGTGGTGCCCCTATCTGTGGGGGGAGCTTTTCACTCTCCATTTATGGAGCCAGCCCGTCAAGAGTTGGCCCAAGCCATTGAAGAAAGCACGTTTGCGGAGCCTATTGCCCCGATTTATCAAAATATCAATGCCCAGCCCTCTCAGGATACGGCCCAGATCAAGCAAAACTTGATGGACCAGTTGACCGGTCCGGTACGTTGGACGCAAACGGTACAACATATGATTCAGGACGGGGCCAATCATTTTAGCGAAGCTGGTCCGGGTAAGGTATTGCAGGGCTTGATCAAAAAAGTAGACCGAAGCGTGAAAACAGAAGCTTGGGCCAAAGCTTAACGTAGTAGGGCTGTCCGAAAAGCTAGCAAGCCTGGAAAGAGGAAAATGGAATTTTTGGTAAGCCTCCCAAAGAAAAAATTGGGGGCTTGCCCGCGCTAAAAAATAGGGCTAGGAACGAGAACATGTCAGCCCGCGCGGGCCGGGCTGCTGAGCCGGCCTGCGGGCAAACCAGCGAGGGTCTCAGCCCACTCCTTTTAATGAAGAGGCGCCCATCCCTAAGCCAGGTTTGGTTAGGAATAGGGAGTTCTGAGCTTCTACGGTCAGTATATGGTTTTTTCGGACAGTCTTACTTTACGTAGCCAAGATATTTGGTTTACCCGTTTTTTGGCTGAGGGATGGAACGGCATGTTTGAGCTCGTGAGGGCCTTGCGGGGAAAGGCAGCGAGTAGTGAGAGCCCGACCCCGGCCGGCACCTTAGGAACAATAAAGGCCCTATGTTTTGGCCGGGGGCAGCCCCAGATCTTAGGAAACTTCCTGGACTTGGGCTCGGTTTTATAAAAAAATTAAATGATTTACCATGTTGGGATTTTTGAAATACACGTTCGCTACCGTAGTCGGCGTGTTTCTTTTCTTTGTGATTTTATTTCTCATTGGGTATTCTTTTGTACCAGATGATACGGTTAGCCTAGATGAGAAATCGGTGTTGGTCCTCAAACTCCGAAAACCTATTTTGGAAAGAGCGGTGGAAAATCCCTTGGATGAAGTGGCCATTCCCATAGGGATGGCCCCGGGGGGCGATGGTTTGGTAGAGATCAAAAAGGCTATTCGTAGGGCCCAAGATGACCCTAAAATAGAGGGTATTTTACTGCATTTGAGTGGGGTTCGTACCGGTTTTGCCATCATGGAGGAAATTCGCAATACCCTCTTGGAATTTAAGACCCGTGAGAAGTTTGTATATGCCTACGGAGATTATTATTCGGAAGGGGCTTATTATTTGGCCTCGGTAGCAGATAAGATCTTTCTAAACGCGGAAGGGCTCATCGAGTTTGATGGCCTCACCATCGAGACGGAATTTTATGCTAAAGGATTGGCCAAGCTGGGAGTAAAGCCCTTGGTATTTAAGGTAGGGGCCTATAAAAATTATGCTGAGCCCTACACTGCTTCTCAAATGAGTGCCGAAACCAAAGAGCAATACACTTCTTTTTTGAATTCTATTTATGATTTCTACCTTAAGCAAGTGGCCGAGGCCCGGGGTTTGGACGAGGCCCGTCTGGAAGAGGCCTCAGACAATTTTATGATCCAAACCGCCGAAGATGCACTTGAGTACAAGCTCGTCACCGATGTGGCTTCGTATGAGACTTGCTTGGAAATGATCGCCAAAGAAATGGATGAAGAGGAAGCCGAGGATGTATCTTTAGTGCCGCTTTCCACTTACTTAAAGGCTCCCTATGAGGAGACCAATATGTCGCGCAACCGTATTGCCGTGATTGTATGTTCGGGTGAAATTGGACTGGGCCGGGGTGATGAGGAAAGTATTGGCTCCGAAACTGTGGTGGAGGAGTTGCGAAAAGCCCGCAAAAGTAAACGCATACAAGCCATTGTGTTGCGAATTAATTCTCCGGGGGGCAGTGCCTTTGCCTCAGATTTGATTTGGCAAGAGGTGATACGTACCAAAAAAGAAAAACCTGTCATAGCGTCTATCTCCGATTATGGAACTTCAGGAGGATATTATATGGCGATGGCCTGTGATAAGATCCTAGCCCAACCCAACACGGTTACGGGATCGATTGGGGTGGTGAGTGTCTTATTTGATGTGCAAGGGCTCGTGGAAGGAAAATTAGGGATTACCTATGACCGGGTCAGTACGGGTAACTACGCAGAAATACGGAGTGCTTTGCTTACCCGCGACTTGAAAGAAAAGGAAAAAGCTTACTTACAAGAATCGGCCAATCGGGTGTATCTTGACTTTATTAGCAAAGCGGCCAAAGGCAGGGACATGCCCGTGGACTCTATTGATGTGTTGGCCGGGGGGCGCGTATGGACAGGGATTCAAGCCTTGGAATTAGGTTTAATTGATCAATTGGGCAGTTTGGATGATGCGGTAGAAATAGCGGCCGAGGCAGCCGAGCTTGAGGAAGACGATTACCGGGTACGGTTTTACCCGATACAAAAATCCTTTTACGAGAAGTTGGCTGATAACCTTTCCGTGAAAAGTCCGCAGTGGTCCCAGCAATTCGAGGGAGAGGTACCTGCCTTGTTGCGTCGGTACTATGAGCAGTTGCAGCGCTTGGAAAAAATGGGGTCGGTACAGGCTTATTTTCCGGCGCAGGTGACTATTGACTAGGTCCTTGTACTATTTGGCTTAAAAACTACTTCAAAAATTACGTATTTTGTTCGTAGAGTTTTTCTGGAAAATCGGAAGTAGCTTTTTTTTTAAGTATACTTGTGTATAAACATTTGTTAACCAATCAATCTGCTTGTTATGGCCTCTTATCTAGTAAAAAACGCTTATTTTTTGGCCCTAGTTTTTCTTGTTTTGATAGGCTTTCAAGGCATTCAGGCCCAAGAGATTACCGATGAAATTAAAGATGAACAATTACAGGTCTTACAAGAAGACCCTCGGGATTTTAATGCCCATTTTATTGTGGGGGCTTGGCACTATAATCAAGCGATTGCTCCCCATAAAAAAACCTTAAAAATGGACCTGAGTGAGTACTTGTCTAATGGAGCTGCGCTAGAAGCCGAAAAAGCTGTACACCTCAAAGCGGCTTTACCTTATTTTGAGAATGCCTTTGCGATTGACCGTAACAAGGCTCAAGTAAAAGATGTTCTGAAAGTAATTTATAAGCAATTAGGCAAACTACCGGTTGCCCGGGCCACGGATACCGAAGTTGACCAAAAGTTTGACGGACTACTTGGTAAAATCGAATTTCAGGATTTGAGACAATAGTAGTCTTTACTCGTTCTCCTTGATTCCTAATGATTCATTTGGAAAGTAAAAGAAAAAAGAGGGAAAGCCTTTTAAAAAAGTATCCAGAAGCCGAAATCATAGATTTAAGCTCCAAGGGGCCAGAGCCTTATGTCCGCTTCAGTCCCTTTTTTCCCCACGGAGGCATTCCTATTCCATTTTCGGAGGGTCAGTTTGGGCAATCTGTTGAGGGTATTTGCCCAGGAGGATATTGATTCCAAAAAATTTGAAGTGCGCCATATGAAAGGTCTCAAACGAACCGAAAGGCGTTTGGGTAAAACCCTTGGGCACCGACGTGGCACTACAGGAAAGGTGCTATTAGGATATCATGAGGCCCGGTGGCAGATTTACCTCCCCACTTACTATTGGGTCTTGAAAAACTGCTTGACAGAAGAGCTTGAAAGCCTCTCCCGTCTCTCTCAAAATCGGGATTTAGTTTTTTTGGATTATGAAACCCATGCGGAAGTAGAGGACCTTTCCCGTCCCTTATCGCATGCCTCCTTAGTACGGGCTTTTATAGAAAATCAATGGCCCCAGCCATAAAAAAACTACCCAGTTTTTTAGAACCGGGTAGCACTCCTTATGAGAAAGCCTCTCTATCAGGGCTTTAACATTACACTTAGGCATTTAACTGAAATTATTTCCAAAGGGTTCATTAGGCGCCTAAAAAACTCCATTTGCGGGTATGATTGACCAAGATACGACCAAAGAAGGGCTCGATACGGCGAATCAACGTAGATAGAGGACGTATGATTAATTTTAATTATATTTGAGGTATAAAGTTAGTCAGAACAGGTTTACGGTATTGTTAAGGCTTGTTCCGTATTATTCTTACTTATACAAATCAGTTTAGCTCGCTCTTCCAAGGGAACAAGTTCCGGTATTAGGTGCTCTATGAAAAATATTGAAAGAATCCCACCCCAGCCTGGTCAAGAATCTGTCTGGGATTATCCTCGTCCTCCTAAATTGGAGGCCTGTACCCGTCATGTGCAAGTAGTTCACCAAGATGTGGTCATTGTTGATACGCGTAATTGCGTACGAGTATTGGAAACCAGCCATCCCCCCGGGTTTTATTTTTCTCCTTCGGATGTACGGATGGAGCTATTGTCCCTTAATACAGAGGTATCCTTCTGTGAGTTTAAAGGCAAGGCCAATTACTATGATGTACGGACCGGCGAAGAGCTTACACCCGATGTCGCTTGGGTATATTTTAACCCGACTAAGGGCTTTGGTGACTTGAAAGACTACATTTCTTTTTACCCCAACCGGGTAGATGCTTGCTATGTAGACGGTGAGAAAGTAAGCAATCAAGAGGGTAATTTTTATGGAGGGTGGATCACCTCAGATATTGTCGGTCCTTTTAAAGGAGGTACGGGTACTTGGGGTTGGTAAGAATTTGCAATAATCATTAAGCACAAACAGACATGGGGTTAAGCACTCAGGAATGGCAGCAAAAAGGGAATTATTTTGTTCACTTGGGCCGTCGTATATTTTACATGGACGAGGGCCAAGGGCCTACTTTAATATGCCTACACGGCTTTCCAACCGCCTCTTGGGATTGGGAACCGATTTGGCAAGAACTCACGAGCCATTTCCGAGTGGTCGCCCTTGACTTTTTAGGTTTTGGTTTTTCAGACAAGCCACGATCGCATACCTATAGTCTCCTTGAGCAAGCGGATATCGTAGAAAGTTTGGCCAAGCATTTATCCATCTCCGTTTGCCACGTTCTGTCCCACGATTATGGAGATTCGGTTGCCCAGGAATTGATGGCCCGCCACCAGGATAAAGGAGAACATGCCGTTTTACAGCTTCTTTCGGTTTGTATGCTGAATGGTGGGATCATCCCGGCCACCCACCGCCCCCAGCCTATCCAGACTTTATTGATTGGCCCCTTTGGTCCTTTGTTGGTCCGGCTTCTGAGCAAAAAAAGGATGATGAAGGCTTTAGCCAAAGTATTTGGTCCGGAAACCCAACCTAGCCAAACCGTACAAGATGAGTTTTGGCATTTGATTTCACAGCAGAACGGACATTTGCTTAGCCATCGTATTTTAGTATACTTGCATGACCGACGGGACAACGCAGAACGCTGGGTGGGTGCCCTGCAAAAAAACCAACTCCCTTACTGCTTTATTAATGGGCCAGAAGATCCGATATCGGGTCGTCATATGGCAGAAAAATTAAAAGAGCTAGCTCCTCAATCACAAGTGGTCTACCTGGACAACATTGGGCATTATCCGCAGACCGAAGACCCTCAGGGCACGTGGCAAGCGTATTGGTCATTTGTGTCACCGCTTTTGAGTCCCGCCTAAAAAAATTCACGCCCCGCCTTTGTAGATTTTCCCGAAAAGCGCTTATGTTTGCAATCCAAAATCACAGAGAGTTGGCGGAGTGGTCGAACGCGGTGGTCTTGAAAACCATTGTACCGAAAGGTACCGGGGGTTCGAATCCCTCACTCTCTGCTTTTTTATCCCTTCCTATTTTCAATAAGCCTACAAGCCTTCCCATACTTTGATTCCCCCCCCCTCGGGCGCAAGCATAAGCGCAGCAGTGCTTGTGCCTCTTCTCATCCGACAGCGTCCCCGCTGTCTGCCTCAGGCAAGGG
>CAWUIO010000064.1:0-39787 GCA_963922455.1 uncultured Microscillaceae bacterium
ATAAAGCAAAATTGGAAAAAAAATCCATTTTTGCTTAACTAAATGGCAGTGGGCTTTCGCTACTCGCCGGCCCCCGCTCAACCAGCGGCGGGCTCAGACAGGCCGCTCTATCCCTCAGCCACAATGAGAACCGGGATACGGGGCATGGGAACCGGGACGGGATGTCGTGCAGCTAGAAACTGCTATGTTTAAGGCTGAAAAAAGTCCCGCCTCTCGCCTCCTTCTCTCCTCTCTCCTCTCTCTTCTTCTTCAGCTTAGGGATGGAGCGGCATGTTTGAGCTCGTGTTGGCCCTTGCGGGGAAAGGCAGCGAGTAGCGAGAGCCCGGCCCGCGCAGGCACTTTATGAGCAATTTGCCTGGGCTATTTTTGCGCGGGCAAGCCCCATCGATTAATCTCCCTTTTCACAATCACAGAGGAGGTTGTCGGCATAATTTTGCTTTTCCAAACGATAGCCCTTTTGGTAGGGGTATCCCCCTCCGATCCCTAAATTTTCGGACCCGATGGTGTATAGGCATTCAAAGACAATTTCGCCCTCATTTTCACGGAGATCATTGGGGTTACAGAAGGGATTATTGGAGGCTTGACAACGGGTCGTGGTAAAGTCGCCCAAAATACTGTTAAGGATATACTTAATGTCGATTTCATATTGCGAGACGAGTTCCTCATCCACATCAGAGGCATAGCGGCCACAAGGCTCGCCTTTTCGCACGATGGAGTCGGGATAGATTTCAAATTTGTCGGTGAAGAACGAATGTATAGTGGCTACTTTTTTAAACTGGGGGTTGTTTTCAAAAACCAAATCTGCAAACTCTTGAGTGTAGGTCTTAGAATCCTTGTTGAAATATTTGGGAGAAATCGGAGTTTGCTGGGTATCCAACCAAATTTCATTAATAAGGTATTCGTAGGCAAAGAGTACGCGGCCCTTGCCTACATAGCTCGTATCATAATGGGAGCATTTCATGCGGACATCGGCACTCTTGGCATAATAGTAAAGGCCAGGCTTTTTATAACCGGGCAAGGGGAGTTTGTAGGTATCGCTTAAAGACCATTGCCCTTCGTAGGCGCTCGCGGGGCAAAACTCCTGCACTTCATTGATATCTAAGTAGGGTGATTTAAACTTGGCGTCAAACTCTTTGTCAAAAAACTGTTTAAGCGGATGGGGAGCCACTAGGTTTTTCTGGGCAGGCGTTTGGTTGCTGGCTCCGCTTAGGTACCAGAGGCTAGGACCAAGCAAAAGGCAGAAAAAGGAAATACCTAGCCAAAGGAAGGTGTTTTTTTGGGTCCGTCGGTTCTTAAGAGCGAGCTCATTTTTTAAACTTACATTATCGGCCTCGACGGTCTCCAATTGCTTTCGAATGGATTCTCTCTGGATAAGACGCTTGATATTCTCGATAGAGCGTTGGTACATGCCTTCGGTAGCTGTGCCATAGATCAATTTAGAAAACTGACTAGCGCTAATGCTCAGATCTTGCGAGATAGTACCAAATGTAGTAGTTCCAAATCGGGATGTATTCTTATCCCAGGCCCCGTATTTTTCCTCAAGTTTGGCGATAAACTGTTCTCTTAGGTCTTGTTCCATGCGGTTTTGCCGGGTGTAAAAATGTGTGCAGCCATATAAAATATTGTAAAAATTATATTTAAAAGAATTTTATACGGGTTTAATTCAGAATATTCTTTTAGCATTGCACATAACAAATTAAATAAAATTTAGAACACAAACTCACACAATGAAATTTTACTGGAAAATAATCCTATGTGTGATTCCGCTTTTTCTTGTAGAATTAGCCCGCGCGCAAGGTTCAAGCCCCCAGAAGGTACTTTTTGTAGGCAACAGTTATACCTACTTTTGGAACCTACCCCAACACGTAGCTAGTATGGCAGAAAGCCAGGACATTCCCCTAGAAACACGGCAGTCTACCGCGGGGGGAAGTAACCTGGGACAGCACTGGAAGGGTGAAAAAGCACTTAATTCCCGAAATATAATCCAGGAAGGGGATTATGACGCAGTCGTGTTACAAGACTATAGTTTACGAGCTTTGAAAGCTTCTGATAGTTTGATGTATTACGGGCAGTTGTTTGGAGAACTAATCCGAAAATCCGGGGCGCAAGCCTTCCTTTATCTTACCTGGGCCCGGGAATATGACCCTTACATGCAGAAAACCATTACCGACAAATATACGGAACTTGCCAAAAAAATCAACGCCCGTTTGGTGCCCGTAGGTTTAGCTTTTGAGCGTTCTCGCCAACTTCGCCCTCAGTTGAACCTGTATGACCCAGATGGAAGCCATCCCTCCCCCTACGGGACCTACCTAAGCGCTTGTGTATTTTATGGAGCCTTTACCCAAAAAACGCCCGTGGGCTTGCCCAACCGATTAATTTCCCAAGACAAAGCGGGAGAGAAATTGTATCTCAACATTCTTCCCTCAAATGATGCCCGCTTTTTACAAAAAGTGGCAGAAGAAGTACTATTAAAAATCTCGGAGTAAATGCAAGAATCTATCAATAGGTCAAAAATAATAGGTTTATGGGCCGGGCCTCTCAGTTTTCTAGGGGCGGTTTTCTTTCTTCATTTTGAAGGATTGAGCCCCGCGGGGCATATGGTATTGGCGTGTACATTTTGGATAGCCATCTGGTGGATTACCGAAGCAATTCCGCTGGCGATGACCTCCCTGCTCCCTATAGTTTTATTTCCCTTAACCGGTAGTTTAGGTTTGAGCGAAACGACTGCTTCTTTCGGGCACAAATACATTTTTCTTTATATCGGAGGGTTTATTCTAGCCATCGCAATAGAACGTTGGAATTTACACCGTCGAATTGCCTTAAATATTATACACCTTATAGGCTCCAACCTTAAAAATATTGTCTTGGGATTTATGGTAGCCACGGCTTTTTTGTCCATGTGGATATCCAACACAGCTACTTCGGTAATGATGATCCCCATCGGGATGGCCATCGTCAGCCAGTTGCAGGATAACCGTTCTACTCCCCAAAATGAAAACAAGGTATTTGGTAAAATGCTCATGTTGGCGATTGCTTACAGTGCTTCCATTGGTGGTTTGGCTACCCTTATCGGAACGCCACCCAATCTGGTATTGGCCGGTATCTTACAAGAGCAGTATGGCGTGGAGATTACGTTTACTGAGTGGATTAGTTTTGGCCTGCCCGTCTCCTTTTTATTGTTGATCATTTGCTGGAAATACCTGACCAACTTTGCTTTTCACCTTCAGGATAATGCTTTCCCTGGGGGAAGGCCTGAAATTGAGAAGCAGCTCAAATCCTTAGGGCCGGTTAGTTACGAAGAACGGGCTGTTTTTGTGGTTTTTGGGTGTACGGCCCTGGCCTGGATATGTCGTTCTTTTCTCCTACAAAGAATTTTCCCGGGCATGGACGATACAGTGATTGCTATGATCTCTGGACTGATATTATTTATCATTCCAGCTTCCTCAGACAAAAAACGAGCAATTATCAATTGGGAAGAGGCCAAGCAATTGCCCTGGGGCATTCTCCTCTTATTTGGGGGAGGTTTGGCTTTGGCCCAAGCCTTCAAAGAAAGTGGGCTTGCTGTTTGGATTGGGAGTCAAATGTCTTTACTGGATGGAGCGGCCTTAATTATCCTACTTTTGATTGTCATTGCTGCGGTGAATTTCTTGACAGAGATTACCTCTAATCTCGCGACTACGGCCATGATCCTACCTATCCTGGCCCCTTTATCCTTAGCCATTGATGTCCATCCCTACATACTGATGGTAGGAGCTACCTTGGCGGCTTCTTGTGCGTTTATGCTCCCGGTAGCTACCCCGCCCAATGCGGTAGTCTTTGGCTCCGGCCATTTAAAAATATACGATATGGTAAGAGCAGGACTTTGGATGAATCTTATCTCTGTGCTGGTACTCACCGCTATCATTTATCTGTTTTTACCCCAACTCTGGGGTTTTGACCCCTTACGTTTTCCGGCTGAATTGATCAAAACCTGATAACTATAAATATTTCTCAAATGCTAAAACAAATACAAACATTACTATTTATTTTATTCTGCCTGAGCAGTATATCTGCTTTTGCGCAGCGGACCGTAAGCGGGACCGTAAAAGATGCCGATGGGCAACCCGTGATTGGGGCCACGGTATTGGAAGACGGTACGACCAATGGAGCCATTACCGATGTAAGTGGAAAGTTTACCCTACAGGTTGCCGGATCGGCTTCGGTTATTCGGGTAAGTTTTATAGGCTATAAAACTGCCACTCAGGTGGTGGGAAGTCAGAGTTCTATAGAGTTTCTACTAGAAGAAGATGCCGACATACTAGATGAGGTGGTGGTTACGGCCTTAGGGCTAGAGGAGAAAAAAGATAATTTAGGATATGCCATTTCTGAAGTTGAAGGAGAAAAGCTGGTTAAATCCGGAGAAGCTACCCTAGCCAATGCCTTATCAGGAAAGACCTCGGGAGTCCGCATCACCCGAAACTCAGGTGATCCAGGAGCGGGAGCTTATATTCAAATTAGGGGCTTGTCTACGATTACCCGGGATGCCCAACCTTTGATTGTAGTAGATGGAATTCCTGTCAGCAATGATGTGCGAGGAAATAGTTCAAGCGGGGGGGTTAATCAAGAGTCTCGTTTGAATGATATCAATCCTAATGACATTGAGAGTATTTCGGTTCTGAAGGGGGCCGCGGCCGCGGCATTATACGGTACTCAAGCCCTAGGGGGAGTAATACTGATTACCACCAAAAGTGGAAAGACCAGAAGCCGAACCACGGTTACATTTAAATCCACCTTCTCAATTGATGTAATCAATCGTAAATATCCCTTGCAGACTAAATTTGGTCAGGGCGATAATGGGGTTTACGATCAAAGGGCCCGGGATTCTTGGGGAGATAAAATTGCTGACCGAACCGGTGGGGAAGATGAAATTAATGCCAGTGGCCCTTTCTATGTAGATCAGGATGGGCGCAGCTATTTCCAAATTACCAATAAGAACTCCCAAGAGATTTATGATGATGCCAACTTTGATCAAATATTTGAAAATGGGTACTTCTTTGAAAACAATTTGAGTATTTCTGGGGGAAGCGAAAAGGCTTCGGTGTTTTTTAGCCTCGGCGACCTTAATCAAGACGGGATCATCAAGAATAACTCAGACTATCGCCGGACCAGCGCCCGCTTGAATGTGGGTTATGACTTCAGCGATAAGGTACAGTTGAAAGTAAAAACGGCTTACACGCGCACCAATTCCAATCGGATTCAAAAAGGGGCCAATTCATCGGGTCTTTACCTGGGCTTATTACGAACGCCCCCTGATTTTGATAATTCTGGATACCGGGGAGATTTCTTCGCAGGACCCGATGCGGCCCCCATCCCCAATCGCCACCGATCCTATCGCGAACCCTTAGGGGCCGATGAAACGCCTACCTACAACAATCCCAATTGGACTATCAATGAGCAAGTAAACGAAGCCAAAGTAAACCGCTTTATCAATAGTATGGAGTTAAACTACTCTCCTTTGAATTGGTTAGATCTCATCGGGAGAGTTGGTATAGATCATTATACCGAAGACCGGGAGCAATTTTTTACTCCCGGTTCTGCCTCAGGCTCTTTCCGTCCTGGGTTTTTGCAGCAAGAATTAGCTGAGAACACCATTTTTAATATGGACTTTATTGCCCAAGCCAATAAAGAGTTTAGCCGTAACTTTCAAGTAAACGGATTAGTAGGTTTTAACTATCGCAGCAATACCCGACGCGTAAGCGAAATAACCCTAATTGCCTTTGATGAATTTACCGATGTAGCCAGTGGCGTGCGGGATGTGGATAATGCTTCTCCCGAAAATGTCAACCGTACGAGTGTCCTTCGTGAACAACGCATTGCTGGGGTTTACTCCTCTCTCTCTTTCAGTCTATGGAATCAGGTATATGTTACAGGAACTTTAAGAGCAGAATCTGCTTCTACTTTGGATTCACCCGAAGCGGATAATGATATTTCCTTTTTATACCCTTCGGTTTCGGTAAACTGGCAATTTTCAGAGTTTGGTAATTTAAGCAGTGATATTTTCTCCTTTGGGAAGGTGCGTTTCTCCTACGGGGAAGTAGGGGTACAGCCTGGGCCATATGACAATAACAACCTATTCATTAGCAACCCCACCTTTGGAGATACTTTTGGCGGAGACCTGAATACGGGCCTTTATGGAAATGGAGCCCGAGTACCTGCCAATACTCGAGGGAATGTCCGTTTGGTACCCGAAAGAAAGAAAGAAATTGAAATTGGTACCGATTTAAGGTTCCTAAGCGATCGTCTGTCTTTAAGTTTTACCTATTTCTCCAACAAAACCGAAGATGTATTACTCAACTTTCCGGTAGCTAACTCACGGGGATACAGTGTCTTATATACCAATGGTGCCGAAATTGAAAATAAAGGGATTGAAGCCGATTTGGGCTTCCGAGTATTGGATATAAATGATTTCTCTTGGGATGTTTCGGTAAATTATACCCGGGTGCGGAATGAAGTAACCGATCTCCGAGGGGCTGAATCAATAAACCTGGGCGGTTTGGCAGCGGTTAATGCCCGAGCAGTAGAAGGCCAGCCACTTGGTGTTTTGTTTGGGTCACGCATCCAACGGGAGGAAGACGGGTCTATCGTATTTGATGCCAATGGATTTCCTGAACAAGACAATGTTGACGGAGTGATTGGAGATCCGAACCCTAATTGGCAAGGAGCCATCAACACCACGATCCGTTATAAGAATTTCAGCCTTAGAGCTTTATTTGAAACGTATCAAGGAGCTGATATATATGCCGGAACCAAATCCGTTTTGTTTGACCTGGGGAGATGGTCAGACTCAGGAAATGAGGTAACCGCTACCCGTAACTACCGCACCTTTGATGATAATATCATTTTTATTGGGGAGACATTCCGAGGGAATGTCGCCGATTTTGGGGCCGGCCCTGTTGCCCTGACGGAGGCTTGGTATAATGGCCCTGGTGGCTTTTTCGGCTCCGGAATAGACGAACTCTATATAGAAGATGGCTCCTGGACTCGCCTTCGTGAATTAAGCCTAACGTATAGCCTTAACAATGAGTGGCTCAATTCCAACCTGGGTATCGACAATGTTGAATTCACCGTAACGGGCCGTAACCTGGTGCTATGGACCAAATTTGAAGGGAATGACCCGGATACAAACCTTTCGGGGGTTAGCAATGCCCGGGGGATAGACTACTTCAATAATCCTGGTACTAAATCTTATATTTTCAGCTTGTTATTGACCTTCTAATTAAGGAACATAACGTAAATAATGAACCTCATGAAAAGAACCCTATATATATTTTTAGTTTTAGCTTGGCTGGGATCGGCTTGTGAAAGTCTAGTAGATGATATCAATCAAAACCCTAATGACCCAAGCACGGCCACGTTTAGTAGTATCCTGACTGGTGCCGAAGTGGGCAACATTATCCTAAATACAGGCGAAACGGCTCGCCGGGCTGGTATCTTTTGTGGATATTATACCGGGATAGACCGGCAACACTTAGGTTTTAGCAATTATGAACTAACCACGAGCGATTTTAATGCTCTCTGGTTTGATGCCTATGTCGATACGTATCGCAATGCCCTCGAGACCGAAAAAGTAGCCCAAAGTGAAGGGGTCACAGGAATTACCCAAGGAATTGCCCAAGTAATTCAAGCCTTAGCCATTGGTACGGCAGCTTCTCTGTTTGGGGATGTGCCCTTCAGCGAAGCGGGCCAAATAGAAATCGATAATCCAGCCTATGAAGACCAAGCAGTCGTGTATGCCGGAGTCCAAAGTTTATTGGATGAGGCTATTCAGAATCTACAAACAAATAGCGGACGCCCCCCCCAAGGATCTGATATTTACTTTGATGGGGACCCGGCAAAATGGACAGAAGTGGCATACACCCTAAAAGCCCGGTTTTATATGCATACTCAGCAATATACGGAGGCCTATAGTGCGGCCACCTTGGGTATCAACTCTTTGGATGATGCTATGTATGCTCCCCACGGCAGTGGGATTGAAGAGTCTAACCTTACCTATTTGTTTTTTGCTATTGGAGTACGGGGTGCCGATGTGATTACTTCTGATTTTATCACCAGTTTGGTCCAATCAGACACGGCGATGAACCCCATACCGGCCAATTACCGAGGGAATGCTAAGACCGATGAAACAGGACGGTTCAATTTTTATTTCCTAAATAATAATTTAGGGGTACAGCCTAACACAGTGGACGGTTTTGCTGCCCAAACGGCATCTGCCCCGATTGTTACCTATGAGGAAACACTATTGATCCTAGCCGAAGCTGGCTTCCGCTCCCAGGGATTTAATACAGGGCTTACCCATTTGAATGAATTTAGAGCATTCATGGATGCCGGAGGCTACTTGACCAATGCCGATACCTCCCAAATCCAATATGATCCCTACCTTGCTACCGACTTTGATGGGGGTGGGATTGAAAATATCGATGGATTAAGCGCCGATAACGCGCTTCTAAGAGAAATTATGCAAGAGCGTTACGTGACCTTCTTTGGGCAGATTGAAGGCTTTAATGATAGTCGCCGCACCCGTTCAGAAGCCAACATTCGGGTTCCCATTCCGCCTAATGTAGGAACAGAGCTACCGCAACGCTTCTTATATCCGCAATCCGAACTAGATCGGAATACCAATGTACCCAATCCTATTCCAGGTCTGTTTGATGCCACTGATATAAATCAATAGACCTTTTGGATCAATACATTCAATCATCGAATTTTATGAAATTAATACATTTTACCCAAAATAGTTACCTTCTTCTGCTCTTGATGGCAAGTTTAGCCTTGCTATCTTGCGAGGAAGAAGAAGTCTTGGATGATCGATTGCAAGTGCTCTCTCAAAAAATAGATGGAGCCAATGCCACCAATGGTGATGTAGGTATTTCCAAGAATGCTTCAGTGGAGCTGATTTTTAGTCACACCCTGAATACCACAGCCCTGGAAGCAGCTCTTAGCCTAACAGGGGGAAGTGGAAACCCTGCGTTTACATTTGACTATTCTAATACCAACTCAACCCTTACGCTGGTACCCACTGCCGATTTGGATTTTGAAACGACTTATACTTTGAGTTTACCCGCAGGAGTCTACGGTAACTTAGGAGAAGAATTAAGAGAAGCCTTCAATCTTAGCTTCACGACGGCTCCTTTTATCCCAGCCAATGTTAGCCTGAGCGTGGATAAAGCTGGTATCAATGAATCCGGAGATACCGCAGTAGTATCGCTAACCTTGAGCGAAGCCGTTGAACTGGATGTTCAGATTACCTTAGGATTTGGTGGAAGCGCCACGCAAAATACTGATTATACTACCACTTCCAGTAGCTTGACTATTAATGCAGGAGATTCATCGGTGAGTATGGAGATTCGCACTACCCAAGATATGATGGTAGAAGGAACGGAAACCATAGATGTTGAGATCACCCAAGTGGTAAATGCCGAAGAGTTGAGCCCTCAATCGGTAAGTATCAACCTCTTGGATGACGATATAGACAGTAATAACGACGGCTTCCCTGATCAAGGGTTTATCATCAATGAGGTGCTTTTTGATCCACCTTCGGGTTCGGCCGGAGACGCCAATGGCGACGGAACCCGGAGTGCCTCGGCCGATGAGTTTATCGAGTTTATCAACGACTCAGACCAAGCCGTAGATTTAAGTGGATTTAGTATTTATGATGCCAATAACTTGCCTACTTTAACCCCCCGTCATACCTTTCCTATGGGAACCGTAGTAAACCCAGGAGAAGTCTACTTACTCTTTGGGGGAGGGACTCCTACGGGCGACTTTGGTACGGCCACGGTGGCAGTGAGTTCATCCGGGAATTTAAATTTGACCAATTCGGATGACGTGATAACCATCTTGGATGCCCAAGGAAATGTATTTCTCACCTTTGATACTCAAGTAGAAGGGATGGGTATTAGCTTTGGTAGCGACCAGTCGGTTACGCGTAATCCCGATATCAACGGTGATTTTGCCCTACACACAACGGCCAATGCCTCGGCTGATTTTTCCCCGGGTAAAAAGGTAGACAATACCAATTTTCCAGGGAATACCCCGATAAATATGGGCGTTGGCTTTATTATCAATGAAGTACTATTTGATCCACCCTCAGGTTCGTCTGGAGATGCCAATGGGGATGGGACTCGAAGTGCCTCGGCCGATGAGTTTATTGAGTTTGTTAATGATTCGGATCAATCGGTAGATTTAAGTGGGTACACGGTTTTTGATGCGACCAATTTAATGACCATGACTCCCCGGCACACCTTCCCAGCCAACACAGTAATCGCCCCTGGCGAAGTCTATGTTCTTTTTGGGGGAGGAACGCCTAGCGGTTCTTTTGGTGGAGCCACGGTGGCCACTTCTACCACGGGAAATCTAAACCTGTCTAACGGCGGGGATGTGATCACGATCTTGGATACAAATGGAAACGTCTTTATTACGTTTGATACCAGTACCGACGGTAACGGAATTGATTTTGGAAGCGATCAATCGGTTACGCGCTCTCCCGATTTAACGGGTAATTTTGTCTTGCACACTACGTCCAATGGCAGCTTACTGTTTTCACCGGGGACACAGGCCGACGGAAATGCCTTTTAATTGTATTTTTATTAAATCAAAGGACAAAACGAATGCAAGGTTTTAAACTAGGGGGGTGGGCTTGCCTCACCTCCCTCCTTTTCATGTTTTCCTGTGCCAGCTCTTCTGACGAAGCGCCGAGCCTGTCTTTACTCAGTATCTCAATCAACGGCATTCCCTTGGTTGACGGTACCATCAATGTGCAAACCGATGCTACCCTGGAGATGACTTTCTCTGGGGCTATCGATGGCTCACTGTTTGAGTCGGCTTTATCCCTTCAAAAAGAAGGAAGCCCCGTGAGTGGCTTAACGATTAGTTACACTTCGGCCGCATTGCAAGCCGTGATACAAGTTACCTTAGACGAAATGAGTAATTATACCCTTACGCTTCCAGCCGGAACCTTGGGCCAAAATGGAGAACGGCTTGATCAAAGCGTCTCCCGGTCTTTTACTACCGTAGACCAAGGGATAGTCACAGAGCTAAATCCTTGTACCACGGCTGGGTCCGAATGCTCGGAAAGTTTAAGGGTCCAAAATGGAAATGGACAAAGTGGAACCTATCACGTATATTCCAGCTTTCCTTTAAGCCTTGAAACGGCGCGGTGGGAAAAATTGAAGTATGCCATACTCGTGCAACACGGTCGCCTTCGCAATGCCGATGAGTATTTTGGCTATTTGACCACCACCCTCAACCAAGAAAACCTAAGCGATGAAACTATCTTAATCTCTACTTTCTTCAAATCAAGTAGCGATGCGGCCGCGGGCGAACTCTATTGGAGCAGCGACTGGCGAGAAGGCCAAAACTCCGACGAAGGCCTCGCAATAAGCTCCTTTGCGGTGACCGACCAAATCTTAGCAATCTTGGGTGATACCAGCCGTTTTCCGGTCTTAGAAAAAGTGATCCTCACCGGGCATTCCTCGGGAGCTTTGTATACCCACGCCTATGCAACGGCAAGTACGGCCGAGGACGACTACTCCCAATTATCTTTTCGCTATGTAGTAGCCAATAGCCAATATTTTTATTACCCAGAAGATGTACGCTACAACGAAAACACGGGGGTTTTTGAGTCAGTGAGTAATTGTGCCGACTTTAATCACTGGCCTTTGGGCTTTGTAAACCTTCCGCCCTATCTAAGTGGAGCTTCCAAAGCAAGCCTGGATCAGCAACTGATTACCCGGAAAGTGACCTATTTACTAGGAACTAATGATGTAAGTACTACCGGAACCCTCAATACTTCAGATTGTAGTGCCGTGGCCTTAGGAAGTAATCGCTTCACTCGAGGAGAAAATATTTTCCGTTTGATGGAAACTAACTTCAATAGTACCCAACAACACGAAAAAGTGTTGGTCTCGGGGGTAGGGCACAATGGGCAACAAATGTACCAATCTACCGAATTTCGCACCTGGCTTCAAGGAGCCTTTTAGTCCAAGCCTATTATAAGATTATTAAAATACCACTAAGTGGATCATTTCTATACTGTAAAGTAAGTTGTTGTATCTTTAAAAAGCCAGTTAATAATTTTAGCTGGCTTTTTTAGTGTATATAGTATCTCATTTGGATAAAATAGTGAAGAAAATTCTCTAAGTCAGTTCGTAATATAGCTACGAGAAACATGATACGGCATGAAACCCCTACACTTAGTACTAGGCATACTGTTTACCTTAAACGGCCAGGCGCAAAGCCCCCAACAAAACGCTTCACAAAAACCCAATGTCATCCTCATCATGGCCGACGACCAAGGCTGGGGTGACCTTAGTCTCCACGGCAACCCAGACCTGAGTACGCCAAATCTGGACCAACTCGCTCATTCAGGGGCCCAGTTTCAACGGTTTTATGTGAATGCAGTCTGTTCGCCTACCCGGGCCGCCTTACTTACGGGCCGTTATGCGGTACGGTCGGGCGTCTACGCGACCTCCGAAGGAGGAGAATTAATGGCCCTAGATGAGGTAACGATGGCAGAAGTATTCCAAGCAAATCAGTACCGTACGGCCGCCTTCGGTAAATGGCATAACGGAACCCAAGGACCTTACCATCCCAATGCTCGGGGCTTTGAGGAGTTTTACGGATTTACTTCGGGGCATTGGGGAAGTTATATGGATCCCATGCTAGACCACAATGGCCAAATCACCCAGGGGAAGGGGTTTTTGAGCAATGATTTGACCATGCACGCTATCGACTTTATCAAAGAAAATCAAGACCAAGCTTTTTTTGTCTACCTGGCTTTGAATACGCCCCATAGCCCCATGCAAGTACCCAACTCGAACTGGGAAAAATGGGGAAATCGTGCCCTAGAAAACCAACACGCCAACCGCGACAAAGAAAAAATAGAGCACACCAAGGCGGCCTATGCCTTAGTCGAAAATATCGATTGGAATGTAGGCCGAATCCAAAAAGCCTTAGATCAATTACAACTGGCAAATAATACCATCGTCCTCTACTTATCCGACAATGGCCCGAATGGGTGGCGTTGGAATGGGGGCTTGAAAGGCATAAAAGGAGATACCCACGAAGGAGGGGTGCGCTCTCCCCTTTTTGTGTCCTGGCCCGGCACTATTCGAGAAGGACTTGTCGTGGATACCTTGGCGGGGGTCATGGACTTATTACCTACCTTGCTCGATCTTACGGGTATGCACTTTGACTTCCCCAACCCCCTTGATGGACGAAGCCTCAAACCTCTACTCTTGGAACATAGCCCCCCTTGGGGCCCCCGCTTTTTGTTTAGTTATTGGAAAGGTAAGCTGAGTGTACGGGAGCAAAAGTATGTATTAGATCAAGAGGGGCATCTATACAATTTGGCCACAGATCCAGGTCAAAAACACCCTTTGGATAGCCAATTCCCCGGAGTGTACCAGCGTATGAAAAAAGCGAAAGATGCCTGGAAGCAAGAAGTCCTTTCCCAATTAAAACCTCCGGCCTTTCACCGTTTTCCCCTGGGCTTTTCGGGGTCTAGTTATACCCAGCTACCAGCCCGAGATGCCCAAGCAAGTGGCGCTATCCAACGTTCTGCTCGTTGGCCTAACTGTTCTTTTTATACCCAGTGGAGCTCTACACAGGACAGCATATTTTGGCATGTAGATGTCTTAGAGCCCGGAAAATACGAAGCCATACTGTATTATACGTGTCGCAAACCAGATCTGGGCTGTCAAATGGCATTACAAACCCAAAATCAAGGCTTACATAGTACCATTTCCGAACCCTGGGACCCTCCCTTAAAAGGCAAGCAACTCGATCGGTTCCCGCGTGAAGAATCCTATGTAAAAGATTTCCGACCGATCTCTCTTGGTACTTTAGAACTCCTAGAAGGACCTCAGGTACTTACCTTAAAAGCGCTAGCCATCACGGGCGATTTTGCTCCAGATATCCGTTTGCTGGTATTGAAGTCATTACCCTCATCTGAAGAATAATCGGGGCTGCCCCCGGCGGTCAAGCTCTTAGCCCCATAACCCATAATGTGCCGCCGGGGTCGGGCTTTCGCTACTCGCTGCCTTTCCCCGCCAGGCCCCCACGAGCTCAAACAGGCCGCTCTATCCCTCAGCCAAATTCTTTTTTCACTAGCTCAAACTGTTTTTTCAAAGATTTATAAGCTATCTTATGAACGCTAACACCTCTCAAAAGCATCTAAATACGTAGCCTTGGATTCTATGAAAAGACGCGACTTTATCAACCAAAGCTTCTGTGCCGCGGCGGTAAGCGCTGGAGTCGTTCCCCAAATGGTATACGCGGCCACTTCTTTAGAAGAAACCCATGGCTCTCCTGGCCCTCTGATACAACATAAGCGGGAAGACTATGAGGTAATTGTCGTCGGTGTAGGCAGTATGGGCTCCGCCACGTGCTATTATCTGGCCCAACAAGGCGTCAAGGTTTTGGGGATAGAGCAGTTTGGTGTTCCCCACGAGCACGGTTCCCACGCTGGGCAGAGTCGGATAATTCGCAAAGCCTATTTTGAGCATCCCGATTATGTGCCCCTCCTGGAAAGGGCCTATCAAAACTGGGCCGACTTAGAAGAAAAAACCGGAGAAAAATTCTATTACCAGACGGGCCTGGCTTATTTTGGTGAAGCCGAAAATCCTTTAATGAAAGGGCTTAGGCTTTCCTCCCAAAAATACGGAATACCCTTAGAAGTCCTCTCATCGGCCCGACAAAAAGCCGAGATGCCCCAGTTTACCATCCCCGAACATTTTGACAGAATTTTAGAACCTGATGCGGGTTTTGTTACCCCCGGAAGGGCCATAATGACCTACACCGAAGAAGCAATCAAGGCCGGGGGGCAAATCAAAACCCAAGAAAAAACCGTATCCTGGTCACGTGATGGTTCGGGCTTCAGGGTCAAAACCGATAAAGGTGATTACACGTGTCAAAAGTTGGTCCTCACCGCCGGAGCTTGGACCGAAGACTTGGCTCCCCTACCCCAAGGGAACTTTAAAGTAACCCGGCAGGCCATCGCGTGGGTAAAACCCAAAAAGTGGGAAGACTTTACCCTGGGTAATTTTCCGTGTTGGGTCATCGCCGACCCCCATGTTCCGGGAATTTATTATGGTTTCCCACTACTTTCCTCGGCCAAGTTTGGCGGCCCCATTGGCTTAAAACTAGGGCATCACACCGCCGGGGAAGCCACAACCGCAGCGCAGGTAGATAGGCAATACCGGGCCGAGGATGAAAAAAACTTAATGCAAGCCACGCAAAAATATTTACCCCAAGCCTTTGAGGTCCTACATATCATGAAAACCTGCCTCTACACCTACACCCCCGACGAAAATTTTATTCTGGATCAATATCCGGGCGAAGACCATGTGTTTATTGCAGCTGGGTTTAGTGGGCACGGCTTTAAATTTGCCAGTGCCATTGGAGAAATCATGTGTGACATGGCCATGAAAGGCAAAACCGATTTACCTATTGGGTTTTTGCGTAGTAATAGGTTTGGCTAGCGCGTATAAACTTTACATTTTGTTGCTTATTTAAATCACTTAGAATCTTGAAAATATTAATCATCGGGGGAGCGGGCACCATTGGCAAATACCTAGTTGCCCAATTTTCTAAAAAACATGAGGTGCTGATAGCTGGCCGCTCATCAGGAGACTATCTAGTAGAGATTAACTCCTGGGAGTCTATTCAATCCATGTTACATGCCTTGGGAAAAGTTGACAGTATTATTTGCGCCGCCGGAGAAGCCAAATGGGACAGCTTTGAGCGTTTAAGCGAGGAAGACTATTATATCGGTATCCGGAGTAAAATGATGGGCCAAGTCAATCTCGTGCGTTTAGGATTGGCTCATCTAAACCCCGGAGGCTCCATTACGCTCACGACGGGAATATTGGCCGACGACCCGGTAGTCAAAACGAGTAGTGCGGCCATGGTCAACGGAGCCATCCATAGTTTTGTGCAAGCCTGTGCCTTAGAAACCCCGCTTGGTTTACGGGTAAACGTCGTCTCGGCCGGGATGGTAGAAGATTCCTATGCCAAATACCGGGATTACTTTCCCGGCCACAACCCCATCTCGATGGTGAAAATGTACAAGGCCTATGAGCGCAGCGTAGAGGGGAAAGTCCACGGCCAGGTCATTCGGGTGTATCAATAAACCCAGAGCTACTTACTAATTTATAATATTTTTTGGCTTAGGGATAGAGCGGCCTGTTTGAGCTCGTGAGGGCCCTGTGCGGAAAGGCAGCGAGTAGCGAAAGCCCGACCGGCGCCGTCACGCACCTTCCAGTTTGGCAGGTAGGTATGGGCGCCGGGAAGCCCCTGCTTGTCTTATCTGTTCAATAATTTCCGGCAAATGGCAAGGCTTTCGTGTAGATACCTAAGCAACACTTGGGCCCTACGCTCGTGGGGGACTTGCATCAAATTGGAAGAGCGCATCACGGCCCCAAACCAAGAACCGGTATACCATGAAGCGGGACTTGGTAATTCAGGGAGATTTTCCTGGCTCGGAAACGGGTAGGGCTGGACATAAAAATAAGGGTCATCGCATACTTCATCTCCGGGAGAAAAGCCCACTCCCACCGTTTTTTTGCCATCAGTGCCGGCAAGGGTGATTAAGCTGGCCATATCAAAATGGTGTGGCCACGTAAGAATAGGGCTCATGCTCGTTTCCCAGGGCAGTAAGTACTGCAATAAGGCATGGGCATTGCCAAAGTAGCGGGTGTATTCTTGAAAGCTCTTGGGCTTGTCTATCGCAAAGGGAGCTCCCTGGGCCTGGGGAAATGCGGGGATCTCGTAGGGTAAGGCTTGGTTTAAATCCACTCGGGCCGGCAATTCCCATTCTTCGGCTTGGGCATTGACCCAGTTTTGGGCCGCTTCCTGGGTGTGGCCATCCAGAGAAAAAGTGGCCGAGGGGCGCCCATCTGTACATTGAAAAATCAAATTTAGATCTGCGGGGTGCAGCAAGAGGCGAAATGCCGGGTCTAGGCCCATGGCTTGAGAAGAAAAGGCCTCCCCCACCGGATCCCAAAGCAAACTGGCGTAGGGGTCGCTGGGGTCTTGGGGGTGTAAAGACCGGGCCAGGGCCGCCGGGATTTGTAAGGCTTGATGAATTTGGTTTTTGGCCGAGCTGAGCACGTCCGAGTCAGAAATACTGAAAACGTAAGGAAGCAGTTTCATATACTGAAATTATGAATACGTAGTTCGTTGGCTAATCTAAGTCGTACCCTCTTTGAGCCGCTCGGCATTTTCGGCAATTCTAAGGTTCTCAATAAACTCCTCAATATCCCCGTTGATCACATTGTTCAAATTGTAGACGGTAAAGCCAATGCGGTGATCGGTTACCCGGCCTTGAGGATAATTATAGGTTCGGATTTTATCTGAGCGGTCACCCGAGCGGACCATCGTTTTTCTTTGGGCTCCCAGTTCTTCTTCCCGTTTTTTCATCTCCAAGTCGTACAAACGGGAGCGGAGTACTTTTAGGGCTTTGTCTTTATTTTTGATCTGCGACTTTTCATCTTGGCAGGATACCACCAAGTTGGTAGGTAAGTGCGTAATACGTACGGCCGAGTAGGTAGTGTTGACCGATTGCCCCCCCGGACCCGAAGAACAAAAATAGTCTACTCGCAGATCACTGTCATTTACCGTGACCTCTACATCGTCAATCTCGGGTAAAACCACCACACTGGCCGCTGAGGTATGGACCCGGCCCTGGGTTTCGGTCATGGGCACTCTTTGTACCCGGTGTACGCCCGATTCATATTTCATCATACCGTAGACATCTTCGCCTGCGACCGAACTCGTAATTTCCTTATACCCTCCCGAAGTACCTTCGGTAAAGTCGATGAGCTCCATTTTCCATTTTTTCTGCTCGCAGAAGCGTTGGTACATGCGGTATAAGTCTCCGGCAAATATGGATGCTTCGTCTCCTCCGGCCCCGGCCCGGATTTCCAAAATGATGTTTTTGCTGTCGTTGGGATCCTTAGGGATAAGTAATTGCTTTAATTCTTGCTCTACTACCTCTTTTTGGCCGGACAGCTCATCCAGCTCCATTTTGGCCATTTCCCGCATTTCCGGGTCTTTTTCTGTACTGAGAATTTCTTTACTGGAATCGATATTGCTCAAAACATTTTCATACTCTTTGTACTTTTGGTCAATCTTCTCCA
Source organism: uncultured Microscillaceae bacterium (assembly GCA_963922455.1). Lineage (GTDB taxonomy): Bacteria > Bacteroidota > Bacteroidia > Cytophagales > Microscillaceae > CAWUIO01. The sequence goes on from CAWUIO010000064.1 coordinate 18,177, forward strand.
GATCTTTATATTCTTTGTTCAGCTTCGTGTACTGATTCATATCTTGAATCACTTCGGGATCAATAAGTAGCTTGGTCACTTCCTGAAATCGCTCCCGAATAGCGTCTAATTTTTCTAACATAAGGGGTTATTTTGAATATCGCTGTTTGCAAAAGTACAAAATAGTCCTTAAATCCATTTTAAAACTAAGAAAGCCTCGGGTTAGGTAATGTCTAATAGAATACAAAGCGCTTTTTTACATGCTGTTTTGCGGTATTGCCATTCTAAAAAACTGATTGGGACTAGGTAAATCCCGGCCCGGAGTAGTTGCAGAATTTTATCGGCGTGGGGCAAGTGGTAAGTAGCTTCCTCGGGGCCCAATAAGAGAACTCCTATCCGCTTGGCCCCACATTGCCCAAGCATGTCCATAGATAAATCAAGATGATTTACATGGGCCAGTAAGGCTTGGCAGTGAGGTTCTAGAAATTGCCAGACTTCGTGAAAGAAAGGATGGCTGGAGGGGAGGCTTTGGCTGCTCGAAGGCGTATGGGTATGCGGGCGAGCCCCTGGAATCGATTCCATGTAGGCTCGTAACAAGCTTTTCTCTTTGAGCTGCTTTGTAATAAAAGAATGAAAGACGAGCTGTCTCTCTCGAGCTCGGGTGATGCTTACATTGAATACATCAGGACGGTTAATATGGGTATAGGCACCAGCTGGACTTTCCGGATCTAATACCCAAGAAATAAACATCACATCTCGTTCACTTCCTTGAAAGCTATGGGCCGTACCCACCATGAGGCGGTGCTTTTCAATAGATTTCCAGTGGCAGCGGTTTTGGATAAGTTCTGAGAGATAATCAATCTGGTCACGGAAGGGTGAAAGTACCCCAATACTGTCACAATGAGTACCTGGAATGTCTTTTTGCTTATTGATGAGCTGGTCTAAAGTTTTCAATAAGGCCTCTGCTTCCTCGGGGTTATGACCTTGTTTGTCCCGAGAGGCACTTACGAATACTTTCTGTAAACTCGTATCTCGATCCCTATCCCAGGATATCTTCATCAAGTGAAGGGAATTTTGATAAAAGTAGGCATTACTAAATGCAATAATTTCCTTAGGACTCCGGAAATGCTCATTTAGCGTGTGAATGGCCTGGGGGTTTACATTAGCTTCCTGCCCTAGGTCCAGAATACTCTTGTCACGGTAATTTAAAAATTCATAGCTGCTCGGGGGAAGTTTACGTCCTTCATACAGCACTTTTTGGCGGGCCTTGGATAAAAAAGAGATATGGCGAAGTTGTTGAGGATCTCCCAAGAGAACTGCCTTTTTGCCCCTTTGCAAAATAGGAAGGCTACTGGGTATATCACACTGCGAAGTTTCGTCCATAATCACCAAGTCAAACAAAGCGGTTTGGAGGGGGAGAACATCGTAGATATCACTTTGGTTGATGAGCCAAATCGGAAAGGCTTTTAAGATAACTCCCAAGTCGGCTTCTTTCATTCTTTCCGACTGTACCGCATCCCGTCGGGCTCGGATGGCGTAAAGAAACTGTTCAAAATCCCTTGAATAGCCCTCTCTTTGGGCTTGCCTTTCTAATTGTATTTCAAGACGGATGCTATCCCAAAGATTTACGAGAATCTTTTGATACGTCTTATAAAAATCACGGATTGCGGCCGAGAGGATGGGCTTTTTGTTCAGGACCCATATAAAATAGTCAAAACGAAATCTTTTCCAGAACGTATACCAGCCCGTAGGGCGAAGAGGGCTAGCTCTAAAAAAGGTATTACGCTTGAGATGGTATAACAAGGTTTCCTGGAAGCGATCAATACTTGCCTTTAAGTTGCGGGCCAGCCTGAGGCGCTTGCTTTTTAAGGTTTTATGATCTTCTTGTAGGTGTTTTTTTTGCTGGATAGGCGCTATGCCCTCACCTTTTATGAAGGCCTCCAACTTTTTTTTCAATCTTTTTTGATGCCCCGAATGCCCTGCTCGAATGATTAATTCGTCCATTTGGTAGCTATTTTCTAGGATATCTTGGAAGGCATCGAGAGCCGTATCATTTCGAGAGGCCAGGAGCACGGTTTTATTGCGTTTGATTTGGTCTAAGGCTAGGGCCGCAGCGGTAAATGTTTTGCCAGTACCCGGAGGGCCACTCACCATACTCAGGCTGTTTGTATGCACCGATTGCAAGATGGCATATTGACTCGGACTTAGATTGGCTGGTACCGGAAGTTCTGCATGCCCGGCGGGCTTGGGAGAGTCGGGTTCTTGACCAAAGAGGGCCATAAGGGGAGGGGAGTAGCTTGTGTGAGGCTCTGCCATTTGTTGCAATTCATTGAGGACGCCCCGTACGTTTTTGGATAAACTGCTAATGGCAAGACAGCTAGCGGGAAGTAACTCGAGCCCTTTTTGTTTACGTCTTTTTTGTAAATCCTCAGGGGAGCAGAGTTCTTCTGGGTAGCGATACACTTGCTTAAAGTTGATTTGGGGCAAAAAGGGTTTTAATGCCTTAATCAATTCTTGTAGCCCGGGGTAGTCTAAAGCTTTTTGGGGGAGTACATTTTGCAGTCCCTCCTCGATGCGCATAGCATCCCAGTCATCCAGGTAGCTCAAGATCGGGTAATTGAGCATAAGCCGCTTGAAGTCTAATTGTAGGAAATACTCTCCCGTTTCTTCTTGTTGAATTTCGGCCGGACATTCTATCAAAGGGGCGCAGAGGGAGAGGAACCTTGGGTGTTTTTGAGAGGGTTTACCACATATAAAAAAGGCAAAGTAGCGTAGTACTTTTTCCTTCTGGTACACTTGGAGGGTTTTTAAATACTCTTGGGCTAGGTCTTTTTCTAAGGGGCGACGAGGAGACTCTCCAGATAAAATATCTTCAGAACCGGAAGTGAATATTTGCTGCTCGATTTTTTTATCGAAGATATTCTCAATGAGGGTTTCCCGCTGGTCTGCCCGATAACAAGCTCTCAAGTACAAGATGATATCGGCCAGGAATTGCTTCAAGACGAATGGAAAAAATTGATAGTAAAATAGAAAGGATTTCTTAAGGTTTTCCTCTGTGAGACGAAGTTGTAAAACTAACGTAAGTTCTCAAATTTGGGCATAGATTGTTTTGGGGATACCGCTTCGTTTTCCGGGCGGGCATGGCCTTGAGATTTACGATAACGGGTGAGCGGATCGGGCTCGTGTAGAAGTTCTTTAAACGTATCTAGGTCACGGCGAAGCTTGGATATTCCTTGGGTAGATTGGAATATAAGCTCTTGCATGCGACCCACTTGGGAACGTAATTGCATAGGACTAATCAACTCGTATGAATGAACTTTCATATTATCTAATGGCTGCACTTTGGTAGAGGTAGTCATGCTTTATTACGAGTTTAAAAAGTTTTGGGTGAAGAAATATGAGTAATCTCGTATAGTTATCTCAAAATGAAAAAACACTACAACAAAAAACTGCTAAGTATTTCATACATCTTACATCATAAGTATTTTACAATATAGGAAAAAAAGACTATAATTGGAGGTTTTCCCAAAAAAAAACGAGGTCTATAGGAGTAAAGAGAATCCTTCGGTTATAAACCCTGACTTGGGGGAAACTTACATGCTATAAATCAAATAGACTTATGGTGCCTTAATACGTCAGGCTAGATGGGGTTTTGGGTCAAAAAAACCGGAGGTAAATCCGGTTTTTCTAGGATAGCTTAATTTCTTATACTTTGGCTGAATCAACGGCCCGGTTTCCTTTAAAGAGTCGGGTTTTGACCACAGAATATTGCTTTCCGTACTTTTTTAGTAATTCTTTATCAATAATATCCCTTCCTTCTTCGGATTTAAATATGGAATATAGGTTTAATACCATACTTTCCAATTCATTATCACTAATCATAGCATCATGGAGTTAAGGTGGTGGATTCTATACGTTCTTTGGTATTAGGGCTAATCTGTTGTTTTCCGGAACCTTCATGTAGCTTTTCCGGGCTATTAATAAAAATGAATACAAAATAATGCCAAAACTACCTAAGCTATATATTTAATTGTTGAAAAACGTTCTGGGATAAGCTTTCAAATTGAGATGTTCAGATCAAATAAAGAATATTCTCAGAATAAGAAGGTTATCCAATAGTAACTAGGTTTACGGTTAACGAATCAGAAAAGTTTACACGCTACTTTTTTCTTACAAGGTAAAATAATCTGAAACATAGCGCAAAAAAAATCTCACATTGGGAATATTTCCCCGAAAGTAGAGAAAGCATTGCCTCAAAACCCTGCACGCGACTTAATTAACCTTTAATTTACAATTTTTCTTAAAAATAATTCTGATCCGAATCGTTATTTTAGAGGAAGACCTATTTGCGTCTATTTTCGTTATGTATCGAGAAGCATAGATCTATTTCAAATTCAATCATGCGTATTTTTTATTTGCTCGGCTTTTTATTTGCTAGCCTCAGCTCACTAACCGCCCAAGAAGCGGATACAAGTGCCTCAAGCAATAGTGCCTTGGTGAATAATTCCCGCCCCCGGGTAGACCAGTACCTGGAATTAGGGATTAGTGCCAATGCCTATTGGGGAGACTTGTCTTCTCTCGAGCAGTGGTCCCCGATATTTCACGTAGCTTGGCAGTTCAACCGAGCCCGGCGTTTCAACAGCCGCATTGGGCTCAGTTTGGGTTACCTTACCGGCGAAAACCGCTTTTACCTTCTCGAGAATAACCTGCAAGGAGTGATCACTCCCAACACCTTCTTTCGGACAAGTTGGTTTTCAGTAGATTATGACTTGCGGTACAACATTAGTAAATCCCGAAACCATGTCATCTTTGTAAGCCAAGGAATTGGCTTATTGCGCTTTGACCCCCAAGATGAAGAAGGCGCCTCCTTGTTAGATGATATTGCTACCCGGCCCGAAGGAGAGACGTACAGCAATGCTGCGGTGTATTTTCCCACCAGTATTGGTGCCGCTTATTATTTAAAAAATGGCTACGGAATTGGTTGTCAACTGAGTGTCTTAAACACCCAAAGTGATTTTATCGATAACTTAAAAGAATGGGGCGTAGAATCGGGCAATGACAATGCCTTGCGTTTCAAAATCCACGTATTGATCCCGCTCAAAAAGACAGCGGCCCGCAAATTTCCTTCAAACTTGCAAGATACGTATACCTTTTAAAGCCTTTTATTCCTGGTTTCAAACTTGTAAAGATCAGGGGCTTGCCCGCCTCAGAAAGTGCGTGGCAAAAGGACCGTCCCTGCCAGGCGGGCCGGGCTTTCGCTACTCGCTGCCTTTCCGCGCGGGCCCCTACGAGCTCAAACAGGCCGCTCTATCCCTAAGCCAAAAAACAGGGCATGAGTAAGAAGACCTAGCGCTGCTTGCTTGGGAGGGTTTTATTTAATTCATAAAAACAAAAAAGCTTTCCCGCCGCAGCAGAAAAGCTTGGTTAAGTTTAGTAAAAGCTAATTCATTCAATCAGTTTGGTAAGTGTGTATACTCATGCCCCAAGAGAGACTGGAGGATTTTTTTTAAAAAATTATAATCTATCCCTGAATCTTAAGCTGAGATAGGTAAGTACAAACAAAAGCAAGGCCTGGCAGAGCAAAATGAGGCTACTATACTCCGGGGCAAAGTACGTGGGGTACTCTAGCATATGTGGATTATTAATAATAGACTCCGAAACATACTCCCGCAAAGTATCAGGAACGTGTAAAACCCCTAGACTATCCTCAATACTTGCTTTCCGTACCGTATCCATCGGAGCCAGGTCCTCAAAGGCCCCATAATAATCGGGGTTGGGGATAGGGTTGGGATAGTACACATAGGCTTCTTCCTCCAAATTGGCGATAAGTTCCATCCCCCAGCGAGAGATGGTAGGATAACTCAACCATTCGTTTTCAGCCTGCATCTTATGGATGACCCCGGCCAGCATAATCTGGGGAAGTAAAATTAAAGGAATGATACTTCCTACTTTGTCGGCATTGTCTACCAAAGAAGAAACAAACAAACCCAAAATGCCCGAAAGAAAGGCAATGCCAAACAGTATCCCCGTGATGGGCCAGAAGTATTCAATGCCTACGCTGAAGTAGATAATACTGACCAACAAGATTACTTGAACCAAAGATAGGGCGCCTAGCACCAGCAATTTAGAAAAGAGATAAGGAAGAATACGCAGATTAAACATCCGCTCCCTCCGGTAAATAGGCCATTCACTCACAATTTCACGCGCGGCATTGCCTGTACCTAGCCAAATGGCGGCAATCAACATCAAGAAAAGGGTTTGCAGCATCAACTTGTCAAAGAGTAAAGCCAGGAAGCCGGCAATTACCGGGGCTTGCAAGAGTAAAATGAGTAAGTTGACCCGGTCATTGTTTTTGATCTGGATGTAACGTAGCATCAGCCAGTAGCCCTGGCGCAAAGCAGGTGACTTTTGGGGGAGCAATAGCTTTTCGGCTTCCTGAGAATTAGGGTCTTGTACCGGAGATTTTTCTTGGTACTTTTGGGCCCAGGACTTCCCTTTTTCCAGGTCGTTGACCTCGGCATATACTTCAATGACATTTTTTGCCTGGAAAAACTCAAGGTACTCATGCACTTGTCCATAAAATGCTAAACATCCTCCCCGGGACAAGAAAGCCACGCGGTCGGCATAGTCTAGGTCATTGGGCTTATGGGTGACCATCAAAATAGAAGTGCCGGTATTGGCCAAGCTGCGCAAGATTTTCAAAAATTCATCGACCGTTTCGGGGTCAAGGGGGCTCGTGGGCTCGTCTAAGAACAAGATGGATGGGTCGGAGAGCAGTTCCACAGCGATACAAACCCGTTTCCTTTGTCCCCCCGAAATTTCCCGGATGAGGGAATTTCGGATGGAGTTGATACGCAAGCGGCGCAGGATCTCGTCAATCTTATTATCGATCTCTTCCCGACTTACATCGCTGGCCAATCGGAGGCGAGCGGCGTAATAAAGGGAGTCATACACTTTTAAGTCGGCATGTACGATATCATCTTGAGGTACATAGCCAATATCCTGCTTGAGAAACTGATAATTTTTGTAAAAATCTCGGCCGTGTACGAGTACTTGCCCAGCATTGGCTGGAGCGTCTCCATTGAGGGCCCGGAGGAGGGTTGACTTCCCGCTTCCCGAGGGGCCCATAATGGCCACCAGTTCTCCGGCTTCTACTTGGAAGGAGATTTCGCGTAATATTCGTTTTTTGTGGTCATTGGCCCCAATCCAGCGTTCCAGTTGGCGGGCAATGATGACGGCACTGTTCGTTTCTTGGCCCGTTTCGGGGTGTAGCCGGAAGGTATACTTGCCAACCTGTAATTCATCTTCGGGCCCAATGGTCTGGGCTTGAGTGATCAGTTTCCCATTGACAAAGGTGCCGTTTTTGGAGCCCATGTCCCGGGCCCAAATTTGCCCATCGGCTTTTTTCTCTATCTCAGTATGTTGCCGGGAAATACTCAGATTGGGCAAAATGAGGTCACAGTCTTTCCGTCCAATCCGGATTTTGTGCCTTAGCTCAAGTAACTCGGTGAGCGAAGGCATCTGTAAAGCATTTCGGTCAGATTGCCCCAATACGCGGTAGGTAGAATCACCTTCTCGCTTTTGGGCCTCAAAGCGGAGCGTAAACTCAGCTTGCTTTAGTTGAAAGCTCAGGATGTCCCCGGCTTTGAGTTCGGCTTTATGGATGGGAACTTCATTGAGGTAGGTTCCGTTGGAGCTTTCTTGGTCTTCGACATACAGGGTTTGGCTGGAAGTGTCCCAAGTCATGCGGGCGTGGGTCCGGCTAATGAGCGGCGAGGGAATTTCAATATCGGCCCCGAAGCCTTTGCGCCCAATATCAATAGGCTGGTTCACATCCTGGATCACAAATTTATCGACCAGTTCCTGGTAGTGCCAGAGACTAAAGTATAAGATGGGGTATTTTGTTGAGGCCATACAGGAAATTGGATTAACTACTCCAAAGAAAGAACATCTCTGGGCAGGTTGCAAAATACGGGGCTAAATTAGACTTAGGCAAATGGAGGAAAGGAACCGGGATTTTTGGGATGAGAGAGGAGGGATGAGAGAGGAGAGAATAGAGGCCTGTTTGGGGACTTTACTTGTATTAGGGCTCTGTTTTTTGGGGCATTTGCGGTGCTTGATAGGGTTTGGCTGTCCTTGGATTTTCTCGGGGCAGGGTCTTGGGAGATAGGCCATAGTAGGAAATATCCGGGCGAGGGGCGATCTTTTTTAAAAGAAAAGGCAGGGGCGAATCACTCGCTGACTTAACTGGGCAGGCAAGTCCTGATTTTATATCTCGCCTCTCTTTTCTCTGCTCTCTAATCTTCTTCAGCTTAGGGATAGAGCGGCATGTTTGAGCTCGTGGGGGCCAGTGCGGAAAGGCAGCGAGTAGCGAAAGCCCGGCCCGCCTGGCAGGAATTTTATACAGGGCCAAGCTCGAACTAAAGCGGGCAAGCCCCAAATATTTTATAAAAAAGGCTCGGGTTCCGAGGGGCATTCCTTAATTTAGATGTTACGAAATATTTTTTTGAAGACATCTACGAAGTCCGGTTTACGAGATATGGATTTTAAGCTAACATCAGAATTTGAGCCGATGGGGGACCAACCCGGAGCCATTCGGCAATTGGTAGAGGGGATCGTGAGTGGGGAAAAAGCCCAAACCCTACTGGGGGTAACGGGATCGGGGAAGACGTTTACGGTGGCCAATGCCGTGGCCCAGTTGAACCGCCCAACCTTGATTATCAGCCATAATAAAACCCTGGCGGCGCAACTTTATGGGGAGTTTAAGCAGTTTTTTCCCGAAAATGCGGTAGAATACTTTATCTCCTACTACGATTATTACCAACCCGAAGCGTATTTGCCATCGTCTAATACCTTCATTGAGAAGGATTTGTCGATCAATGATGAGATCGAGAAACTGCGATTGAGCGCTACTTCGGCTTTGCTCACAGGAAGGCGCGATGTGCTGGTGGTGGCTTCGGTATCTTGTATTTACGGTATTGGGAATCCGGAGGAGTTTGGCAAGAATGTGATTGGCCTGAAAGTAGGGGAAAGCCTAAGCCGCAATAAATTTTTGTTTCAGCTCGTGGATATACTCTACCAGCGCACGGAAACCGAACTGGAGCGGGGGACCTTCCGGGTGAAGGGCGATACCATTGATATATATGTAGCCTATGATGATTTTGCCTACCGGGTATTTTTCTGGGGGGACGAGATTGAGGCGATCCAGCGCATTAACCCGCACAGTAACCAAAAGCTCTCGGATGAACGGCAGGTGACCATCTTCCCGGCCAATCTCTTTGTAACGGGGCAAGAGGCCTTGCATCAGGCTATTCACGAGATTCAAGACGATTTGGTGCAGCAGATTAAGTTTTTTGAGCGGGAAGGGCGGCCCGAAGAGGCCAAACGCATCAAAGAGCGAACGGAATTTGACCTGGAGATGATGCGGGAGTTGGGGTATTGCTCGGGAATTGAGAATTATTCGCGCTATTTTGATCGGCGTGGCGTCGGGGAACGTCCTTTCTGCTTGCTGGATTATTTTCCGGATGATTATTTATTGGTGATTGATGAGAGCCACGTGACGATCCCGCAGTTTCGAGGGATGTACGGGGGCGACCGGGCCCGGAAGACGAATTTGGTAGAATACGGCTTTCGCCTGCCCTCGGCTTTGGATAACCGGCCTTTGAAGTTTAATGAGTTTGAGGGCATGATCAATCAGGTACTTTACGTGAGTGCTACCCCGGCCGACTACGAGTTGATCCAATCGGAAGGGGTTGTGGTAGAGCAGCTGATCCGGCCAACGGGGGTGCCCGACCCGATGATTGAGGTAAGGCCCAGTACCAATCAGATCGATGATTTACTGGAAGAAATGGATAAGGCCATCAAAGAGGAAGGGCGGGTTTTGGTGACTACCTTAACCAAACGGATGGCCGAGGAGCTGAGCAAATATTTAGACCGTATCGGTATCAAGTGCCGCTACATCCACTCGGAGATCAAACCCATTGAGCGGGTGGAGATTTTGCGGGAACTTCGCCTAGGGGTGATTGATGTCTTGATCGGGGTCAACTTATTACGGGAAGGTTTGGACTTGCCCGAAGTTGTCCTGGTAGCCATCATGGATGCCGATAAAGAAGGTTTTTTGCGCAACGAACGCTCCCTGATCCAGACTATTGGCCGGGCGGCCCGAAATGAAAACGGGCACGTAATCTTGTACGCCGATAAAATCACCGGCTCGATGGAGCGGGCTATTTCGGAGACCAAGCGGCGCCGGGAAATCCAGATAGCTTATAATACCGAGCACAACATCACCCCGCGCACGGTGAAGAAGAGTAAGGATGCCATCTTGAAGCAGACCAAAGTGGCCGACCGGAAGACCACCAAGGCTTATTATATGGAGCCGGAAACGAGCAATATCGCCTCGGACCCCATTGTAGCTTACATGAGCACGGAAGATTTGGAAATGCAAATTCAAATGACCCAGAAAGCCATGGAAAAGGCGGCCAAGGAGCTAGACTTCATTGAGGCGGCCCGCTTCCGGGATGAATTGGCCGGCTTAAAAGACCTGCTCAAGAAAAAGAGCAAAAGTACTTCCTAAGTGAATGTAATAAATTATAAAAAAACGAAGGCTTTGTTTGGTGTTTCCAGAAAAGTGTTCTATATTTGAAGTGTTGATGCAAAAGAGTGTCAAGTTTTGTGGATAAGACTTTTCTTAGATTAACTAAATATTTTCTCAGAAAAGCTTGTAACAAAATACGATACTCCGCGTAATCTAAAGTGTAGTTAAAATCAATTCAACATGTCGCGCTTACAAATAAATCGCCCTTCATCCGGGTTCGGGAGTGAACAGGATGGGGACCTACGTACAGAGCGGACTTGCTTCTACGAATCAAATGTCATTATGTATTCAAGCATTTGGAGCAAAAGTCCAGCAAAAAGTAGGGAACACGTCGGGAAACCGGCGGGCGAACCGATGGTGTAAGCAAACTTAGCCCTCCCCATCGGAAAGCCCCCCACACCACAGGAAGTGGTTTTCCGAAATTCCCTAAAAAAACGTCAGATTCGCTCGCTTCGGCGAGAAACCAAAACACATTTCTTTTGCACTGCCATCAAAGCAGGCAATTGAGCTTTTAATCGTTGAAGTATTGTTGGGATTGTACCCGGTAGTTAAACGGTTGCTCTAGTTTGTTGAGTGGAGACACAAACATTCCCTTATTTGGTGCATTACATATTATTTCAAGGTAAGATTGGGGCAGCCCCCGGTCCTTGTTCCTACGTACACCCGGGAACGTGGGCTTTGGGCCGGGGTCAAGCTAGTCTCGGTTTTTGATCCTAGATCGTAGGTTTACGATGTGTAGTAGAGATTAGGGTTTTATAGAAGTAAAATCTGAAACGCTAAAAGGCTACTCTGTAAATTTCCTAGGCCGTCCCATATCTCGGCCGAGGGGTAAATTAAAAATTGAAAAATTTTAAATGCTATCGTAATGGAAAATAGTACCCAAAGTATTCAATTAAGACAGCGTACATACATTTATGCCTAAAATTGAACTATTTCTAGGTGAAGCATGGGTCATAGGCTCTTCTTAAAGCCCATTCCATCTAACTAAGCGAGCACTTGGTTTGATGTAAGATTTCTATTGTTTTTTCACTTTTTTTGGAGCCTCTTTTCCCTCTTCCCCATACATCCCCTTATATGTTAGAATTGCCAGTATCGCGCCCATCGGCGGGGCGGTCAGGTAAATCCATTGGTCTTGCCATAGCTTAGCGATGAGTGCCGGGCCCAAAGACCGCGCTGGATTCATCGAGGCCCCGCTGATGGGACCGGCAAATAGTGCTTCTAGTAAGACGGTTAAGCCAATGACCCCTCCGGCCAGGGCTAGGTTTTCTTTGGGCCCTCTCACCACAAAAATGATGACCAGCATCAAAAAGTAAGTCAAAATTAGCTCGAGTAGCCAAGACTGCCCCACCGATCCTGCCGGTACCGTCGCCCCGTAATGGGCGTGCCCCGGAAAAAGCAGCCACAAGGTACCGCTCGCCGCACTCGCCCCCAAAAACTGCGCCCCCCAGTAGGGCAGCAAGTCCTTTCTTGCCAAATCTCCCGATACCCAAAAAGCCAAACTCACCGCCGGGTTGATATGGGCTCCCGAAGTCTCTCCAAAGGTGTACACCATCGCGATCACAATCAGCCCAAAGGTGATGCTGATGCCCAAGTGGCCGATAAGTCCGCCTTGGAGGTCATTGACAACAACGGCCCCCGTCCCAAAGAAAATGAGGGCGTAGGTGCCGATAAATTCGGACAAGTATTTTTTCATGGGATTACGCATATCCTAAATTAAGAAAACAATTGGAATATGACGTATAGTTCGGACATATGGCTTTATAATCTCAGGTGAGTAAGGATAGGCATTATAGGAGGATAGGTGAGTCCGCTGGGGCAACATACATCATAAGGGGGTATTTATAAAGCTAGTCAGGATATGGTCAATTTGGAAAGCCTCCTTGGTAGCCAAGCAAAACGGAGTCCTAACCCTCCATTAGGCTAAGCACCAAGGGGACCTCCTTATGTATTTAAAACTGGTAGGCCGAAACCAAGCGGTTCTTCTGATTCAAAAAGACCCGATTATCTATCTGGTCGGTAACATAGCTTGGGGTTTTATCCTCGAGCGGAATTTTAAAGAGGAGTTTCCCGCTTTCTTTGTCCAGGCAGCGGATTTGATTGCCTTCCTCCTTCATATTGCAGACAATCAGTTGGCTGTCTTGGGTCAAGGTAGCATTGTAAAAGCGCTTTTTGGTAAACGCGTACAGGGTGTTGTTTCCGATGTTGGCATTAAATGAACTAAAATCAATTTGGCCTTCGGTTTGGTCACCAGCGCTGTAATATGAACCGTTGGACAGGGCTTGTAACTCGCTGATGGTTGATAAGCTTCCCTGGATGTCTAAATCTATGCCTGCTACATAGGTTAGGCCAAATTGCCCTAAGCCCATCAAGGCTGTGCTTGAAGTGACGGGGTCAAAATTTTGGGTGTAGGCTAAACTACCTTTCCGGTCAACAAAGGCCATATGCTGCTGGGAGTAAATATAGTAGCCCTGGGGGCGAATTTCCAGGTTAAAAATGGAATTTTTGGTCTTTTTGAAATCGATGGCCTCATGTAAAACGTGCAAATTGCCTGATTTTAGGTCAAAGGAATAGAGTGATCCCCCTTCGTAAAAAGCTACTTCTTTTTGGCCACTTGTTTCATCGATGGCGGCCGAGGGAATGGCTTTAAACTTGACGTCTCTTTTCCAGATTTTAGCCCCGCTTTCGTAGCGTAGGATATTTGACTTTTCACTGGATAGATAAAAGAGGCCCGTCTCGATAGGCAGTACTTGATAGGCAAAACCAGCCAACTTTTCCTTCCAGATCTTTTTGCCCAGTAGTACCTTCATAATCACGCTGGACTTTTCCTCACTGCCAATGCCATAATAGGCATCATTGATTTCGATGACGTCGTATAATCCGTCTACCTGGGCGAAATTTTTCCAGAGAAAGCGTTGGCTGGAGGGGTCTAAGATGTTAAAGCCTTTTTCATCAAGGATGACCACTTGTTTTTTGCTATTGATAAAAACATCCCGGAGTTCACCACCTAGTTTGAGCTTAGAACCGGTAACATCCTGTCCGTTTTTACTATCAAAAATTTGCAGCTTTTCTTTAATGCCCGCATATATTTTTTGGTCTGGGGAGGAATAAATAAGGGCTTTCAACTCCTTAGGTAGCACCTTAGACCAAACAATGCTTCCCTTAGCATAGTCAATCACGGTGATTTTCTTTTTTTCCCCTATGAGCATTTGCTCATCATGCATAAGGCTCGGAGGGGTACTCAAAAACCCATCTTGGTTTTTGAAGATTTTTTTGATCAATCCGGTAGATTCTCCTAGATCGATGCTCCACTTTATTTTGCCGTCTGTATAGTCAAATAAAAGGAGTTTATTGCTTTTCTCCTGGGTAGCCTCAAAGACAATGCTGTTGATTTGCGGAAGTACGTGGTATAAGCCAATTTTTAAGCCCTCGTTTTTGGAATCAAAAAGGATTTCTCCATTGGTAGAGTTGATCAATAAGCTACGGGATTGACCGGGAAGCCCACTGAGGTTGGTTTCTACCAGAAAAATAGGCAATGGGTCTATTAGTCTGAAGGTTTGGCGGTCTATGGCTTTAAGCTCTGCGTGTTGCCACTTGATGTCACCGGTATTATTATCCAGGCCGAGGAGTCCTTTATCTCCTGAGGCAATGATGATCCCGTCGTTAGACTGCTCAATCCAGCTAACCTTGTAAAGACTTTCTTGTAAGTCAATTTCCCAGAGCTTTTTTTGGGCTTGGGCCTGGTGGGCATACATGGTAAAAAGTAAGGCAATACAGAAGCCTACGAGTTGTACAGTAGATCGAATTTTCATATGTATTTAAATAGTTTGATGGTTAAAAGTGTAGAAACCTCTTTCTACAAGATCTTTTTCAGGCAAGACACAATCCTGCCAATCAAGGCCTTTCCATAGAGAAGCTTTTTTTATAATCTTCATAAGAAATATTATTGTAACAAGAGTGGGCCTAACGAAGCCAATAATCCATAGAAATACTTATCCTTACTTCCCGCCCATTATTACCGCCTCCGTAGGGAATATTGTAGTGACTTGTTGGATTTAATATCCCGTCATTCTACCCCTTTTGGACAGCTTGATTGAGCAAGTAATTTGAGGACAAGATACCCCATTAGGAAATTACTTAGGTCAGGTTTGTTTCTTAAAAGGAAAACTTGTATAAGCTTGATTATCAAATGCTAAGCTCTTGGTTAAGATGGGCGTATCTAAGGTGCAAGGTAGGCGTGGTAAAATTCTTTTCATGAGATAATTGCTTTAAAAGTTGCTACTAGTGAAGATCTATTTATACTAGGTTTATTTTTTGCCCCGCTTTTTTTAGGTGGGGCAAAGTAAATAATTATTTCTTGCAAGAATAAATATAATTAAAAATAAAGTTAAACAGACTATTTATTATATAAATAACTTCTTTCTTCAATACCCTGCAAACATAAGCTAAAATAACAGTAATGCCAAATTTACTAACATTTGATAGTATTTTTGGCTTGATGAGGTAGGAATACACCCAGAATTATGCTTTGTTGATACCTCATTGTTTAATTTATGTTGGTTTTTTTCTTCAGCTGAGGGATAGAGCGGCCTGTCTGAGCTCGTGTGGGCTTTGCGGGGAAAGGCAGCGAGTAGCGAAAGCCCGACCCCGGCGGCAGGGTACTAGAATAAGAGCACCCTACTCCACCGCCGGGGGCAGCCCCTAAAAAATACATTTAGCTGTTTCTAAGAAGGAATCTTATACTCCGCCTTCTGCAATTTGTTATAGAATGCTTTTTCGGTAAGCACCGACCACTTGGAGGCCCGGTCTAAAAATTCTTTGTAACTGGCGTAGACTTTCTTGCTGACGGGGTCATTGCCTACCAGCTCATCCAGGGCTTCGTCATTGTATTTTTTAAGTTGGGCGAGCACGTCTTCGGGGAATTCGCGGAGCTGGACGCCTTCTTCGTTTACGAGTTTGTCCATATAAATGGCATTTTGAGCATCAAACTCCGCCAGCATCCAAGCCTGTACGCGAAGGGAAACATTGTAGAGGATGGCTTTGAGATCCTCGGGCAGTTCATCGTAGACTTTTTTATTGATCATGAACTCAAGCTGGGTGCCTGGTTCGTGCCATCCGGGGGTGTAGTAGTACTTGGCAATTTTGTGGAAGCCCATCGTATAGTCATGGTAAGGGCCTACCCACTCGGTGGCATCGATGACGCCCCGCTCTAAGCTGGTGTAAATTTCCCCACCGGCCACCAAGATGGCGGTACCCCCGGCTTTTTCCAGGGCTTTTCCGGCCAGTCCGGGTAGGCGCATCTTGAGGCCTTTGAGATCTTCGGTCGATTTGATTTCCTTATTAAACCAGCCGCCCATTTGCACCCCGCTATTGCCGCCTAGAAAGGGATAGAGGTTGAAGTCGGCGTAGACTTCTTTCCAGAGCTCGTAGCCCCCCCCACTGAGGAGCCAAGACTGGATTTGCTGGGCATTCATGCCAAAGGGGATGGCACAGAAAAACTGGGCGGCCGGGGTTTTGCCCGACCAATAGTAGGGAGCGCCACAGCCCATATCGGCATTACCACTGGATACCGCATCAAAAACTTCCAAGGCCGGGATGAGCTCTCCTCCTCCATAGACTTTGATATTAATGCGTCCATTGGAAAGCTCCTTTACCCAGTCGGCAAAAAAATTGGCGGCTTCCCCAAAAATCGGAAACTTGGGGGGCCAGGTGGTGACGAGTTTCCAGCGATATTTTTTACTGGTGATGACATTGGGTCCTCCCGAAGGCTGGGTTTTGTCTTGAGAATTACCCGAACAAGCCGATAACATAGAGGCCGCTCCGGCCGCCGCCATGGCCCCATTTTTAAGGAAATCTTTTCTTTTCATTAGTTAAGGTGTTTAAATAGTGCCTAGATGAGGGGTAAAATACAGATAAAATCAATCCGGTCAAAGGATTATACAACACTTCGGATGAGGCTAGGAAAGGCAATGATCAGCCCAATAAACAATACCTGAATGATGATAAAAGGCACAATCCCCCGGTAAAGCTGTTGGGTGGTGATGCTATCGGGGGCCACTCCTTTTAAATAAAAAAGCGAAAAGCCAAAGGGCGGGGTCAGGAAGGAAGTTTGTAGATTCATCGCAATCAAGATGCCGACCCAGAGCATATCTACCTCCAAGGCATCAAAAATCGGGGTCACCACCGGCACGATGATAAAAATAATCTCGATAAAATCTATAAAAAAACCCGCCACAAAAATAATCACCATCACCAGGAAGAGAAAAGCCATAGGAGAAAGGTTGGCCCCGGTAATTAAATCTACCAAATAAACATCCCCGCCCAAGGTGCGGAATATAAGCGAGAAGGTCGTGGCCCCCAACAAAATCCAAAAGACCATACACGTCAAATGGGTGGTTTGCTCCATCACTTCTTTCAGGATTTTCCAGCTAAAAGCCCCCTGAATGACTGTGAGGACGGTCGCTCCCAAAGCCCCCACAGCGGCGGCCTCGGTGGGCGAAGCAATCCCCGCAAAAATAGACCCCAGTACGGCCACGATTAACAAAAAAGGCAAGACAAATGCTTTGACCACCCGCAAGAAGAATCCCTTGCCCCGGAATTCTTTTAATTCCTCAGCCGAAATGGCTGGGGCCACGTCTTGGCTTAGGTTTGATACCAAGGCAATATAAATAATGTATACCACCACCAACAAAAGCCCGGGTAGGAGCGCGGCCGAAAAGATGGCCCCCACATCCACCGATACATTCCCCCGGCTACTGCTATTGATCGTGTCGGCCAGTAAGACCAAAACAATCGAGGGCGGAATAATCTGCCCCAAAGTCCCCGAAGACGCAATCGTTCCCGTGGCCAGCTCCGGTTTATAGCCTCGTTTTAGCATGGTAGGCAAACTAATGAGGCCCATGGTCACCACGGTCGCGCCCACGATCCCCGTAGAAGCCGCCAAAAGGGCCCCCACAATGACCACCGAAATCGCTAAGCCTCCCCGCATTTGCCCAAAAAGCAAGGCCATGGTTTCCAAAAGTCCCTCAGCCAAGCCAGATTTTTCCAGCATAATGCCCATAAAGATAAAGAGGGGAATGGCGATGAGTACGTAATTCTTCATCGTACCCATAATCCGGGAAGCCAGTAAACTGAAGTCGGAAAAGCTAAAATAATCCGGAGCAAAGATCGTAACGCCCAAGCCAAACAGTACCGCTACCCCACCTAGGGTAAACGACACCGGGTAGCCCAGCAAAATGAGGATGAAAATAACCGCAAATAAAACAATAGCTAATATCTCCATGGTCGTTTAGGCTTGGGTAGGCAAGGGTTCAGGTTTGGAAAGAAGGGTCTGCAAAGACCGCAGAACTGAGGCCAAGGCTTGCAGAAACATTAGGGCAAAAGCCAGGACCATGGAAAATTTGAGTATATACAGGGCAGGAAGTCCCCCGGGTTGGGGAGAACGCTCTCCTATTTGGAAGGAAGCCAGCGCATAGTTATACGAAACATACAAAACCACGACACACCAGGGCAATAAAAATAAAATCCCCCCAATGAGGTTGACCCAAGCTTGCCCACGGGGACTCATTTTACTGTAAAATACGTCTACCCGCACGTGGGTGTCTTTTTGAAAGGCATAGGCCCCACCCAGCAAAAAGATGAAAGCAAAAAAGTACACTTCCAGCTCAATAACCCAGATATAGGTAAAATTAAAAAAATAGCGGGTGAGCACGTCTACCCCTATAAGCAAAACCAGGAAGGCTGTCAAATACCCCGCTGCTTTGCCCAAGGCAGCACAAACCCCCTCTAAGATGCGAATAATCTGATTCATAAAATCCCAAAATTTGGCTTGAAGGTAAAGGCAAATTTGTAGAATTCAATCGCCTCTCTGCAAATATCCGGCAGGCAAGTTTAATTTTTGGGGCTCAGGGCCTCGGTTTTGGCTAGAGCTTCCGCTTGGAGGACCTCATAATCTTCCAATTGGGCACTCTGGGTTTCTTTGCGGTAGCTCACGGTTAGCTTGGGCCACAAGGTAGTATTTTCTCCCTCTTGGTTCAGGTACCAGCTGCTACAGCCCTGCATCCAAACCGTTTTAGGCATTTCGGCTTTCATCTCTTCAAAGAAGCGGTCTTGACTTTCTTTCTTCAAGTTGAGATACCAGGTGGGTTCTTGTTTCTCGAGATGTTGCAAGTAGGAGAGAATGTAATTAATTTGCGACTCGATCATATGAATAATGGAGTTGTGCCCCAGCCCCGTATTGGGGCCAACCATAAACAAAAGGTTGGGAAAATTATGGATGCTAATCCCGTAAAAAGTCCGGGCCCCATCTTCTTGCCACTGCCGGATGAGGTCTTTTTTTTCCAAGCCCTGTACCTGAATGGGGATGGCCATATCGGCTACTTGAAAACCGGTACCCAATAAAATAGCGTCAAACTCCCGCTCCACCCCGTTTTTGCTAAGGATGCTGTGGGGACGGATTTCTGCAATGCCACTGGTTTCCAGAGAAACGTGCTCCCGCGATAAAGCGGGGTAATAATCATCACTTACCAGTACGCGCTTGCAGCCAATTGTATAATCAGGCTTGAGCTTTTTGCGTAGTTCCGGGTTTTGTACCGACTTGTGGAGGTGCTTCTCGGCTCGCTTTTGAGCCATCTTTCTCACCCGCAGGTTGCCCGTAAAACCCAGCCCCAGTAATTCCTGAAACCAATACAGCCTCTCTCGGTAGCCTAAGCGAATCCAATCTAATTGGCGAAACAAAAACTTCTCCCACCCATAAAAGGCGCGGTCATCCCGAGGGGCAATCCAGGGCGGGGTTCTTTGGTATATGGTAAGTTGTGAAGCCTTGGGGGCAACTTGGGGCACAAATTGAATGGCACTGGCCCCGGTACCGATTACAGCCACTTTTTTACCCCTTAGATCATACGCGTGGTCCCATTGGGCCGAATGCATAAGCTTTCCCGCAAAAGATGCCAAACCGGGAATTTCTGGAAAGTTGGGGCGGTTCAAAGGACCTAGCCCAGCACAGACTACACGGGCCTCCATGCGATGGCCCTGGGCAGAAGATAGCCGCCATGTGCCCCGCTCTTTTTGAAAAGATAATTTGGTGATTTCGGTATTAAGCCGAATTTTATCGGCCAGCTCGTGTTTCCGAATACAGTCTTGCATGTAGGCCAAAATTTCGGGCTGACTAGCATATTTGCGTGACCAATTCGGGTTGGGGCTAAATGAAAAGGAATACAAATGAGAAGGAATATCGCAAGCGCAACCCGGGTAGACATTTTCTCGCCAAGTCCCGCCAATTTCCGAAGCGCGTTCCAAGATAATAAAATTGTGATACCCCGCCATTTTCAAGCGGATGGCCAGGCCAATGCCGGCAAAACCTGCCCCAATGATGGCAATTTGATAGGGTGCCTGCTGCGGTTTCTCCATAGTGTTATTGTTTGGCAATCAATTGCTTATATACGGGTGAATCGGCTCAGGGGCTGCCCCCGGCGATGGGCTTTGGGTACCCAGGATGTAGGAGGGTGCCGCCGGGGTCGGGCTTTCGCTACTCGCCGGCCCACGCTCAGCCAGCGGCGGGCTCAAACAGGCCGCTCTATCCCTCAGCCAGAAAAATGATGTAAATGCTAACTTTCTTTACCCAGGGGTAAGTCTACTAGTGGCAAAACCTTAACCTCCCGATTTTTTGGCTTTATATCCCTTAGCATGAAGGAGTTCCAAGACTTTATCCCGGAAATCACCTTGGATCAAAATTTCTCCATCTTTGGCCGAACCTCCCACCCCACACTTCGATTTCAAGAATTTTCCCAATTCTTTCAAGTCTTCTTCCTGGCCCACAAAACCGCTCACCAAGGTCACGGCTTTGCCCTTCCGCTTTTTTTTATCCAAGCTTACTTTTAACTGCTGTTGATTGGGCGCTAAGGTGTCTTCCTCAGGGCTTTGATTGTCTTCATATTGATAGTCCGGATTGGTCGAATATACCACCCCCAATCGGTCTTTCCAGTCTTTTGCCATAAGAATAGGTCTATTCTGTGATAAGTAATTCCTAAATATAAGAAATATTCTGCTTGCCTAAGGATTCCCAAGGTAAGAAAAGGACTGCCTCATTGGGAATTTACCAAGCCTAATCCATGACAAAATGCGTCCCTGTAAAGTTGGTAGGTGTAAAATAACTGTTTTTTATCTGTATAATAAGGGGATTAGTACCTGTTTTAGAGATGTTTGTCGAATCCGCCTAGATGAAACGCAACTTTTTTTAAAAAGGAACAAGGCTTGAGGTTTAGCCGTATAAATCATGTAAGTTTTTATCAGAAAAGTCTGGTAAGGTGTAAAAAAGAAAAATTTGAGCTTAGTTCTTTTGGAGGTTAGTAAACCTTGGATAAACAACTTATTGGATATAAGTTTCATAAATATCCAAGAAAATCCGCATTAAAGCCTATTTAATATGCTTTTTCTGGAGTATAAGTATGAACTACGGCTTCAATTTTTTAATATTGTAACAATGTTTATACTTTGATGCACAAAATCTTACATTCAGCGTACAAGGACCATTATAATCTCACTTATTTGAATGAGTTATACACACCAACCACATTAAATGCATTGAGTATTTGTTGAGTTCTGGGTTAAATTACCAAAACGGCACTCAATTATTCCCAATTGTATTACTTTCAAACATTGCGTATACATTCTACCAGTTATGGAAGGTTTGTGTCTGCGCTTTTTGTATTCCTAATGAACAACAGTATTATCAATCTTCTTCTTATGAAAACGTTTACTACCCTTTGGAGGGCCTGTCTTGGCTTTCTGATCGTATCCTTCTTCACGCTGGATGTAGCCCACGCCCAGCTGAATGTCTATGAGGCCGAAGATGCCGTCATTGTCGGGGCTCGGGCCCGTAACTCTTCCACAGCCAGTGGGGGCCGCATGGTTGACTTTCAATTCCCTAGTGGAGATTATGTAGAATGGACTGTACGGGCAAGTAACACGGGCCGTCACATTCTCAGTTTTTTCTATCAGCTCGGTTGGGGCGACGACCGCCCCTTGGAGCTTTCGGTAAACG
>CAWUIO010000065.1:0-38472 GCA_963922455.1 uncultured Microscillaceae bacterium
GAACCCCAAACTGACCCTTTTCGCCGACAAAAAATAAACTTAAACAGTTTCTAAATCCATCGGAGGCACTTGCATTAAAATAGCAAAAAAGCATGTACAAGCTACTATCAACACGAAACGCAGTATTTCCTAATTTATCCATTTTTAAAAAGGTGAGGGCCTTTTGTATACTTTTATTATTTGGCGGGCTCAGTCCATTAGGCGCGCAAAGCATTACATCGGGTATACAAAGTACGAGTTTACAGGCCCCAGCTTGGCTCTATGCCCTTGAATTACTCCCCAGCTCAGACATCATCGATAATTTGGTTCAACCGGAGGAAGCCTTTTTTAGTAACGTAAGCCCTTCGGATAGTGCTACTCAAGTGAACCCTAATAATTTTCAGATTAGTATCAGTGTGAATGTTCCAGCGGGATACGAACTGGATGAGAGTACTTTATCGGGAAATGTTAGTTTAGTAGAAATATCGGGTAGTACAGAGACCACCGTTCCTGCCAATGTCAATGACACGGGGGGGGGAGATGCTGTCATTTTAACCCCGGTAGGCAACCTGAAAGAGAATGCTTCTTACGAATTTAGAATAACAAACCAGGTAGAAGCCAACCTTATAGGAGATATTAATACTAGAATTAGTTTTTCAGCTTTTAGCTCTCAATTTTTTACGGGCACCCAACCCAATAGTAACCCGGTTGATTTAAGCGGGGTATCCTTTACCAAAGTACAAGGGGCGTCTTTAGGGGCGGGAATAAACGACCGCTTCACCAGTTTGGAAATTGGCCCAGATGGAAAGTTGTATGGAAGCACATTCAATGGAGAAATAAAACGCTGGGATATTAAAGGAGATGGAACTCTTGAGAATTTAGAAATATTGACTCCTGCGCTTAGCGCTTCCCCTCATCCGATTACTGGTGTACTCAATACAGCGCCCCGTTTAATCATTGGGTTTACCTTTGATCCACAGGCCACAGCCGATAATTTGGTGGCCTATGTAAGCCATAGTGCACAGGTATTAACCAATGGCCCGGAGTGGGATGGGAAGCTGACTCAATTAAGTGGCCCCGATCTAGGTACAGTAAAAGATGTTGTGATATCCTTACCCCGTTCAGTCAAAGATCACCTCACCAATAGTGTTATTTTTGGACCTGATAATGCTTTATATATTGCCCAAGGAAGTAATTCGGCAGGGGGGGAAGCGGATGGCTCTTGGGGCTTTCGTCCTGAGCGTTTGTTAGCTGCCGCGGTACTAAGATTAGATTTCAATTTATTGCCAGAGAGTTCTTGGCCTTTGGATGTGTATACCTCCGATGATATATCAGTGATTAATACGGCTCCCAATACGGGAACTACGATGAGTGATGGGAGCTATAACCCGTATTCTCAGGATTCTCCTTTAACCTTATTTTCCACGGGTATCCGGAATGCGTATGATTTAGTTTGGCATCGAAACGGATTTCTTTATGTGCCTACCAATGGAACGGCCGGAAACAATCGCACCTCTCCTAATGCTCCGGGGAGTGATGCTTATGTAAACCTTACCGGACCTAATGCTGGGGTAAGACGACCCAATGGCGAGTTCTACAGGTATCCTAATTTTCCGGTGATCCCAGCCGTGGATGGGGGGAATACACAAAAAGACTGGTTATTCCGAGCATTTAAGGGAAGTTACCACGGGCATCCGAATCCCTTTCGCGGTGAGTTTGTGTTAAATCATGGCGGGGTTACTTACAGTGGCTTACCGGGACAGACTTCTGCCTACAAAGACGTTACTAAATATGCCGATACGATTCTCCCTGATCCTGCCTATGTTGAGCCAGCCTATGACTTTGCTTTTAATAAGTCTCCCAATGGAGCTATTGAGTACATCGGGCAAAACTTTGGTGGGGTATTGGATGGCCTCTTACTAGTAGCCCGCTTTAGTGGTCAGGATGATATTATTGCCTTGCAACCTGGAGGAAGCTCGGGAGATATTGTGGCTGCCTTTGAGAACGTAAATGGCCTTCAAGGATTTGATGACCCCTTAGAACTTATTCAAGACCGTCGTACGGGAAACCTCTATGTAGCCCAATACGATCGGGGGGGAAGCGTCAATCAACAATTGATATTATTAAGAGCAGATGATCAAATCCAAAAACCGGCTATCGAGGCTTCCGTACCCGAGTTGATTTGGGATGCTAAGGAGGGAACGGACAGTGATCCTAAGTTTTTTACCTTACGCAATACGGGTAGTGCAGATTTGGAAATTTCTGGAGTGAATTTGGCCGGGCTCAACTCGACTCAATTCAACTTAAACACCAATCTTTTACAAACTATCCCCGCAGGAGATAGCTTGTTGGTAGAAATGGTGTTTAGCCCAGATTTGGATTCATTAGGGTCCTTACAAGGCCGTTTAGAAATCTTTTCTAATGCCGAAAATGCCGATACACTACTTCTTGGAGTATATGGCTTAAGTAAGTTAGGTTTTCAAGGTACTTTTGAACCAGTCTTGCAAGAAGTAGTCACCACCCTAGGATATGCTATTGATGTGGGAGGAACGCGTCTCCGTTTGGGTACGGGCCCCGATCCGATTGGAGATGAAGAAGCCCTAGATTTATTTGAGAAAGCTGGTGTAGGGCCGATAGTAATTACCCCAGTTGCCCGTTACTCCCCTGAAGAAGATTTACCCTATGGCTGGTTTTATCTAGATACAAACGATCAAGTGATACGTACGGATGTGGATACCATCCGGGAGGCGCCAGGGGGGCAAAATTATGAGCAGACCCTATTTCCAAGAACCAAGCAAGGTATCACAACTTTTGACCCAGGTGACCGAGCCTTTGGAATTTATACTAATTCAGAAACATTTGGGCGAATAGCTTATACCCAGGATAACTTGAACTTGGGAACGGTTAGTCATCGGGCTCGTATTTATCCTTTAAAAGACCGTCAAGGCAATCCTTTGCCATTCAGTTATTTGGTCTGCTATGAAGATGCTTCCAATGGGGATTATCAAGATTATATGTTCCGTCTGGATAATGTAAAACCTGCAGACCTTACCCCCGACCTTCTTTTTGCCAGTGATACTACGCAAGTAAGTGCGCAGGCGGGAAAAACAGCGCTTATAAATAATGTTTTAAGCACGAGTGATAATGCCCAAGATGTGGCCCTTACCTTTTTGGCCACAGAAGTTGGAGGAAACACCCCTCCTGCCTGGTTATTACTCAATAATAACCCTCTCAATTTTACAGGGGCTCAAACCGATACTACTTATGATTTTACAATTGATGCCCAAGGCTTAGTAGAAGGCAATTATCAAGCACTGGTTGAAGCCTTTGCCACGGGCTATGATACCGCCCAGTGGTTTGTAGATTTAACCGTCCTGCCGGGTCAGTTGTCCATAAAAATAAATTTCTCAGATGAAAATACCACCGCTCCTGATACGTGGCTTAAAGATTTTGGGGAGGCATTTGGAGACCGGGGCAACCGCTTTACCTACGGTTGGAAAGAGACCGATGGAGTAAGTTTACTGTCTCTAGTAGGAAATGGGCTAAATCGTTTACCTAATCCTGACCTTGATACCATTCGGGAAACCCTCATGCACATGCAGTATAACGATGTAAATGATGGCAACGGCATTGCCACGGAAGGAATCTGGGAGCTACAAGTTCCAGCCGGGGTTTATCAAGTGATTGTAGAGATGGGAGATATTGCTCCCGAGACAATAGAAGGTACCCGTCACGTCTTGAATGTAGAAGGACGAAACCTAGTAGATGCAATCGCTCCTGTATCCCAAGTCACTTTAGTACAAGACTCGATAGTGGTATATGTGGAAGATGGCGCTTTAAGTCTAAATGCTTTTGGGGGAACTAACGCAAAGATGGTATCCCTGAGAGTGAATGAACTGGATCGGACGGTTCTAAAAACGCCAGAAATTGTAACTGTCATTCCAGCAGATGGAAGTAGCAATGTACAAATAAATACTTCGGTCCGTACAAACCAGATTTATTTACCTAATCCTAATGAGTCAAATAATTTTGGAATAGATCCAAGTAGTGTTAACTCAACAACTGTTAGCTTAATTGACACTGGATCAGGACAAGCGGTACCGGCCGATGTGACCCTAGCCAATAACAACCAAGAAATTTTACTGAGCCCCAATACATTCTTAAATCTAAGTACAAGCTATCGCTTGGAGATAAATGGCCTACGAGATAATACGGGACAAGCCTTTTCTCCATTTACTTCTAGCTTTACTACCACAAACCAAGCCTTGCCCGCTCCCTCCCTACAAGCCAATGTCCAGCTTTTGATACAAGACGCTATTGCTGGCACGGGATCAGACACAGCTGAGATTTTTATAAGTAATCCAGGCGATGCTTTATTAGAAGGTGTCATGGTGAATTTGAACAATACAGATAGCTCAGACTTTAGCTTAAATTTAACTAATTTCCCAAGTACGATAAGTCCACAAGATTCCGCAGCAATTCACGTGATTTTTGCTCCTAAAAATGTAGGCCCACTTGCGGCTAGTTTGGAGCTTACAGGACTTAATGTGCCAAGTGTAACAATCAACCTGAGTGGATTGGGAGTGGAAGGTGTAGGGGGTACAAAAGAACCTTCTTTGCAATGGATTTTAGATACTCAATTAGGGGCTGGAACCATTCAAGTCGGTGACGATGATCCCGCGACCACTACCATTCATAGTGACCCATCCTTACAAACCGCAGCTCTCCTGGGAGATGAGTTGTCGGCACAACTTTTTGAGAGAGCAGCCGATCAAGCAGTTGAAATTGAGATATTAGGTGTTTACGGGCCTACTAGCCTCAACCCTGTTTTTGGCTTAGGTTTTTATGAACCAGATAATATCGTAAACCAAGTAGACTTGTTCCAAGTACCCAATACCCCTGCTGAGAATGCGCAAACCCTAAACCCAGCCTTGACAGGCACGCTTCAATTTAACCCAGGAAGTCAACCCTTCGGATTATTTACGAAATGGACAGTTTATGGTAATCGGGAGGTATATTCAGAAGACGTTTTGAACACCTTTAGTAATTCCATTCCGCATCACGTACGGGTTTATCCTCTTCCCGGCGAAGCAAATGCTTATGTAGTGGCGGTTGAAGGATCAGTTACTAGCTTTGATTTTCAAGACCTTGTCTTTATAATAAGAAACGTACGGCCATATACTAGACCCATTGTAGCCGGAGAACGAATCCAAGTTAATTTTGGAGATATCAATTCCGTAGCCCCCAGGGGGTATCTCAAAGATTATGGACTTCCTTTTGGGCCAAGAGAAAATGGACAAACGTATGGTTGGATTGACCCAGTAAGTAAAGCTCCGGCCGATCTTACAAATCAGGGACGGAACCGCATCGCTAATAGCTCAAGTAATGCAGATAGTTTACTAGGTACCCTCATCCATATGGAACATCCCAGCAATCCACCCAAAGGCTATTGGGAGATTGAACTTCCTAATGGTCAGTATGAAGTATTTTTAAGTGTTGGAGATCCCCTGGTAGGTATTAACACGGAGCGTCACCGTATCAATGTGGAAGGAATTAATTTAATTGATAATTTCATTCCTCAGGGAGAAAAAGATGCATTAACCCGTTTCGCCTCAGCTACCCAAACAATCGACTTACAGGATGGCAGGCTTACTTTTGATTATGAAGGTGGTGGCATAAATACAAAACTCACCCACCTGGTTATTTCATCTCTACTCTCTCCAAGCAATCCGCCTTCCTTATCAGCTAACTTTACGGGGCTCTCTGCCGGGACAGACACGTATAAAGGGAATGTACTCGTTGCTCTGAGCGCTAGCTCTAACTCGTCTGTTGGCATAAAAAGTTTAGAATACAGTATTGATGGTGGACTTAACTTCCAAGATTATCTGGATACGTTGAGCTTCGGCCCAGGTATGTACGAATTGAGAACTCTAGCCTCCGACAGCCTAAACAACCTTGCGTCTCAAACCTTCACTTTTTCCGTGCAAGGTTTTAGCGGGGCGCAGATAAGTTTGGAAAACCTGAGCAAACTTCCAGGGACTAATCAAGGTTTTCCAGCAGATGATTTTTACAGCTTCCAAAATATTGTTCAAGCCGATACTTCTATATATGCATGGCCACAAGAGGCAGTTATACGCCTCAATAACCCTGGAAGCAGCCCTTTGCTTGTAAATAGCCTTAACCTAAGTAATAATAGCACCTTTAATTTCCCTAATGGGGAAGATCAAAATTTGCCATTAGTGATTAATCCTGTGGGGACCTATGACTTGCTTCTCAGCTTTGTCGATGCCTCGGGTATGAAAGGTGTACAAAGTGAGACCCTAAGCATTAGTTCCAACGCAGATAACCAACCAGTATTTGAAGTTAGTCTGAGAGGGGCCTTGGTGCCAGATATTACTGGGGAAAATGAATTAAATGCCGAAGAAATCCTTCAAACTTTGGGGTATCAAACTGATATGAAAACCCAAGTGGATAGTGATCGACAAATTTTACCAAACCCTACCACTAGCCTAAATTCAAATTATCCTTTACCTGAGGATGTTAATCTGGGACTACACGGAGACTTGATTTTATCGGCAGCTTATGAACAAGCCAATCAAAATGAGCCCATCCAAGTAGTACAAATAGGGGCATTTAGTTCCGTTAATACTACTACGTTCTCTATCATCGAGGAGCAATCTGATAATGTAATACCAGGCTTAGGTTTTGGCTTTGGTAACCAATGGAACAAAGCCATTTTACCACGGCTTACCAATGACACATTGGCCTTAGCAGGAGATAC
This sequence comes from uncultured Microscillaceae bacterium, assembly GCA_963922455.1. Taxonomy (GTDB): domain Bacteria; phylum Bacteroidota; class Bacteroidia; order Cytophagales; family Microscillaceae; genus CAWUIO01. Next base: position 6,761 of record CAWUIO010000065.1, read on the forward strand.
AGCCTCGCTTATACCTGGATTGTTTAGGATGCGTATTGGGGGAATCAATACCTCGGGCTCAACCGAAATTAACCCCATAAATGGTTTGCCCGAAAATTTGGGGATTAGAACCTACAGAGTAATTGATCGTAACGGACAGGTGGTACCTTTTAGTTATATTCTTATCCACGACTTTATTGGCAGTGGGTGTGCTTCAGGGAGTTTTACTTGTGATTGGAACGATAATATTTACTTAATAAATAATATCAAGCCAGCCAATAATCCATCCAGCCTAGGACTACCAGATACAACAATAACCGTGAATTTGGCTTTCAACTACAATCTTGCTCCTTATTTTGATTTGGGATATCCAGGGAATAGACTAAGCTATTCTGCCCGGCTTTCTGATGGCTCAGCTCTTCCTGAATGGCTAAGTATGAATAGCCTCACGGGCCAGATTAGTGGAAACGCGCCATTTAATGCCAAGGATAGTTTGGGTATAGTCTTGGAAGCTATTGATTATAATGGCCTTACGGTACGTGACACCTTCCAGCTAAAAATAAACGGTGTTATACAAAATATTTTAGTGGCCAACCCTGATCAAATTGCTTTCGGTCAGTTTATCCGAGGACAAGCACCAGACACTGTCCAAGTAAAACTGGAAAATGTCGGAAATGCCCAAACTGGATCTTTATCCATTCAATCAATCCTTTTATCGGGAAATGCGACTACTGAATTCCGGATTGACTCAAGCCAAACCGTTTTGAACCTAGCGCCTGGTGATACAAGCTCTCTTGAAGTAGTTTTTCTTCCAGATTCCTTAGGTAGCCGGGTAGCTACTTTGGAAATTCTTACGGACTTCCGCCCCCAACCTGTGAGTATACCATTGAGTGCACAAGTATTTGATATTTGTACCCAGCAAAATCTACAATTTGTTAATACCCAAATTACTCCCTCAGCTTGTAATAATGGAACAGGTTCTATTCAAGTGCAATTGAATGGAAACTTAGCCCCCGAAGATGTAGAATACAGCTTAGGAGATATTACCTCGGGCGACGGGCTGTTCGCAGATTTATCGCCGGGTGAATATATCATTACCGGCCGTGATTTATTAAATATGTGCTCCGTCACAGATACCTTCACGGTGCCGGAAAGTGGGATCTCGGCCGAGGTGGATGTCTTAGCATTCCCTGAGTCTTGTACCCGAAATGATGGACGTATCATAATTCAATTGGATGGCATGGATGGCAGCAATTTCAGCTTTGCTTGGGATAATGGTATGCAAGGAGATACCTTGGAAAATTTAATCTCAGGTAACTATACCGTGACGATCACCGATAATACCAATGGCTGTACGCTAAGCCAAACGGTTAGCCTAACTGCCGAGACCAATTGTGGCTGTGGCCCTATCCCAATTAGCTGGAACAGTGGAGACATTGGAAGCCCCGCCTTAGCCGGAGATGCCTGTTTTAACCCGGGAGGTCAAGAATTTACCTTACAAGCAAGTGGGACAGGAATAGGAAATTCAAATCAAGACAACTTCCACTATGTATATCGCCCGCTTAACTGCGATGGGGACCTGGTGGTACGTTTAGAATCAATTGGCCCGGGTAATGAATATCCTAAGGCCGGTTTGATGATTCGGGAGGGCCTCAATCCAGAAGATCCTTATGTCATGCTATACACTGCTCCTAATCCGGATAATCTGGGAGGAGTGGCCTATAGTTTTGAACAACGAACTGCGATAAATTCACCCATTGAGAGCCTTGGCGCAGCCAGTCCAACCTTAGTACTAGGTGGTTTACCAACCTGGTTCCGACTTCAAAAAGAAGGAAACCTCTACCGGGCCTTTACTTCCCCAGACGGTACGAACTGGACTTTAATTGCTAGCACGACATTCAATACCAATACTAGTTTATTTGCCGGGCTCGCCATCAGTTCAGGGGATGATGCGCAATTGGCCGAAGCTCGTTTCTCCAAAGTTTTTCTTACAACTTGCGGCAAAATTCCTGTAGCTGTGGCCCGGGCCAATGCTCAAGGGGGCCGGGCTCCCTTAGTACTCCAATTAGATGCCTCAGCCTCTAGTGACGATACCGGAATCCAAGAGTATGATTGGTCTTGGCTGGCCGATGACACCATACAGACAGCCACGGGGATCAATCCAAGTATTCGTTTAGACTCCGGTTCCTATGCTATTACCTTAACGGTGACCGATTTGGACGGCAACCGGGCCCAGGACTCAATCAACATTGCGGTAGATCCCGTACTGGGACCAACGCTAAGAATCAATGCCGGAGGGCCAGAGGTAACCTTGCCATCGGGGCTTATCTTCCAGGCCGACCAATTTTTTACCGGGGAAGGTAAATCGGTGATAAATAACAATATTACCGATATTGCCAATACCGAAGAGGACGCCATCTATCTTTCAGAGAGAAGTTCTACCAACCCCTTAGGTACGTTTAATTATGAAGTACCTCTCATACGAGGAGCTTATAACGTAAGACTCCACTTTGCCGAAATATTCTGGGGAGCTCCCGGGGGAGGGGTAGCCGGTAGCGGCCAAAGAGTATTTGATGTGACTATTGAAGGGCAAAGTTATCCTCAATTAACCAACCTAGACATCAATGACCTGGTGGGGCCTTCGGCAGCTTTGATCATCGAGATACCTGTTAATCTATTAGATGATGTCTTGAACCTAAGTTTTACTGCCACCGCGGATCAACCGAAGATTTCGGCCCTGGAATTTATACCCTTGGGTAATGCGTATCCGGTCGCCTCGGCTGGTCAAGATATCTTCCTTTTTGATGATGGAGATGGTACGGAGCTAGTCAACCTTGATGGAAGCGCATCTTTTGATGCCGACGGACAGATTACCGCCATTACCTGGACGGAAGGTTCGGATACGATTGCCACGACCGCGCAAACCCAACGGATCTTATCACCTGGATTGTACACCTACCATTTACGGGTAGTTGATGATAAATTAGCCATGGGAGAAGATTCCATTCAAGTAAGTGTAAGTGCTATTCAAAACCTTCCTCCCTCAGCAGATGCCGGGGTGGATATAACCCTGCAAGACACGGGTGACGGCTTTGAACGTTTAAGATTAGATGGGAGCGCCTCTGAAGATCCGAATAATAATATTACGCAATACAATTGGTATGAGAACGGAAATAGCTTGGGTAGCGGAGTGAATCTATTAGCTGATTTTGGAGTAGGCCCCCACTTTATTGTATTAGAAGTCATAGATTCCGAAGGCCTAAGTGACACCGATACCCTACTAGTCTTGGTGAACGGCCTCGTCAATATCCCACCTCTTGCCAATGCGGGTACAGCCCAGGATGTGATAGACACCAATGGCGACCGTCAGGAATTTGTAAGTGTAGATGCCAGCGCCTCTCAAGATCCCGATGGCTTGATTGTTAGATATCTTTGGTATGAAGGGAGTATTTTACTTGGCCAAGGAGCCCAGGCAAATATCTTACTGGAGGGCTATGGAGAGCACACTATTCGCTTAATAGTAACAGATAACCGAGGGGCTATTTCTGAAGCCACCCAAGTTGTGAATGTGTTGCGGCCAAGTCAACAAATCATCTCCTTAGAAGCCGAGTGTGCTGAAGTAGGGCATGCGTGGTCTACGGTAGAAGATGTGGCTAGCTCAGAGGGGCGCGCCGTTGTATTTCTACAAGATGACCGCTTAAATAAAGTGGGTAGCAGTAGTAGCCCTCCTGATGTAGGAGATGAGAAGTTGGTAACCTTCCGTTTTGATGCGGTCAACCCCGGCAATTACCACCTGTTTGCTCGGGTATCTACCCCATCCTTTAATGATGATTCCTTCTGGATCAGTATCAATGGGGGGCCGTGGCGCTTATGGTTCCAAGGTTTTCAGCAAAACGCTAATTACGCTTGGGTAGCCTTACAGGCCATCGGGCAGAGTAACCCCATTAGCTTGGTAGACGGTGAAAATACTGTGCGTTTTACTTATCGGGAGAATGGCGCTTTCTTAGATAAAATTCAACTGAGAAATGATGGGCAAAGCCCCATCGATTTTGGAGAAGTTGCCCAAAACCTGTGTGAGGGTAACCTAGCTCCACTTGCTATGGCAGGCGATGATGTAGTAATCAGCGATGAAGGAGATGGACAAGAAACAATTCTATTAGATGCCTCTGGCTCCAGCGACCCTGATGGAAGCATCATTTTCTACCGCTGGTTCCAAGAAGGGACGGAGCTGGCCCGAATTGCCCAACCAGAAATAACCTTGGGCTTAGGCTCATTCAGCCTTGTGTTGGAAGTACAAGACAATCAGGGAGCAAGTGATCGGGATACGGTCAATATTTCCATCTTAGGCTCACAAAACCTGGCACCTATTGCCATTGCCCCGCTCAACTTTACGGTAAACGATACGGATGGAGATCAGGAAGAGCTAGTCACTCTTGATGGCGCTGCTTCCTTTGATCCCGATGGTGCCATTGTCGAATACCAATGGTTTGAAGCCGGCGTCTTGGTGGGAACCGGCCCTAGTCCCCAAGTTAGAATTCAAGGCTATGGAGACCACCCAATTGACTTGGTAGTCCGTGATAATGATGGAGCCAGTTCAAACTCCAGTTTTACGCTAAGCCTAAGCAAACCATTAAGCCAGGTGATCGCTCTGGAAGCAGAATGCGTAGCCTTAAGCAGTGCTTGGACCAGGGTGGCCGATGCGGATGCCTCCGCGGGGAGTTATGTTGTGTTTACCGAAAATGATGACAATAATAAAGTTGGGATAAACCAAGGCCCACAAGATACCGGAGCCGATAAGATTCTTAAATTTGACTTCTTCTTGGCCAACGCAGGCAATTACAATGTCTTTGCCCGCGTGAATACGCCTACGCCCAATGATGATTCCTTCTGGATCCGAATCAATGGAGGGCCTTGGCTCTTGTGGTTCCAAGGTTTTGTTTACCAAAACGCCTTCAATTGGGTGAGCCTACAAGCCCAAGGGCAGAGCAATCCGGTTCTTTTTGCCGAAGGGATGAATACCATAGAAATTACATACCGGGAAAACGGGGCCTTGGTAGATAAGATTATGATTCGTAATGATGGTCAAGTACCCAGCGGATTTGGTGAGCCAGCCCAGACCTTTTGTGGTAATAACCTGCCACCGGTGGCCGATGCCGGAGGGGATATTACCGTAAGCGATATTGCCAACGATGGTAAGGAAGCTGTATTCTTAGATGCTACGGCCTCATCTGATCCTGATGGTAGTATCGAGTCTTATGCCTGGCGGGAGGGCAATGTTCTATTGGCCCAAGTTCCCCAAGGGAATGTAGAATTTAGCAGTGGAAGTCATTTGGTGGTACTTACCGTAACCGATGATCAAGGAGCAATTGATCGGGATACCATAAGCATTGTCGTAGGGGCTGCCGCCAACATTCTACCCATTGCCCAGGCGGGACCAGATCTGAACCCCATAGATACCGAAGGGGATGGTCTAGAATTTATCACCTTAGATGCTCTCAACTCGAATGATCCGGACGGTAGCCTTGTGAGCTACGAATGGTTTGAAAACGGCCAAATCCTGGGCAATCAAGCACAACTTGCTATTACCTTAGACTCCTACACGCCAAGAGAGTTTGTACTTACGGTCACCGATGATCAAGGAGCAAGTACAAATGATACCGTGCGGGTAGAGATGATACGGCCACAAACTCAAGTCACTACCTTAGAGGCTGAATGTGCCGAAGTTGGTGCCGCCTGGAGTGTACTTGCTGAGGCCACGGCTTCTAATGGACATTATGTGGTGCGTCAACTGGGTAACAGCAATGGGAATCCTCCCGAAGATATTCCAGACAACCAGATCCGCTTTAATTTTCACGTGGCCAGGGAAGGGGCTTACGACTTCTATGCCCGGGTTTCGGCTCCAAGTGCCGCCTCCGATTCCTATTGGGTACGTATCAACGGTGGCCCGTGGCGTATCTGGTTCCAAGGGTTTGTGATTAATGGAGGCTTCCGTTGGATAGAAGTACAAGCCTTAAATCAGTCCAGTCCGATTGCCTTAGCAGAGGGAGATAATACGATTGACTTCGCCTTCCGAGAAGCAGGTACGGCCTTGGATAAAATTATGGTTCGCAATGATGGAGAAATTCCGTTTACGACTGGTCTGGGCGAAGAAGCCATAAACCTATGTAGCCCAGTACTGAGCATCCCGGCTTTAAATCAGATTCTAGGGGCACCTAGCTTGTCGGTAGAAGCCTACCCCAACCCGATGGAGAACGATCAGATCCAATTGCAGTTCAGTGAGTCGCTAGATGGGCCTCTTACCTTCACGCTTTATGACGAAAAAGGTATTCAAATTGATGTCCAAACCGCCGAAAATACCGATGCCCTTAACAGGATCTTGCTTGACTTCAAACGTTTACAGCTCATACCAGGCACCTATTTTCTCCAAGTTACCGGGTTTGGGATACCTCCAGAGCCCATTAGGATTCTTAAAAAATAAGTAAAAAAAAGCTTGGGGCTGTCCCCGGCGTTCCCCTTCCTAGCCCGAGAAAAGGAAGGTGGCGCCGGGGCCGGGCTTTCGCTACTCGCTGCCTTTCCCCGCCAGGCCCCTACGAGCTCAGACATGCCGCTCTATCCCTCAGCCTCTAGAGAAGCGAGAAGCGAGATGAGGGAAGCGAGAGGAGAGAAGCGAGAGGAGAGAGGAGAGAAAGAAAGAAAACATGGGTTGACGGTTTGGTCTCTCTTCTCTGCTCTCTGCTCTCTGCTCTCTTCTCTGCTCTCTTTTCTCAATCGGCTTAGGGATAGAGCGGCCTGTTTGAGCCCGCTGCCGGACGAGCGGGGGCCGGCGAGTAGCGAAAGCCCGGCCCGCGCCTGGCACTTTTTTTCACAGGAGCCCCCAAGGGGATATCGCGGGCAAGCCCCATAAATTCATGGCTTTGGCTACGATTGATAAGAATTACCCCTAAATTTACAGGCTTGACTTGCCCAGCTTCTCTGTAATTTTAGGGAAGTGGAGTGAGCCTGTAAAACAGCAGATCTTATGGGAAAACGACAAGTACGGCTCGATGCAGAGCAGCTTTCTGAAAAGAATAGCCTGGTACTCAACCAGGAAGTGAACGTTATTTTGAAAAATGATGTAACTTTGCACGGAAGAATCGTAAAATTTAAGGGCACTGCTTTGCTGTTTAGAGATCTTCGGGCTAAAAAACATTGGATCTTGCTTTCGCATATCAGCGAAGTGATTTACGACCATCGGAGCGATTACTAAACCCAAAGACCCGCCCTACTAGACACCTACCAACCGCCCAAGGATGATTACCGAGCTATTAATTCGTAATTATGCCCTAATCGAGGAGCTACACTTAAAGCCTCACGCGGCTTTGAATATTATTACCGGTGAAACTGGTGCCGGAAAATCAATCATGTTAGGGGCTATTGGCCTCTTACTGGGAAACCGGGCCGACCTCAAAGCCTTGCTTAATACCGATGAAAAGTGTGTGGTGGAAGCCTCCTTCCTGGTTTGGGCCTATAATATTGAACCCATGTTTGAAGAGTTGGATGTAGATTATGACGACCATACCACCATCCGACGAGAAATAAGCCCTAGCGGAAAGTCCCGGGCATTTATCAATGACACCCCAGTCAACTTGGAGGCCCTGAAGAAAATCGGTAGCCGCCTCATTGATATCCACTCCCAACACGATAACTTGCTGCTGGGGGAAGGCAATTACCAACTGGGTATGTTGGATGCCTATGGCTCCAACCAAGAAACCCTGGCCCACTATCAGGAAAAATTCCGCGAATATCAAAAAATAAAATCCGAATACGAGGCTCTGCAGCAAGAACACGCTACGTATCAAAAAGAGTTTGACTACAACCAACATTTGCTAGAAGAGCTGAATAAAGCCAACTTTCAGCCCGGCGAACAAGAAGCCCTGGAAAAAGAATCTACGCTCTTGGAAAGCTCGGAAGAAGTAAAGACGCGCTTAAATGACTTGGTCAATTTCTTGTCCCGTTCAGATTCGGCCGTGCTGGATGAGCTCAAAGGCCAGGTAAACGGAATGGGGCAGATTGCTGAACTGAGTACCAGTTACCAAAACCTAAAACAGCGATTGGATAGCTGCCTTTTGGAACTGCAAGATATCAGCCAGGAACTGGAACGGGAAGAGGAGATGGTCGAGTTTAGTCCCGAGCGTATAGAAGAAGTAAATGGCCGCCTCAGTTTGATTTATAACTTACAGCAAAAGCACCAAGTATCTACCCTAGAGGAGCTTTTACAAATCAGAGAGGAGCTGGAAGACAAGGTGCGGAAAGTAGAAAACTTTGATGAGACCTTGCAAAGTTTAAGACAGCAATTAGACTCTGCTCAAGCCGAAGTCATGCAAAGGGGGCAAGTACTTTCGGCCAAACGGCAAGAAGCCATTCCTGCCATAAGCCAGGAATTAAAAGAGCTTTTGGGCGACCTTGGGATGCCCAATGCTACTATAGAAATTCAAAGAGACGAAGTGGAGCCTCAAAAAGAAGGAATGGACCGCATCAATTTCTTGTTTAGTGCCAACAAAGGAATCCCGCCCCAAGAAATTAGCCGGGTGGCCTCGGGGGGGGAGTTTTCACGCTTGATGCTGGCCATAAAATATGTACTCGCAGATAAAATGGCCCTGCCCACAATAATTTTTGATGAGATCGATACCGGGATTAGCGGGGAGATTGCCATCAAGATGGGAAATATGTTCAAAATGATGGCCGAAAAACATCAACTCATTTCCATAAGCCATCTACACCAAATAGCGGCCAAAGGCAATCACCACTATTTTGTGTTTAAAGATGATAGCCAAGCCCGGACGATTAGCCGCATCCGTAGATTGGATGAGGAAGAGCGGATTTTCCAAATTGCCCAAATGATCAGCGGAGACCAACCCTCCGAAAGTGCCCTTTTAAGTGCCCGGGAGATGCTAAACTCATAATTTCGGCTGCAAAATACAGAAACCCCGGATGGCGCTTATATCCAAATGAAAGCGTTTTCGTTGTTTCTACTAAGAATATAGCTTACTTTAGATAAAGCTCTTGATACAAGTCAAGACCTGGACCTAACTCCAAAACAATATGAAAAACTTAAGCCGCTATATAGAGATTCTCAAACAAGATGCAGAACTCTGGGATAAAGTAAAACCCCTGGTAGAACACATTGCCTTCCTCGAGGCCGAACTCCGTTTGGCCAAACTCGGGCTAGACGACGCCGAAAAGCTTCACGAGATGATGGACCAGAATAATGAAGACCCGAAGGTGATTCCTTATTCGCCCGTAAAAACAACAAAACGGAATCAAGATATTAGTTTGGAAGAGCGTAACCTCTACCGAGCGGTTGGCGAGCTTGCCTTCGTTATTGCCAAAGCCGATAACATTCTCCGAGATAGCGAACGGAAAGCTTTTCACGATGCCATAGAAGAATCATTCGGAAAAAATAGCTGGATTGCTGAAGACCGTTTTCAGTGGATCGAGCGTACCCCTACTACCGATGTGGAGAGCACCTATCACCACGTCTTGTACCTCATTCGTCAAAATAAAATTGCCCTAAACGATGCTTTGGTAGAAAAATTTATTGATGTAATCTGTAAAGTAGCCGAAGTAGCTAATATTCACGAAAGGCAAAAAGAATACATCGATCGCTTTAACCAGGATCTCCGAAAAATCTACCAAGAAGCCTAAGCGAGTAGCGCCTAAAGCCTTCCGCTTAGGAATCCTTGGCGTTTTTGCCTAAATTTACTTTTGTTTCAAATCCAGACTGCTCTTTTTGTATTGGTCTAAACGTTGACTACCTATGGCTGGCGGTATAGAGAAAAACGGACTTTCCGAACACGCGTATAAGACCATCATTATCTCTGATGTCCACTTAGGCACGGCGGGCGCCAAAGCCGAAGAAGTGGCGCGCTATCTCTCCCGGAACTCCTGCGAAACCTTAATTCTCAATGGAGACATTATAGACGGCTGGGAGCTCAAAAAGTATGGCAGCTGGAAGAAAAAACATACCCGCTTCTTCAAAGTGGTACTCAAAATGATTGAAGACCACAATACCCAAGTCATTTATCTGCACGGCAATCACGACGATTTTCTAGATAATATCCTGCCTTTAAGGATTGGCAACCTGTCTATTCAAATGGACTATGTCCACGAAAGTTTTGGCAAGTGTTACTATGTGGTACACGGGGATATTTTTGATTCGGTAACTACCCATCTCAAATGGATTGCCAAATTGGGGTCCATAGGCTATACTTTTCTCCTTTGGCTTAATAAGTTTTACAATGCCTACCGCAGATGGCGGGGCAAAAAGCCCTATTCCTTTTCTCAGTACATTAAGAGTAAGGTCAAATCGGCCGTGTCGCCCGCATCTACTTATGAAAAACAATTGAGCGAATTGGCCCGGATAAAGGGTTGTCAGGGAATCATCTGTGGGCATACCCACAAGCCAGCCATGAAGGCCTTAGGAGACATTACCTACATGAACTCAGGTGATTGGGTAGAATCCTTAACCGCCCTTACCGAAGATCACCAAGGCAATTGGGACTTGGTACATTATTATGACCTGTATCCCCCTCAAGAGCAAGACTCGGAACTGGAAGAAAATTTAGATGCAGGCATAGACCAAATGGATACTTTTTACCCCTTACAAACCCTTATTGCCAATCAACTTTACCCAAAGCGTCGTTCTACTAGTTCGTAAAAGGTTTTGACTTCCTCATCTTCTAAGTTCCATGAAAATTGGGGAGCGTATTCCTTGTCCATCACATCTCGGGCATCTTCTTTGGTCTTGCAGGCCTCGAGGCGATTGATTGCATCGTTAAATGCGAAACTATCTCCCCCAAAAAGTTGATTGATATACTGAAATTTCTGGTTCAGACTGATTGCGGCCCGAATGCTACTGATCTTAGCATTTTTGAATTGCTCGTGCAAACTATCAGGCTTGGTGTCGGCCAAAGTATCGTTTAAGACTTTGGACGGCTCCTCAGAAGTAGCGGCAACGGTAGATTCGCTAGTTTTGGGAATCCCTCCAAGGGGTTCCAAACTTTGCGTATTGGGGAGGTATTTTCGGACCTCCTTGTTTGTTCCGGCTTCTATTATCTGCGTTTTTTCCACAAGCGTTTCGGCCTGGGAGTTGCTGCCCTTGGGAGGGTAAATTCGGTCTATATTCAGCGCGTAAATGTCATTAAAGTTCTTGATCCGCCAATCAAGGGGCTCGATATAATGTTTGTTTTGCTCATAAACTTGATTTAAAAGCTGCCCGGCAACTTCGGTACTAATTTCACCCGAGCTTTCTTCGGCCAACTTTTGGATAAATGATTTGAGCAATTCTTTATTAAACTTGATATACTTTTTGATATCCTCAAACTTCCGGGCGGTAATGGGCTGATAAAAAGGCTTGCTCAACTCTTGTTGATAAAAAAGCCGGGGGGTAAGTACGAGAAGTAGGGAGTCGCGGGTAGCATCGGTAAGTAATGGCAATAAATAATCCCGGTTGATGCGAATATGTTGAGAAAGGGTATTCATGAATTGATGCAAAGCATTTTGCACCTCTTCTTGTTCATAATCAAAATAGGGGCTTCGGAGCCGGGATGTTTCCGACTTCCATTTTTCAAATAGGTTTTTAACCACCAATAAGTTAACCTGAGGAATATCACACAATTTCAAGATATTTTGCCCCTCAATGTATTGATGATCTATAAAATAATAATCAATGATACGCTTGGCAAAATCCCGGCTATATCGGCTTAACTCGTCTAAATTTACCTGATTCCCATTCATAGGAAAAACCTCACTTGAAAAGTACACTAAATTTTAAATTTACAAATAATACTGTCAATCCCTAATATTATTGTACATTCTGAGCGAATATCGAGCAAAATACGAAGGTTTTTTACAAAAGAAGCCTTATAATCTTCGTAAAATGAGGGGAAGAATAATACTCATAAAAAACGTAATAAATCCCTTTTGCCAGATTTCCTGCTGGATTAGGTAGGTATTCCAATCCCGCTTTTGGTAGTTGGCCAAGGTCTGTTGGTAGATTTGGGGGCCATCCTTGCCACTGCGGTCAAACTCTTCTATCCATTGTTTTTTGGCTCCTTCAAATTGAGCTATTTCGTACTCGCCATAGTTTGTACTAAGCTCGGGATCTACGCTCTGGAGAAAGGTATAGAGAAACAACACACTCATACTAATCATCAAAATGCTGGTGCCTAGGGCTAAGGTAAAACCTTCCCCGAAGGTCATTTTGCCTCCCTTAAGCCGGAAGCGATAGTGGGCTAACATGATAAATAACCAAAAGGCATAGATAAAAAAGTCATACGATTTTACCGAAGGCAAGAAAGGATTAGAGCTTAGACTGTATAAAAGCAGAAAAAAAGCTACAAAAAGCAAGGCTCCCAGAACGCCACGGAACAAGATAAGGGGCAATAAGCGCTTAACCTTCATATACGATTTCGTTTCGGTTTATGATTCCTCGGGCTTTTCCCCGGAAGGTTTTGCCCAAGAAGGGTGTATTTCGGGAGCGAGAAAGCATGGAGCCAGGCTCCAAAGTCCAATTAGATTCGGTATCAAACAAGGTCAAATTGGCCGGGGTGTTTTCTTGGATTCGTACCGGGGGCAAGCCCAAGATGGCCCGTGGGTTATGACTTACTTTGAGAATCATTTCGCCCAAGCTTAGCCGATTTTTGGCGTGGCTTAAGGTATTGAGCAGGGCAAATGTGGTTTCCAGGCCAATTATTCCAAATTCGGCCCGGTCAAACTCAATATTTTTACTTTCAGTATCTTGGGGCAAATGGTCCGAGACCACGACATCAATCGTACCATCTTTCAAGCCCATCCAAAGGGCTTCTCGGTCGGCCTCGGTACGAAAGGGGGGCATTACTTTCAAATTGGTGTCCAAACTGTTCAGATCTGCATCAACAAAGGCCAGTTGGTGCGCCGCAATATCACAGCTTACAGCCAGTCCCCGTTTTTTGGCATCTCGTATGAGTTCAACCGACCGGGCAGAGGAGATGAGGGCAAAGTGTAAGCGTCCTCCCGCATATTCCAGTAGGGAGAGGTCCCGCTGGATCATGATTTCTTCGGCGATGTGGGGAATACCCCGCAGCCCCAAAATGGTGCTGGTATAGCCCTCATTCATCTGGCCAAAGCGACACAATTCGAGTTCTAAGGCTCGGTGAATGAGCGGCTTTTTAAGGGGCTCGAGGTATTGCAAGGCGGTCGAGAACAAATGGGTATTTGCAAGGCTGTTTTGCCCATCCGAAAAGGCTACCGCTCCCGCCTGGGCCAGGTCCATCATTTCCGTAAGGTCTACCCCTGCGCGGTTTTTGGTGATGCAAGCAATAGGGTGTAACTGCACCGGATGCTTTGGGTTTCCTTCTAGCAAGTAGCGGATATCGTTTTTACTTTGCAAGGGCGGCTGGGTATCGGGAAGCAGGGCCACTTCGGTAAAGCCCCCTCGGGCGGCGGCGGCGGCACCACTTTGAAGGGTTTCCATATGTTCGCCCCCCGGGTCGGGTATTGTAGTGCGCATATCAAACCAGCCTGGCGATACTTTTAAGGAATTGGGCGGGATAATGAGGGTAAAGCCTTTCGTGTATTCCTCGGGCAAAGGAGTATCCAGGGGTACTATACGATCAATAAGGCCATCCTTCACGAAAATATGCACTCGGCTTCCGTGAAGTTCGGCGTGGGTGTCCACGATTTCAATGTCTTGTATCCAAGAGTTCATTTGAAGATCAAAGCAAACAAAAAAAATGCAAAATGCCTTCTCTCTACTAATAATTTGTAATAATTTCTAGTTTTGGGCTGGAGAAAGGTAAAGAAAATGCTTAGGGGCTTCCCCGCGCTGGAAGAATGGAGGGCAAATTAAAAAAAAGTACCATGCGCGGGTCGGGCTTTCGCCACTCGCCGGGCTACCCACAGCCAGCGGCGGGCTCAAACAATGGCTCTATCCCTAAGCCGATTGAGAAAAGAGAGGAGAGAGCAGAGAGCAGAGAGCAGAGAGCAGAGAAGAGAGACCAAACTGTCAACCAGGGCTCTCTTTCTTTCTCTCCTCTCTCTTCTATCATCTCTCCTCTCTAGAAGCAGCCGCTTTTGTTTTTCTTCTTGCGAACAAACATAAAATAAAGACAAGAAAATGGCCTGGGAGACCCAAATTAAGAAATCCTGCTCTGTAAGTATTTGATAATCAAAAGATTAATTTGCGCCTCGGGAAAGGTGCGGAAGTCATGAAAGAGACCCACCCGTCAATCAGCGTTTTCTTTCTTTCTCTCATCTCGCTTCCCCCATCTCTCCTCTCTTGAGGCTGAGGGATAGAGCGGCCTGTTTGAGCCCGCAGTAGGCGGTGCGGGGGGTGGCGAGTAGCGAAAGCCCGACCCCGGCGCTACCCCGGGGCTATTCGCTCAAAATACCCAAGGCCGGGGGCAGCCCCTAGTCTTCATTCCAAAGAGGACGGGCGGCATTATACTGAGTAATATATTTGAGAAGGGTATTGGGATCTCGTTTTACTTTTTCTTCCTCATAGGCTCGCAAAAGTTGGGGCTCGGATGTTAGAATGGCTTTCATCAACTTCGGGCGCAAGGGCTCAATGACCCCGTTTTTACGGTCTAGAATATACGATTGTATTACATTTCCATTGCCCGTGCCTACCGCAACGGGGCCAAAGCCGATCCCGATGCCTAATCCGCCCGAACCTCCTTCATCTCGGAAAAAAGCATAGCGGCCTTGGGTCTCTACCCGCACATAATAGTTGCCATTCCCGTATTGACGGGCACTGATGTACTGACTTTGCCCATCGGAAAAACCGTAAGCTTTCTTAATTTTTTTATTACTGGCTTGGTCTCGGATTAAAAAGCGCAAAACTCGCCCGTTTTGGGAATCTAAGGTAAAAGTTTGGGAGCCGCTCGGCTGTTGGCTTTGGAATTCCTTAAAGTCTTGATACACGCCTTTGCCCGGGAGGCTATTGGGAGAAAGTGATTTAGGGCTCTGGTTATCGTCTCCATATTCCACATTAGGACTTATTTGGGCCTGGGTGAGGAAGCTCAGGCTTAGGAAAACCAGGCTTATTGAGTAAAATTTCATAGGCGTTACATAGTATTATCTCTTCACAGAACAATTATCCACTTAAAAAATTTCCAGGAAAGCCGATTAGCGCGAGCCATGGAACAAATTTTGGGGCTTATTGGGTACAAGCTTGTAATGGATGAGGGCAGGCTTGGTACTATATATATTACACACAAACCGAAGTATGATGCGCTTTTTTTACTATCTAGGGTGTTGCCTAGGCTTGATGCTATTATGCCCCCATAGCCAGGCCCAGGAAAGCCTGTCCCTACCTGAAGGTATTTGGGTATGGGCCAATGAAGACAGCCGAGAGACTCTTAAATTGGAGGGTAATCAAGTACGTTACGTTTCCGACCGGAGCCTGGACGGAGAAATTCCTGAAAACTTTATGGTTATTGACCAAGACCTGAGGGCAAACCCGGATGGGAAGGGCCGCTTGGTACTGAGTCCCCATAAAGATGATGATTTGGATTTGGAGGGCTTTTATGTACTCGAGTTTCAAAACATTATGGAGGGGATATGTACTTTTTCGCTAGTGCCTGAGCTTTTTGACACCAAAGAGGAAGCTATGAAAACTCAGGAGACCAACTGGTATAGTCGCGTTTTTTTGAGTGAATTAGGATATGACAAAGCAGTGGCTTTACCTACCTTGCCCAGCCCTAGTGAGGATGATTATGTGAGTATGTTAGATCAGATTATCCAACGTTTGAAGACTTTCAAAGAGTCGGGAAAGCAGATTGAGCAAAATGCCTTTATGATTTCTTTTATGGTGGAGAAGGGCTTTAACCCATTTAGCAGCAAAGATGTATTTGTAGATGCCCGGCGTGCTTACGAAGGTTCAGAGATGGTAAAAAGCCGCTTTGATGAGATTTTACGGCTTACACGCTTGTCACAGCAAGATTAACAGGTAAGGGCTCAGACCCTTACCCCTACTACCAATACATCGTCGGTCTGGAGCATTTTGCCTTTCCAGCTTTCAAACTCAAATTTCATTTTTTCGGCTTGTTCGGCCATAGGGAGCGTACTGATGGTGTGGAGGTAATTCCTAAAGCGCTTCTTCATATATTTACGGTTGGCGGCTTCCCCAAATTGATCCTGAAACCCATCGGAGGAGAGGTAAAAGGTATCTCCGCTTTGCAGGACGATGGCTTCGCTTTCATAATGTTTAGGAACTTGGTATTGTAAGCCCCCAATGGGGAATTTAGAGCCTCGGATTTCCCTGATTTCCCCATTTCTTACGAAGTAAAGGGGGTTTTTGGCCCCGGAAAATATCATCTCCTTTTTGGTCACGTTGAGGGCGATGACCCCCAAGTCCATCCCGTCGTTCATTTGCTTAGATTGGCGACTGAGGTTGGCAATTACTTTTTTATCCAGCTCGATAAGGATTTTTTGCGGGTTATAAATTTCGGCCTCGAGTACAATTTCATTGAGGAAGTCATTGCCCATCACGGTCATAAAGGCTCCAGGGACGCCGTGGCCGGTACAATCGGCCGCCACAAGAATTTTTACTTGGTCTCCTTTCCAGTGGGCTACGGTATCATCATCTTTTTTTAAAGGACAAGCTTTAATTTCGGCCGACCAGTAAAAGTCGCCCGAAACAATATCTCGGGGGCGGTAGAAAATGAAGGCTTCATTTCCAATTTTGTTGATGATTTCTTCGGGGGTTCCCAGGATTGCTTGTTGAATACGGCTGGCATAAACCACACTATCCCGGATATGTTTATAGGTTTCTTCCAGCTTTTTATTTTTATCCTCAATTTCTTCTTTTTGCTGGGTAACCTCGGCGGTCCGCACGATTACTTTTTTCTCTAAGTTTTCAGATAGGTCTTCTACTTCTCCAAAGGCACGGGAAAATCGCTTGGCTATCAGGACGAATTGTAAGGAAAGGAAAATGGCAAAGGCTGTGGGGAGCAATTCAAAAGCGCCAAAAATGACAATCCCTTGTTGATGCAGCCCATCATTGGCTCCGGCAATCACCATGACCAAGATTCCAATAATTAGAAAACTTGACTCTTTGGCTTTGTGCAGAGCCGCCCATATGATCATAGACAGCATATAAACAATAAAAACAGCCAGGATTCCTTGATAAATCAAAATGGTTGGTATGTACACCCGGGGAGGAGTAACTAAGATAAAACAGCTATAAATAAAGGTGATTATGACCGAGGTTGGGATAATATAAGGCCTTATCCAGCGATTGAAAAACTTGCTCAATCCGGCAAAATTACTGTCTTCCCTCACCCGCCAATCGAGTTCTGGGTAGAGTGAGCGAAGATAGATGAGCCCGGCTGGTACCAGGGCAAATGTCGTTACATAATAGATTTTACTTTGTACGGCAAAGGTAAACCAGACCGCGTGATCTTTCAGGTATTCGTAAATGTAGTGGTCGCCAAAGATGATCAAACGAATCCCAATTAATATCGCGATAAAACCAAAATATAAGGTTGATTTTCTTTTTTGCCGGAAAAAGTACAAAATGAAATGGTAGATACTCATAATGAGTAAGGCGCCCAACCAAAGGAGTGTCCAACTGTAACGCAGGGAAATGACTTGGCTCAAACCTTTAAAAGTCCCCAAATAAAAGGGTTGGGGGATACCGCCGATAAACATATCAAAGTTGGCAACCTGAACCACCAACTCACATTTACCGCCCAAGGGCTCAATCTCCACAAGTTCTTCCAAGATACGGTTTTCGTAATTTTTAAAAGAAGAGGAAACGCGGCCCGTATGATAAATTAGTTCTCCGTTTAGCCAAATACGGGAAGCCGACCAGATCTTGGGTATAAAAAGGGCCAAGCGGGGATGATTGGTGGATTCTTGGAGATGCATGGTGAGGCGGTATGTGGCATACCCATAGGCCGGGTAAGGAGCTCCTAAAGTATCTCGATAGTGAGTCCAAGATGCCGGAAGTAGCATGTAACTAATATCTTCACGGGCTTCCTGCTTAAAATCTTCCGGTTTGCGAAGCGACTTCCAGTAAAACTCCCATTGTCCTTCCAGAGGAAAGTAGGTGTCGTGGCTGTAATTCCACGTTTGTAGGTCAATGACACCGTCTATCACTTCTTCCGAATTGTCGGGAGAAGGGGTGCAAGCAGAAAGAAGGCTTAATAGTAGTAATATAAATATGTACCGATGCCGGAAATACATAAGCTAACCTATTTGGATAATGAAGGTATTCAATTAGGTATAGGGGTATACTACAAAATTAATTCCCTCTTTCAGGGGATAATGCCAAGAATAGTAGAAAAATAACAAAAATGTCAGGCTTTAGACATTTTTCACAAAAGCTAAGACCTTCCGGGTAATTTTTCTTTTAAAAATTGAGCGGTGAAATTATTTTCGAGTTTGAGGATATCTTCGGGCAGTCCTTCAAAGCAAATATGCCCCCCTCCTTCTCCTCCCTCGGGGCCAAGGTCAATAAGCCAGTCGGCCGATTTGATCACCTCCAGATTGTGCTCAATGATCAAGACCGAATTTCCTTGGTCAATCAAGGCTTGAATGGCATCGAGTAAACGACGAATATCGTGAAAATGTAGCCCCGTAGTAGGCTCGTCAAAAATAAAGAAAGTCCGGTCTTTTTTTTCTTTGAGATAAGAAGCCAATTTAAGTCGTTGAGATTCGCCTCCACTAAGCGTATTGGTAGATTGGCCCAGTTGAATGTACCCAAGGCCTACTTGTACCAAGGGTTGTAAAGCTTGTACCACACTCTTACTTTCTTTAAAGAATTCGACGGCATCTTCAATGGTCAAGTCTAGTACTTGTGAGATGTCTTTATCCTTGTAGGTAACTTCTAATATTTCTTTTTTGAATCGTCTTCCGTCACAGGTCTCACATTTTAGAAAGATATCGGCCATAAACTGCATTTCTACCTTGATGCGTCCTTCGCCTTCACAAGTTTCACATCGGCCTTTATCCACGTTGAATGAAAAGTGGGCCGGGGTGTACGACCTTTGCTTCGCCAAGGTCGTAGCCGCAAATAATTTTCGGATCGCATCGTAGACCTTGGTGTAGGTAGCAGGATTGGATCGTGAGGAGGTCCCGATAGATTTTTGATCTACCATCTCAATTTGTTGAATATGGCCCACATTGCCCGAAATGCGATCAAAAAGACCCATCGTATCGTTGGGCTTGCCTAGGTTTTTGGAGAGGGCTTTGAATAAAACCTCCTTGACAAGGGTAGATTTACCTGAACCACTTACGCCACTCACCACACATAAGACATCCAGCGGAAACTGGACTTGTATATTTTTTAAATTATTTTGCCGAGCCCCGTGTACCTCAATATACTTACTCCAAGTTCTCCTTTGCTTGGGAAGGGGAATATCGTCCTTGCCAAACAAATAATTATAGGTGAAGGAGTCCTCTAAGGTAAATTGGGTGTTTATACCTGAGAAAGGGTTTTCCAAACGAACCTTACCTTGGGCCTTGCTTAATTCTTGATGGCTCAGGGAAAATACCATATCTCCCCCCCGAGACCCTGCTTCCGGGCCCATATCGATAATTTGGTCGGCGGCCTGCATCACGGCTTCTTCGTGCTCGACTACAATAACTGTATTGCCCAGGTTTTTAAGATCTTTTAAAACTTCCACCAGGCGGTCGGTATCGCGGGGGTGGAGCCCCACGCTAGGCTCATCAAGAATGTACATAGACCCTACCAGGGCACTACCCAGGGCCGTGGCGAGTTTGATCCTTTGAAATTCTCCCCCCGATAGAGAAGCGGTGAGCCGGTTGAGGGTAAGGTACCCTAGCCCAACTTTCTCTAAATATTTTAGACGGTTCTGAATTTCTGCTAAAAGACGGCGACTGATTTCCAATTCCTGGGGCGTTAATTCCATTTTATCAAAGAAAAGCAACAAGTCGGAAATCGGTAAGAGCACCAAATCACTAATGGAACGACCGTGAATCTTTACATAGGAAGCATCTTCACGAAGACGTGTCCCCCGGCAACTTGGGCAAATAATCTTGCCCCGATATCGGGCCATCAATACCCGGTATTGGATCTTATGGTTTTGCGACTCTACATATTTAAAAAAGTCGTGAATGCCTTCAAAGTATTCGTTGCCATTCCATAAAAGATCTTGTTGTTCGGAATTTAGCTCGTTGTAAGGGCGGTGGACCGGAAAGTCAAATTGAGCGGTACTTTTTAAAAAAGCATCTTTCCAGGCTTGCATTTTCTCGGTACGCCAAGGGGCAATGGCATCCTCATATACCGAAAGGGATTTGTCTGGGATCACTAAGTCTGGGTCAATAGCTAAAATACTTCCAAAACCTCCACAGGTTTTACAAGCTCCGTAGGGACTATTAAAGCTAAAAAACTGGACGCTGGGTTCTTCAAACTGGATGCCGTCCAATTCAAACTTATTGGAGAATATCTGGGGGCTTTCTCCGGCGATTTCTACCTGGCAGTACCCTTGCCCTTCATAAAAGGCAGTTTGAACCGAATCGGCAATCCGGAATTGATTGTTATCTTCCTCTTTATTAACAACATTCCGGTCTATAAGAATTGAGAGTTTTTGCTTTTCCAATTCGGCTACTTTTTCTTCACGCTCTATATACTCTTCAATGAACAGGATTTCACCTTCGGCCAAGACTCGAGAAAATCCCTTTTGGAAAATAACTTTCAATTCATCCCCTAAGCTTCGTTCTTCAGAAACCTGTAAAGGAGTGGATATGGTAAAACGTTTCCCATCGGGGTAGGACTGGATAAAATCTACCACATCACTTACCGTATTCTTTTTGACCAACTGCCCAGAAATGGGAGAATACGTACGCCCAACCCGGGCGTAAAATAATTTTAGATAATCGTAAATTTCGGTGGTGGTACCCACAGTGGCGCGAGGATTCCGGGTATTTCCTTTTTGCTCGACCGCAATAGCCGGTGATATACCCCGGATATAATCTACCTCGGGTTTCTCCATCCGCCCTAAGAATTGACGGGCATACGAGCTTAGACTTTCTACATACATCCTTTGCCCCTCAGCAAAGAGGGTGTCAAAGGCAAGAGAGGATTTACCGGAGCCCGATAAGCCTGTTATGACAATGAGCCGGTTCCGGGGAATGACGGCATTGACGTTTTTTAAATTATTGACTTTGGCCCCCTTGATGAGGATATATTGCCGCGGATCTAATTCATCCAGATTTTCAAACATCGTATAATTAAGAGTAACATCTAATACAATCACTTGGCTCAAGGAAAGTTTCTATTACTATCTAAAATAAGTGAGAAAGATCCTTTGGCTAAGCGGTCTATTCCCTGCAAAATGGACTGCACTTTGGTTTTTTTAAGAAGCTTTAACCTTCCTTAAATACCTAGCAAATACCAAAATTAGCATTTTGTTCACAAAGTAAATGACTAAGGCCACAAAGCTAGACCTCCGATTCACAAATACCCCCCACTTTTTTTGAAAACGACGTGTTTTATTTGTCGTACAAATAGCAGAAGCTCACAATAAGAATCACAGCAAATCGTTAAAATGGTGTATCAAATGAATCGTTATACAATCAGTGATAGTAAACTCGTTTCGCTATACAAAAATGGAGATGAAAAAGCTTTTGAAGAATTAGTAGGTCGTCACAAGAATAAAGTTTTTACGACAATCTTACTCATTGTAAAAGATCATTACATTGCAGAAGACTTACTCCAAGATACCTTTATCAAGGCAATCAAAACTATAAAGTCGGGAAAATATAACGAGCAAGGAAAGTTCTTACCTTGGATCTCCCGAATTGCCCACAACCTAGCGATCGATTATTTCCGTAAGGATAAGCGTTATCCATCAGTTCTGATGGACGAGAATACCAATCTACTCAACACGTTAAGATTGGCCGAAGATTCCATAGAATCTTCACAAATCAAAAAAGAAACTTATACCCGGCTTCGGGTGTTGATACAGAAATTACCGGAGAAGCAAAGAGAAGTCCTGATCATGCGGCACTACGCCGAAATGAGTTTTCAGGAAATTGCCGATGCTACCAATGTGAGCGTAAATACCGCCCTAGGGCGTATGCGCTATGCTCTCATTAACCTCCGCAAACAAATGAAAAAATACAATTTGTCCTATGACAACAGTTTTTACCCATAATGATTTGATCCGCTACATATATCGGGAGACTTCCAAACGTGAAAATCAAGTAATTGAAATTCTGTTGGAAACCGATTATGATTTCTTTCAAAGTTATCAAGATCTCCTCCAAACTCACGAAGAGCTAGATCATGCCAAAAGCTCTCCATCCGAGCAGAGTATCCAAAATATTCTGAATTTCTCCAAGACTTTCCACTACCATTCCGTTTAAGGAAATCCTCGCTACTGCATGCAATCATTGACCCGTAAGGAACGGTATTCCCATTTTTTGGCTCATTTTTCCCAAAATTTTCCCGATCCTAAAACCGAATTGGAATACCGTAACCCTTATGAACTTCTGGTGGCCGTAATATTAAGTGCCCAATGCACCGACAAACGGGTCAACCTAGTTACCCCTCCTCTGTTTGAGAAGTTTCCCACCCCGGAATTGCTGGCACTAAGTCATTTTGATGAACTCTTTCCCTACATCAAAAGCGTATCTTACCCCAATAATAAAACCAAGCATTTGCTGGCAATGGCCAAAATGCTCGTAGAAGACTTTAACTCGGTGGTGCCAGACAATGTCAGTGATTTACAAAAATTACAAGGCGTAGGACGAAAAACCGCCAATGTAATTGTCTCCGTCATCTATAACCAACCGGCCATGGCCGTTGACACCCACGTTTTTCGAGTTTCTAAACGGCTGGGCTTGGTTAATCAAAATCTCAAAACCCCGCTCGAAGTAGAAAAAGCCCTGATAAAACACATCCCCGAAGAAGTCATACCCAAAGCCCATCATTGGCTCATTCTCCACGGTCGCTATGTTTGCCTGGCCCGAAAGCCTAAGTGCGAAATTTGTGAGCTTCAATCTTTTTGTCGTTATTACGAGAAGAACTTTTTGCTTAACAAGTCCTCTAACAATTAGTGTGCGGCATTACCCTTATTTTAGACCGTAGCCTTCGTTTGGATGAAGGGCCCATCCTCCGTATGAACCGCAGCCTGTATCACCGAGGGCCCGATGCCAACGGATATTATCACGGCCAAACCTCATCTTACCAAATATACCTAGGAAATACACGCCTTAGTATTTGCGACCCCCAGGAGCGCGCCAATCAACCTTTTTTATCCCCAGACCAACGGTTCATTCTCATCTTTAACGGACAGATCTATAATTACCAGGATTTAAAAAAGCAATGTAATACTCCCTATGCTTTTCGGACCCAATCAGATACCGAAGTGCTACTTTACACCTTAGCTCAAGGTATTCTGAGCCAAACCTACGCCAAGGCACTTGCCAATCTCGAGGGAATGTATGCCTTTCTTTTATGGGACTCACAAGAAGAAAAGCTCTATTATGGGAGAGATCGCTCTTGCATAAAGCCTTTGTATGTATTTGAGAATGAAAACTACCTCATCTTTTCATCCGAAATACAAGGCATTTTAAACTCAGGGCTCATCACGGCTAGCTTAAATACCCGGGCTCCCCATGATTTTCTGAAGTATCGGTATCCTCAGCCACCCCACACCTTTTATCAAGGTATTTATGAGGTGATTCAAGGAGGGTACCTCGAGACCGTAAAGACCGCAACGCGTGATTGGGCCCACGTAAACGCAGAAGACACACCAGGCCTTAGCCCTAAGCAGCTACCCATCAGGCAAAAACCCACCCTAGAACCAAGCAAACAGGTTGAACTAGCCCTTTTTGAAAGCCTTGAAAAGCAAATACCCCAAGAAGTCGCGTGGGGCCTGTTTCTTAGTGGAGGGGTAGACTCCACCTTGATCTTGGCTTTATTGCAAGCCCTTGGCAAGTCACGTATCCCGGCATTTATTATGAGCCCTCCGCCAAGCTTAGCGACATTTGCTTCTCGTGATAAACAGTTTGCCCGCCAAG
This sequence comes from uncultured Microscillaceae bacterium, assembly GCA_963922455.1. Lineage (GTDB taxonomy): Bacteria > Bacteroidota > Bacteroidia > Cytophagales > Microscillaceae > CAWUIO01. Next base: position 30,752 of record CAWUIO010000065.1, read on the forward strand.
CCGCCCGTCAGTATGGGGCTGAGCCAATTTTCATAGAGCTCGCATCCTCCGACCTTAACCGCCTTCCCGGATTCATGGATTGCTTGGATCAACCTTGGGGCGACCCTGCTTCCTTTTTGAGCTATTTACTAGCCGAAAAAGCCGCCCAAACCACCAAAGTTTGTTTTTCGGGGGCCGGCGCCGATGAATATTTTGCGGGCTATAACCGTCACAAGGCCTTTGCTAAGTATTTAAAATGGCTTCCCTATGCGTCTACTTTTCCGTACTTGAAGGCCATAGGGAGCCTGCTTCCCGAAGGAAAAAAACTGCCAGCCCGTAAGCTATTCAGGCTGATACGACGCTTTACCTCGGGCTTAGACCGATCGCCCCAACGTACTTTTGAGCAATTTTCCCAGTTGCAAATTTTGCCCTATGCTACCCATACTGCTCAAAGAGACCCTACGCCCGATACTTTACTGGAGTGGGCCCTGGCTCAAGACCAACAAGGATACCTCCCGCATAATGTCCTGGCTTTTACCGACCGGGTCACCATGCAACATAGCTTGGAAGTGCGGGTGCCTTACTTGGATACTAAGCTTATACAATTGGCCCAGTCTATACCGGCTACACAAAGGCTCCGTCCCCAAGCCAAGGGCTTGTTGAAACAAATTTTAAATAAGTACGGGGGTAGGGCCTATACTCAGCGACCCAAAGAGGGCTTCGGGATGCCCTGGGGCTTTTGGATTAAACAAAAGGAACAGCAATGGATCCCAGAAGAAATTCTAAGCCCTCAAAGCCCTCTCTTGGAGTATGTGTCCCGGTCGCATCTACAAGCCATGGTGAAGCAACACCTACAATCCCGGCGTGATTTTAGTCATGAGCTATGGGCCCTTTGGTCATTAAGTTACTTTTTACGCCAGAACTTTTAGCCCTCGAAGAAGCTGGGGCTGCCCCCGGCGATATACGAGGGTGGGCTGGTTGTAATTTTGTGCCGCCGGGGTCGGGCTTTCGCTACTCGCCTGCTCCCCGCCCGGCCCCAACGGGCTCAAACATGCCGCTCTATCCCTCAGCCATGAGCCTGAATACCAGCGATACGCAGCTAAAAACAATACCTCATAAGAGTTGATACACTTTTCAGAAAAAATTTCATTTATAAATCAGGTTCTTTTAGGAGAAACTCCATGAAATAGCAAACTATTTAGACATACATATCCTAAATTTGCCCCGTTAGAAAATTTTGCATACGATAAAAAATCACGCGTGACTTATGACTCCAGAGACGATAATTCTACTACTTCCTCTATTTGGGGTTCTATCCTTGATATTTACCTTCGGAAAATCTGCCTGGGTATCTCGTCAAGACGTAGGGACTGAAAAAATGGCGATCATCGCCAAAAACATTGCCGATGGTTCTATGGCTTTCTTAAAAGCAGAATACAGCCGGCTCATTATCTTTGTAATTATTGTAGCGGCCCTACTCGGGTATGGGGGGATGACCCAAGCCTCTTCCCACGTTTTAGTTGCTTTCTCCTTTATCATCGGAGCACTTTGCTCCGGACTAGCCGGTTTCATCGGGATGGGAGTTGCCACCAAGGCCAACGTACGAACCACCAATGCCGCCCGGGAAGGATTGAGCCCCGCGCTTAAAATTGCCTTCACCGGAGGTTCTGTTATGGGACTCGGAGTGGTCGGCCTGGGCCTTTTAGGACTGGGTAGCCTGCTCTTGATATACAGTAATATCTTCCCATTCCACACGCCCGATGAAATTGGCCGGGTCTTGAATGTAATCACGGGTTTTTCTTTTGGAGCTTCATCTATTGCCCTTTTTGCTCGGGTAGGCGGAGGTATTTACACCAAAGCCGCCGATGTCGGAGCCGATTTAGTGGGTAAAGTCGAGGCCGGTATCCCCGAAGATCACCCGCTCAATCCAGCCACCATAGCCGATAACGTGGGAGATAATGTGGGAGACGTAGCCGGTATGGGAGCCGACCTTTTTGAATCGTATGTAGGTTCCTTAATCGGAGCCATGGTTTTAGGGGTTGCCTTTATGTCTTCTGGTAACTTCGCCGAAGTAGATACCCAATTTGGCGGTACGGCTGCCATTCTGCTTCCTTTGATGCTTGCAGGGGCTGGGATTATTACTTCCATCATCGGGACTTTTATGGTGAGCGTTAAAGAAGGCGGGAACCCACAGCGTGCCCTCAATACCGGAGAGTTTGGCTCTACCGCTATTTTGATCATCTTTTCTTATTTTATTATCAGTAATGTCTTACCGGCCGAATGGGAGTTCCGTGGACTTACCATCACTTCCTTGGGGGTATTTTTATCAACAATCATTGGAGCCGTAGCCGGGGTATTGATTGGCCTGATTACCGAATATTACACCGGAACGAACACCCCCCCGGTTAAAAATATAGTACGCCAATCCTCCACCGGAGCTGCCACCAATATCATTGCCGGTTTGGCCGTAGGGATGCGATCTACGGCCATCCCGGTTATCATTATCGTAGCGGCCATTTTGGGAGCCTATCATTTTGCCGGCTTGTACGGAATCGCCATTGCTGCGGTGGGCATGTTAGCCAACACAGGTATTCAATTGGCGGTAGATGCTTACGGTCCTATCTCGGATAATGCCGGGGGGATTGCCGAAATGAGTGAGCTTCCCAAAGAAGTTCGTCAGCGTACGGATAAATTAGATGCCGTGGGTAATACCACCGCTGCCATCGGAAAAGGATTTGCCATTGGTTCGGCCGCTTTAACGGCTTTGGCTTTGTTTAGTGCCTTTATGGTCACCGCCGATATTCAAGTGATAGATGTTTCTAAGCCATACGTAATGGCGGGTCTCTTCTTAGGAGGGATGCTTCCCTTCTTATTTTCTGCTATGGCTATGGAGGCCGTAGGAAAAGCCGCCATGTCTATGATTGATGAAGTGCGTCGCCAGTTCCGGGATATTCCTGAACTACGTAATGCTTTGGAAGTAATGCGGAAAAATGACGGCAAAGAGACGGAAGACTGGACTCCCGAAGACCGCGCTATTTTTGAAAAGGCCGACGGGAAAGCCGAGTACAAAAAATGTGTGGAGATTTCTACCAACTCCTCGATCCAGCAGATGGTATTGCCTGGCCTATTGGCCGTGGTCGCTCCGGTGGCCATAGGGTTCCTAGGCGGAAAAGAGATGTTAGGCGGTTTATTGGCCGGGGTAACGGTTGCCGGCGTATTGATGGCGATCTTCCAATCCAATGCGGGGGGGGCCTGGGATAATGCCAAAAAGATGTTTGAAGAAGGGGTGGAGATTAACGGCCAGGTTTATTACAAAGGATCTGAACCTCACAAAAACGCTGTAGTAGGGGATACCGTGGGAGACCCTTTCAAGGATACATCGGGACCCGCTTTGAATATCTTGTTGAAGTTAATCTCGGTAATTGCCTTAGTAATTGCCCCATACCTCTTCTAAATCGTAGGTACTCCTATGAGGCGTGCCTTTTTTTACGAATTTTATTAGCATAAAAAGTCTGAATTCGCTTCATTTGCGGTTCAGGCTTTTTCTTCTTTAGACACACCCATGATTACCTTCCGCGATTTTTTAGAAGCAACCCCCATCCCAGGATTTGACGACTTGACAGTTTCCCGAATCCTTTTTGACCTCTCAGTCCTACTGCTTATTTTTCTCATGTCCCGACTAGCGGTGTGGTTTGTCAAAAAAATTCTGGAACGTCAGGTATTTTATTTTAGAAATATCGAGGAAGGGAAAAAGTTTGCCATCCTACAAATCTCAAAATATCTCATTTATACCTTTGCGATTGCCATCATCTTTGACCGTTTGCATATCGGCTCCATCGTCTTCACCAGTTTTGCAGGTTTATTTGTGGGTTTGGGTTTTGGGATCCAGCAAACCTTTAATGATTTGACTTCGGGCCTTATCCTGCTTTTTGAAGGCAGCGTACGGGTGGGAGATATCATCGAGGTAGACTCAAAAATTGGCCGGGTGACTTCCATCGGGGTACGTTATTCGGTAGTCCAAAGCCGGGATGATGTTACCGTAATTGTACCCAACTCTAAACTGATCGTAGAAAAGGTGACCAATCTTAGTGGAAATATGGTCTTGACCCGGTTTCACATTCGTGTGGGGGTGATTTACGGCTCGGATGTAGTTTTGGTAACCGAAAAGTTAAAAGAAGCAGCTTTATCCCACCCGGATGTCCTAAGCGAGGCTTCCGATGGCCAACGTTATACAAGCCGGGGCGACATAGAACCCCCTCGGGTCTATTTTCAAGACTTTGGGGATAACAGCCTGGTCTTTGACTTATACTTTTGGACGCGAAATATTTGGGATGTAGATATCGTAAAAAGTGACATTCGGTATAGCATTGACCAACTTTTTAGAGAAAACGGCATTGTGATCGCCTTCCCACAACGAGATGTCCATTTAAAAATAGACCAAGGGGATATAGGAACGTTCAAGAAGCTACTGAGTGAATCAGAACCTGGGGACTAATGTTATTTTTTGGCTTAGGGACGCCACCCGAAGGGCCGAGACCGAAAGGGCCTTGGGGAGGGCAGGCTCGGGCTTTGCTGGCAGGCCCGACCGGCGCGGCAATTTGGCACATAAGGGCACTCTTTACCTACGCCGGGAAGCCCCTCAATATAAAAGCCAAGCTAGGCAAGCCCCTGCATACCTCATGAGAGAACAGATAATTGGGTCTTTTCTCAAGAAGGACCTTGGATAAGGCAAAAGCACTTATTAGAAATTTTCGGTTGTAAATTTGGCAAACTATTTTAAAAATTTTACATTTGCTCACAACATAAATCGGTTTCCTTCCTCATCACCCAACATTCATTTCACATTAGCAACTTATTATGAACAAAAGCGCTGAGGAAGTCTTACAGCAATTTTTTGGTTATAAGAGCTTTCGACCATTTCAAAAAGAGATCATTGAGGGGGTGATTGGAGGCCAAGATACGCTTGTCTTGATGCCTACGGGAGGTGGAAAATCTCTTTGTTATCAAATCCCAGCCTTGATGCAAGAAGGCTTAGCCCTGGTAGTATCGCCATTGATTTCACTCATGAAAGATCAGGTAGAAGCTTTGCGCAGTTTAGGTGTCCAAGCGGCCTATTTGAACAGTTCTTTGGATGGGGTAGAGCAGTCGGAAATTGAGGGACGGTGTTTGCAGGGAACCATACGGATTTTATATGTATCTCCCGAAAAACTTTTGAGCGGGGGTTTTATCCGTTTTATGCAAGAAGTCAAAGTGAGTCTATTGGCCATTGACGAGGCGCACTGTGTATCCAATTGGGGGCACGACTTTCGTCCGGAATATAGCCAACTGAAAAGTTTGAGGAATTACCTCCCCGGGGTACCGATGGTTGCTTTGACCGCCACGGCCGACAAAGTGACCCGAGAAGATATTGTAAAGCAGTTGGGCATGAAGCGCCCAAAGGTCTTTCTTGCCTCCTTTGACCGGCCCAATATACATTTGCGCGTAAGCCCAGCTACGAATCGCTTACGCGAAATTACCCGCTTCATACAGGATAGAAAGAGCCAATCCGGGATAATCTATTGCTCGAGCCGTAAAAACACGGAGATGCTGGCTGAGAAGCTGCGTAAAGCGGGAATTGGGGCAGCTGCCTATCACGCCGGCATGGCCTCCGATAAACGCTCCCTGGTTCAAGAACAGTTTATCAAAGATGATGTCATGGTTGTATGTGCTACGGTGGCATTTGGGATGGGGATTGACAAACCTAATGTGCGTTATGTAATCCACTATAATATCCCCAAGAATATGGAAAGTTACTACCAGGAGATTGGTAGAGCGGGACGGGATGGATTACCTAGTCAAGCACTTTTGTTTTATACCTACCAAGATGTGATTTTATGGAAAACCATACTGGCCGATACCCAGGACGCTAGCCTGCGCGAACTCCGGATGGCCAAGTTGGACCGGATGTTACAGTTTGCCAATGCTTCATTGTGTCGGAGAAAAGTCTTGTTGAATTATTTTCAGGAGGTAAAAGAAGAAGATTGCGGCAATTGTGACGTTTGTTTGTCCCCCAGGGAGACCTTTGATGGCTCCATACTGGCCCAAAAAGCTTTATCGGCGATGATACGCCTTCGCGAGTCGGTAGGCTTGAACACGCTCATCCAAGTTTTAAGAGGATCGGCCAGCCAAGAAATCATTTCTAAAAATTATCACCAAATCAAAACCTATGGGAGTGGTAGGGAAGAGAGTGCCTTGGCTTGGAAGGAATATCTTCAGCAGATGCTCAACCAAGGGGTTGTAGAAATTGCTTACGACGAGCATTATCATCTTAAACAAGGGCCATGGGCGCGAGCGGTCTTATTTGAAGGGAGAAAAGTGCCATTGGTAAAACTTGATTTAGCAAAATCTGAAGAAAAGCCTCTTCGGGAGAAAGTAAAAAGTCAGGCCGAATGGCGAGCCGAGGAGCTATTTGAAAGATTACGGGCATTGAGAAAAAAGTTGGCCGGAGAACGCGGAGTGCCCCCTTATATCATTTTTAATGATAAAACCTTGGATGAAATGGCCCGGGAGCAGCCTATTAGTGAAGCCGCTCTCTTAGAGATATCAGGGGTTGCCCAAGCAAAGTTGGCCCAATTTGGCAAGGAGTTTTTGACCGAGATTCGGGCCTATCTGGTAGATCAAGTACAAGAGGGGAATTCAATCAAGGGAGGGACGCTATTACTAAGCCTTGAGCTGTATCGTTCGGGAAAAGATATTTCTGAGATAGCTGAGATTCGTTCTATGAAAGAGAGTACCGTCTTGGGGCATCTGATGCAACTATATTTGGAAGGTGAGGAATTAGAAATTGAGCGATGGGTAAATATGGAGGAGGTCGAGCAAGTTATGGGTTTATTGGAACAAGCATCGGCCCCGCCCCAAGGTATGAAGTGGATCTTTGAGCATTTTGAAGAGAAAATTCCGTATACCAGTATTCGTTTGGCATTAGGTTTACACGAAAAAAACAGGGTTTAAAGTTTGATAGGAGGGATTCATGTGAACCTACCTGAGATCAGAAATTTTTGGTTTTTTAATGGGGCCTCCACGTTATTTTAGTACATTTTTTAAAATCAAGTCTATATGATGAAGCTATTTTATTCATTTTTTATAAGTGTTTTGCTCGTTGCCTGTGGCGGGGGGGGCTCCACTTCTACCCATAAAGAATCTCAAGAAGAGCCTCCTAATCAGATAGAGGTAACCGAATCAGAGGTGTCTGGCACCTTCGGTGAGGAAATAGAGGAATTGCAGGATAGCACCGAGATTATAGAGGAGCCGGTTGAGGAAGAAGTAGATGAATCGGTGGAGGATGATGCGGAGCCTATGGATGAGTAAATGGGGGGAGGGGCAGCTTTACGGGTTAATGACAGATTTACATAGGCAGGGCTAAAAAACGTAGCCCTGTTTTGTTTTAAATTTTTTGCAAAATATTTGATTAAAGGAAATATACATGTAAATTTGCATCCACTTTGACGGCTCGAGGTGATAAAATTGATTGGGGAGATACCAAAGCGGCCAACTGGGGCAGACTGTAAATCTGCTGGCGTATGCCTTCGTAGGTTCGAATCCTGCTCTCCCCACCATTTTTGTTTTCCTCGTATTTTGCAGGTTTGCAAGTATTGTTGTCAAGTGTTAGTTTTGTAGGGTCACACCTATATTAACAAGCGGGAGTAGCTCAGTTGGTAGAGCGACAGCCTTCCAAGCTGTAGGTCGCGGGTTCGAGCCTCGTC
>CAWUIO010000066.1:0-37484 GCA_963922455.1 uncultured Microscillaceae bacterium
CGAGAACCGGGAGCCGGGACTTTTTTCACGGGTTAAGAAATCACCAAACTTTAGAGGAGAGAGTAGAGAAGAGAGAGGAGAGATGGGACTGGGAGTCGGGAGCCGAGAACCGGGAGCCGGGACTTTTTTCACGGGTTAAGAAATCACCAAACTTTAGAAGAGAGATGGGCACAAATTCTTAACTGCTTGCTTCTCTCGGCATCCTGAGTTAACCTGTTTAGGTGAACTTGATTCACGCTCTTTTTGATCGCGCTATGCTGCTCTCCACTGCTATGATCGAGCCTCCTGGTTCCTGATCTCTCCTCCCTCCTCTCTCTTCTCATTGGCTGAGGGATAGAGCGGCATGTTTGAGCTCGTGTTGGGCTGTGGGGCAAGGCAGCGAGTAGCGAAAGCCCGACCCCCGGGCAGGGTCTACCAAAAGGGGCAACTATGAGAACCGGGGGGCAGCCCCTATTTTTATATCCCATCTCAGAAAAAAAGCGCTGAGGGCTGTAATAGGTCAATCATTATGGGGTATTCTAGAAAAACCCCCGAAATTTAGCTTAATCTCATGAACAAAAACCTGTTAGCGCTTTTTCTGGTACTATGTGTCTGTGTGGCACCGCGCCCTATTCTAGCCCAAGTAAGTGGCAATATTGCTTACTCGAAGCAGCGTAAAGCAAGCCAAGGGATAAGACAACATGCCCATCAAGTCTATCTGAATGACTCCTCACTGATTATTCAAGCCCGGGTTTTGCTCAATGCCCCCGCCGATGCTTGGGTAGCTGTCTTAGGCATCCAGGATGAAGGGGGAGACCCCAACGATTGCCGAGCGAAAATGCAACTGGGATTGGATATGTTTCTCAAAGAACTCCAGGCCATGGGGTTTAAAGAGGAGGACTATTATGTGGATTTTGTTACTCAAAACCGTATTTACGATTATGAGGTAAGCGGTAGTGTTGCCTATGAGCGGCTCAGCGGTTTTGAGTTGAAGAAAAACCTATCTATCCGCCTCAAATCGGAAAAACAAATAGAAGAAATTATGATCAAAGCAGCCGAGGTAGGTATTTACGATTTGATCAAAGTGGATTACTTGATTCAAGACCTGTCTACAATTAAAAAACGTCTCTTCGAGGAGGCCATGCAGGTGATCGAGGACAAAAAAAGGAGGTACGTTCAAAAGACAGCACTCAAGCTTGCCGAACGGTGCCAGGTGTATCTAGAAAACTACGGTAGCCAGGCGCCCGCCCAAGCGTATTCTTCTTACCAAGCCTATGAGTCGGGTAATGCCAATACATCGCATTATAGCTCCAAAGTCAGGGCCCGAAAAATGAGCACCTTCTTTTATGACCCCATAGGGATGGGCAGCTATGATAAAGTGATTGAACCGGTGCTGCTGAAACCGGCACTGCAGTTTACCTATGAGTTGCAAATGAAGTATGATATTTTGAATTAGAAAGTTTGCTTGAGGAGGCTTAGGGACTTAAAGGCTCTTGTATAAAACTGATTTGGCAAGGCCCGAGGGATCTTAAACCCCTTTTTATGTCGTGTATCCAGCCCATGGAAGAATTCTTATCGGCTTTTATGACTATGTGAGGAATTTCTTGATTACTATATTTTTGGTAAAATAGAGGCTTGAAAACAACTGGGATTACCTCAGGATGGATAAAATAATCTTGATACTGAATTCGGGTAGTACACCCAAAACAACACCAACCTCTACCTTTTCCTAGGCAAAGTACTTGGGTTTGGGATTCCTGTATCTCTATTATATTCGTGCGATACCCTTTTGGAAGGCGGAGAGTAACAAGTTGATCACAAGGATATAACTGGATGTAGAAAAAAATAAGTCCTATGGGTAGTAAAATTCCTGTCAGCACCCAAGATTGGGGGTTATGGGGGATGTGGCCCTGTAATCTCCTACGTTTTTTAGGGAAAAGACTCATAAATTCACCTTATAACTATTAATATAGTTAATAGGCTGGATTTTCCCAAAGATAACCTGACAAAAATCATTCTATATACTAATTCAAATGAAGATCTTGTGCTTCTATATTAAATCAACGTACTATGCAACACGTAAAATTAAAACTGTTTTCCATATTTATCGGACTTGTTCTTTTTCCTTAGCTTCACGCCCAAACCGAAGTGGTTTTCCGGGAAGATTTTGAGGGCAGCACTTCCCCTTGGGGAATCAAGTAGCGAAAGGAAGCCGAAAGCCGACTTGGCGATGGCGTTTATAAATTAAGCCATTTGCGTACCGAAAGAGGCTGGGACTGGACCCACTCCATTATGTTTGATCCTAGAAAGGATTTCATCATACACTGTAAACTCAGACAAGTGGGTGGGGTGAAAAATTATGGGTATGGTTTAGTCTTGAAAGATGTGCGAGATTCGCGGGCCGAGAAAAGGCATTATTTTCATCTTTCTTCCAATGCGTATTATAAATTATATACCTACGATTATAAGACCCGGAAAAGTATCGAGCACCAAGCTTGGACTCAAAACAAAGAGATCGTCAACTCGATCAAAAAGTACAATTCCCTCCGGGTAGAAAAGCAAGGCAAGCAAATACGGTTTTATATCAATGACAATTTGGTCAAGACCTTAAAAAATATAGAGTTTTGGGGCACTTTTCTAGGCTTTTCCCTCAACCGAAAGATGGATGTAGAAGTAGATTACTTGGAAGTTCGCCAGGACAACTTTCAAATCAACCTAGTAGCCAATGCTCAAAAAGGCTATACCTTAGAAAAGCTTGGGCCCGAAATAAATACAAAATACAGTGATTTACGCCCCGTTATTTCGCCCGACGGGCAAACGCTTTACTTTCTTCGCAAAGAGCACCCAGGAAATGCAGGGGTAAAAAAACGGGATGATATTTGGGTTTCCCAAAGACAAGCCGATGGTACGTGGTCACAAGCCTTAAACTTAGGGAAGCCCATCAATAATGAGAATAGTAATTCGGTTATTTCGGTTCCCCCAGACGGTAATTCATTGCTGATAAGTAATACCTACAAATCGGACGGCTCCTACGCAGGGCCTGGAATTTCTATTGCCCGTCGCGGAGCCAATGGATGGAGAATCCCGGAGCCCATTGAGGTAAAAGATTACCTCAACCATAATAAGTACATAAATTATTGCCTCAGTTCGGATCAGAAAGTGCTTATTTCTTCGGTAGAACGAAATGATACCTATGGCGAACAAGATTTATATGTCAGCTTTCGGATCAATGACACTACTTTTCCCCGACCGGTTAATATGGGGCCTGAGATCAATACCTTAGCTGCCGATGTTACTCCTTTTCTAGCCCCAGATAATGTTAGCCTTTATTTTTCTTCGGCAGGCCATCCGGGTTATGGCCGAAATGATATTTATGTAAGCCGTCGCTTAGACGATACCTGGATCCGCTGGACAAAGCCTGAAAATCTTGGCCCAGAGATCAACAGTAAGGCCTGGGATGCTTACTTTACCTTGGCCGCTCGAGGCGACTTAGCCTATTTGGTCAAGGGAGGGGATATTTATAGAATTCCATTAACCGAGTCGGCCCGGCCACAACCCGTCGTATTAATCAAAGGGGTCGTAAAACACCAGGATACCGGCCAGCCACTCGAAGCCCGTATATCCTATTATGATCTTGAGGCCAATGCCGAAGCGGGGATAGCTTATTCCAATCCCGAAACCGGAGCATATTCCATCATTTTACCCTATGGCAAAAAATACAGCTTTCGGGCCAGTCAGGGCGACTATTTTGCCATTAGTCAAAACGTAGATTTGAGTGGGGATAGCGCCCAATACGTGGAAACCCAGCAAGACCTGGAACTGGTACCCGTCGAAGTGGGCCGGGTACTTCGCTTAAAGAGTGTTTTCTTTGATTTTAACAAAGCCGAATTATTACCAGAATCTTATAACGAACTAGACCAATTGGTCAACTTGCTCCAGGAAAACCCCAAGATCCAGATTGAAATTGGGGGACATACCGACCATGTTGGTGCTGATTATAATAACTTGGTCTTATCTCAAAAGCGAGTAAAGTCGGTATTAGGCTACTTATTGGGAAGAGGGATAGCCGAGTCTCGGATGTTGAGCAAGGGCTATGGGGAGACCAAACCTATCGCAGATAACCAAAGCGAGGAGGGACGTCAAACGAATCGGCGGGTGGAGTTTACCATTTTGAGTAAGTAAACAAGAGTTGTGAGTAATCCTAAACCAGGATATATAAGAAAATGGGGCTTGTCTAGAACAGACAAGCCCTTTGTTTATTCTTGAACCAGCTCTTGATTTGTAGGTACCCGCAAAAGATTATGCACACCTCGGGTTACAGGGATCTTTAAACCTGTACGGACCAGTTTTTCACCTTGTCTTTGCCAAATTTCTACAAAGCCCTGACGTGGAAGGCTTTCATACCGCTTATTGTAGATTGCTACGGCGATTCCCTTACTATGATGGTCAAATATAGCATCCTCCGGGAGTTCTCCTTCAAAGCCATATTCTTTTCCCTTCACTTGAAGCTGGCCATTTTCAGGATCGACCTGAACCAGACTTAGAGAAGATTCGCCCCGGGCCGAAAAGAGAGCATAGGGAAAGCCCTTGGGTAAATAGGTGCGACGCATATTGACGACAATGGCCCATTTTCCATCGGGGGATAGGTCAAATCCTTCGGGGCTTAGACCTACTTTTACTTGGGATACTATGCGATGTTGGCCCCCAGGGTCGTATGCAACAGAAATGAGTTTACCCCGAGAGTTGAGGACAAATCCGGTAGAATTATTTCCCCAAGCTACATCCGAAAGGATAAAATAATTTCCTTGAGGGTGCCAAATGCCCACACTCCACTTCTTGGCTACCTCCAGGGGCAAACCTAATCGCGTTAAGCGCAATTTTCCGGCTTTCTTTTGTACTGAGAAAAAACTCAATCGACGATTGTCATTATTAACTGCGATAATATCTTGCTCTGGGTGAAAAATTACCATTCTTACTCCCTCTCGATCATCATCTTCTACCCAGCCCGGAAAGGTGTGTACCTGGGTAATCAGGCCATTTTCTATTTGGGCCAATACGAGTTCCTTGCCGGGCTCTGCTGAGCCACTAACCAGTAAGTCTCCTCGCGCGTTGAGTGAAGCACTGCAGAGATTTTTACCAAGATCTTTTTTTTGAACAATCTCTCCCGATTGAAGGTCAACTACCGAGAGCCATCTTCCATCGGGAGTATCGCTGTATACATCTTCTACTTTTTCCCGGGCATCCGGAAAAGCTCCCCGAGTTTCGGCCACATAGGCCCAACGGCCATCAGGGGAGACATCCATAACCGATGGCCAGGAAATAACCGAATTAGACACCGAGGTAGATTGATGGACCAGCGCTTTGCCCTCACGAATGCTTACTACACACAAGCTGTCTTCAATTCCCTTTATTTTATTTACGATGCCATCGGCATAGGCTGTACCAATCTGGTCGGCATCAGAAAGAGTAAGAAACGAACCTTCAAATTGCGCTTGCACCTGCGCATCGGGGGGCGTAATCTTAACTGTGTGGCGGATATGTCCGCAACCCAAAATTGTGGTAATAAATAATAAAACGCCTAGGACTAAGATGAAAGTCCATCGAAGAAATTTTTTCATGGATATATGATTTGGTAAATAGAAAAAAGTTGCGTGAGTGACCCGAAGATCCCGTTTAGCGAGTGCACATATCTTGGGTATGCCCTTACATGAGCTAGAACCCTCAGGAGGAGTGGTACAAGTATGCCTTAGCTATCCCGGTTTTCTCCATCATAGATAAAGTCAAGAGTATTCCCTTGATATATTGATTACCGAGACCCAGACTCTTATGCCAAAGAGGTGAAAATTGAGTCTTAGTCCTAAAAGGAAATGCGGCCCTTAAGTAGTCGCCTACTTTGGTTTTCATTAGAAAAGTAGGATTGCTTTTTTCTTGGGCGCTTAAAAAGATAGAGCGCATCGGCCCGATACATGGCAGGAAGTATATATACTTAAGCAATGTCATACATCTTTGAGATTTGGTATATCCCAAAAGAAGGCAAAGTAGAAAATTAAATTTTTACCAAATGGTAAAAACTCAAGACTCCGAAATGAGTTGTCGCCTTAAGCGGCTTAGAGAGGGTAGGGTTATCCCCAGGTAAGAAGCAATATAGGTTAAAGGAACTCTCAGGGCAATATCGCCCTGCTCCTTCAAAAAGTTTTCGTAACGGGTGCGAGCGTCTTGGGATACCAAAGGGCTCCGATTATAAAGCTTTTCACTTAAAATATGCTGTGTAATTTTAGATACCAAGCCTGGCCATAAGGGTAGGTCTTGAGATAATCTTACCATTGCTTTCTGACTCAACTCTAGTATATGGCAAGGGGTAATGGCTTGAATGCTCTTTTCTGAGGGAATTTGCGTTTCAAGGCTTTCTAATTGGGTAGCAAATTGCCCTTCTTTGAGAAAGTAGCCGGTAATATCAGATTCCCCTTCCTCGTAACAGACCCGCATAACTCCTTCAGTAATAAAGGCAATTTTTCTACATACCCGTCCTTGGCGAAGCCAATAGTCTCCCTTTTGAAGCGAAGAAGTGCTTAACTCTTTATAAATAAGGAACCACGCATTGTCTGACAGGGGGGCATATTGTTCTAAAAATACCCGAAGGCGTTTTTGAGGCTGCTCCATAAATCGTGTTTTTCTCTAATGTAAACAATTCAGGCCAAAATTAAGGTAAACTTGCTAAGCTGAAGTTAATCAAAGCAATAAATGTAGCATTCTTATATGTTCTTTTTTACTTGGTTGGAATATGACTGCCCCCTACTCCCTTATACTCCAAACCTATACACAAAGTCTTCTTTTTATGCTACTCTGCCTCACTCAAGTTGTAGCTCAACCAGAGGACTGTACTTGTTTAGGACAGCTTACCTACCTTCAAAACGAGATAGAAACGAATCATCCTGGCTTTAAAGTCAATATGAAAGAAATAGGGGCTGAAAAATATCAGAAGGCCTTAGCTTCTCTACGAGAACAAGTTTCTGCGGATACCCTATCCGAAAAATCTTGCTTGGAGTTTCTGAATCAATACTTAAGGTTATTCAAGGATAAGCATCTCAAAGTATACAAAGCGCAGCCCAATCTGCCCAAGCGAGACCGCGGGCTTAGCCAAATGCTCTTCAAGCCACTCAACCCTAAAACCTTATACGTACGTTTGCCTACTTTTTATAAGAGTTACTGGCGAGAAATTGATGCCTTTTATGATACCCTGGTACCCCAGATTGCGAGATACTCGCAGATTATCTTAGACCTTCGCAACAATGGAGGTGGAGGGGAGCGTTTGTACTTAGAGCTGCTCAAAAGCCTTCGCCAGAGTGAGCCAATGCCCCAAAAAATTGCCGTTTTGATGAACGGGGGGGGGCGCCAGTGCCTGCGAACAATTTATATTACGCCTAGCAAAAGGCCAGGAGCGGGTACAGACCTTCGGGCAGAATACCTACGGTGCCTTAGCTTATGGGATGGTACAGGCTAAGAAAACTCCTGCTTGTAACTACATCTTTTGCATGCCTACTCGGAAATATCTAAAATATATTGAGTACGAGGTAGTTGGCATCACCCCCCAAACCCTCCTGGACCGCTCAGAAGACTGGATCGCTCTTGTCTTAAAACTTTGGGAGGAATGAGACCTCAACTTTTTTTTATAAAAAATCCCTAAATTACGCGCCAGCTCACCAAATTCTAACCATATCACAGGAAGCTATGAGTAAGCATCTAGGATTTTCAAACCGGGGACATATTTTGGCATCCATCGGAGGAGCCATCGGGGTGGCCAACCTGGTTCTTTTTCCAGCCCGGATGCAAAACTATGGTGGGCTCGCCTTTGCCCTCACCTTTGTCTTGATCACCTTTATTATGGGCGTGCCCTTGATGATTGGCGAAGCATCCTTAGGGAAAAATGGCCAAAGCAATGCCGTAGATGCTTACCGAGGTATTGGAGGGAAAGCCTGGGCCTACGCTGGCTACTTCGGGATGATTGTTTCGGCATTTATCCTCTCCTTTTATGTCGTATTGGCTGCTTGGGCCATGTACTATTTGTATTTGTACCTCTTTGATTATGGCTTGATCGCCCAAGAAAACCCGGGACGGCTGTTTGGGACTTTTATAAGCAACACGGGGCAAGTCATACTTTTCTCGGCCTTGGTCATCGGGATTTGTATCTGGGTGGTTGCCTATAATGTACGCCAAGGCATCGAGAATGTAAGCCGGACCTTTGTTCCCCTTTTGCTTCTCCTCATGCTATTTTTGATCCTCAGCATTCCCCTGATTACCCACCAGGAGCTACATTATACCAACTTTACCTTCCGTCCGGGAGACTTGTTTGTTCTGGATGCTAGCGGAAAAATTGGCATCATCGAGGCAGTGGGGCAAGCCTTTTTCAGCCTTTCTTTGGGAGCAACCGGGATGATTACCTACGGTTCCCACATACATAAAGACACCCACGTGGTACGCAATGCCCATTACATTGTCCACACCGATACGATGGTAGCTATTTTTGCCGCCATCCTGATCATTCCCTTGTTTGCTCCCAGCGACACGGTGATGGCTGCCCCCCCTTTGGTCTTCATCAATTTGGTAGACACTTTCCGGCAATTTGGCCCCATCTGGGGGCGTTTGATTGGTTTGAGTTTCTTCGTTCTCTTCAATCTTGCCATTTTGACCTCGGCCATTTCCCTCTTGGAAACTCCGGTCAACTACCTAAGCAAAAACCTGAAAAGAATGCGGCCCCGCTACGCCATTTTACTCGGTTTATTGGTTTTTATCTTCAGCATTCCGGCTACGGTATCGGTCAACCCGAATAGCTCAGCCCTGTTTACCAATTTTTTGGGCTATGGTGATGCAAGCGGAGGGCAAACCACTATGGGCTACTTTAATTTCTTACTCGATTTTTTTGGCACTTTCGGCATCTTAATGGGCGGCTTTCTCCTGGCCACCTTCATCCGGACCACCTGGAAAATTGAGGGCCTTTTTCAAGAAATTACCGTTCCCGGCTACACACCCAGCCCAGGGTTTAAACGCTATATGCGCATTTGCCTCAACTGGATTGCGCCGATCTTACTCCTCCTTTTATTTGCCGGAGAATTTATCAAAGTGCTATACAAACTGCAAATTTTGGCTTAAAGCAATTTGGGGCTTGCCCGCGCCCTTAAAAAAACGGCCCAATTGACCATTTCTACCGGCGCGGGCCGGGCTTTCGCCACTCGCCGGCTCACGCACATACCAGCGGCGGGCTCAGACAATGGCTCTATCCCTAAGCTGAAGAATAAGAGGAGAGAGCCGAGAAGCGAGAGGAGCAGTTTTGAAGCTGCCCGGGCGCGCTTGTCATACGCCTGTCTCTTTCCAAGCATGGGCAATGGCCAATACTTAGACACCATCTTCATACTTTGGGGAAAATTTTAAGCTTAGGGGGGATGGCACCCTTGTTAAAAATCTTGCTCCCATGATTTAAACCAAAAGATGCCTCTTTTTTGAGATGACAACAATATCACTTTATACATTATGTGATAAATAGGATAATACTTTAAACGAATTGGGCGCCTCGAGTTTTTAAATTAATATCTATCTCAAATAATTACTCAACTTTACTTTGTATCTTCAAATAAAGTTAAATAATCAAGAAAAGTAGAAACGTACGTATCAATCTAAATCCTGAGGTTCTCCAAGAGAAATAAAGTATCCGAAATATTCAAATTTGTTTAAGCCATATGTTTGAGTTACTTGCCTCGTTAATAATTCACAAGGATAGTTTAGAAGATTACTCTTTTCTAGTATTTGGATATATAGGCTTGTTTGTTGTATATTTCAAAAAGTAACTTATTACAATAATTAAACAATGAGTACCCCGAATTTCAAAATAGCAAAAATTCAATTTGAAACTCGCTATTCGCACCTATTACATTTTAATGATGTTTACAAAAGAGTATTTACTCCTTTTTTAAGAGAAAGTAATATCAACTATCAACTAAGAAAAGGGAATTTTACTGATGAGATTGCCATGAGTTTTAATGGATCATTTTATGAAATAGAAGCGCGTTTTGACAGAATGATTTTCAGACAAGAGGGTTTCGATACTGATACTGTAAATCAAAAAAGTAAATTTGTACATTTCATGGAGGCTTTTGAAAAAGTTAGAGATGATCAACTATTTGGACAAGATCAATTAAGTTTCATTGCTATTTGGGGAGTTAAAATTATAGACAATAAAAGCATTGAAGATAATCTAAAAGACTTTTATGATAAATTCTTCAAGTTTTTACCAAACGAAAGTTATAAAGATCTAGGAATTATAGTTGAAAATCAGGAAAGTGGATTCCGATTAGAATTTGGCCCCTACACCGAAAAAGATTTGCAAAAACTAGATTTAAAAATGGATCACCCAAATAATAGACCTTTGAGAGAATCTCGTGGTATTTTGGCAATTGCGACTAAGAGCACAAACCAAACACCGAGTTTTAGTGTTTTCAAAAAAAATTTGAATAGTTTAATTGAAACAGTTAACAAGTTATTTTAGATATGAGCAGCTTAGAATATGAAAAATCTACTGATACCACTAACTATGGCAAGGAGGTTAACTTTTCTGAATATTTGTTACCCAAGACCTTTACTAACTTGACAGAGGCACCAAATTCTAATTTAAAAGAGTTTAAATCAGCAGATATACCTAAGATAAGTATACAAGAAAATACTGAGAATGACGATAGGGATATAGCAGATTTGGTAATTAATGATAAGGGCATATTAGAAGATTCTTGGCTTAAAAAAAATAAAATCCCAGCAATAGTAACTGAAATAATAGATGATAGGGTTGTCGTTTTAGATTGTCTTCTTGATAAAGAAAATAAAGAATACGAAGAGAGGGTTTTTGAATATTTTTTCTTTCAGAAAATTAAACAATTTGCTGTTGGAAAATTAATCCAAATTATAATATATCAAATGCCAGGTGAAATCAAATATAAATTTTTAGACGGAGAAGGCACGATATCAAGAAATGACTTCTTATTTGAAGTAGAACAGGACTTACAACATAAAATTGAAAATTCAGATATTTTTAAAAGCAAGTAAATTGATTATAACTTTTAAAGATGTTGGTTTAGGGGATTCCATTATAATAGAATGGCTTGATGATAATAATAATTGTAAGCTTGGGGTCATAGATTGTTGCTTATATAAACATTCAAATCCAGTTCTTGAGCATATAAGAAGACATAGAATAAATGAGATTAGCTTTTTGATTATTTCACATGCACACGAAGATCATTACTCAGGTTTAGAAGAGTTGTTGCAATATTGCATTAATTCAAATACTATTATTCATAATTTTTATCACCCATTTCGTGATAATTTATTAATATCTATTTTAAATGGGGACAAAAAAAGCTACTCAAAAAAGTCAAAGCTTCAATCTTTAATAAGAACGATTTATGAGGTTTGTAATAATACAATTATAAAGAATCCTGTTTCTCCAATTACAAAAAACACAAAAGGCTTAACACTTAACAAGGTGACTTTTCTAGAATTCATCTCTCCTCACCACGATGACTTTCTTAAAGTTGTAAAGGCACAATCTAAAAATTACTCAAGAGGTGATTCGGTTGATTACAATTGGATAGCTAGTATTATCAAAATATTTTCAAAGGATTGGTACATACTTTTAACTTCAGATGCCACAAAAAAACATTTCAGTAGGTTAAAAGAAGAACAAAAAGAGATTGATTTAAATAAATTGTTGATTTTAAACCAAATCCCTCATCATGGTTCAAAACACAATCATTTCGTCAAGTTTTGGCAGTTGTTGAAGAAAGGCGATGGTTGCCCATCTATTGTTTCAGTTGGAGAAAATAAAAAGTACAGATTACCTGACTCTGAGGTAATAGAATCTTTTATCAATCTAGGATACGAAGTATTTTCTACAAATTATGTGAATGGATTAAGGGATTATTTTGAGACTACCCAAACTCTTGAGAAGGAAAACATTAGCTCATTATTGGATCTAATTTCAACAACCTCTGATGAACCAAAATCTAATCCCAAAGATAATAACCTGAAGTATAATGGAGATAAAATATTTAAACTAGATATAACTAAAAATAGATTCGTATTTATAGATAATCAATCCTCTTTAAAATCTTGAGTTCTTCTCACCCGCAAAACCCGCCCCTGTGGCTCATCACTCAACAGGTACAAAGCTCCTCCCGGACTCTGCACCGCCTTACGAAGCCGAAGCGGCTCTTCGGCAAACAAAGGAATGGCCTCCGAAATGGTATCGCCCGAGACCACCAGCCGCCAACAGCTCCCCGCCGAAAGCCCCGGCACGATGAGGTTGCCTTGCCACTCGGGAAACTCTGGGCCGGTGTAAAAGCAGAGGCCGGTGGGGGCTACGGTTTGTTCCCAGTACCAGGCCGGGGCGGTGTATTCCCGGCCTTCCAAGGTGGGGGGCGTGTAATCTTCCGCTCGATACTTGCCCGTGGTTTGGATGGGCCAGCCGTAATTGGCCCCAGCTTGGAGCAAGTTGACTTCATCGCCTTGTTGGGTGCCGTGCTCGCTAAACCAGATGCGCTGGGTTTGGGGATTGACCGCAAGGCCCTGGGCAGCCCGAATGCCGATGGCATAAGCTCCGGGAACGGCACCTTCGCCCCAGTCGGGATTATCCTCAGGGATGCTGCCGTCGGGATTGAGGCGGTAGATCATGCCCCTAGGATCACCCACATTTTGGGCCACGGGTAACTCGGGCTGGTCAATTACCTGATAAAAGTGTTCTCCGGCTGTGATGTAGAGTTTGCCATCCGGGCCAAAGCACATGCCGCCGCCGTAGTGGAAAAGCACCGGGCTAAAAGGTTGAACGCTTAATAAGACCTTAACCTGTTCTAAGGAATCCTCCTTGAGCACCGCCCGGATGACTTGGGTGCCATTCCCGGCTTCATTTTCGGCGGCGTAAGCGACATAGACGTATTGGTTTTGGGCAAAATCGGGATCAACGAGCACTTCAAAGATGCCCGAGTTGTCCCGCCCATCCTTGATCCGGATGCTGTCTACCAAATCCTCGGGGAAACCTTGGATGAGCGTTTTTTCTTTACTTTCCAGATTAGCCCGGAGGAGGTTTCCATCTTTTTCGGTGATCAATACTTCCGCTTCGCTAAGAAAAGCCATGCTCCAGGGGTGGCGCAGGCTGTCCAGCACGGTTTCGCGTAGGGGGACGGGGGGAGCGGTATTTTGAGGGATACTTTCCTCTGGGGTTTGGGGGGATTGGCAGTGTATAAGGAAGAAAAAAATAAGAAGTTTTTGATAAGCTTTCATGAGTATTATTTGATTATAGTTAACGTATAAATACGCTTGGGTGATAAGTTTTAATAATTTCGTCTTGTTTAGGGTTTAATAGCAGGAGAAAAAAGACCGCCGATTGTGTACATTTGTTTCTAAATAAAACCGATGAGATTGTAGGCCTTGATCTTTGAAACCTACGGAAAGAATACATAAACAGATTTCTCCAAAATGAAAAAAAAGTGCAAATTGAGCGGGGGGAACCGTCCCGGTTCCCATATCCCGGTTCTCGCCTCCCTGCTCTCAAAATGGCTGAGGGATAGAGCGGCCTGTTTGAGCTCGCCGCTGGATTGCGCGGGGGCCAGCGAGTAGCGAAAGCCCGACCCCGGCGGCAGGCAAGGGGCTAGGGAGTAGGTAATTTCATCGCCGGGGGCAGCCCCAGAAGAAAATGACATTTGCCTCATGAACTCATTAATGTCCCGTCTAAACTAAAAAGAATTGACATAAAATGGAAGGGACTGCTTGGGTAAAAATTTTAAAAAAAATTGCCTAGCTTGTCCCTAAGAGCCAAGGCTGGGGGTCTCTAAGGGGCAAGGTAACCAAACCACTAATAACTATGCAAAATTTTTTGATTTTGATTCGTGAAGACATCGCCCGGGTAAAGGAGATGTCAGAAGAGGCTATGCAGGCGGAGATCCAGCAATATACGCGCTGGGTGGAGAAGCTAGCCGAGACCAACAATTTTGTTTCGGGAGACCCTCTGGAAAACTACGGGAATTGGATGACCTCGGAAAGTGTCCGCTCCGACGGCCCCTTTATGGAGTCAAAAGAGGTGATTACAGGCTACATCATGATGCAGGCCGAGAACCTGGACCACGCCACTGAGCTGGCCAAAACCTGCCCAATTTTTGAGACGGGGGGGATGCTGGAAGTTAGGCCCATTATGAAATTCTAAATGGCTGCCGCGGATAAGCTTAGTATCCAACAGGAAGTCAGCCGGCTTTACCAAGCGCATGCTGGGGCCTTGCTGGCTTCTCTGCTTTCCTATTTTAAGCTTTCTCAAATGGAGATGGCCGAAGATGTAGTCCAAGATACCTTTGAAGCGGCTTGGTTGGACTGGAGTAAAAAAGGCTTGCCCGATCATCCTAAAGCTTGGCTCTTTAAAGTGTGTAAAAATAAGGCGCTCAAAGCAATGCAGCGCAAGAGTTATCAAGACCGTCGTTATGGGAGTACCCCTCCCGAACGAGGAGGAGCAGCTGCCCTGGACCGGGCTTTTTTGCCTCACGAAATTGCCGATACACAGTTGAGGCTCTTGTTTGCCACATGTCATCCCGATTTATCTCCAAAAGCCCGGATTATGCTCACTCTCAAAACGCAAGCGGGCTTTAAAACGGAAGAAATTGCCAAGGGGCTGGGCATGCAAGCCGAAGCCGTCAAAAGACAATTGAGCCGATGCCGGGCTTTTCTCCGAGAGCGGAATATCCCCCTCAAAGTGCCTTTTTTGTTGCAATCGCAGCCCCGCTTGAACAGTGTACACCAGGTATTGTACCTTCTCTTTAATGAGGGGTATTATGCTTCGGGGGGGGAAGTCGGGATTCGGAAAGAACTATGCTGGGAAGCCCTCCGGCTTACCCGTACTTTACTCGATACCCCGAAGATTGCCCGGGGGGATACCTATGCGTTGTTTGCCTTGATGCTCTTTCACAGTGCCCGTATGGAAGCTCGCTTGGGGGCAAATGGGATTATGATTGATTTAGAAAACCAAGACCGTAAGCTCTGGGACCGTGCTTTGATCCAGAGTGGAATTCACTTTTTTAATCAGGCGGAGGCTTCGGCAGGCTGGTCCCGTTATCACGGCGAGGCGGCTATTGCTTCCCTGCACTGTACTTCGGCTAGCTTTGCAAAAACTCCCTGGGCATCTATTTTAAAAATATATGATCGCCTATTAGAATTAGAAGATTCTCCTTTTACTCGTTTTAACCGCTGTATTGCCTTATTTTATGGGGGGGAGCCAGAAAAGGCTGTGCAGGAGTTGCGCCAACTTGCTCCGGGGCCAGATCCGGTTTTGTATGAAGCGAGCCTAGCTAAGCTATACGGGGTGATGGGGCAAAAGGAGCGCTCAAGGGAGCATTATCGTCGGGCTATGGCCTATGCCTTTTCGCCATTTGAGCGAAGGGCGATTCGGGAAAAATTAGAGAAGCTGGGCGGCGGGGCTTTATAGGGTAAATAAAAAGCCCGAGCGGAACGCTCGGGCTGGGATCATACTGCATTAGCAAACACATACAACAACGAGATCTAGTTGGCCAAGTGTATTTCTACCCGACGGTTTTTAGCCCGTCCGGCGGCCGTAGTATTGGGAGCAACAGGCTTAGCAATTCCATAACCCGTAGAAGTTAGACGGCCCGCCGAAATATTCTTGTCAACAAAGTATTTCTTTACGGCATCGGCCCGTCTTTGAGAAAGTGCCTTGTTCCTTCCGGCGTTTCCTACATTATCGGTATATCCTTCAATGCGGAATTTGCTATCCGGGTACTGGCTCATTATGGCAATAATTTTATCCAATTCGGTCAGGGATTCTTGCTTAATGGTAGAGCTTCCGGTGTTGAATTGAATCAGACTGGCACTCATAGAAAGTTTTTTCTCTACTTCTTCCTTGTCAATTTTCTTTTCAGGACAACCCTGCTCGCTGGCTACCCCGGCTACTTGAGGACACTTATCATCTTTGTCGGCAATACCATCACCATCGCTATCCGGGCATCCATTTAGGCTTTTACTGCCGGCTACTTGGGGGCAGTTATCATCCTTGTCGGCAATACCATCACCATCGCTGTCTGGGCACCCGGCCAAAGTAGCTAATCCCGCAACTTGGGGGCAATTATCATCTTTATCCACTACCCCATCGCCATCACTATCGGGGCAACCTCCCATATTGGATAATCCTGCTACGTCTGGGCAGTTATCATCTTTATCAGCTACTCCATCTTCATCACGATCGGGACAGCCTGATAGACTAGCCAATCCAGCGGCATTGGGGCAGGTGTCATCTTTGTCGGCAATTCCATCGGCATCGCTATCTGGGCATCCGTTCATGGTTTTGAGACCGGGGACGCTGGGGCAACGGTCTTGGGTATCCGAAATGCCGTCGCCATCGCTATCTTTGGCGCCAAAGCGGAATTTAACTCCCATACTGTGGTGCAAATAGTCATTAAATTTATTTACCCAATCGTAATCAACTTGGTAGAAGAAGCCCACATTGACGTCCTCTTTGGGGTTTAACCAAAGGTTGGTACCAATACCTGCATTGAGAAGACCTTTGGCTCTCTCGCTGATCACGGCTACTCCACCGCCCACGTGTAAGTAGGGGTCAAACCAGGAGTTCTCATGAATTATGTAGCCATTGGCAAACTTGTATTGTAAGCCGAGGTCAAAATCAAAGTTAACTCCACTGCTGGAAATGTTTTCTTCAAACCCTCCATCTGGGGCTTTACGGGAATCTGTTTCATTAAAGGCAGCCGAACCTACCAAATTAAAGGAAGAGCCCAAGGCACGTCCTACCAAGAACTTACCCCCAAAATTCCAATTATCTAGGTGATAAATACGAGAAAGGCTACCATCGGCGGCCCGATAATCCAATCCAGAAAAGGCAAAACCCATAGCCCAAGGTTTATCAGTATTTTGAGCACTTAAGGGAGATTGAAGGCATAGCATAGCTATGAGAATAATGAAGTATATTCTTTTCATTTGAGTCATAATTTAGTGAATAATGATTGTCTAGTTTGCCTATAAGCTCCATTATAAGAACCTGTATACATGTCACTGCTTTGTTATGTCCTTGTTGAAAAGCAATGGCTCAAAACAGGTCTTCGCTTGGATTCTTGGAGAAGGAAAGAGTCAAAACAACTTGGGCCCTTGTAAGTCATCAGTCTCTTGTTCCGGTCCAATTTACGGCAAACTGTGGGTAAGACTTCTTGCTAAGGAATAGGTCACACTCTTTTTTTTAAATTTTAAAACTAGTGTATGAGCGACGTTAATAGCCGGAGTTTTTGCTTTTAATCCGTGATCTTGCCTGAAATTTAGTATATTAAAAACGTATTTACACGAAACAATATATCCATGAACCGTAAGAAATTTTTAAGCACGGCCAGCCTAGGGTTGGCAACAGGCGCTATCCTCCCAGCCATGGCTCAGGCCCCCAATGATCCCGAAGCCCTTGATCCGGCCCTGGTCAAAGAATTTGTGGTGGCGGGCCATAAAGACCTGGCAAAGGTAAAAGCATTACTCGAGGAAGCACCCAACCTCATCTATGCCCGCCACGATTGGGGGAATGGAGATTTTGAAGAGGCCATTGAAGGGGCTGGCCATCTGGGCCGAAGAGAAATCGCAGCGTATTTGATCGAGCAAGGAGCCCGGGTTAACTTGTTTGTGCTGACCATGTTGGGCAAAACTGACTTAGTGAAGCCAACACTCGAGGCCTATCCTGCCCTCATAAGAGCCAAGGGTGCTCATGGGTTTACACTCTTACACCACGCCAAAGTGGGGGGCGAGCCCGCCAAGGAGCTATATGCGTATTTGCAGGATAAAGGGCTGAAGGAGACGAATATTAAGATAAAATAAATTCACTTTCTACCCAAACTCCTAAGGGAAAGTTCGGCTGCGGCGATACACTTGGGTCTGTCCTTCGTTGTTCTCGGAGATCCCTTCAAGATACAAAAATGTATCTTCCAGCCGGACTTTCCATGTATCTAGATTTATTTCGTTTCCTAGCCATATTAGCCTAAGCTCGGAACGATGTCCGTGTATCTGCCAATAGCCCCGACTTCGTAGGCCTTGTTTGTTCCGGGCCCGAATTTCGCGGTCCCAACGGAGAAAAAGAAAGGCGGTTTGCGGGCTATCATCTTCCATAAGCTGCCATAAGCCTGTCAATTGCTCGACTGGTCCTTGGGGCAACTCCTGGATGGGTACCCACGTCACTCGAACGGGCAGACCGTCTTCCTCTCTTTGCCAAATCATACGGTCCTGCTCAAAAGATACTTGAAAGGGGGCATAATTTTCTGCGATCCCTCGAGGATCATGGGTAGTTAATAGTTGCTTTTCTTTCTCGAAGACATAGGTGCCGTGGCTATTTTGGAGCCAGCCATTACCCGATTTAAAAATTCCATCGGGATAAATTTTAGTCCATTTGGCTACGGGGGTTAAAACTTGCTCGCCCACCGTGACTTCCTGGGCCAACCAAAAGCCAGTAATTTCTTGGGCAGCTATACACTGGGCTCCCCATACCCAGAAGAGGGGGATTATAAATAGGATACGTTGCATCTTACTAGGGATTTAAAATGTGTACAATTTTTTGGGCAAGGGCTAATTCCCGAGTTTGCTCTCCCACATTGGAAAGAAAAGCGAGGGTCCACTCTCCCTGATTTATGCGGATCAGCATGGATTTGAAGCCTTCGGTGGCTCCTCCGTGTATAATGTATTGTTTATCAATACCCAGATTGCCCATTCGATAGGCCTTTTTCCCATCGAAGACAGCCCAACCGTAGCCGTAAGAAATATCCGGGTTTACTTCCTTTACTTGATTGCTAAACATCACTTCTTGCATTTCTGGAGATAAAAGAGAGCCGTTTTGCAAGGCAATTGCCCAAAGAGCTAGATCCTCGGAGGTGGAAAAGATACGCCTCCCTAAAGTGAGGTCGATAAATTCATTGCGTTTCCAGGACTTATCATCATCGGGATCGCTCCGGTTGTAGGCCTCGACAAGTTGGGGGAAAATTTCTCGGTTATCTAGACCAGCAAAGGTATGTTTAAGCCCGAGAGGAGAGCATATCTTTTCTTGTAACAAGTGGTCAAAATCTTTTTGATAGGCTTCTTCAAGGAGGATGCATAAGATATGGTAGGCAAAATTGCTGTAATAAAATTTTGTTCCTGGGGTACTCAGAGCGTCTAAGTGACTGATAAAATCCACATATGCATCATTTTGAAAATGACTTCGTTTAAACTTCCTGTAGTGGTTGGCCGATAAATTGGGGGCTACCCCATCATAATCGGCTAGGCCCGCCGTATGGCTCATCATCTGGTGAAGGCTTATGTCAGGGTGAAAACTACCCGAATACGGGATAGCGTATTGTTTAAGGAGCGCTACCAATTTGTCCCGACGGTGCCATTTACCTTCTTCTTCGGCGAGCAAGACCAAGGCACAAATAAAAGATTTGTTTACTGAGCAAATATCAAATCGATAATGGGGCTGCATCGGGAGGTTCCATACCCGATTGGCTAGTCCCCAAGCTTTCTGGTAATACGCCTTATCATGATAAAATATAGCCAATGTACCGTGAAAGCGGTCGGCTTGGTACTCGCTTTCCATCAAACTATCCAGCTTCCTCGTGAGTTTGGGGGAAGGGCTATCCTGGGCATAAGTCATGACCGGGAAAAGTAAGCAGGGCAGGAAAATAAATAATCGCAAGAGCATTTTCTTTTTTTTGGCAATTTAGTTTGCTCTCGGGAATACAAGCCCATAAACTGTTTATATGGGGCGAAATCACTCCCTCAGGGGTGAATGTTCGGTTACAGGTTTAGGTAAAAAGGAGGCTTGGTAGGAACTAGAAACCGGAATGAATACATGGTAACCCAGATCTAAGATCAAGTTTCTGTTTTCGTAGCTAAGGTTTTGAATTTGGAAAGGATTCACCAAGTAACGCCGATGACATCGCTGGATAAAGGGACTCTGCCGATTGGCTTCTTCCATCCGTTTGAGTGTGGTGCGGAGGAGGCTCCGTTTGAGTTGCCCTCCCGAAAGATAATGGATCTCTACATAATTATCGGCCGATTCTATAAACAGAAAGTTTTCCCCAGCCAGGCTCAATACTTGCTTGGCATTGTCTGAGAAGAATTGTAAAATCGAGGGCTTGGGCGACTTGGCCGTATAGTGAAATTGTAGCATGAAATCCCAAACGATTGGAAATACCATGACTGCCGTATATTCGGCCAAAAGAAGTAAGTAGGCCCCCAAAAACCACTCTTGCCAAAGCCAGAAATGATTAAACAGGAGAAACGTAAGATTGGCTCCCATCCAAATTTCCCCTACTTTCCATAATAAACGAGCCCCTAGTCGGCCTTGCCCTAGCCACTTTCTCTCCAAAAATGCCCCGAAAGCAAAATTAAGACCGGTGGCCCCCCCAAAGCATATGGCCCGAAATAACAAACTGTGCCCAGAAGCCGATAGGCCCGTTTGAATATGGTAGGCCTTATACACATAGAGTACAAAAAATAGCGCAAAGGCACTGGCTAAGGGGAGAAATAAACGGCGCAATACTGGTAAAGAAAGAGCAGACATGGACAAGCTTGGGCTAAGGGTACAACAACCAAAATACTCAAGAACGCCCTAAAATAAAAAAGCGGAGCCCAGCCGATGGGCCCCGCCTACCTCAATGAACAAGGGTACGCTATCTGCTGCGGTTGGTACGCAAGCCCAAGGCCGCATACAAAGGACAGAAGTTTACAAAACTGGTCACTAAGAAAATGCCAGCTACTGCCAATAAAATGATACCTAAGGTTCCTCCCAAAACATTGGTGAAGTATAAAACGGCAATAAAAGCCGTCAAAAATAGGCGGATCATGCGGTCCGCGCCTCCCATATTCTTTTTCATTGTATGAAATTTTGTTTAATACCATCGAGGGTAACTACTTGAATATACCCTAGTACTTCAAATGTAGGAAGGGGAGGCGAGGAAGGCAGTGACTCAAGTCACCGTTCGCGAACTAATATACTTTGCCCGTTTTGCTCTACTTGGTTTTCGTGCTCGAGCTTTTTCATCAGGCGGCTTATAACTTCACGGGCCGTACCCAACTCTTGGGCAATTTGACGATGGGAAATTTTGAGAGGATTCTTCCCGGTGAGCTGTACCTTTTCTTGGAGGTAATCCAAAAGGCGTTTGTCCATGTTATCAAAAAGGACGTGGTGGATCGTATCCAGAAGGTCCCGGTACCGCAAATTATACTGTTGAAAAAACAGGGCGTTCAAATCAGGAAAATCCTTAACCCAGTCTCCAACTTTTTGCCCCGGTAGCAATAATGCCGTAGTATCTTCTTCGCACACCGCAAATACTTGGCTAGGCTCTTTTCTACGGCTAGCGGCAAAAGACATGACACAACTTTCTTGGGGCTTGATATAGTAGAGCAACAACTCCCGGCCCTCATATCGGGTAAAGACCTTAATCAAACCTTCTAAGACAATGGGGATAACTTGGATATATTGCCCTTCCCGCAAGATTTCGGTATCTCGAGGAAAACGCTGGGCCTGAGAGGACTGGATGATTTGCCCCTGCAAGGCAGGAGGTAAAAAAGAAAGGGATTCTTGGATGCTTTTCATGCTGCTGCTAACGGGTAAATAAAGCTTAGAAACTGTTTAAGATTAGTTTTTGCTGGCGAAAAGGGGGAGTTTTGGGTTCTGATGAAATCAACAATGAGCGCATAGCAGCGCTACGGGCGATAAATTTGATGAAATCAGGTTCCAAAAATGCCCCTTTGCAGACCAAAGGATTAATTTTAAACAGTTTCTTAATGTAGGGGTTTTTCCTTAAATATAAAAAGGCTATGGGGCTGCCCCCGGCGATTTTAGGAAGGGACTCCCTAGGGACATACCGTGCCGCCGGGGTCGGGCTTTCGCTACTCGCTGCCTTTCCCCACAGCCCAACACGAGCTCAAACAGGCCGCTCTATCCCTCAGCCAATGAGAGGAGAGAAGAGAGAGGAGGGAGGAGAGATCAGGAACCAGGAGGCTCGATCATAGCAGTGGAGAGCAGCATAGCGCGATCAAAAAGAGCGTGAATCAAGTTCACCTAAACAGGTTAACTCAGGATGCCGAGAGAAGCAAGCAGTTAAGAATTTGTGCCCATCTCTCTTCTAAAGTTTGGTGATTTCTTAACCCTTGAAAAAAGTCCCGGCTCCCGGTTCTCGGCTCCCGGCTCCCAGTCCCATCTCTCCTCTCTCTTCTTCCTCCTCCTTGTAGGGGTATTCGCATAGCGCGATCAAAAAGAGCGTGTATCAAGTTCACCTAAACAGGTTAAGCCAGGATGCCGAGAGAAGCAAGCCGTTAAGAACCTGTGCCCATCTCTCCTCTCGCATCTCTCCTCTCTCCTCTAAAGTTTGGTGATTTCTTAACCCGTGAAAAAAGTCCCGCCTCCCGGCTCCCGGCTCCCAGTCCCATCTCTCCTCTCTCTTCTCCTCCCTCCTTGTAGGGGTATTAGCATAGCGTCACCAAACAGAACGTGTATCAAGTTGGCCTAAACCGCTTAACTCAGGATGCCGAGAGAGGCAAGCAGTTAAGAATTTGTGCCCATCTCTCTTCTCGCATCTCTCCTCTCTCTTCTTCTTCAGCTTAGGGATAGAGCCATTGTCTGAGCCCGCCGCTGGTCTGCGCCTAGGCCGGCGAGTGGCGAAAGCCCGGCCCGCGCCGGCCCAAGATGATGTATTAACCCCCATTTTTTAGGGCGCGGGCAAGCCCCAAGTTTTATTATTCGTCTTTGAGCACTTCTACGGGGTTAAGGCGGGTAGACCACCAGGTTTGGGAACTAATGGTGAGCAAGGCAATCAGCAGGGCCATGCCAGCGGTTAGGGCAAAACTGAGCCAAGAGATCTCCATACGATAGGCAAAACTTTCCAACCACCGACTCATCCAGTAGTAGGCAATCGGGATGGAAATAGCATTGGCCAGCAAGATAAGTAATATCGTTTCCTGACTCATCAGAAGGATAATGTGCCATACCGACGCTCCCAATACTTTGCGGATACCGACTTCTTTTTGTCTCTGTTCGGCCGTAAAAGAGGCCAAACCGAAAAGTCCTAGGCAAGCAATAAAAATAGCCAGCCCGGTAAAGACCTGGATCATTTGGGCAAAGCGCTGGTCGTCTTTGTATTGTTGAGCAAACTGTTCATCCAAAAACTGATACTCAAAAGGCACGTTGGGAACCGACTGATTCCAACTTTTTTGCAGACGGCTGAGTAAATCACTCACTTGGCCTCCTTGATAACTCAAGAGCACGTAGGGAAATTGATTGGGGTTTTCCTCGAGGAGGAGCACGAGCGGCTGGATACGCTCATGCAAAGAAGTAAAGTGAAAATCGCCTACGACGCCCGCCACTTCCATTTGCCAGTCAAAGCTAGGAGAGACCAGCGTTTTACCCAGGGCTTCCTCCGGGCTCCAACCAAAAGCCCGGGCAGCGGTTTCATTGATAATCACCCGGTTGGAGTCGGCCGGGAAGGCGGGGTCAAAGAAGCGCCCGCTTTTTATGTCTAAGTTAAGGACATCGGCTAGGGTATAATCGCAAAATTGAATTTTACTATTGGCCAATTGGCTATTGCTGGCCCCTTGGGGTTTGAAGTCATTGTCGTGGGGAATAAAGGTGCCCGGGTAGGCACTGATCCCGCTAACTCCCGCTAACTGAGAAAGGCTAGTCCAATCATTTTTAAACTGGGTATATTGCTCTCGGGCT
The DNA here is from genome assembly GCA_963922455.1 of uncultured Microscillaceae bacterium. Classification (GTDB taxonomy): domain Bacteria; phylum Bacteroidota; class Bacteroidia; order Cytophagales; family Microscillaceae; genus CAWUIO01. The sequence continues at coordinate 23,747 of CAWUIO010000066.1, forward strand.
TGCTCCGTACGAAGGGGGATGATGAGTTTTTGACTCTTCTCAAAACCCAAAGGTTTGTTTTGGACATAGGCCAATTGCTGCACTATAAGCAAGGTACTACTAATGAGCCCCACCGATACGGTAAACTGAAACACGACCAAGCCTTTTCGCAAGGCTTGAGCCGATAAAGCACTCCGAATCTTCCCTTTAAGTACCCGCATCGGTTGAAAGGAAGACAGATAAAAAGCAGGGTAGCTACCCGCCATAATGCCCACAAGGACTAGGAAGAGTATGATGAAACCCCAGTCACCCACACTGTGTAATATGCTGTAATGCAACTGCCGGTTGGCTAAGCGCTCAAAGGATGGAAGAAATAATTCTAGCAAGACCAAGCCCATTACCAGAGCCAACGTGCTCAGTAAAAGCGATTCGCCGATAAATTGAGCGATTAGCTCTATTCGGTAGGCACCCAAGACTTTCCGTAAACCTACTTCCCGGGCCCGTTTGGAGGAGCGCGCGGTGCTTAGGTTCATAAAATTGATACAGGCCAGGATTAAAATGAGCGTTGCCAAGGCCGTTAACATGTAAATATACTGTATGCTGCTGCTGCCCGGAAACTCTCCCCTGAGGTGCGATTGTAAGTGAATATCCTGGATGGCTTGTAGATAGTTAAACTTCCGGGCGCCCGTTTGTCGAAACCCGTCTTCGGTATAAGGCTTTAGAAAAGCGGGTATTTTAGCTTGCAAATCTTTGGCCGAGGCTTGAGGGTGTAATTTGGCATAGGTATATAAGAAGTTATTACCAATCCATTCCTTGGAATTGCTGGCGTACTCGGCAATTCCTCCTGGGGTGTTAAAAGAAAGCAAATAATTAAATGGGATATGACTTGGATGCTCCGGCTCGGCAAAAACCCCTTTGACCTGAAAGTCCCGGTCATTGAGTTGGATCACCTGCCCTATACTTTCTGCGGGACCTTTTTTGAATAATTTTTGACTTAGGGTCTCCGATAAAACGATAGAAAAGGGGGCATCCAGGGACGTTTCGGGATCTCCAGCCAGAAAATCACAGGCAAATATATCGAGAAATGTAGAGTCGACATAATAGCCGTGTTCTTCATAAAATTGCTCCCCACCATTCGAGAAAATCTTTTCGGGGGCCCCCAGAAAACGGGTAACTTGGGCCACTTCTGGGAAAGTTTCCTTTAAAGCCCAAGCCAAGGGAGGAGGCGAGGAAGCCATTTTTACCGATTCATCTTCTCTTTGGATCTCACTGATAACGCGGTAAATATGCTCGTACTCCGGATGGTGGCGATCATAACTCAACTCAAAACGGATATACACGAGTATGAGCAATACCGCGCAAATCCCTAAAGATAGGCCTAAGATATTAATGAGGGAGTAAACTCGGTTTTTTAGTAAGTGTCTCCAGGCGATTTTCAGATAATTGTATAACATGTCTTCATGGTTTGCCCTAAAAAATACAAAGGGTATTCCTTAAATGTAATTTGTTGATTATTAGGGCGTTATTTTTTTTTAGTTGGCTTTGGCTGTTCGCTTATACTGCAGGGGTGTTCACAAATGGGCAGTAAACATAGTAGTAGTAGTACACCAGTTTAAAAATAATGTAAAGGTTCTATGTATGTATTAGCTTTAATTTCTGGCAAAAGATTCTAAAAAAAATGGTTTATTTAAGCTAATTAAGCGTCTTTTCAGGGTAGCATTCATTTTTTTAAATAGTACAAGTATCAGGATAAGGGTTTTTGAAATGTATAGATAACTCAGCAAATTTTTAACTAGCAATCTGAAGTTTCCATGTTATTCAACTCATTAGATTTTGCGGTATTCTTACCTTTGGTTTTTTGCCTCTACTAGTTTGTATTCAAGAGAAATGAGCAAAGTCAGAACGCTTTTTTGGTGCTGGCAAGCTATGTATTTTACGCTTGGTGGGATTGGCGGTTTTTAGGCTTAATCCTGCTCAGTACCGTGCTTGATTTTGGAGTAGGGATTTTAATAGAAAAAGCTAAAAACTCGGCTCGAAGAAAACTCTTGTTGAGCCTAAGTCTAACGGTTAACCTTGGCTTACTGGGTTTTTTAAAATATTATAATTTTTTTATAGATAATTTTGTGGAAGCCTTTCAGCTTTTAGGCCACAAAATGGAAGGGTCAAGCTTACAGGTTATCCTGCCAGTAGGTATAAGTTTTTACACCTTTCAAACCTTAAGTTATAGTTTGGATGTGTACCATCGTAAAATACGAGCTTGTCAGGATTTTATCGCCTTTTCGGCCTTTGTTTGTTTTTTTCCGCAACTGGTAGCTGGCCCCATTGAGCGGGCCAGTCATCTACTTCCTCAATTTGAAAGTAAGAGAAGCTTTCATGTACTGGAGGCCCAAGATGGGATGCGACAAATCTTATGGGGGCTTTTTAAGAAAATAGTCATCGCCGATAATTGTGCGATATTTGCCAATCAATTATTTAATCATTCGGATGAATATCAGGGATTTGCTCTATTTGCTGGAGCTTTATTTTTCACTTTTCAGATTTACGGCGATTTTTCTGGTTATTCAGACATTGCGATAGGCACCGCTCGTTTATTCCGGTTTGATTTGAAACAAAACTTTGCCTACCCCTATTTTTCTCGCAATATGGCAGAGTTTTGGAGAAGGTGGCATATTTCCTTGTCAAGTTGGTTTAGAGATTATGTATATATCCCACTGGGAGGGAGCCGGGGGAGCCGGACTATTCAACTCCGAAATATTCTGATTATTTTTTTGTTGAGTGGCTTCTGGCACGGTGCTAATTGGACTTTCATTTTCTGGGGTGCTCTGCACGCTTTATTTTTTTTGCCACTCTTGCTTCTTGGACAAAATAGGGTCTATCTGCAGATAGTGGCTCAGGGTAAGATGCTCCCCAGTTTACACGAACTAGGGTCTATGCTGATTACCTTTCTTTTGGCAGTTTTGACTTGGATCTTTTTTCGAGCGGATACTCTTGTTCACGCTTGGTCTTATTTAACTAGCATGATAGTAGGGTTAGCAGCCAAGCAGGGCTATGTACAGACCCTTAATTTATTTTATTGGGAAGTAGGGTATGAGCTTCCCCTTTTGATACTTTTTATGCTACTCTTGGAGTGGTGGGGGAGAGAAGGTATGCATGCTTTGGAACACCTAAAATCAGGGTATTCCACGGCTTTCCGATGGTTGATCTACTTTGGAATTGGGTTTGTAATTTTCTCTAATGGAAACTTTCAGGAAACGGAATTTATTTATTTTGACTTCTAAGGCCTATGAAAAGTTTTTTGTTCAAGATAGCAATCTATTTATTCGGCTTATTAGGCATACTCTTAGGCATTATTAGTATTTGTTCTTGGCTTACTGATCGGTATGATTTTCATAATGTACATACCCAAAGTAATACATTATGCTTGGACATAAATCAATCCTATGATATTGTGATGATGGGTATCTCGCACGCTCGGTTTTTCTCAATTCACAACAATCATTATAAAGTGGAAAAGATCTTGAGCAAAAAGTTTATTAATCTGGCTCAAGGCGGATCCAAATGTGGAATAAATGAACAACTTTATTATTTACAACATTTTTATCGTTTAGGAAATAAAGCCGAAAAAGTAGCATATATTATATCTCCACATATGTTTTTCTCGGCAAGCCTTTCACTTGCCTCCAACACCTTTGATTATGAAACCTTTAGCTTATCCTTTTTGGGATATTATCTCTTGTTTCCTTCTGAAAACAAGCCCCAGCGAATTTTATCCTATCTAAGTAGCAAACTCAGTCGGGATTGGCTCCAATATCGTCCTGTGTACCCAAAAGATGATTTAAGAAGAATGGAGAAACTGGATACATCAGTTATTAAAACCGGGATGAATAACTTTTATGATGGAAAAAATACGCTGGATTTGAAACGTTTTGAGGCTAATTCACTAAGAATGGAGGAAACTATTTCGTTTGCCTTGGCACAGGGCTCCGAAGTGTATTTAATTATCCCTCCGGCTTTATTTGGTAAATGGAGAGGGCATGATGAGGTGGAAAAATTTGCCTTGGAGATGGCCAAACGTGATAGTGTAAGTTATTATAATTTTTCTGAGTCGGTCGATTTGCCAGAATTCTACTCGGATCATCATCATCTAAATACGCCCGGAACCGTTTACTTTACTCAAAATTATTTACTTCCCATTTTTAAGTAAATCTCCTAGAAAAAAATGCATGTTTTTCTTTTCCTTGAAGCATCCCGCCACAAATCCGCATGCCCGCCTTTAGCAAAGCCCCTGGGGGATGGTTCTTTAAGCATGGTCTACCCAAGGATTATGGCGGAAATAACCGCTACAGGGGGGGGCAATTTGAGCAAATAAGAGAGATGAAAGAAGTGTAGGAAAGCCATAAAAAACCATCGGATGGCTAGTAGCTGTTAACTTGTATCCTCCTTAGGAGGGTCTTTTTCCGGTTCCCGGTCCATGCGCGGGATCAGAAACAGAAAAGCCATACTAGAGTACATCAAAATCCCGGTGGGCATTTGCCCTAACACACCATTGCCGTAACTTGCCGCATAAATTCCCATCATGCCCGAGTGGAAGGCCATCATGTATTGCCGAAGTTGCATGTCTTTCATGACCCAGATGTAATATCCTCCGTGGATAGCAGCATAAAAAAGTACCCCCAGGTGTATGTAGAGGCCCACAATACCCTCTTCTACCCATATTTTTACAAACCAGCTATCGGTGGGGGTTTCGGCCAGAAAGGTACCCGGACTAAAACGCATACCCCAGCTCCCGGCCGAGCCTACCCCCCCTCCAAAGGGCTTGTTTCGTAAATACACAGCCAATTTCCGTTGGTTTTCAATCCGTACCAGCAAAGAGGGGTTGTTTGGGTCTAAGGCTGTCCGCATCCTACTGACCATCTTTACATTTTGGAGTAGTGTGGTATATTTTAAGAAACCATAGGCGCCCATCATCACAATCAGTCCCGGAATGAGGATCTTGATGTTTTTACTTAAAAACAAATAGACCATAAAGCCTAAAGCCGGAACAGCCATGGCCCCTCGGGTTCCGGAGATAAGCATGCCCCAAAAGGCAGCCAAACCCGTAAATAAGTAAAAGTATTTGCGCTTAGTAGAGATGCCGGGAGTTAAAAAAAGAATACACGCCACTACTCCGGTATGGGCCATGGATGCCCCATATTGCCCCGCATCGCTGTAAAAGGAAAACACCCTAAGTTCACCAAAAAGTACGTGGGTTACGGCAGCCCCCCCATCCAGCCAGGCCTGCTCGTATCGGTCCAAGATACCCACATCTTGCTTGATCCCTACGAGGACCCCCAAAATGGCAAAGCCAAACCAAAGGTCCAGAAAACGGTACATCCGGTTCCGGCGGTCCCAGAGGAGGGTAACCAAGGGGACCCACATCAACATATACAGGGCCGTACCCCGCATAGCGTAAAACCAGGCCACCCGGCTTCGGGCTTCCGGGTTGAAGAGCTCCAAAAAGTTGTAAAAAAACCAGACTAGCGAAGCATAAAAAATCGGGTTAAGGACATATGCCCAGTTGGGCTTATTATACTTTTTGAAGATAAGGGCGAGGTAAGTCAAAAACATCACCCCGTCAATAGATAAACCCAAAGGTATTCCCTTGACATAGCGTAAGATGCCAATGGCAAAAAAGGCCAAAAAAATCACCGTGTACATCCCGACTACGGGGTTGCGGAAAACAATAATGAGGTAAACCACCATAAAGTATAAGGCAGGGAGGGCAATGCCAATAAAAATCCCTTTTTTGGCAATAGTCAGGCCTAAAAATACCGCAATGCCCAGCACGGTAAGAAAGCCTAGGGGCTTGCGCACAATATCGTCGTACCAGGGAGCGGAAAATTCCCGGTCGATGGGTTTTTTGGTAAATAATTCTCTTAGCATAGTCTCTTGATTAAAAAATTCCCTTTCTAGGCCCCCTAGCCTTGGCTGAGGGATAGAGCCATTGTTTGAGCCCGCCGGGGGTTTGTGTGTGGGAAGGCGAGTGGCGAAAGCCCGACCCCGGCGGCACTCCACTTCTTTATGGCTCCTTGTGTGCAGCGCCGGGGGCAGCCCCTGCTATTTTTCTTATTTCTAAATTTCCCTTGCTTCGGGAAGCCTTGATTTATGCAAGTTAAGCTCCCAAGTGGGAGATACACGCAGCCTACGGTGGATGTAGTACATCACATAGATAATTCCTACCAAAACATTGGCGACCGTTACCGCTGCCACAGCCTCCAGACTGGGGTAGAAGAACAAAACCAGCAGGTCGCCCAAGATATTGACTAAAACCATACCGCTTACTTTCAGGGTGTTAAGCTGGGGGAGGCTCATACTATCCAGTAAAACTCCGGTAAAGCGATCGAGGGGTAAAAAGAGCAGGAATATAAGAAAGACCAGTAGGATGCCCGAGGTGTCGCGGTAGGTTTCCCCTCCTAATAAGACAACGATCTGCTCTCGGAAAAGTACTGCTAGGATTAAGCCGGGTATCATCAATACGCTGAAACGGCTTACTTGCTTCACAAAGTAGCTCCAAAGCAAGTAGGTCTTTCCTTCGGCAAATAGTTGACAAAATTTAGGATAGGCGACCATCGTAAAACTCCGCAGGGGGATGCTTACCAACTCAATAAACTTTACGGGCACCGCGTAACGCGCCACGGCAACCGGCCCCATAAAGAAGGAGATAAGAAAGATATCGGCACTTCTGAGCAGGTTGGTTCCCAGCAAGGTGCCCAAGCTGTATTTGCCAAATTGAAACAAAGCTTGAATCTTTTGCCTTTGGGCCAAATCTGGCCTAGCCCACCAATCCCGGATATATACTAAGCCCGTGAGCAATACTCCCAGTCGGGTGAGCACATATGCCGTAAACAAGGTAAATAAGGGCGCTGGACCCAATGAGCTACTCAACAGGATCACTAAGAACACGGCGGTTTGTAAAAAAGGGACCGTAACCATCTTGAGAAAGGATTGCTTGGCATGGTACACAAAGGTGGCCATACTTAAAGGCAAGGTAAGCCAAACAAGCCAGGGATAATGCGCTGAAAATAGCATCCAACCGGGGCTGGCTTGTAGGTAGGAACTAAAAGGGTAAACCAAGAGCAATATTAGGCTAAACCCTGTGGTGAGGATAAAGCCCAAGCACCAAGCGGAGGCAATTACTTGTTTTTGCTGCCAAACCTCCCGGGCGGCCGCGAATTCTCGGACCAGGGCCTGCCGGATAAAGCCGGTGCGTACCATCTCCATAAAGTTAAAGGCGGTCAAAAAAATAAGCCATTCCCCAAAGTCCTGGGCCGGTATATGACGGGCTAGATACCAAAACGTAAGAAAGCCCAGGGCCGCCGTGGCCAGGTTCCCAGCTAATACCTGGGTGTGGGAGGATGTGCTTAGTTTTTGGATTAAGGCTTTTATTTTGCTCAAATACTTCATGGCTTTATCGTGAAAATATTCTTTTAGGCTCTTTGTATTGATTGCTCGCCCCACTGGGCTTCATACTTCTTCTTAAGCGCTTGATCTACAACCTGAGAAAGCTGCTCGGCCCGGTTTTCCCAAGAATTTTTGCGGGCTATGCCAATACGTTTGTTGGTAATTCCTTGGGTTTGGGGCTCTAGGCTTTTCTTGAGGGCTTCTAAAAATCCTTCTTGGTCGGATTGAATACTGATTACCCGCTCAAAGTCTTGCATATCGGCAAAGTCGGTGCTGACCACGGGTATACCGGAGGCCAGATATTCGTTGACCTTTAAGGGATAAATGTTGGCTGTAAAGTCATTCTTGACAAAGGGGATGATGCCCACATGAAAGTTTTTTAAGCAGTAGGGCAGTTCATTGGGGGGCTTGGGACCCAGAAATTGCACATTGGCAAACTTTTCTAGTTGTTTTTTGCCTTCGGTGTGATTGCAACGGCCCACAAATTGGAAGCGTACGTGGGGTAGATTTTGAATACAGTAGGCGAGAAGCTCAAAATCTACCCGGTGGTCAATAGAGCCCATAAACCCAATGGTGGGCGCTTGCTTTGGCTCAGCGCCTTCATTTCTGAGGGCAAAGGCCTGATGAAAAAGATCGAAGTTTACCCCGTTTTTGATGAAGTAGGTATGGGGATTATACGCTTTTTTGCGCTCATACAAACCCCTTGAACTGGTGATGATAGCATCTACTTCTTGCATAAATGCTTTTTCTACGGGGCCCCCGTGCACCTTGCACCAATCGGCTCCGGTGATTTCATCATAGCAGTAGTAGATGTTGAGGGTTTCTTCTAGTTTACCCAAAAGAGGAAGCCCAAAGAACGGGTTAAAAGCATTTATAACGATGGCGTTATGTAAGCCTAATTGGGCCATAGCCAGTTGAATAGCCCGTTTGACCCGCTCGGCATTAGAGTTGAGCAAGGTACGGTAGAGGTTTTCGTGGCTTATCCAGTTGATAGGCAATATGGGAGGCGGGGTGAGTATATGTACTTTCCCAGGATTCAACTCCAAGGTACGCAGCCGGTTTTCCCAGCCTAAAATACGCTTCACCGGAATGCGGTGACGCCCCAACATATGCATCAATATGTCCTTAAACGTATGCTCATAATCTACGTAGAGGATATTGTTTTCTCGGGCTAATACCGACATCAACTCTACGGTAGATTTCATATAATTTCCCTCCCAACTCGGGAAGGCAATACAGACGATGTTTTGGTTTTTGATCATAGCTGTGAGGTTAAAACTCTTTTGATTTGAACTCAAACTTGAGAATACGTTTGACCAGTTTCCTTAACTTTTGGAATCGTTTTTTGACTTTTACCTCGCCAATCATAGGAGTAAGCCGGTCAGGCCGGACTCCATTGGCTAGTAAATAGGGTTTTTGCTCGGTCAATTGACAGAAGGTATCCAAGGCATTCCGGTCGGCCTCGTACCAAGAACGCGTGGCCCTCAAAACCATCATATTGAGATGGCACTGGTGCACCAAATCAGTAGGTATATGTCCTTTTAAAATAGAAGGAATACCCAGAAAGATATAATCATAGGCCGACTCATCTATTTTTCGTCCGATGAGTTGGGGTACACTTTTCATGGCCAGCATGCGGTTATCGGTACGATAGAAATAATCATCTTCGTGGCCTTGGTTTTTCTTCCCCTGACGGATGGCTTGTACGCAAAGTACTTTCAGTCCGATGGCTCGCAGATTTTGACTCAGTTTGTCTAGGATCATGGTTACTCCCTCCCGGCCTTGAATACTAAACATACAAATTCGCAAGGGTTGATCGGGTACTTGGGAAAGCGCTACTTTAAGATTGCTCAAAGTGCGGTCTACACATTCTTTCTCGGCCACAGCATTTACGCGACGGTGTTTTTTGATCAATAAGGGAAACGCTCCGATCAACTCAAGCTTGGTGGTCCTGGATGCTTTCTCAGGAGTTTTGAGTGTAGTGTCTAGCATCTCAATGGTTATCACCGCGGCTATGGTCAAGATAAAACCCACAATGAAGGAGACGATAACCAAGAGCATCCGTTTATTACCCAATGATTTTAGGTCGGGCTTGTCTACTACATCAATCTGGGCCGACAATTGAATATTTTGTTGCCGGATGAGGGCCATATTCAAATCGTGCAAGATTTGGATGTAGGAACGCTCTCGAAGGCCAATTTCCCTTTCTAATTTTTTGAGGCCGGAGCCAAGAGGGGCAAATTCATCGTAGAGCTGGTCTATCTCATCGAGTCGTTCTTGCAGGGCATTGGCCAAACCTTTGTTTACCTCTTGGCCGATCAAGTTACCCAACCATTGCTCAAGCAGTTGTTGTACCGGCACCCCTTCGGTAGAGTGGGTGAAGGTATACAAGTCTACCAAGTCTTGTTTAAGCTCACTCCGAAGAATCCGGGCTTTGCGTCTCAGATTTTCCAGGTTGCGGGTACTATCTTCTCCGATTTCCATGAGAGCAATCTGAGAGGATACCTCAGCCAGGTTGTCTTTGCGGCGGAGCACCTCTTCGTTTTTTAGAAAAAACTTGTGATCAATCCCTAGTTTGAATTCAAGCTCTTCCAAAATAGCCTTAGAAGCTTTAACACTTCCCAAGGCTTTTTTATATTCATCGGCAATGGCTTCTTTTTTTACCGCAATCGCCTTGGTCTGTTCATAGTAATTCAAGATGCGGCCATCCTCACGAAATTGTTTCATCCGGGCTTCCGAATCGTCTAGGAAGGCCTTGGATTTACGCAGTTCTTCTTGAAAATATTCTACCACGTCATTCGTTTCAGATACTTTTATTTCCCGGTACCGCCGGATAAAAACTTCCAGGAGGATTTCTAGGGACAAGCGGCATACGGCTGCATCATCGCTTTGGAAGCTAAGCTTCACCATGTCACTGCTGTTGAGTCGTTTGGCACTCACCGAGGATAAAGCGCCTGAACTATAATAAGGCCCTCCGTTGATTCTTTTCTGGACAATGGCTGGTTTGCCCGTTTCAAAAGCTTTTTGCAGCTTTTTGAAGGTTAAATCAAAATTCCCTTGAACCACCAGCTTTTTCCGATCTTTTTCCGAAACGGATTGCTTTAGGGCAATAAATGCCGGACGCCCAATAAAGTCCGGGTCAGGTTCGTCCAGGAGCAAATGCGTGGCTAGTAAGCGTAAACCCACTTCTTGCAAGGTGTTTTTTGATTTGATTGTATTGATCAAATTATCAAATTGCGTATTCACCGAATATTTATCAATTCGGGAACTCATGGACGACTCAATATTAAAACCCGAAGCAATTCCTGTGTAAACCATGGTATTGGACTCATAGGAATTGGGCATGTTTTTCGTTTTTTGGTGCACAACGACAGCCATGACGATAGGGACCAAAAAAATAATTTTTAGGTTGCTAAGGAGAAGGCGTATTAATTCTATAAAAGTCATGTCTCCTGGTTAAGGGTAATTTTTAAGCTCCTCTACGAGGAAAGCCCAACGAAGCTCAGCAAGGTTTTGTAGGCTTTTGCTACCTCCAAACGTGCTTTTAGGTAACTTTCTTCGGAGTTGGTAGCTAGCTCGGTCACCCGGGCTAAGTCGCCTATATTGATTTGGCCGTGACGAAAACTCCGCTCGGCCATTTCTTTTTGAGCAAACAGGGCTTGTTTTTTTTGACTGCTAAGCTTGAAAAGCGCTTCGGCCAGAAGAAGCTCTTCAAATAATATTTTGACCCGGAGAATGATATCAGTCTCAAGGCTTTGCCTGTGATTGCGGGCAATTTCCAGTTCTTGTCGGGCCGCTTTGCGCTTATGGCGGTTTCCTAAAACATCAAAGAGATTGAGGCGAAAGACTATCCCGGCCCGGTAGTTATCCCCCTGGGTGAAGGTATTGGAGGAGGCATTTTCATCGGGGGAGTTAAGCAAGAGGCTGCTGAAACTATTGCTATACGCATAGCCAATATCACTAGATATACGGTTCATCCAGCTTTTTTTGATGGCTTTAAACTCCTGCCTTTCTTTCTCGATGGTGAATGCTTGTTGCCTAAGTACCGGAGAGTTTTCTAGCGCAATATCAATCAGGGAGTCTAAGGGAGGGAGCGATTCCGAAAGACTTAAGGTTTCCTGAATAGGGATAGGAGGGGTCTTCAGGCGAGGGGCAACCTGGGCATGTAGGGCCAGTGGTAAAAAAATACTGGCCCCCAGCAAAAAAAATAAATATCGCATACACTTGGCTTTTAAACATTTTCCGACTGAAAGAGGGCCGGGAATGTTCTCAAAATAATTTTCATATCCATCCAAAAAGACCATTTTTGGGCATATTCATTGTCTAGGGCAATTCGCTCTTCTTTGGACATATTCGCCTTGCCCCGTTTGGTAACCTGCCATAAACCAGTTAGTCCTGCCGGGGCCATAAAACGTTGCAAAGCTTCATCGGTGGTCAATTGTTCCGCTTCGTACAAGGGAAGCGGCCGGTTGCCTACCAAAGACATATCTCCTCGGAAAATATTGATCAACTGGGGTAGCTCGTCAATGCTGGATTTGCGTAAAAAACTGCCCAATGGCGTTATTCGGGGGTCGTTTTTAAACTTGACGAAGGTACCTTTGGCCTGATTTTCTTTAAGGGCTCCCATTTGCTTTTCACAGAGCAGTTGCCCATCATTGTAGAGTAGTGGGGCACAGGTTTTGCCCGACCGGATGCATTGCTGGCAATTGTCTAAGGGAATGTCTTCGGCATCTTCTTGGTACATGTTTAGATGCTTGAGTTTATCGATCATTTGATCGGCATTGACCCGCATCGTGCGAAATTTGATAAGCTTGAAGATCCGATACCCACTTCCCACTCGGTTGGAAAAATAAAAAACCGGTCCTTTAGAATCTAACTTGATCAATAAGGCGACAAGCAATAAAAGGGGGGAAAGCACCAAAAGCGCCCCACCCGAGGCAGCAATATCAAAAGCTCTTTTTAATATATTGGGCTTCCAACTTTCTTTCACTTTGGCCAAGCGCTCTTGTCGACTATTCTTCCTTAATTTGCTAAGGATGGCAAGACGCTTGCCAATCCGGCCTACATCTAAGGGGGAAAAATACACATCATTGGCGCCCATACGCCGGGCTTGATGGATCAAGCGTTCCTTGACCTGGGAGCAATACAATACAAAAGGTAATTCGCTGGCAGGAAACATCTTACGGGTCTTTTGAAGATAGGTAAGACTTTCTGTCCGGTTGGGGGATACTTCGGCCAAAATAAGATCAACGGCATAGTTGTTATTTTCCAGCCATTGCCAGGCATCGGGCCAGGAACTAAAGGAGAACAAAAAATACTTGTCTTCCAGGCTTCTCTCCAACGTGTAGCGTAAGCCTTCGCTGCGAGATACAAGCAGTATAATATGTTTTGTTGGGTGCTCCATTGCGGAAGCTAATTAAGGTTGAAAAATGAAAAATTATACCTAGCGCTTAAGCAAACAGACTTAAGTTCTTCTCAATTAAAACTTCCAGTTCTTCCGGATTGAAAGGCTTCGTGATATAATCATTGGCTCCCAATTTAAGGCTACGGATACGATCTTGGCTTTTTTCTTTGGCCGAGAGCATAATCACCGGTATTTTCTTGTGAAAACTGCTCGATCGGATACCTTCTAACATTTCAAAACCCGACAAATCGGGCATGTTAACGTCCGAGATGATCAAGTCTACCAAATTTCCACTTTCTAACCAGCTAAGGGCACTAAGGCCATTGTTCTTGGTGATGACCCGGTATTTGGCGCTCAAGTAGGAGTCCAAAAAAGTGAGCATCATTTCGTTATCTTCTACAATTAAAATAGTTGGTTTCATATCTTTTAAAAATAAAGCTTGTTGATAAATGATGATAAATACTAGTGCGTCATGAATTCATGGACGCTGGCTGGGATAATCTACTTACTTAGTGTTATATACTTTTACTTCTCGGGAAGGATGCCGCATTTTCGCACCAAACATTACTTCAGATTTGTTTGCTTAGTTTCTTCATTCTTGTAATATTTTATGTCCGAAAACCCGTTTTGGGGCTTGCCCGCGCTTATTTTTATGATGTTTTGAATAGTACCAATCTACTGGCGCGGGCCGGGCTTTCGCTACTCGCTGGCCCGCGCGCATACCAGCGGCGAGCTCAGACAGGCCGCTCTATCCCTAAGCCTTATGAGAGCAGAGAATAGAGAAGAGGGAAGAGAGAGAAAAGGGAGAGTGAACCAAGCAAGGGGTCTCTTGTCTCTATTCTCTCTTCTTGCTTGGCTTAGGGATAGGCGCCCGTACGGGCCGAGACCGCCGCTGGATGTGCGCGGGCCGGCTCG
>CAWUIO010000067.1:0-37090 GCA_963922455.1 uncultured Microscillaceae bacterium
CAGCCAGCGGCGGTCTCACCCCATTCGGGCGCCCATCCCTAAGCCAGGTTTGGCTACAAATAAGGAGTACGGCCAAACTTAGCTACTGCACGGCGGCCCGTCCTCCCCTCACAAGCCTAGCCACCAAGCGCAAATGGGGGTACAATTCTAAGAAGTGTATAACTTCCGTCTATACTTTTACGAAATCAAACACCCCATCAGGATTCTCATCCAAGGTCAAAAAAAAACAGCCAGTCTTTTCAAACTGGCTGTTCACGAACGGGTGCTACCTTCTCGTCTTAGTAGCGGAGGCAGGACTCGAACCTGCGACCTCCGGGTTATGAGCCCGACGAGCTACCAACTGCTCTACCCCGCGATTTAATTGGATGGCAAATATAGAAGGAAATCTCGAAAAAAACAAGTACCTTTGAAAAATAATTGAAAAACGAGATGGAAAATCCAGCAAATGCCCCCGCCAGCCCCCACAAGGCCGGCTTTGTGAATATCATCGGCAAACCCAATGTCGGCAAGTCGACCCTGATGAACCGCATCATGGGCGAAAAGTTTTCCATCATCACCCCCAAAGCCCAAACCACCCGCCACCGCATTATGGGCATCATCAATGGAGAAGATTACCAAATTGTCTACTCAGATACCCCCGGGATTATTACCCCCCAATACGAACTACATAAGTCCATGATGCGTTGGGTAAGCAATTCCCTGGAAGATGCCGACATCGTCTTATGGGTCAGCGAGATTGGGGAAAAACACGTGGACGAAGAACTCCGCGAGCGCTTGAGAAATTTGGAAGTACCCATTTTTCTGCTCTTGAATAAAATCGACCAAGCCAATGAAGACCGGCTCCGTGACAAAAAAGCCATGTGGCTAGAACACTTCTCCGACGAACAAATCTTCCCCATTTCGGCCCTGGAAGGAACGCATACCGATACCGTCTTAGAAGCCATCCGCGAGCATTTGCCCGAACACCCACCCTACTTCCCCAAAGATGAGTGGACAGACAAACCGGCCCGTTTCTTCGCCTCCGAAATCGTCCGGGAAAAGATTTTTACCAATTATAAACAGGAAATCCCCTACTCAAGCGAGGTGGTCATCAGCGAGTTTAAAGAAAAAGAAGAGATCATCGTGATCCGGGCCGAAATCATGGTAGAACGCAAAAGCCAAAAAGGCATCCTCATCGGCAAAGGAGGAGAAGCCCTCAAAAAAGTAGGCGTGGAAGCCCGTAAAGACCTGGAAGCCTTTTTTGGCCAAAAAGTGTTCTTAGAAACCCACGTCAAAGTGGAACCCGACTGGCGCCAACAAGAACGTAAATTACGCCGTTTTGGGTACATGCAGTAAGAAGCGAGAACAGAGAAGTGAGAGGAGAGAATGCGAAAAAACGATGAGAAATTGGGCTTGTCTCAAGCATCCCGCCTCCCGGTTCTCCGCTACCGGTTCCAAAAAATGAAGTTTTTTTTAATTAAAATAATTGTAAAATCGAGGTTGAAGAAAGGGCCATGTTTAGGGCCAATCATAGATTAAAGTGGCTTTGGTAGCAGATGGCTTAGTCCCTGTTCTCTCTTCTCTCCTCTCACTTCTAAAATTATGGCAAATATCGTCGCCATCGTCGGCCGGCCCAATGTCGGCAAATCTACCCTCTTCAACCGCCTGACAGAGAGCCGGGATTCTATTATGGACAATGTCAGCGGAGTGACCCGCGACCGGATTTATGGGCAGGCCGAGTGGGCAGGCTTTCATTTTACGGTCATCGATACGGGCGGTTACGTCGTAGGTTCCGACGACGTTTTTGAAGGGGCCATTCGTGAGCAAGTAGAAATTTCTATTGAGGAAGCCTCGGTCGTGCTGTTTCTGGTGGATAGTGCGGCTGGGCTTACCAATCTCGATAAAGACTTCGCCCAAGTAATTCGGCGCAGTAAAAAGCCCGCCTACCTCCTGGCCAATAAAGTAGACGAACCCAACAAAACCTGGATGGCCCACGAGTTTTACGAATTGGGCCTGGGCGAAGTATATCCCCTTTCGGCCATCAATGGTAGCGGCACCGGCGACCTCCTGGATAAAGTGGTTAGCCATTTTCAAAGCGATGCCCCCGAGGATCCCTACGAAGGCATCCCCAAACTGGCCATCTTAGGACGGCCCAATGTGGGTAAATCTTCCTTTTTGAATTGCCTGCTGGGCAAAGAGCGGAGCATCGTGACCGACATCGCCGGCACCACCCGGGATGCGATTCACACCCTGTACAAAGCCTACGGGAAAGAATTTGTGCTCGTGGATACGGCCGGAATCCGGAAGAAGGGCAAAATTAAAGACAGTATTGAGTTTTATTCGGTCATCCGTTCCTTGCGGGCCCTGGAAAATGCCGACGTCTGCATCATCATCCTGGACGCGACCCGCGGACTTGAGTCGCAAGACATGAATATATTGGGCCAAGCTGCCCGCTTCGGGAAAGGTATTTTGATACTCGTTAACAAATGGGACCTGATTGAAAAGGATACCCACACCGCCCGGGAATTCGAACTGGAAATTCAGGAAAAGATCGCTCCCATGACTTATGTGCCCGTTTTATTTACTTCCATGGTCAAAAAACAGCGTATTTTCCAGGCGGTCGAGAAGGCCATGGAGATCTACGAGTCCCGGGCCAAACGCGTGCCTACCTCCCAGCTCAATGAAGTCATGCTCCGGGAGATTGAGCGCAAACCCCCACCAGCCACCAAAGGCAAATACATCCGCATTAAGTACATCACCCAATTACCCGGCAACAAACCGGTATTTGCCTTTTTTTGCAACCTGCCCCAGTACATCAAAGCGCCGTATACCCAGTTTTTAGAAAATAGAATCCGCAAGCACTTTGGTTTTGAAGGAGTACCCATCCGCATCTATTTCCGGAAAAAATAAGCAAATTTGGGGCTGCCCCCGGCGATTACAGCCTTTTGCTTTTTGCCAGAAGGTGCCGCCGGGGTCGGGCTTTCGCTACTCGCTGCCTTTCCCCGCCAGGGCCCACACGAGCTCAAACAGGCCGCTCTATCCCTCAGCCAAAGAACAGCTAAGGGCGCTGAAAACCAAGAGACGCGACGTAATTGGGGCGACTGTACCTCAACATCCTTCTGGGCAAATCTCTGTTAAATTCGTGTTAAATGACCTGCCGAAACTTCACTCCTTTATACACTTTCCCTAAGCTTAGGCTTTAAATCAAACTCATATAATCGCAGATGAAAAAGATTACGCAACAAATGTATTTGATCTTGACCTTATGCTTGGGTTTGAGCACTTCGGTGTTCGCTCAGTTAACGACGCCCCAGGCAAGCCCCTTGGCCAAAGTCATGCAACGCATCGGGATCACCGATGTAGAAGTAGAGTATAGCCGCCCTTCGGTACGTGACCGGGAGATTTGGGGGAGCAACATTGTCCCTTATGGCTACAACAATTTCGGTTTTGGTACCTCTACCGCCGCTCCTTGGCGAGCTGGAGCCAATGAAAACACCATCGTACGTTTCAGTAAAGATGTGCAAGTAGAAGGAAAAAACTTGGCCGCTGGGGCCTATGGATTACATATGGCCGTAGAAGAATCGGGAAAGGTCACGGTGATTTTTTCCAAAAACACCAGTTCCTGGGGTAGCTATTTTTACGACCCAGCCGAAGATGCCCTCCGGGTAGATGTGCAATGGAAAGACAATCCTCATACGGAGATGCTTAGCTTTGCTTTCACTGAAGTTACGACCGAAAAAGCCGTTTTGTCCTTACTTTGGGAAAAGAAAGCCATCCCGATGACCATCTCTACCAATACCCAAGATTTGGTCATTGCGAGTATGGAAGAAGAGCTTCGGAGCAGTACCGGTTTCTTATGGCAATCTTGGTCAACGGCGGCCGGATATACTGTCCAGCAAAATTATAAATTAGAAAAAGGGCTCGAGTGGGCCGACCAAGCCGTTAACAACCCCAATGTTGGTAATAAAAACTTTAGCACCCTCTCCACCAAAGCCCAGGTATTGATGCGCCTGGGCCGTATGGACGAAGCCTACCAAGTGATGGACGAGGCCCTACCCATGGCCAGTGTACTACAAATCCACCAATACGGTCGCCAACTGATCAATATGGATCAAAAAGCCAAGGCTTTGGAAGTATTTGAGTACAATGCCAAGCAAAATCCTAATACTTGGCCGGTACATTTAGGCCTGGCCCGGGGCTACTCGGCCAATGGAGACTATAAAAAAGCCCTCAAACACGCCGAAATGGCTTTGAACAATGCTCCCAATGAGCCCAACAAACAAAATATCCAAGGCGCCATTGAGAAGTTAAAAAAGAACGAAGACATCAACTAAGAACAGAGGTTTAGGGCCAAGTGCCGGGATTCGGAAACCGGGTCTATTCAGAACACAAGCATTATGCGGCCACAAAGACCTAGTGGCCGCATTTTTTTAGGGGGCATGAAGCTCTTTCCGTTCCCCGAAGCTGCTTAGGCTTATTGTTATAAACCGAGATTAATGCAAGAGATCAAGAGCAGGCTTCCTCATTCTCCCCTCCTAAGAAGGCTTAGGGATAGAGCGGCCTGTTTGAGCTCGTGCAGGCCTGCGGGGAGAGGCAGCGAGTAGCGAAAGCCCGGCCCGCGCGGCAATCCTTAGGCAGGTTGGTAATCGCTTCCCTAGCGCGGGCAAGCCCCAGAATTTGATTGGCATCCCGTTTAAAATACGACAGTCAATCCAATGCGCTTGTCTGACTCGTATATATGCCAATTATTTTACTATTAATCCGACAAGCATGAATGTATACTTCTACGCGGCCTTCTTCATTTTTTTGAATATAGGCACTCAAGTAAAAATGATCAATTTTGGAACAAAGAATGGTGCAAACTCCTGGCGAGTAGTCAACGATGGTGTTATGGGGGGACTATCCCAGGGAGAAGTAAGGCTGGCAGAAAACTCGGTCATCTTTGAGGGCAAGGTCTCCTTGGAAAACAATGGGGGCTTTAGCTCGTATCGGAGCCCCGTGCAAAACATGGACCTTTCGGCTTACCAGAAGGTTATCATCCGCTATAAAAGCCAAGGGATTGCCTGTGATTTTACCTTGGCGACCAGCACCCAATTTTACCGGCCCAATTTCAAAGCCCGCTTGGCCAAAAATACCTCCGCTTGGCAAGTATCCGAATTCAGTTTAAGGGAAATCCCAGCCTTTCAACTAGGGCGCCCCCTCAATTATACTTTATCTGAAGAAGATTTGAGCCGGGTACTCCGCCTAGGGTTCATCACGGGCGAGAAAAAAGCAGGGCCTTTCCGTTTAGAAATCGATTATATCCGTTTTGAGTAAATTAGTATAATTTTCCAGCAAAGTATTGGTTTAGAATACCCCAAATAGTATCCTTCTGTAAAGGCTTGATGATATATTCCTTGATAGCCGGATAGGACTTGGCTCTTTCCTGATCAAAGGGGTTCATAGAGGTCGTGAGCATGACTATGATGATATCTTCCTTACCAGGGATTTTTTCTTTTTGAAAAGCATCCAAAAAATCCCAGCCACTCATAGCGGGCATATAGGTATCCAGAAATATAAGATTGGGCAAGGGATTCAGTTCATGGCCGACAGAACTTAAATACATGAGTGCCTCGTGGGCACTGTGTACGGATACTATTTTTTCGACGCTTTGGGTCTTTTTGAGCGTCCACTCATTAAAAAAATTAGAATGCGGATCGTCGTCTATTAATAAAACGCAGTCGAGCTTACTCATGATAATCTGTGCTTTGTATTGATTTGAGCGATGTGTACCAAACATGATAAGCAGGAGTTTCTGAATCTTGACACACTCCAAAAAATCCTGATTAACTCATTTGGGATATTATACGGATTGTTTAGGGGTGTATTCTACACGTATAGCCCATAATACCAAAGCCTTTCTTACCAAGGTAAGGTCTTTGGCCCTTATAGGCTCTCTCGACAGATATGCTAGGCAAGCGCTTACCTCAGGAGACTAGATGCGGAAAGTGTTTTTGAATGATTTCCAAAACGCCTTCTTGGCTTAGGGGTTTATTGTTGAACTCTTGGATCACTTCCATCGATTTGGCTTTTTCCCGGTCAGCAGGAGACAAGGAGGTTGTGAGCATTACAATAACAACCCGAGCTTTGGTCTCTTCGTCTAGCTTTTTGTAGGCCTCCAAAAACTCCCAGCCGTTCATGCCTGGCATATTTATATCCAGAAAAAGAAATTCTGGGCGGATAAACGTATCTGCCTTGGAGTTTTGAAAATAATCTAAGGCCGAGGAGGCATCTTGGTAGATTTTGATTTCCTCCACGCAATCGGCTTTTTTAAGGGCACGCTCGTTAAAAAAGTTAGAATGCGGGTCATCATCTACCAGGAATATGCACTTAAGCTTTGATATTAATTGGACTTTCATAGTGGTCAATTGGCTTAGAAGCCTTTTTATAGATTCTTGGTTTTCTCACGTTTTGTTGACAAGCCGTAATTTTATCACGTATACTTACTCAAAGGGAATGGTAAAACAAAATGTAGAACCTTGGCCAACCGCAGACTCCACCCAGATTTTCCCGCCGTGCGCTTCCACAATTTTCTGACAATGGGCCAAGCCGATGCCTGTTCCTTCATACTCATTACGAAGGTGCAAGCGTTGGAAAATGCGAAATATCTTGTCTTTATGCTCAGGGGCAATCCCAATTCCGTTATCTTGTACTTTAAACATCCAAGACTGGGCCTTTTGACGAGCTGAGATTTGGATGATGGGAATTCGCTTGGGGTGCCGGAACTTGATAGCATTGCTAATCAAGTTCTGAAAAAGCAAACGGAAATCGGTAGCATAGACTTTAATCTTAGGTAAGAGGGAGACCTGGATACGGGCCTTATGTTCCTTAATGGCCGCCTGCATATCGGTTTCCAAATCGTAGATGAGCTGTTCACAATCCACTTCCTCTATTGGCTGATTTTTTCCGATGCGGGAATGTATCAACAAGTCTTGGATGAGGGTGGTAATTCTATGGGAAGATTCGCCTATATAGCCTAGGAACCTTTGCGCATGTTGGTCTAGCGAATCGGCATAGTCTTCTTGGATAACTTGTAAGTAATTGATAATCGTCCGGATGGGCTCTTGTAAATCGTGCGAGGCTATATAGACAAATTGCTCCAGCTCCTTATTGCGCTCTTCTAATAAGAGAGCTTTTTGTCTCTCGAGATGTTTAGCTTGTTTTTCATAGGTGGCATCCCAAGTGGTGCCTACTACTTTACGGGGCTTCCCCTCCTTGTCAAGTTGTAAAACGGCTGTCGACTCATGGTGGCGTATGCTTCCATCGGGCCATAGGATACGGACTTGATAACTGGTGGGTTTTTTATTTTCTAAAACATCTTCCAGAATTTTAAGGACCCGGGGTAGGTCTTCAGGGTGTACTCTTTGGACCCAAGATTCATAATCTCCCTGAAATTCATCCTGGGTGAGTTTAAACAGGCGGCAGGTAGTATCGTCCCAGCTTACTAGATTGGTGGCCAAGTCCCACTCCCAGGAACCCAGTTGGTTAATATGGGAGGAAGCTGCGAGTCGACGGTCGTAATTTTCGAGCTCTTTTTTGAGTTGCTGTAATTCTTCTTGGGAATTTTTAAGTGGGGTAATATCTACGTGGCTTCCCACCATACGTATGGGTTTTCCCTCCTCATCCCACTCAATGACTTTGCCCCGGCACCAGACCCAGACAATGGAGCCATCTTTGTGAAAATAGCGTACCTCATTGTCATAAGGAATCTTCCCTTTACTCTGTATGTGTTTATCATACGTCTCAAACACCAAGGGCAGGTCCTCCGGATGGATGATTTTTTGCCTAGCCTCGGGCGTATTGGGCATTTCGTGGTCAGCGTAACCAAACATAGACTTGAAAGTCGGGCTGAGGTATTCGGTATTTTCCTGAATCATCCAGTCCCAATAACCGGCCAAAGTATATTCTAAGATGGTATCAAAAACCATCTTATGATCTTTTAACTTATTTTGAAGGCCAACTATGTCCGCATGCAATGTTTCCATAGTATTAACTTGTAAGAATTGTAGCTGATTTGTGTTAACTATAAACTAGGCCAAAAAAAGAAATTTTTACAATAAAAAATAGGGATAAACCCTCATGTAGTAACAAGCATAAGCTTTTGTAAAAAAAAACACCAAAAGTGCCTGGCTTTAGTGGACTTGTGGCTAGTAAATACCCAAGGGAAACAGGATAAGGCCTGCATCCCAAAATTGGCTGAGGGATAGAACGGCCTGTTTGAGCTCGTGCCGGCCTTAGCGGGGAAAGGCAGCGAGTAGTGATAGCCCGACCCCGGCGGCACTTGCTTTCAAAAAAGACAATTAAACGCCATCGCCGGGGGCAGCCCCAAAAAGCCGGGAACTCGATTGCATATCCCCGGTAGAATCAATATACTTGAGTAAAAAAACAATGAAGCCGAGAATTAAGATTTGTTGTATCAGTACCGTCGAGGAAGCAAAACTAGCCACCGATCAAGGAGCTTCTGCATTAGGCTTGGTGGGGAAGATGCCCAGTGGCCCTGGGGTGATTAGTGACCAAATAATCCGGGAAATTACCCGGAGTGTGCCCCCTCCTGTGGCCACTTTTTTACTTACCAGCGAAACCCGTACCTCTCAGATTATTCAGCACCACCGGGTTACGCGTACCAATACCTTACAAATCGTAGATGCCCTGCAAGAAGGTACTTATAAGGATTTGCGAGATGCCTTGCCCGCAGTCAAGATCGTGCAAGTGGTTCACGTGCTAGACGAAGGCTCGGTGGAGGAAGCGCAAAGTGTAGCGCCTTACGTAGATGCCATTCTTTTAGACAGCGGCAACCCTAATTTGGAAGTAAAGCAACTGGGGGGAACGGGCCGGGTGCACAATTGGAAGCTTAGCCGACAGATCCGGGATACCGTGGGGGTGCCTATCTTTTTGGCGGGTGGGCTCAAAGCAGAAAACGTAAAGCAGGCGATCGAGGAAGTAAACCCCTATGGTTTGGACCTATGTAGCAGCGTACGAAGCGGGGGCCAACTAGACCCCCAAAAACTGGACACCTTCTTTGAAGCCGCTTGGGCCTAAAAAAGCCCTGTGATGTACAGGGCTTTACGTGTTTATACTTTCTCCACTTTGAGATGTTTGGCAAATTGATCCCGGGTTTTTCGGATCTTCGGGTCGATGACCACCTGGCAATACGCCGCATCCGGGTTGTTATTATAATAATTTTGATGATAATCTTCAGCCGGATAAAACCCCGTATAGGCCGCCAATTCGGTCACAATAGGCTTTTCAAACTTGGTTTTTAAGTTTTCCAGGATTTGCTGGGCAATCGATTTTTGTTCCTCATTTAGGTACATGATAATCGAGCGGTACTGGGTACCCGAATCGCCACCCTGTCGGTTGAGTGTAGTGGGGTCGTGGCTTACCATAAAGATCCAAAGCAGGTCTTCATACGATAGTACTTCTGGGTCAAAGGTCACTTTTACTACTTCGGCGTGACCTGTGCGCCCTGAGCATACCTCTCGGTAAGTGGGCTTGGCAATTTGCCCCCCTGCGTAACCCGACTCTACTTTTTCGACTCCTTGAAAGCGCTGGATGATGGCCTCAATGCACCAAAAACATCCTCCCCCAAAAATTGCTACGGATTTACTTGTCATGGCTTGTTTTTTTGTTATGTTCTGCTATAATAACAAATACGGTCTCCATGTTTTTGTAAGCTGGCAGACATAGTTAGAATAATTGACTTATTTCTTTTGGGGCTTCCCCGCGCGATGACAGAAGCTGCCAAATGAAACCCATTGTTAAGGGCGCGGGTCGGGCTCTCGCTACTCGCTGCCTTTCCCCGCTAGGCCTACACGAGCTCAAACAGGCCGCTCCATCCCTAAGCCGAGCGGAAATCCTGTCTAGTTAAAAACGCTTCATTTTACGTAGGTCCAGGGTATGCGGATATTCCGGGTTAACCGGGATCTCTCGCGGGATAAACACCGATGCCGAAGGGGCTTCGTGATTTTGAACAAAACGCTTAGGCTTACCGGGCACCCATTGATCTAGGGGTGCTTGATCGGGCCGGTAAGCTCCCTGCGTATGCCCGTAGCCCCAGAAGCGGCTCTCCCGACGCGATTCGGCGGCGTAACTATTAACCGGATAATTGTCATAAAAACGCCCTCCCGGATGGGATACAAAGTAAGTACAACCACCCATCGAGCGTCCATTCCAGGTATCAAAAATATCAAATACCAAGGGTACATCAACGGGTAAGGTAGGGTGCAAGGCCGAGGGAGGAGCCCAGGCTTTATAGCGGATTCCGGCCACGTATTCTCCCTGCGTGCCCGTGGGTCGTAAGGGAACTCGGTAGCCATTACATAGCAAAATATAGCGGTCGGAATGGATTCCTCGGATTTTAACCTCCACCCGTTCCAGAGAAGAATCCACAAATCGCGCGGTTCCGGTATTGCTCATTTCTTCTCCCAATACATTCCAGGGCTCAATGGCCGAACGGATCAAGAGCTCGATATTTTCTACTTGGAGCTTACCCAGAAGTGGAAACCGAAATTCCAAGAAGGGTTCCAGCCAATCTGCATCAAAGGGATACCCGGCCAGTTGCAATTGATGACAAACATCTTGCATATCGGCTTGTACATAGTGATGGAGTAAAAACCGATCGTGTAGTTCGGTACCCCAACGTACCGGCATATTGCGGTAGGGAGTTTTCCAAAACCAAGCCACCAGGTTTCGGATGAGTAAAAGTTGTACCAGGCACATTTCTTTACTAGGGGGCATATCAAAAGCCCGGAGTTCCAAAATTCCGAGCCGGCCCGAGCTGGAATCGGGTCGGTAAAGCTTGTCAATGCAAAATTCGGCCCGGTGGGTATTTCCGGTGAGGTCTACCAAGAGGTTTCGGAAGATGCGGTCTACGAGCCAATAGGGGGTGCTTTGCCCCGATTCTGGGTCAGGAATTTGCTGGAAAGCTATTTCTAATTCATACAACATTTCCATGCGGCCTTCGTCTACCCGGGGCGCTTGACTGGTAGGCCCTACAAAAGTCGAGGAAAACAGATAGGATAAGCCGGGATGGTTTTGCCAGTAAGCAATGAGGCTTCGGAGCAAATCAGGGCGTCGGAGCAATGGGCTATCCGAAGAGGTCGCACCTCCGAGGGTAATGTGGTTCCCTCCCCCAGTGCCCATATGTTTGCCATCTACCATAAATTTTTCTGAGCCTAGTCGACAGCTCTTGGCGGCATCGAAGAGGGTGTCGTAGGTACGCAAAACTTCTTGCCAATTGTGAGCCGGATGTACATTGACTTCAATTACGCCCGGATCAGGGGAGACTATCATTTTTTCTACTCGAGGATCATAGGGAGGGGCATATCCCTCCAAAATAACGGGCATTTGGAGCTTTTCGGCGGTAGCTTCAATAGCAGCCAACAAATCTAAGTAGTGCTCAAGGTGATCGCAAGGAGGCATAAAAATGTATAATCTACCTTGACGGGACTCTATACAAAGGGCCGTTTTGATGGTAAACACCCGGAAAGTAGGTTCAAAATCATCTGTTTCTTCCTCTGGTTGGGCAAAGGGGTCATTGGGTTTGATCTCTTCATCTTCGGCCCATACATATTCACGAGGCTTGGCCAACTCACTGGGGATTTCCTCTTGAGGTTTTTGAGAGTAGCGTTCCCGCACGGCATCGATATAATCGGCTAGGGCACCCCGTTCTTCGAAAGGGCTCCGTTCGGCCCGGTGCTGTCTTTGGGAGGGAACCTGGTAGGGTAGGGCATCTAAGGGCAAACGCAATCCTAAGGGCGAATTGCCCGGAGTTAGGAACATGTGTTTGCGAGAGAACTCCCAGGCACAACTTAACCAACATTGCTTGTAATAATTCCATTGCAAGGGTAAGACAAAGCCTTTGGGGTTGTTCATTCCCGTTTTGAGGTGCTCAGATAAGGTCCTTCTTTCTAGGCTGTCCCGTAGGTTAACCTCCAAGGGGTCCACATTGATGGGCAGTTGCTGTTCTTCCCAAAGGAAGTAAAAAACATCCTCATAGGCGGGCTGGGCATTCTTGGGGTTTAATTGTAAAAAACGGGCTAACTCTTCCATAAACAACTCAGCGTGGGAGTGGTCAAAGCCATAATCCTGGTTCATATCGGCCAAGAGTTCAGGTTTGTGCCACATCGGCTGGCCATCTTTTCTCCAGTAGAGTGCGTATTGCCAACGAGGGAGCGCTTCCCCCGGATACCACTTGCCTTGCCCATAGTGGACAAAGCCTCGGGAGCCAAAATTGTGTTTTAGGGCCTGCACTAGGGCGTTGGCTTTGTTTCGTTTGTCATCTCCATCGGCGGCGCTATTCCATTGAGGAGATTCCATATCATCTACCGATACGAAGGTGGGCTCCCCACCCATGGTAAGCCGGACATCGCCATTTTTAAGTTCTTCCTCAATTTGGTCTCCTAAGGCTAGGATCGCTTCCCATTGCTCATCCAAATAGGGCTTGCTAACCCGGGGATCTTCGTGTACCCGAGTGATCTGATTGGCATAGTCGAGGGTTACTTCGCAAGGATCACTGGCCCCACTCACTGGAGCTGCACTCACCGGATCTGGAGTACAGGCTAAGGGGATATGGCCTTCTCCGGCAAAAAGCCCGGACGTGGGATCTAAACCGACCCAACCAGCCCCTGGTATGTACACTTCGGCCCAGGCGTGTAAATCGGTAAAGTCTTCGCTCGGGCCAATCGGACCATCGATAGGTTTTTGATCGGGCTTTAACTGAATGAGATAGCCTGATACAAAGCGGGCAGCTAGGCCACAATTCCGTAAGATTTGGACCAAGAGCCATCCGGAATCCCGACAAGAGCCTAGGGCTTTCTCAAGGGTTACTTCGGGGTCTTGTATACCAGGCTCCATACGGAGGGTGTACTGAATATCCTCGTACAGCATGTGAATGAGAGCTACCAAGAAGTCAACAGTACGAATATTTTGGTAAGGAACTAGTTTTTCCATCCAGGCTTGCACCAGGGGGCCGGGCTCCGGATGCTCGAAGTAAGGTAAGAGTTCCTTCTTTAACTGATCGGGATATGTATAAGGGTATTTATCGGCATAATCTTCTAAGAAGAAGTCAAAGGGATTGATGACCTTCATATCTACCAATACCTCTACATCAATTGCAAAATGATTTACTTTTTTGGGAAAGATGACCCGGGCTAAGTAATTGCCAAAGGGGTCTTGATGCCAATTGATAAAATGAGGTTCGGGTTGAATCTTCAAAGAGTAGCTTTGTATAGGCATCCGACAATGGGGAGCTGGCCGAAGTCGTATTATTTGGGGTGACAAGGATACTGAACGGTCATACTGGTATTCGGTGTGATGCTGAATAGCAATTCGGGTTGCCATACTTTATTAGTTTGTTTGAGTTTGATGCAAAATATAAAATAAATTACACCATATTATATAAAATACTATTTCAATAAGTTGCTATATTTAAATAGTGTAATATTGTGTTGGAATTCTTCAGGTTAGTGATGAAAACCCGGGAATAATCAAAGAGAAATCTATTTTCCTTGGCCCACTCCACCTAAAACATTTACCTTAAGAATCAATAGAATAGGAATTCAAATACGTACAAACAAATCCTTATGGAAGAAGGGAATGACATCTTCAACAATTACTACTTGAATGAGTCTATATTAGATGAGGTGTTCCAAGAGTATGATAAAGCTCAGGCCTATTATCAAGATGTATACGATTATTTTAAGAAGTTAAACCCCGAAGACTTTCAACTCCTCAATGAGTACGCCAAAATCTCCTTCCTAAACCAAGGGATTACATATTCGGTCTACTCCGACAATCAACCCAATGAGCGTATTTTTCCTTTTGATTTATTCCCACGTATTATCCCTACCTCCCAATGGAACACCCTCGAGCTGGGCATTATCCAGCGTAACCGGGCTTTAAACGAATTTGTCCGGGATATTTACACCGACCGGAAAATCCTAAAAGATAAAATAGTACCGGCCGACCTGGTTTTTTCTAGTTCGGGTTATTGTGAAGAAATGATTGGGGTGCAACCCGTAGGAGATGTATATTGTCATATTTGTGGTACAGATCTTATACGGCATCTCGATAATGAATTCTATGTTTTAGAAGATAATATGCGGGTGCCCTCCGGAGTGAGTTATGTCCTGTCTAACCGGGTAGCGATGAAGCGGACCCTGTCCCAGGTGTTTCAAAACTCCCAAGTGCGTACGGTTAGTGAATATCCCCAGGAGCTATTAAGCGTACTTAAAACGGTTGCCCCCGCCGCAGAAGGACGTCCTAACTGTATCGTGTTGACTCCAGGGATTTATAACTCGGCTTATTATGAACATTCTTTCCTGGCCCAGTCTATGGGAATCGAGTTGGTGGAAGGCCGGGATTTATTTGTAGATCAAAACTTTGTCTACCTCAAAACAATTTATGGCCCCCAACGAGTTGATGTTATATATCGACGGGTAGATGAAAATTTTCTCGACCCCTTGGTTTTTAATCCAGAGTCCTTATTAGGCATACCTGGCTTGATGTCGGCCTATCGAGCCGGAAATGTGACCCTTGCCAATGCCCCGGGCACTGGGGTTTCAGACGATAAAGCGATCTATGCGTATGTACCTGATATTATACGATATTATCTCGGGGAAGAACCTATACTCAAAAATGTACCTACCTACCTCTGTGAGCGAGAAGATGATTTGAAGTATGTCTTAGAGCATTTAGATGAATTGGTGGTAAAACCGGTGGATGGTGCCGGAGGGTATGGAGTAAGTATTGGCCCCAAATTAAGCAAAGAAGAGTTAGCAGAACTTAAAGACAAAGTAAAAGATAATCCCCGGGGTTTTATTGCGCAACCGGTCATGATGCTTACGGTTCACGCTACTTATATGGAAGAGGAAAAGCAATTTGAACCCCGGCATATTGACCTTAGGGCGTTTACCTTATTAGGGAAAGATAAATCTTTTATACTTCAGGGAGGGCTATCTCGAGTAGCCTTAAAAAAAGGTAGCCTCATCGTAAATTCTTCCCAAGGGGGAGGCTCCAAAGACACATGGATTGTTGAAAGTTAAAAACCTATGTTATCAAGAGTTGCCAATTCTCTGTATTGGGCCGGGCGTTACGTGGAACGTTCCGAACATCTGGCGCGCTATGTAAATGTGCAGTACTTTTCCACCCTGGATGCCCCGATGAGCCAGAATAAAATGTTCGTATTACGGTCTATTGCCAATATGGTAGGCTTAGAATACGAGCCGGAGGAGGAATTGCAAGAAGAAGACGTGTTGTTTAAAGCAGTCCTGGACCCTGAAAGTGCGTCTTCCTTACACTCTTCCGTCCGGAATGGAAGGGAAAATGCCCGAGGAATACGAAACACCATCTCGACCGAGCTGTGGGAATCTATTAACAAATATTACCACTTTGTCCGAACCTATCCCGTAGAAGTATTCAAAACCCGGGGCTTATACGATTTTTGTATCCAGGCCTTGCAACATTGTGCCAATATCCGGGCGCATGTACACGATACCCTTATCCATGATGATGTTTTTGCCTTAATACAAATGGGGATACACTTGGAAAGGGCCGCTCAAATTACCCGTATTTTGAGTAATAAGCTCTATGATATCTCCTCCCTGACTTTTGGCAAGCCCAACCACCCTATTGAAAATTATCAATGGACAATCACCCTAAAAGTACTAGAAGCCTTTGATATGAGCTTCCGGTATTACAAGGCTTCTCCCAATGAACAAAGTATTTGTGAGTTTTTGCTTACCCATGATACCTTTCCTCGCTCGGTAGCGTATAACATGGAAAAAGTCAATCAATACGTTCTTTATATTAGCCAGCGTAAAGCATTTCCTTTTGATAGTCCGGAATTCTACATCTCAAAAATGGCAAATCATTACAAGTTTTTAGAATATTCTGAATTTTGTGATAATTTGCAGGAGTTCCTCAGCGATACCCAAGAGAAGATAATCAAAGCGCATACGCTACTAGAAAAGGAATACATGAAAATTTAATCTTCGAGGCATATGCAAGCTTATTTGGTCGAGTACCACACCCAGAATCAGTTTGATTCTCCCGTAGAAGAAGGTCACTTCGAGTTGACCGTTCTACCTTGTAAGTCAGACAGCCAAGACTTACAGACCCTTGAATTTTCTCATAGCCTAGAAGGTCCCTCCTTTCTGAGTAACAATAAATATAATTTTGAGACTCTTCATGTACGTACACAGCGGTCTTTCAAAAAATTTCAAATCCAACTCAAGGCTTGGGTATTAAAAAGTCCTCCCGAATTAAATGTACGGAGCGACCGGAGCATCAAGGAAGAAAATAAGCACCTAGAAGATTATAATTTTTATATACAGCACCACCTTTTTTTGCAGACTACTCCCCTGACCAAATTACATAAAGACGAGTTAAATCCGGTTTGGCTTAGAAATGAGTCCGAAGAGTCGGTGGGAACCTATGTGAGTCGTTTAAACCAACTCCTAGCGGAGCATATTCAATATGACTTGTCCTTAGAAACGGCCAGCCAAGCGCTTAGCGCGCACGAAGTGCTCAGCCATCAAACAGGACTTTGTCAGGATTTTAGCCATTTGATGATCGCAATTCTCCGTTTGCAAAATATCCCGGCAAGGTATGTTTCCGGCTATTTACACGCCGAAAAGATCACCGAGGGGGCGCAGTTACACGCCTGGGTAGAAGCATTTATCCCGTTTTTGGGTTGGCGGGGCTTTGACCCAGTCAATCAACTCCGGGAAGATACCAATTATATCAAGATCGCTCACGGCCGTGATTATCTAGATTGCCGGCCTTTTAAAGGAGCTCTCCAAAAGACTAGTAAAACGTCTCCGAATTATTGGATTTCCATTCAGAAAAAAAAAACGAATTTTCATAGTAAGATGACACCACAGTAAGCTATTTTTGGGCTTCGTTTAACCCTCATTTTTTCAAATTGCATGACCTATTGTTTAGGAATTAAAGTCCGTTCGGGTTTGGTAGCTATTGCCGACACCCGAATTACCTCCGGAGTAGAAACTACTACCTCCAAGAAGGTATCTGTCCACCATAAGGGAAAAAACTGCCTTTTTCTGATGACTTCTGGTTTACGATCTGTACGAGATAAGGCGGTCACTTATTTTGAAGAATTGGTAGAAGCTCCGGCCTTTGAGTTTGATAAAATGTACAAAGCCGTCAATATGTTTGGGCAACAACTACGGCGGGTGGCCAGCGAAGATAAAAGTTACCTAAACGCCTCGGGCTTGATTTTTAATTTGTTTTCCATTGTAGGGGGGCAATTAGAAAATGATGACGAACATAAATTATTTCTTCTATACCCCGAAGGGAATTGGATTGAGGTAGGGGAAAATACACCTTTTACCATTATAGGAAACTCCGGCTACGGAAAACCCATCTTAAATAGAACGCTCAATTACGATTCTGATCTTCGTTTTGCTTTCAAAACAGGGTTTTTGTCTTTCGACTCTACCCGGGTGAGTGCCAGTGACGTGGGGTATCCTATTGATGTTGTGCTTTATAAACGTGATTCTTACCAAATGTATGAACACCGTTTTGGCCTGGGAGACTTAGGACAAGTAGCCCATCTCTGGGCCGAAAAACTAAGGCATACCATCGATGAAATGCCCGAAGAATGGATGGATACATTCACTAGGGAAGCCGGCATTATTTAATCGCGGCACACCATGCTTTATGATTCTTTTTGGCTTAGGGATGGAACGGCCTGTTTGAGCCCGCCGCTGCCTGGCGCGGGGGTAGGCGAGTAGTGACAGCCCGACCCGCGCTGGTACATATTTTCCAGTGTAAAACATTCTATCTCAGCGCGGGGAAGCCCCAGGATTTTAAACAGTTTCTAAGAATAAATCCTTACACCCTTTTTCTTTTCTCATCTCATCTCTTGCTCATAAAAAAGCCGGGCCCTCATTTTCAGAGCCCGGCTGAACGTTTCTGCATGTCTTTTACCAGAAAGAAATCACCACATACGCGGTAATGATGAGGAGTATAATAGCCTGGTACCGGAAGTTCAAATACCAAGGTAAAGCGGCCAATTCTTTGGTTTCATTGGTGTACATAGAGTTTTCCCAGGTGTAGCCTACGGTTTTTTCGGCTGAAGGGGGAGGGGTAAGCAAACTCACAGTCACCATAATTAAGGCGCAAACCAGGCATAGGGCAGGAGCAATGTATAAAAAGTGTAAATTAGGTTCCATCACAGAGGCATCACTAGGGCTAGGAGTGTAGTGCATCAGGGGCTCCATACCAGGGAAAACCGATAATACGGCATTGGCAAACGGAGGCCCATTAAAGACTACCAGGAATATCAAGGCAAAAAACCCAAATATAAAGGCAGCAAAGGCTCCGTGGGCATTGGCCCGCTTCCAGAACAAACCAATCAAGAAAACAGCTACCACGGGTGGACTAATGAAAGATAATACGAGTTGTAAGTACTTGAAGAGCGATTCAAATTTTTCCACTTGAGGGGTCCAAATCGCGGCTAGAATTACCAAAACCACCGTTGAAATTTTACCAGAGTTTACCAACTGCTTACTTGTCATATTGGGATAAATGGTCCTCACAAAGTCCATCGTAATCAGCGTAGAAGCCGAGTTAAGGGTCGCGCTGATGCTGGAAGCCATAGCTGCGAGCAGTCCGGCCAACATCAAACCAATCAAGCCAATGGGCATCAAATCAAAAATAAGGGAAGGATATACCAGGTCAGGGCGGGCCAAGCCTTCTCCTAAAATCCCCCCATTGTCATTATATAATACCCGGGCCATGGTGCCTGGAAGTACCATGATATACAGTACAGGAAGTTTGATCAAGCCGGCAAATAAAGCCCCCCATCGTCCGTGGTTCAAAGACTTAGAACTAAGCGTGCGTTGCACCATAAATTGGTTATTACACCAGAAGTAAAAGCCTAATAAAGGAACCCCAAAGAGAAGCCCTGGCCAAGGAACAGAGGAGTCATCAATAGGTCGTACTAAACTTAGCATCTCGGGTGGGGTTACCGCTTTGGCTTCCGACCATCCACCGATATTATATAGTGTAATGATGGCTAAAATGATAGAACAACCAATCAATAAAATGGCTTGCACTACCTCGGTATAAATTACCGAGTTCAGCCCCCCCGGAATGGTATAAATGGCTGCCGCCATGGCTAAAAGGCTGATGATAATCCAAGTGGGAGTTTCGGGAAATACCAATTTTAAGATCAGGCTCCCAGCGTAGAGTCCGGCCGCCATATCAATCACCACATTTCCCAGTAAGGTGACAAAGGAAAAGTAATAGCGGGAACGCCAGTCAAAACGACGGTCTAAGAACTCCGGCATTGTGTATACCTTGGAGCTCAAATAGAAAGGAAGGAAAAATATAGAGAAGAAAATTAGAATTACGGCGGCCATCCACTCGTAGTTAAATACCGAGATGCCCGTGCTGTAGGCATCACCCGATAAACCCACCAAGGTTGTACTCGAGATATTGGCGGCAAATAAGGAAATCCCCACAATGGGCCAGGTGGCATCCCGACCGGCTAGGAAATACTCCTCCGAGGAAGATTGTTTCCCCTTTTTTAATCCGTACCATATGATCAAAAACAGATACGAGAAAATTACAAAAATGTCCAGATAGTGCAGTTCGTATGTCTTCATATATTTCCTCAGGTTTTAGACAGCCACCGCCGACGTTGCAGGGTAGGGATGCGTTAATCGTTTAAACATTTACTTGGGGTAGTTGCACACCTTTCCTTCTTAGCCCAGGAGCTTAATTAGGAAATTCCGTCCAACTATTTGGATAAGTAAAGCGATAAATTTTAAACAAAACTGGAAAAATACAATTTATAAAAATATGGATACAACTTATTTGAATAGTATAGTACATTCTTATAAAAATTGCATCTCATATATAGGTTTTGCTTCTGAATAAAGCAAGGGCTAAGCAAAGACAATACAAGAAGCCTAGACCGAAACCGTTTACGGAAAATTATTTTTTTGGTTTTTATTAACAACTTGCAATCTAAAAAATGGAGGGATTCCCTTATTTTAGATGTTTAAAATCAAAAGGAATTCGTTTTCTTACATAGAAATGTGTTGAGTTTTTGATCCACGATCAAAGGCTACTGGAAATAATCCAATTTATATATGAAAAATCAGCCAGTAACGATGAAGGATATTGCCCGTGAATTGGGCATAACGGTGGCTACGGTATCCCGGGCATTAAAAAACTACCCAGATATCAGCCCCACCACAAAGAAAGCTGTATTATCACTGGCCCAAAAACTAAATTACCGCCCCAATCCTATTGCCCTCAGTCTCCGCAAGCGAAAGTCTAATATTTTGGGCCTCATCGTCCCTGAGATTGTGCACCATTTCTTTTCTACGGTAGTGAGTGGTATTGTAGAGACAGCCGAAGTAGCCGGATATAGTGTGATGATCTGTCAGAGCAATGAGTCGTATAAGCGGGAAGTGCGGGAGGCCCAAGCTTTACTGGATAGCCGGGTAGATGGACTCCTCATCTCGATGGCCAATACCACCAAAAATATTGAACACATCCAAGAATATATTCAATACGGCATCCCAGTCGTTTTATTCGACCGGGTAAATGATGATCTAGACGTCACCCGGGTCGTGGTAGATGACTATAAAGGAGGCTTCGAGGCCGTAGAACATCTGCTTGAGCAAGGCTGCCGTAAAGTGGGCCTTATCCGAGGCCCTCTATCGGTTTCCGTATTCAATTTGCGTTATCAAGGGTATCGCGATGCCCTTGCCAAGTATCAAATCCCTTTCAACCCTGACTTTGTCCGAGAAAGTACCAGCTTTGATTTAAAAGAGTGTAGCCAGATCACCCAAGAAATGATGGAAAGCGCCAATCGTCCCGATTCTATATTTGCCATGGCCGATTCGGCAGCTATCGGAGCCTTGGCCGCTCTAAAATCCTTAAAATACCGAGTACCCGAAGATATTTCCGTGGTGGGATTTAGTAACTGGCAAATGGCCTCGGTAACCGACCCCCCGCTTACTACCGTAGCCCAACCCGGCTATGAGATGGGGCAAACCGCTACCGAGTTATTGCTGCACAATATTGAAGCAAAAGAAAAGGAAGAACCCCAAAATCAAGAACAAGTTTGTTTGAAAACCCGCTTGATCGTAAGGGAATCTTCCCGTAAAATCATGGGCATTCTTACGCCACCCCATGGAAATGGCCACCAGATCTAAGGTCTTTATAAGCTAGGGTCTTCAAAATTTTCAAAAAGCCCCTCCGGGATCTCATCCATCACGGCAATTTCTGTAATTTGCCTTCGGTCCCGATTGCCCGATAGGTAAATCCCTCCGTGCTTTTCGTAGTCTAACCAAGGAAGTATGAAGTTGGGCTCTTCTTGGGAAAACTCCCGGAAATAAGCCCATTGGACCACTTGTTTTTGGGCTTGATCTACCCAAACCAGATATTTATTATCAGGTGTGTCTCCTACGCTCTCAAAAGTAAGTTGGATAACTTCGGCCGCCGCTCCGGTTTGGGTCGTATCTTCTCCTATGTATTTTAGCGTTACCCCGGAGTCTTTTAGCTTAAACGGCATCACGAGCCAATACGAATCATTAATCCAGACACTTTTCCCTCGGCCTAGGTACTTAGTTAAGGTATCGGCATCACTCACTTCGGCCCCATCTTTATACACCCTGCCTTTGCCAGTTTTTTCATTCAAGATTATTTTCAGGTCTTCCTTCGTGTAGTCAATGCGTACCTGCCCGCTGGGTTTGTGCCAGTACAATTTGCGGAAACCAAAAAAATTCCAAACCAACAATTGGGTATCATCCCAGGCTTTGCGGCCCCCGTGGGCTTGCATGACCGAGTCGGCCAAAGCGATGGCTTCGGGGTCAGAGTTGGCCGCATTAAATCCTTCGGCAGGTGGGTTTCCTATTTCGGCTTCTGCCTGCGTTAAGGTATCACTCGGCTGCCCTTCCCCTTCTTGAGCCGTGTCTTGGCCCGGGTTTTCACAGGCTGCCCAGCCCAAAAACAAGCAAATAAAAAAATATGGGTAGTAAGGTTTCATAGTTTTTGCGTTGAATTTCTATTAGATAGGCCTAAGTAAGCCAAATAAATCAAGATGCCAAAAAATCCCTTAGAATCTGTATACGTTTAGTGGGTGTCAGCTCTTTGCCGCCCAAGGAGATTCCCAGGAAAGAAGTTCTTATCTTTTCGATGACCCTAAGGCAGCAGGGGCTTGCCCGCGGTACAAGCTTGAGGGCAGATAGGTACTTTCTGGCCCCGCGGGCCGGGCTATCGCTACTCGCCGGCCCAGGCGCATGCCAGCGGCGGGCTCAAACAGGCCGCTCTATCCCTAAGCCAAAAGGCTTGCTTCTTATAAAATGGACTGCCCCAACTTATTTCAAGCCTGCACAGGCTGTCTCTACCCTAGTTTTTTTAAGATTTTTTTGGCCCG
Organism: uncultured Microscillaceae bacterium; assembly: GCA_963922455.1. GTDB lineage: Bacteria > Bacteroidota > Bacteroidia > Cytophagales > Microscillaceae > CAWUIO01. The sequence continues at coordinate 22,436 of CAWUIO010000067.1, forward strand.
GCTTTTAAATCCGGCCGAACCATAAGGAGCCTGCATTTCTAGGATCGCTTTGAGTTCAAATTTTAAGTCAGGTTCCAGTTCGCTAATACGGTAGAGCACCGTCATGGCAAAGACTCGAATGGCAACCGCGGTTTGGGGAGCCTCCAGGTATTGAAAACAAATTTGAGTGAGATCGCCCAAACTCTCCTTGGGGAGAGGGAGGTCTTCCAGGATTTTGAGTACACTGCGGGGCAAAAAGTCGGGATTGGGTTTCTTGAGGGCTTCAATCAGGGATGGCAGATACGGTTCAATTAGCTCGGGATTGGCTTCGGCCACGTAGCGTAAAACCCATGCGCCATGAAAGACTTGCCGTTCTTCTCCTTCCAAAATAAGGCGGACTAGCTCTTCCACTTTTTCCGGATCGGGACCGATAAACTGAACTACTTTCTCAACGTAGTTTTTGCCTCCGCGTTGGCTAAGAATATCTTCTAAAGTCATAAGCCTAAAGAATTTTTGTAAAAGCCGTCAATACCCACCACAATACGATCGTGTTTCTAGTACAGTGGCTGAGGGATAGAACGGCATGTTTGAGCCCGTCGCTGGTTGCGCGTGGGCCGGCGAGTAGTGAAAGCCCGGCCCCGGCGCAAGCTTAATCCATTTGACAAGCCATCTCCCAAAGCCGGGGACAGCCCCATGGTTTTGTAAGGATGGGTAATACCTCTAAGAAAATACACAATGAAGAGAATACTAGAATAGAGATCAAATTAATTCGATATCTTCAGAATATCGGGCGTAATCTTCGGGGTTGAGGGTATATAATCGTTTTACCTGGTGGGCCATCATAAAGGCGATGAGGCGGGAATCATGCGTAGCATTTCCGTAGATTTCCATTTTGCGGATGAGGTTGCGCCATTCGGTGATGACTTCGGGGACTTCGGGCAGTAAAAAATAGGTACGGAGTATATCATTCACTTCTTGCGCTGCTTCCTGCTTACTAAGGCCTAGACCAAAATTGGGTACGGCTCGAGTAGCGATTGCATAAAACTCGAAGATGATTTGAGGGGCTATCACCAAAGTCTCTCGGTTGCGTACCATCTCAATAAGACGATTGACAACGCCGAGGTGCTCGGGGGATCTACTATGTTTAGAACTAATAATGACGTTGGTATCCAGCAGAATCATCGGGCATCCGGACCGTATAATTGTTCACGACTGGTAGAAACTAAAGTGATTTCAGCGTCGGAGGCAATCGTGCCAAACGACTGCTTTAAGTGGGCGATACGCTCTTCTACATCGGCACCAGGGTGGGGGAGCGCTTCACTAATAGACACTTCCACGTATTCTCCGGGGCTAAAAGGTAGGTCATCTATCACAATATGTCCTTCACTAGAAACTTGAGTGCGTACCTTATAAGTTCTCATATACTAATCAATTATACTCACAATGGCCTAATATAAAGAATATTAGCCATATTTTGAGAGGGATGTAGGAAAATTACCGAAACTTTATGCTAAAGTTCCAGATCAAGGGTGTGAATAAAATTAGGCAAAATTCAAGCCGGAGCCCCCTACCTAATCACCGGGATTAAGATATTGCGCGTAAGCTTGCGTCATTATATTCAAAAATAATCCCTCGTAGGTGGTATCAAACGGTTTGGGGTAAGTCCCTTTTACTTCAATGAGATAGTCTGGGTTCTGAACGACAACTACCAGTTGAACAAACGAGTCAAAACTAGACCCTTCAGGGCTAGGGATTTCAAATTTTTTAAGCAAATATTGCTTATCATCCTCAGCGACTTTTTCTTTTTTTAGTAGCTTCTTGTCAGGGCTGGATTTTATTTTTTTTAAACTCTTGGCTAATTCTTCATACGTAGTTTTTAAGGTCATTCCCTCTAGTTTAGCCCCGGTATCTGCATCCCAATAGCCATCCGATTTTTCAAGAGGTTTAAAAGTAGGGCCTGGGGAGTTAAAGATTACATACACCCGGGCTTCTTCGTGGTCAGAATTTATTTGTGCGTAGGAGTTGGGCCAAATGCCCATACTGATAAGCCCAATAATTAAGAACTTCTTCATATGGATCTGAATAAATTTCGTGTAAGTAAAATTAGATATATAGCCAGGAATGAGCAATTAAAAGCCCAATAATTTGATTAACTCACTTACTTAACTTTGTTATGTAGCTTTCGTTTGTAATACCTCAATGTTTTTGCCGTATTCTTTTATATTTGTCTGAAAACCAAACTCGGGAGCTATGAACCAACGTGCCCAACACATCCTCCGGTATGCCCTATTTATACCCATATTTTTCTTTGCCCTCAATGTAAAAGCCCAAAATCAAAAGCCTATGAAAAACTCCGATGAGTTTTACGATCTTGCCTGGAAGAAGATCGATTCGCTTCGGGACAAACAACTGCCCCAATCGGCCTTAGACGAAGTCAATAAAGTATACCAAAAGGCCCAAAAAGAAGGCAATTCTGACCAATTGGTGAAGGCCTTAATTCATCGGATGGCTTTTGATCAGTGGGTTCAGGAATCTAGTGAAGCTCTCTGGTTGAAAAACTTACGAGCCGAATTGGGCCAGGCGTCCTTCCCGGTAAAACCCCTGCTCCATTCTATGCTAGGAGAAATGTTTTGGGGATATTACGAGCAAAACCGGTATCGTATTTATGACAGAACGGCAACGGTAAATTTTGACCCCGATGATATCGAGACCTGGGATGTACGCCGTTTGATTGAAGCCAGCCTTTTCCATTACAAGGCTTCCTTAGAAAATCCCGAAGCCTTGCAAAAGCAAGCCCTAGCAGAAGTCTACGATGAGATTATCATACCAGGAGGTACCCGGGAACGCCAAATCCGTCATAGTTTGTATGACTTTTTAGCCCATCGAGCTTTGCAGGTTTTCCAAAGTTCAGAGCCTTCCATTACGCGCCCCGCCTACGCATTTGAAATAGATGACTTAGATTTCTTGGCCCCTCGCTCCGAATTTATCCAACTAAAGCTAGATCAAAGAGATTCTTTATCTTTTGAGCGCCAAACCCTGGCAATTTTTCAGGAGCTGCTTAAAATTCATATGGCGGCCAATAATATAGATTCCTATCTTGAAGCCGACCTGCTCCGATTACGCTATGTATATGACAATCTAAAACATGAAGGCAAAGATGAGTCTTACGAAATGGCTTTGCTTTTATTGTCGGAAGATGCCGAAAAATCGCCTCTGTATACCCTTGTGCAGCATCAATTGGCAGTCTTCTATCAAAAAAAGGGGGAGACTTATGATCCCCTAAGCGCAAGCAAGCACCAATGGGACCTTAAGAAAGCCCGTGAAATTGCGGAGCAAGCCGTCCAGGCCTATCCTGAGTCACCTGGTGCCAAGGAATGCCAAAGCCTAATCCAAGAGATCGAGCGCAAATCGCTCAAGATACAGGTGGAAAGCTTGTACCCTTCGGGCCTAACTGCCCCAGCCTTGATCGAGTTTAAAAACTTTGATCAACTCTATTGGCGGCTTATCCCCGTAAAAGAGGGCGATGAAAAAGCAATTGAGAAAAGCAAAGCTGATAACTACAATCAGAAAATCATAAAGTTTTATCGCCAACGTAAGGCAGTACACACTTGGGAGACAAAATTACCCGATCCGGGCGACCACCAAACCCACCGGGTAGAAGAAAAAATACCTGGCTTAAATCTAGGGAAGTACATCATCCTAGCGAGTTCTTCTTCCGAATTAGATTATCAAGGAAATGTAGTAGCCTACACTACTATACAAGTCAGCAACTTGAGTTATATCAAGCGACAAGATAACAATGTAGGAAAAAAGCAAGAACTATATATTCTTAACCGGGCCAGTGGCCACCCCGTTGTGGGGGCGAGGATAGAAGTGTTTTCTAGAAAGTACAATTACAAATCTGGACGCTATGTCGAAACCAAGGTAGGGGAGCAGCAAAGTGATAAACAGGGGAAAGTAGTCATCCTCAACCCCAAAAAGGATAAGGGAGGGCAGGACTACCAACTTAAAATATATAAAGATACCGATGCTCTACTACCAGTGGATAACCTCTACTTCTACGAGTATTATAATCGGGATAATTTAGTAAGGCCTAAAGCCCACTTTTTTCAGGACCGGAAAATCTACCGCCCTGGGCAAACTGTCTACTTCAAGGCTATTTTAATTAGCGGGAACGGGGAGCAAAACGAACTTCTCAAAAACTTCAAAACGGCCGTATCCCTTTATGATGTCAATGGGCAGTTGGTCAAAGAGCAAATCTTTACCTCCAACGATTATGGCACCATTTCGGGTAGCTTCCAAGCACCCGACCAGGGACTCACCGGAACGATGCGCTTGGAAGCCCGGGCAGAGGAAGATATGGAAGAGTTGAGCCATACCGTAGCATCTGGGGAGACACTATACAGAATTGCCCGAAACTATAATGTATCGGTTCAGGAATTAAAACGCTGGAACCAACTCAACTCAGACGCTATTCGTGCGGGCATGCTGTTAAAAGTTCGGCAAAAGACGGATGGATGGTCAATGGGCCAAAGCAATTTTTCGGTAGAGGAGTACAAAAGGCCCAAATTTGAGGTGAGTTTTGAGCCTCTGGAAGGCAGCTTCCGGCTTAACGATACGATTAAATTGGTGGGTAAAGCCAAGGCTTATTCGGGAGCCAATATTGACGGAGCAGAGGTCACGTATACTGTTACCCGGGAAGTAACGCTGCCCTATTGGTGGTATTATTGGCGAGGCTTCCCGAGTGGAAGTAATAGCCAGCAATTAAGTCAAGGCACTGCCACCACCGACGAAAACGGAGAGTTTATCATCGAGTTTCCGGCCCAACCCGACCTGGATTTTAAAAAAGAGGATTCTCCCACCTTCACATTCAAAGTGAATGCCGATGTAACCGACCTAAACGGGGAAACCAGAACAGGCAACACGGGTGTGAGAGTAGCCTATCAAGCTTTATCCTTGGACCTGTCCGTACCCCACCAAATTGATTTGGCTTCAGAAATAAAACCCTGGGATATTAAAAGCCAGAATATGGCTGGTATTTACCAAGCCAGTCAAGGGAGCATTACCGCTCGTCCTTTACAAAAACCAGAAAGGGCCCTCAAGACGCGTTTGTGGACCCAGCCCGATACTTTTCTTTATTCTCAGGCGGAGTGGTGGGATGCCCTGCCCAACTACCCTTATAAAGATGAAGGCAATACCCGCTACTGGAAACCTGGGGAGGTGGTTTGGGAATACAATTTTAATACTGAAGATACCGCTAAGGTGCTACCTCCCGATTTAACCCAATGGCCAAGCGGGACGTACCTGTTTGAGATTGCATCCAAAGATAGCTACGGAGAATCCGTTTTAAACAAGTACTATGTGGAGGTACTCAACTCAAGGTCCAAGGATGTAGCTATTCCGTCGATTGTGGAGTTTAAGGCTTTAAACACCTGGGGCGAGCCCGGAGAGGAAGCCCAATTATTAGTGGGTTCTAGCGAGTCGGGAGTCCGTGTTTTGTATGAAGTGGAGCACCAAGGGGAGTTTTTGAGTAGCGAATGGCTGGATGTGAGCCGGGAACAACGCGAATTACGCATCCCGATAAAGGAAGAATATCGTGGAAACTTCACGGTATATTTGACTGCCGTTCGGGGCAACCGGTTTTACAAATCCCAAGAAGTTATTTTTGTGCCCCGTTCTGATAAAAAACTAGATATTAGCCTGGAAACCTTCCGGGATAAATTACAACCTGGCCAGAAAGAAGAATGGCGTTTGCGGGTAAAAGGACCCCAAGGCGAAAAAGTAGCCGCCGAAATGGTCGCCACTCTCTACGATGCATCCCTAGATGAGTTTAAATCCAATGCTTTCGGTTTTAATATTTATCGGTCTTATTATGCCAACTATTATTGGTCGCCCGGGGAGAACTTCCAAAATCAAGACCTCAACATCTATCAGCGGAATTGGAATGATTATGTAAGAGGATATAGCTACAGCTATGACGAACTCGATTGGTTTGGCTACTCCACATATGGCTATGGTTTTGGCATAGCCGGGGGAGTGATGTTGGAAGATGCTGTCACGACTGGGGCCGTACGCAGTAGGGCCGCTGTGCCTATGATGGCCAAAGGGGGGGCAGAACCCGAAGCCGATGAGGTTGAAAGGGAAAGAAACTTGAATGAACCAACTTCTGAGTCCAAAAATATAGGAGGTGAAAATCCTCCCCCCCCACCCGGCAAACCCGAAAACCCAGAGGATGACGGTGGCCTGGGCGGAGTAAAAGCCCGTACCAATTTCCAGGAAACCGCCTTCTTCTTCCCCGAACTCAAAACCGACGCGCAAGGCGAAGTTATCTTATCCTTTACCATCCCCGAAGCCCTGACCCGGTGGAAATTATTGGGGATGGCCCATACCCCCGATCTGAAATTTGGTTTTGTCCAAGGCGAAACCCTCACCCAAAAAGATTTGATGGTGGTGCCTAACCCCCCTCGTTTCTTCCGGGAAGGAGATCAAATCCGTTTCTCAGCCAAAGTGACCAACCTGTCTGACAAAGAATTAGAAGGAGAAGCCCAATTGAATATGCGGGAGGCCATCCTGGATAAAAAGTTTGACGAAGCAACGGGTAATCATACCCCCCGTCAATCCTTCACGTTGGCTCCGGGACGAAGTACGGTACTGCACTGGGATTTGAAGATTCCTGCCGAAGCCCAGGCCTTAAGTTACCGGGCCGTAGCCAAAGCGGGTAAGTTTTCCGATGGAGAGGAAATGACGATCCCGGTACTTACCAACCGGATGCTGGTCACCGAGACCATGCCTCTTCCCGTACGAGGAAACGAGTCCAAAACCTTTACGATGGACAAACTACTTTCCAGCAATGAATCCAACACCCTTCAGCATCAAGGCGTGACCTTGGAGTTTACCTCCAACCCCGCGTGGTATGCCGTGCAAGCCCTGCCTTACTTGATGGAGTTTCCGCACGAATGTGCCGAGCAATTGTTTAGCCGGGTATATGCCAACAGCCTAGCCGCCCATATCGCCAATTCAAACCCCAAAATACAAGCGGTATTTCAGGAGTGGAAAGATATTAGTCCGGATGCTTTGCTTTCCAATTTGGACAAAAACACTGAGCTAAAAAGTATCATCCTCGAGGAAACCCCCTGGATCTGGCAAGCCAATAATGAGGCCGAGCGCAAGCGTAAGATAGGCCTTCTCTTTGACCTCAACCGCATGGGCAATGAGCTAGCCAAGGCCGTTCGCAAACTCAAAGAAAAACAAGTAGCGAGTGGGGCTTGGACCTGGTTTGAAGGTATGCGCGAAGACCGCTACCTGACCCAGCACATCGTGACCGGCCTAGGACACCTAGACCACTTGGGGGTCAACGTGCAAGACAAGAATGGGGACATAAAAGATATGCTCTACCGGGCCCTTCCGTATCTCGACCGGGAATTGCAAGAGGATTACCAGGAGCTTCTCAAACGCGTAAAAAAAGGCCTCACGAAGCTCTCAGATAATCACTTGGGCTATATGCAAATCCAATATATGTATGCCCGGAGTTATTTCCCTGAGCAAGCCATCCCCAAAGAGGCTCAGGAAGCATTAAAATACTACCAAGGACAAGCTGAGCAATACTGGACTACCAAAAACCGCTATATGCAAGGGATGATTGCCTTGGCCTTACACCGTTTTGATATGCCCAAAACCCCTCAAGATATTGTCAAGTCCTTGCGCGAAAGGGCCCTGGTATCTGAAGAGATGGGAATGTATTGGAAAAGCAAGCCGGGCTATTACTGGTACCAAGCTCCCATCGAGACCCAAGCCTTGATGGTAGAAGTTTTTGATGAAGTAGCCCAGGACACCCGGGCCGTAGATGACTTAAAGACCTGGCTTCTCAAACAAAAGCAAACCCAAGATTGGAAGACTACCAAGGCCACAGCCGAGGCCTGTTATGCACTTTTGCTCCGAGGTGAAAATTGGCTAGAACAAGACCCTAAGGTGAGTATACAGGTAGGTAACTTTACCATCAATCCCTATGCAGAGTCTTCCACTCAATCGGTAGAAGCCGGCACGGGCTACTTCCAGCAAGTTTGGAAAGGGGAGGAAGTGGATGCTTCCATGGGTAAGGTCACGGTCAACAAACCCAGCGAAGGAGTTGCCTGGGGCGCCCTCTACTGGCAGTATTTTGAACAACTTGATAAAATCACAGCTGCCGAGACGCCTCTCAAGCTCAAAAAGCAACTCTTTCTTCAAAAAGCCAGTGATGCCGGGCCGGTCTTAGAGCCTATCACGGCCTCTCGTGCTCTGCAAGTGGGCGACTTAGTCAAAGTACGAATTGAGCTGCGGGTTGACCGTATGATGGAATATGTACACATGAAAGATATGCGGGCCTCCGGTTTAGAACCGATCAATGTACTTTCCGGCGGACGGTATCAGGATGGCTTGTACTATTACGAAAGTACCCGAGACGCCGCCACCCACTTCTTTATGGGGTACCTGCCCAAAGGAACTTATGTCTTTGAGTACCCTCTACGAGTGAGCCAGGCGGGTAACTTCTCCAATGGAGTAACCAGCATCCAATGTATGTACGCTCCAGAATTTGCCAGCCATTCCGAAGGAATTCGTCTTGAGGTGAAGGGAGAATAGGAATAAGGAGTCTATAAAAGGAATCGCCCTGCGGAGTGGGGCGATTTTTTTGGGCCCTAGCCCTAAGCCATGCTTAAATTTTACGAGGAACTTGCCCCCGCAGAATATTTTTCCTAAAAACTAGGAAATTTCAAAAATTATTAGTCATTTTCGTAGTGTGGATTGTCTACAATTCTTGAAAACCAAAAGCATAGATTCATGAGCGTATTAGTCGATAAAGATTCCAAAGTATTGGTGCAAGGCTTCACCGGATCGGAGGGAACATTTCACGCCGGGCAGATGATTGAGTACGGAACCACCGTAGTAGGAGGGGTAACCCCGGGTAAAGGAGGGCAAACGCACCTTGACCGTCCGGTATTTAATACCGTAGAAGCCTGCGTTAAGGAGACCGGGGCCGATGTATCCATTATTTTTGTCCCCCCACCATTTGCTGCCGATGCCATTATGGAAGCCGCCGATGCCGGGGTGAAGGTAATTATCTGTATTACCGAAGGGATTCCTACCCAAGATATGATGTATGCCAAGGAGTTTTTGAATGGAAGTGGAGCAAGACTCATTGGGCCTAACTGTCCGGGGGTTATGACGCCAGGAGGAGCCAAAGTAGGGATTATGCCAGCCTTTATTCACAACCCAGGAACCATCGGTATTGTGTCCCGATCGGGAACCCTTACCTACGAAGCCGTAGATCAAATCACTAAAGCGGGATTAGGCCAATCTACCTGTATCGGAATCGGGGGAGATCCTATCATCGGAACTACGACCAAAGAAGCCGTTGAGCTATTGATGCACGATGACGGTACTGAGGGCATCATTATGATCGGAGAGATCGGAGGAAGTATGGAAGCCGAAGCGGCCTACTGGATCAAAGAAAACCCGCACAAGCCTGTGGTTGGATTTATTGCCGGACAAACGGCTCCCAAAGGAAGAAGAATGGGGCACGCCGGGGCAATCATTGGAGGAAAAGATGATACCGCCGAGGCCAAGATGCGTATTATGGAAGAATGTGGCTTGCACGTAGTACAGTCACCTGCCGATATCGGCGCGACCATGGTCAAAGCCTTAGGAAAGTAAACGATCAAAAAAGTCCGGTTACCAGGCCGGGCTTCCTTTATATCGTACCCAACATGGAGATTTGATAAATCACTAAAAGTAGGGTACCCACCAATCCCCAAACTACCCTTTTCCAAGGAGTACTTTGTATCTGAGTAGGAATGCTGGCGCTACGATACTTGGAAGTAATTTCCTGAATATTACTTTCCGGCCGGGCCGTCTCGGTATGAAGGGTAGAAAGTGTTCGGGGAAAAAGCTCACTCAATAAGGATTTATTAGGCTCCCGGATCGCTTCATTCACATTTTGAAAGCGCTGTACGATATTTCGAATAGTCGCATTACGGATGGGAGGGCGCCCTGCCGGATCTTCAAAACGGATTGAATTTATTTTAGATCGGGTCATACGTTGTGCCGTGATAGTTTTCATAAATGTTTCGGTTGATCATGAATTGATCGCAAAAAATTAAACTTTTTCCAGTCTAAAAAATATTTTTTGTAAAAGCCCTTGTTTCCTGTGTAAGGAAATGATTCCTATTTGTCGTGTTTTTGGGACGATCTAAGCGTTTAGGGTAGTTATTCATACCCATAAATAAAGCTTTCTATCCTCGGCTTAGTCTCGCGGGCGCCGTTTTCCCCAGATCTTTTTTTCCGTATCGAGATAAATTTCCATGTTTTCCCGAATTGTAATTTGACAAGATAAGCGTGAGTAACCGAAGCGATAGGCCAATGAATCGTGCCAATGTTCTGGGGGAGGTTCGGGCTTGGCAATCCAGACCCCACAGGTGGCACATAGGCCTCTTCCACCACAATTGAGGGTGCGGCAGGCTGGCGCGTGGGGACTCATGCCCCTTTGAATTAACTGTTTTCTGAGATTACTGCCTCGGGCAATTTCCCATTCCTGCCACTGCTCGCCCTGATAAACCCGGAGGGTACAAACGGAATCCATATGCAGCTTTTATTGGTAAAAGAGATAAGTCGCTCCATTGTTTTCCCAAATTTTTGGGGCTGCCCCCGGCGATGGGCCATGGTTTAGCATGTTTGTAGAGAGTGCCGCCGGGGTCGGGCTCTCGCTACTCGCCGGCCCCAGCGCCAACCAGCGGCGGGCTCAAACATGCGCTCCATCCCTCAGCCTTTTTTGAGAGAGGATTTGCCTAGCGAAAATGTAGATTTTAGGCGCTGAGGGTGTATTGTTTGAAGGAATAACTGGGCTATTGCTGATAAATTTTACCTACTTAGGTTCTAGAAGGGAAGGCTTGCTGCCCAAAATTAATCTCAAACAGTTTCTTATTTATATTGCCTTTTTCCAAGGGAGGTACTTACGGAGAAGAGCTTGAAACCGAGGGTCGCTTCGTAAATCACCAAATAAAGGCTCCGACATAAACCAATTCGCATCGGGTTCTTTGGCTTTTAAGCTCAATTCTACCCAATGTAATGCTTCGGCTTTTTTGCCTAAGTGATAATAACTTAAAGCCAAATAATAGGCTTGCCCCCAAGCTTTTGCTTTATCACCCTGGATCATAGCTTGTATGGCAGAAATTGCTTCCTTTTTTTGACCATTCATGGCCAGGGCTACCGCCCAATAGCCCTCAATATAGTATTGTTTAGCTTGGCTAGCTTGGTATAAAGAATCAAGCTGGGAAACAGCCAAGGGATATTCTCCTTTTAACAGATATACCCAAGCTATGCGGGTATGGGCTACTAAGAAGTCTGGGCTGTAACGAAAAGACTTCTGGATTACCTCAAGAGCCTCATCGTATTGTTTTAAAAGTGCTAAGTTTTCTCCGTGAACGGTATAATTGTATGCGTTTGTGGGGTTAATACCAATGGCAAGCTGACTGGCTTCCAAAGCTTCTTGATACTTCCCAGAAGTACTCAAAGATAAAGCTAGGCCACCGTATAGATATTCGCTATGAGGGCTCAGTTGGATAGATTTTCGGAAGTACTCTTCGGCTTTTGTGGGCTTCAACATCCAAAGATAAGCCCAACCATAATTTGTATAAACATCACCGATTAAGTCAGCCTTTTGCATAGCAAAATCTGAATGCTTTTTTATGAGAGCAAAATTATCATCAATCGATTTGACCCCATTACCCACCCAACTAGCCTGGGTACAAAGGGCGATTGCGTATTGTAAGTGGGCTTCGGGGTACTCTGGGTCTATCTCCAAGGCTTTGGCGTAAAAATGCAAGGATTTTTGAACACTTTCCGGATCAGTCGGAAATTGCGCTCGGCCTTTCAGATAATAATCGTAAGCTAGAGGATGGACCTTGGATAAGGGAGTTTGGGTATTCGTCTGACTAATGAGGCCGATATTTTGGGCAATTTCATCTCCTAATTGGGCTTGCAGCTGTAAAATATCGGTAATTTCCTGCTCGTAACGATTACTCCAAATGGGTTTATCGAGCCGGGTATCTATCAACTGTACATTAAGACGCAGTCGTTTATCCGATTTACGTACGCTCCCTTCCAAAATGTACTCTACCCCTAATTCTTGAGCAATTTCTGGTATAGGCTTGCGGGTGTTTTGATATTTCAAAATGCTAGTCATAGGAATAACCACGCAGTTAGGAAAACGGGCTAAGGAATTGATAAGATCATCGGTAATACCCAAAGCGATGTATTCGGGCTGGTCTTTGCTCGGCCCGAGTGGCTTGAGGGGCAGGACTGCCAAGCGTGGAAGGCCTTCCCTTAGGCTAATGAGGGGGGGCTTAGACGCATTTTGGGATCTATTGGGGGAGCTTAAAAATCCCGACCAAACACTCAAGGCCAAAAGAATAAGTCCCAGCCCAATGCCATAAGCAAAAAAAGAAGGTTTCTTCTTCTTAATACGTTCTGTCTTTGATTGTGTAGGTGCTTTGGACGGATCACGAACAAGGGCCCAGGTTTCTGGGCTCAAGGAGCCTTGGAACTCAGTTTGAAATCGGGCTTCTAACTTCTGTAGTGTCTGGATAGCTTCATTTTTTCTATCTAATTGGCATAGGAAATAAGCTTGGTAGCGATGGGCAAGTTCTAGGTTAGGATTCCAAGTGATGGCTTCCCGGGATAAATAGAGACCATACTCCCAGTTTTTGCCTTCCTGAGCATGCGCCAACAAAGGGAGTAATCTGGCCAACATTTTTTCTCGGACCCAAGTCCGCTTTTGTTCCATCCATAGGCTAAATTCGGGGGAGTCTGGAATAAAAAAATGAGCTAAAAAATCTCCTCGAGACGAAGGAACGTCAGATTCTGTAATAGCACTTCTATCAGGTTGATTATAGCTTTCAAAAAGTTGGGGGATGTCCCATTGAAAGGCATATGTTGAGTTAATCCATACTTTTTGACGGTCAGTACTTATTAGGTTATTATCGAGCCCAGGGCTGGGTAGGGCTTGTTTGAGTTGATACAGAGCTTGTCGCAGGTTTTCTTGGGCCGAACGTACACTAATGCCGGGCCAGAACATTTCAGCCAAACGACTCCGATCGATACGAATGCCCTCCTTTTCAAAGTTTTCCTGGATCAAGAAAATAAGAATCCCTTGGGCTTTTCGGGTTTTAAAGCGCAACTCATCTAGTCCAAGGTAAACTTGGTACTGTCCGAGGGTATATATTTTCAGGCTTACTTGTTCTTGCATATGTTTAGGAGCTATGCCGAATTCCTCGGTTTCTATTTTTTTAGGCTAGGTGTTGCAACTGGGGAATCCAATTAAAATAACAATGGAGTAAATATAATACCCTTTTTTCTTCCCTTTACTTACAAGCAGTTACTAGTATCAAGATTTTACTGCAATCTACGAAGAGTTAATGGCCATTTTGAAAATGGGTAATCAATTTACAAAAACTGGGTGTAGGTAGGTAATTTGCTTTGCTATGCTTTAGTATATGATAAAGCTTTATACGAGTATCTGCAATGATGAAGCAACTCCGATTGTGTGTACTTACTGTCCTTTTTATACTGCTTGGAACCCATAAGCCCCTCCCTGCCCAGAGCTTTCAGGAAGACATTAGGGAAACGTTCTACCGATATTTCAAAACCGTACAAAATAAAGATATGCCGGCAAGTCTTGCAATTATTTATCCCGGCTTATTGAACGTGTAAACTGGGGGCTTATTTACCGGGTGGAAATGTTTGGAAAAGGGAGCCTTGATATATTCCTGGGGAAGAAGATCTTGCCTGAAGAAGCGTAAGTACATAGTCTATATAGCGATTAAATTTTTGAATATTTAGAAGGGTTTTCTTGCGAATGCCAAGGACTTTTGGTCAATTAACATACATTTAAACCAATTTTTTATATGCAAGTATTCCTACAAACACCTACCCCAGACATGCGAGACAGCATGAACTTTTATGAAAAGCTTGGCTTTCACAGACTATCCGAAGACAATCCGAGTTATGTGAGTGACGGTACGATGGTGATGCAGATAAATCCGCAACGCTCGGCCCGAGCGGGGGTTAAACTGTATATCCCCGATTGGACAGGCACCCTCGAAAAATTAAAAGAATTGACCGCAGTTCGCGAATTAGAAGATTCGTACGTACTCAGCAGTCCTTGTGGAACTTGGATTTATTTGGCGAAGAAAGAATTACCGCAGTTTGATTCTGTGGCAGATTTAGGGCCCAGTGTATTAGGTAAGCACGCGGGTTTAAGCTTGGAAATGGTAGATGCGGCATTGGGCGTAAAAATTTGGAAGGCTTTAGGGTTTGTCAAGGAGACTGGCGATTTGGAAACTCAAGGGTATATCGTCTTACAAAACCCAGAGGGCTATGGGGTAAGTATTATGGTACCGATGAGCTGCCCTCATTTGTTTTTTAATCCTTCATTGACCTACTTTAATTCTGGCCAGAATCCCCACATCATAGCTAAAATTCGGGAGGCCCAGATTCCGATTGCGGAAGAAGTTACCATTTTCAATCCGGATGGGGAGGTAGATAATGTGATTTTGAGAGATCCGGGAGGCTTTGGGTTTTTTGTGTTTAATGATTAAGAAACTGTTTAAATTTAATTATATGGGCTGCAAAGGGCCATTTCGGGAA
>CAWUIO010000068.1:0-36437 GCA_963922455.1 uncultured Microscillaceae bacterium
TCCCGCTTCCTTCTCTCCTCTCTCCTCTCTACTCTCTCTTCTTCTTCTTCTTCAGCTTAGGGATGGAACGGCATGTTTGAGCCCGCCGCTGGCATGAGCGGAGGCCGGCGAGTAGTGAGAGCCCGGCCTGCGGGGCAACTTCTATTTTTTTCGGGCACCGGGGTACTCCCGCAGGCAAGCCCCAAAACTCAAAAAGCCATTCCTACAAAGACCGTCGGTGAAGATTGATTTTTTAGCCGTAAATTGCTTTTTTGCCAATCACCCAATCAAGCCGGTTTTTGTATGAGCCAAGCTAGTTCTCCAAATATTTATCGAATGGCCCTGGATACGGGGGGAACCTTTACCGACGGAATTGCCGAAATGCCCGACGGAAGTATCCGCAAAATCAAAGTACTCAGTAATGGGAGCCTGCGGGCCAAAATCATAGAAAAAATCAGCCCGAAACAGTTGCGGGTAGATGAAAATTGGGGAGCCCAAGAGCCCATTTTTAAGGGGTATACCTTTCGTTTGTTAGGGGACAATTCCTTTACAAGTTCAGTAGAAAACTATGATCCGGGTAGCCAGGTACTAAGCCTGGAACAAGCTTTTCCAGCTGATATTCCAGCTCACCATGCCTCATTCTCCTTGGATGCGGCCGAGGAAGCCCCTATCCTAGCCGCCCGGATCATCACGCAAACGCCTTTGGACAAGCCCCTACCTCCCCTTGAGATGAAACTGGGTACCACCCGGGGCACCAATGCCCTATTGGAAAGGGACGGGGCCCCGACCCTCGTGCTCCTCAGCCCAGGTTTTGGCGATATTTTAAAAATACGGGACCAGAGAAGGCCTGATTTGTTTGCCCTAAAAATTGAGGTTGCGGAGCCCTTGAGTGATGGGGTCTTAGAAGTTGAGGGTAGAATTGATCACCAAGGCCAAATTATCCAGGAACTCCAATTGCCCGCCCCCCAAACCTTAGAAGCTTTTAAAAACTCCGGGATTACTTCGGTAGCCATTGCCCTAATCAATGCCTACCAAAACCCTATCCACGAAGAAAAACTGGCTGAGTATATCCGATCTTTTGGCTTTGCCTACATTTCTATTTCTACGCGATTGAGTCCTCATATTCAGTACCTCCCCCGGTCGGAGACCAGTGTCGTCAATGCCTACCTTGATCCCATTTTGAGTCAATATTTAGATCAAATTGAGCAGGTATTGAGGCCAAATAATGGGCAAGCCCATCATACAAGTCTAAAAGTAATGAGTAGTGCAGGGAGCCTCCACCCTCCCCAGCACTTTCAAGCCAAAGACAGCTTGCTCAGCGGGCCAGCGGGGGGGGTACTGGGGGCCCACCAGATTGCTAGGCAAACCGGCATTCAAAAACATATCAGTTTTGATATGGGGGGTACGAGTACCGATGTAGCCCGGGCCGATGGCTATCCCGATTACACTCCCATGTTGGAAATTGGCTCGGCACGGTTGATGAGCACGAGTTTTCATATCGAGACCGTCGCCTCGGGAGGGGGTTCCATCTGTTATTTTGACGGTTTCAAGTTAGGAGTAGGCCCGCAGAGCGCGGGGGCTTTTCCAGGGCCGGCCAGCTATGGGGCCGGAGGTCCTTTAAGCATCACCGATGTTCATCTACTGCTGGGACGGATGGTAGCCGATGCCTTTAATATACCCATTGTTCCCACAGAGGCCCAAAAAGCCTTGGAGTCAATTATGGCCAAAATGGAGGATGTTAATACGGAAAAAACCTCCTCCGAAGCCATTTTGAGCGGTTTTTTGGAAATTGCCCACGAGCTTATCGCCGGAGCTATCCAAAAAATATCCCAGCGAAAAGGCTATGACCCTCAAGAGTATAGCCTGATTGCATATGGGGGCGCGGGTGGTTTACACGCATGCGGAATCGCCGAAATTTTAAAAATCAAGCATATCGTCATACCCGAAAATGCCGGCCTGTTGAGTGCTTACGGGATTCGGGTGGCCCGGCCCGAAAAATTTGCCGAAGCCACCATTTTAGAAACGTTTTCGGCGGTTCAAACCGAACTGGAAGCTCGTTTTGATGCCTTAGGACAAAAAGCCAAGGCCGAATTGGTCCAGGAAGGAAATGCGGTAAAGGGTCTCGTGATACTAGAAAAGATAGTAGCCCTTCGTTTGCAAGGCCAGGAAACAAGCCTGGAAATTCCTATGGATAAGCCCGAGCAAATCCCCCAAGATTTTGAAAAAAACTACCGCCAAGTATACGGGCATTGGATTGAAAACCGGGAATTGGAGATAGCGTTTATCCGAATCAAAGTAGGCCTTCCCCCTGAAGAAATACCCCAGGGTGATATTTTCCCCTCTGTCCCTGCTCAAAAACCCGAAGCAAGTCGCAAAATCAAGTCATTCTTGCAAGGAAAATGGCAGCAAATCCCGGTGTATCGACGAGAAAATCTAGAACCGGGTACCCAGATTAAAGGGGGAGCCCTACTCTTGGATGCCTACAGTACTACGGTGGTAGAACCCGATTGGACCGTCAGGATAGATGCGATGGGGCATATCCACTTAAACTATCAGGAACCTACATTTGAGTCTTCGGATAATTCCGTATCCCACCAGGCTTTTTCTCATAATCAAGCTGTTCAATTGGAATTATTTAGTCGCCGCTTCCAGTCTTTGGCTGAACATATGGGGGCGACCCTGGAGAGGACCGCGTTTTCGGTCAATGTAAAAGAAAGGTTAGACTTTTCCTGTGCCCTATTGGATGCCAAGGGTTACCTGATAGCCAATGCCCCGCACATACCGGTACACTTGGGCAGCTTGGGGCTCTGCGTCCGTAAGGTCAGCGCTCAGATCGATTTCCAGCCAGGGGATGTCATTGTGGTCAACCATCCTAAGTATGGTGGCTCTCACTTACCCGATGTGACCCTTATCAAACCCCTCTTTGATGAAGAGCAGCAACTCATGGCTTTTGTGGCCAACCGGGCCCATCATGCCGAAATTGGAGGGATACGTCCCGGATCCATGCCTCCCCAAGCGCAAAACTTAGAAGAAGAAGGCGTAGTGATTGCTCCCAGTTATTTGATAAAACAAGGAAGGGCCCATTGGGAGGATATCCAAGCTATTTTTGAGCAGGCCCCCTACCCCAGCCGATCCATACACGAAAATATGGCCGATTTGCAAGCTGCCCTGGCTTCGGTGGAAGACGGGGGGCATAAATATGCGCGTTTATTGCAGCAGTTTGGCAAGGAAGCCGTTCTCCATTATACCGAAGAGATCCAGAAGCACGCCAACCAAAAGATCCAGAAAGCCTTGGCCGATTGGTTTCAAGCCAGTGAGCAAGGCCTACTGGAAGCTGAAGAGTTTTTAGATGACCGGACCCGTTTGCACGTCAAAATTATTCCCCAAGACCAAGGCTGCTGTTTTGATTTTAGTGGGAGTGCCGCCCAGCATCCGGGGAACCTCAACGCCAATCCCTCCATTGTGTACAGTGTGGTGGTGTACGTGCTCCGCCTTTTATTGCAAGAAGATATACCGCTCAATGATGGCTTGCTCCGTTCCATCCAGATTATCATCCCGGAAGCCACCATTTTGAACCCAGTTTTCCCTGAGGAAGATCATCTTAGTCCGGCAGTCGTTGGAGGCAATGTGGAAACGAGTCAAAAACTCTGCAACTTGCTTCTCAAGGCGCTTGGTTTACAAGCTGGCAGTCAAGGCACCATGAATAATGTGATATTTGGGAATGACACATTCGGATTTTATGAAACTATAGGAGGCGGGGGTGGAGCGGGGCCCGATTTTCCTGGGGCCTCGGGAGTGCACCACCATATGACCAATACCCGCATCACGGATCCCGAGATTTTGGAAAGAAAATACCCAGTGCGTCTCCGCCGTTTTAGCCTGCGACCGGGTTCGGGTGGTAAAGGAAAATACCCGGGTGGGGATGGACTGGTTCGTGAGTTAGAATTTTTAGAGGTCATAGAACTTTCCATTTTGACCCAAGGGAGGGTAGAAGCTCCATTTGGTTTAGCTGGGGGAGATGCGGGTGCGCGGGGTCAGCAAGAAATCATTCGGGCCCAAGGGAACTTGGAGCCACTACAAGGAGTTGATCAAGCTACCCTTTTGCCTGGAGATCGCTTGCTAGTAAAAACACCTGGGGGTGGGGCCTACGGTGCCTCCTAATGCCTAGAAATAGAAGCGTTTTCTTACAGACATTCTATAAAACGATGGATTTAGGCCTTATTTCGTAAAAAAAAGGGAATTAAAGTAGCACTTACGCCCAGAATCTCGTTCATTTGTATAATAGCACGACACCAAACTAAAATGATTACCTATTTAGCCATCCTTTCCCAACTTCGGCATGGTACTGTTCCACAGGCCAAGCCCAAAGCCAAACCTTTTAGGGGTCTTTACCAAGCACCTCGGGTACAGCGCATCCTTACCCCCCGGGTTACCCGCTAAAAAGAAGCCTACCTTATACACAAGTAATTTTTTTATTATTTCTCGCATTTCTCAGAATCCGGGAATAATGTTTGCACTATTTTAGCCCGGCACTTCACCATATAATTATAGCATCGGCTCTGGAAATCCAATTTGAATCATAGAGAGATGTCTTTCAGCCAGACATCCCAAATTTTGCTTTTCATTTAATCGGATCATACACGTATTATCCCTAATTTTGAGTCACAGCAAGAGAGGCTATTATGTTTAATTTGTTCAGGACCATCCGGGCAAAGTTGTTATTTGCTTTCTTCACTTTTCTGTTGATTACGACTGGTTTTATCTTTTTGGCCGACTCCTGGTTTGCCATAAAAGAGCGAAGCATTCAATCTTTATTGGATCGTATGCAATCCATCAACCTGAATCAGCAGCGAGTTGAAAAGCAGGAGTACATCTTTTTTAAGGATGAGCTTATCAACGAGGAGTTTCACCGTACCAAATTCAGTCAAATTCTCGAGCAAAGACGCAAGTGGATTCAGGAGATAAAGCAAGACCTCAGCTTTATCCGGAAAGCCAAGGAAATCAAAGCGCTGGATATTGATGGGGAAATCAAAAACCTCATCCAGAGATTTGACCATTACGAAAGCATCTTTGACCAACTCAAAGAAATCCTCATTACCCGCGGTTTTAAAAATTTTGGCATAGAAGGACGCATGCGCCTCCACATCCACGCTCTCGAAAAAGCTTCCTTCCCCTATGATCGGGCTAAAATGCTTATGATCCGTCGCCACGAGAAGGACTTTATCCTGAGAAAGCAAAATCAATACATTGATAGTTTACATCAAGCCGCTTCCCGATTAAGAGTGGAGTTGGGCACCCAGCCTGAGCTCCTTGACCACTTAGAACGCTACGAAGAAACTTTTGACAAATTGGTAGATGCCGAAAGACAGGTAGGTTTTACCAATGATGAGGGTTTGAAAAAGCAGCTCAAAGACATCAGTGTCCAACTGAACCAGCAAATTGCCGCTTTGAACACGTCTATTTTGGAAGAAGCCAGCAGAATCCGCAATCAGAATAAAACCATACAAACCCTCATCATTATCATTGGGACCTTTCTGGTGTTTGTATTGGCCTTTTTTGTAACCCGAAGCCTCAGTAAACCCATTAGCGAAATTTCCTTGGCCATTCACCGGGTGATTGAGAATAAATTCTCCAAAGACGTTCCTTTTAGTCGCTACCGCTCCAATGATGAGATTGGTATGCTCTCCCGGGATGTCTCATACATGATTGAGACCGTACATAATAATATTGCCGAAATTAAAGATCAATCCGAAAAGATTGAGAAAAAGCAAAAAATCCTGATGGAAGGAGTTAGCTACGCCAAGCGAATCCAACAAGCCATCCTTCCCGATTATGAAATAACGCATTACTTCAAAAAATACTTCGTCTTATATCGCCCGCGCTATGACGTATCGGGTGACTTCTACTGGTTTACCGAATTGGATGGCAAATACTACTTGGCCGTAGTGGACTGTACAGGGCAAGGGGTCTCGGGGGCCTTTATGTCTATGATTGGCAACACCCTGCTCAATGAGGTAATTGACGAGAAAAAAATTGATGACCCTCCTTTTATTTTGGAGACCCTCAATACCGAGTTTAAGATGGCCTTGCACCAAAATCAAAGGCTCAGCGATGATAGCATGGACATCTGTCTTTGTAAAATAGAACCTTCTGAAGAAAAGCCGGGCTATTGGAATGTCACCTATTCGGGAGCCAACCGGCCTTTGTTTTATAGTGATGGCTGGGAGTTACACGAAATTCGGGGAACGACCCGCTCCATTGGAGGGCGCCACCTTCATAAAGACAAGTTATTCGAAAAACACTCCTTTGAGCTTAAAAAAGGAAACTTCCTCTACCTCAGTACCGATGGCTTCGTGAATCAAAACAATTCCGAACAGAAAAAATACGGTACCACCCGATTTAAAGAATTTGTCCGCAAAATATTGCACTTGCCAGTTACCCAACAAGAAGAAAAAATCAATCGTGAATTGGATAATTTCATGGAAGGCACAGGGCAAAGAGACGATATTACCGTATTTGTCTTAAAGCTCTAAATTGTGTAGGAGCTTCCCCGCGGGATACAGGTATGGGGCCGATAGGTTTCACCCTGCCCCGCGGGTCGGGCTAGGCTGCCAAGCCGGCCCACGCACCTCCAGCGGCGGTCTTGGCCCTCACGGGCGCCTATCCCTAAGCCAAGAAAGAAGAGAGAGTAGAGAAAAGAGACCAATTCCTTGATTAACTCTCCCTTTTCCCTCTCTATTCTCTGCTCCCTCCTCTCGATTCTCTCCTCTTCTTTGGCTGAGGGATAGAGCGGCCTGTTTGAGCTCGTGGAGGCTTGCGGGGAGTGGCAGCGAGTAGCGAAAGCCCGACCCCGGCGGCACAAACGTATATAGGGAAACTTTAGGACAAGGCCGGGGGCAGCCCCTTTTATAAAAAAAAGGACAATTGGCTAGCGATCATTCATATTGAGGATCAACTGGTAGTAAAAACGAATAGACTTTTGAATATTATCCAAGGAGATACGCTCATTGATCCCGTGAAAACCGTCCAATTCTTTCTGGGGCAAGGCAATCGGACTGAAACGAAAGATGTTGTGGGTCAGGTTTTGAAAATGCTTGGAGTCTGTCCCAGCGATCATTAGCGAGGGGGTCACAACCGCCTCCGGATAAATTTGGTGCACCGTCTTCTGTATCAAGTAAAAACTATTCGATTCTAATTCGGCCATGGGTACAGGATCATTGTGATCGGTATTGGCCAAAAGCACTTCTACCTTTTCATCCCGGATAACTTGCTGCACCCGCTCCTGTACCGACTCCACGGTTTCTCCCGGAAGAATCCGGAAGTTAACCGTGGCTTTGGCCAAAGTAGGTAAAACATTGGCCTTGGGACTCCCTTGCAGCATGGTGGGGGCAATGGTAGTTCGCATGATTGCGTCAGAAGCCGGGCGGTCAGACATGACATTGATGAGAAGAGGCTCCAAAAACCAACGATTGGCAAAGGCCATTCGTGGAAAAAAGCTCATTTCTGGGCTCATGTAGTCTAGCATAGCTTGAGTTGCCCCCTCAATTTTGGCTGGAAAGGGATTTTCTTCCAAACGGATCAAAGCCCTACTAAGCCTACCAATAGCCGATTCTCTCAAAGGCCGTGAAGAATGCCCGCCCGTATGTTTCACCCGTAGCTCGAGGTTGACATAGCCTTTTTCCTCTACGCCGATATAGGCTACGGGCTTGTTTACTCCTGGCATGAGACCATTCAAAATGAACGCACCTTCATCTAAGACAAACTCCATTTTTTGCTTTTTAGCTTCTAAATATTCAGCAATTTTTTTTGCCCCTTCTTGCCCCCCTATCTCCTCATCGTGCCCAAAGGCCAGATACAAGGTGCGCGCCGGGCGAAACCCCCGCCGAATAAGAAACTCAACCGCTTCTAGCATAGCGATGATATGAAGTTTATCATCCATAGCGCCCCGCCCCCATACGAACCCCTCTTCAATAGCTCCCGAAAAAGGGGGGTAGGTCCAAGCGGTATCCAGGGGCTTGCTATCCTCGGCATGGGAGGCTACGGGGACCACATCCATATGCGCCATCATCACTACAGGAGCCAGTTTAGGGTCACTGCCCGGCCAAGTATATAAGAGGCTATATTTATTAATAATTTCCCGGTTTAGTACGGCGTGTACCCGGGGAAAACTTTCTTCTAGACTTCGATGTAAGGTATCGTACCAACTATATTTGATCAAGGAAGGCTCATCATAAGAAATGGTAGGAATCTTGACAATCTCCGCTAAATGTTGAGGGGCCTTGGGTAGGGTATTAAAACTATTGGGGGGGGCTACATCAAATTGCTGACTTCTAATGGTGAGGGTATTGAATACCATCACCCCAAGTAAAAACACAAACATCAGAGCAGAGAGGCTCAATAGATTTCGAAGCATACAATTAATTTTGTACCAAGTTGAATAAAAATTGTGAAAGTCAAAAATATACCCCGTTTTCTTGCAGGCAAGAAATTGTTTCCTTCTCGTACATTATATTTTTTTGTGTAGTTTTATACACCTTACCATTTTTTGAGAACCTTGCCCTTCGTTCTATGTCACAAAATACTACTCTAAAAAAACTCAATAAGTTACTAGTAGCCAACCGGGGAGAAATTGCCATTCGGGTGATGCGGGCCGCTTCTGAGTTAAAAATACGGACCGTAGCCGTATTTACTTTTGAAGACCGTTACTCCTTGCACCGTTATAAAGCAGATGAAGCCTACAAAATAGGACGGAATGACGAGCCCCTAAAGCCTTATCTGGATATTGAAGAACTTATCAATTTGGCCAAAGCCCAAGAGGTAGATGCAATCCACCCGGGGTATGGTTTTTTGTCGGAAAATGTACACTTTGCCCGTCGTTGCCGGGAGGAAGGAATCATTTTTATCGGGCCCGACCCGGAAGTGATGCAACAGTTGGGAGATAAAGTAGCGGCAAAAGAAGTTGCCAGACAAGCCAGGGTACCTGTCATCGAGGATAGTAAGGAAAAACTTACCAGCCTCGACATTGCCAAAAAAGAAGCCAATCGTATTGGTTACCCCGTCATTTTAAAAGCAGCTGCCGGAGGAGGAGGGCGCGGTATGCGCGTGGTACGAAATGATGAAGATTTAAAACGTACCTTCCAGGAAGCCCGGCAAGAAGCCGGTAAGGCCTTTGGGGATGACACCATTTTTATTGAGAAGTTTATTGAAGAGCCCAAACACATTGAAGTACAGATCATGGCCGATGATTATGGCAACATGGTGCACTTATTTGAGCGGGACTGCTCGGTACAGCGTCGTTTTCAGAAGGTCGTAGAAATTGCTCCCAGCCCCATCTTACTCCGGGAAACCAAGCAAAAGCTCTATGACTATGCACTCGCCATATGCAAACACGTCAACTTTAATAAGGTAGGGACAGTGGAGTTTTTGGTAGATAGGGATAACCAAGTCTATTTTATCGAGGTAAACCCCCGCATCCAAGTAGAACACACCATAACGGAGGAGATTACGGGTATTGATATCGTACGTTCTCAGATTTTGATTGCCCGGGGCCACAAACTGGCCGATCCCGAAATATTCATCCGATGGCAGGGCGATATTAAGTGTATTGGCTTTGCCATTCAGTGTCGTATCACGACCGAAGATCCTGAAAACAATTTCCAACCTGATTATGGCACCATCAGTGCCTACCGAAATGCCGCGGGTTTTGGGATTCGTTTAGATGCCGGAAGTGCCTATTCCGGCATGAAAATTTCCCCATTCTTTGACTCTTTGTTGGTAAAGGTTTCAGCCTGGGGACGAACCCTGGAAGGAGCAAGTGCCCGCCTTACCCGGGCCCTAGATGAATACCGAATCCGGGGAGTGAAAACGAATATTGGCTTCTTGATGAATGTGATTGACCATCCGGTTTTCAAATCAGGGAAAGCCACCGTTAGCTTTATAGAAAATTATCCTGAGTTATTCCAATTGCCCCGTCGTTTGAACCGGGGTACCCGCATCCTAAAATTTTTAGGGGATATAATCGTAAATGGAAATCCGGATGTGCAATATACCGATCCTAAAAAAGTATTCCGCCACGCTGATATCCCTCCCTTTGATCGTTTTCAGGAATTCCCCAAAGGAAGCCGGGATCGCTTAAAAAAGCTGGGACGGGATAAATTTGTGGAATGGCTTAAAAATGAGAAAAAAATCCACTACACGGATACGACCTTCCGAGATGGCCACCAATCTCTTTTGGCCACCCGGGTGAGAAGTATTGACCTTTTACGAATTTCCAAAAGCTTTGCCCAAAATGTACCCGAAGTATTCTCTATGGAGGTTTGGGGAGGTGCTACTTTTGACGTTTGCCTACGCTTCCTACACGAAAACCCTTGGGGAAGGCTAAGGGCTTTGCGGCAAAGAATCCCCAATATCTTGTTTCAAATGCTGTTGCGGGGCTCCAATGCCGTGGGTTATAAAGCCTACCCTGATAACTTGATCGAGCAATTCATAGAGAAGTCCTGGCAAAATGGGATTGATATTTTCCGCATTTTTGATTCCCTCAACTGGATTGAAAATATGAAAGTGAGCATCAAAACTGTGAGAGACCGTACCGAAGCCCTGGCCGAAGCCGCGATCAGCTATACTGGAGACATCACCAATCCAAAAGAAAAAAAATATACCTTACAGTACTACCTAGATTTAGCCAAACAACTCGAGGATGCAGGGGCACATATTCTAGCTATCAAAGATATGGCCGGGCTTTTAAAACCCTTTGCGGCCGAATTGTTGGTGAAGGAGTTAAAAAAGAGTTTGTCTATCCCGATCCATTTACACACGCACGACACGTCTTCTATCCAGTCGGCCATGTACCTTAAAGCCATAGAGGCCGGGGTTGATATAGTAGATGTAGCAGTGAGTTCTATGTCGGGTCTTACTTCCCAGCCCAATTTCAATTCCTTGGTGGCTGCTATGCAAGGGCACCCCCGAGAAAACCCGATTGACTTAGAAAAGTTGAATCTCTTTTCCAATTTCTGGGAAAACGTTCGGGAGTACTATTACCCATTTGAGTCAGGCCTGAAAGCTGGAACGGCCGAGGTCTACAATCATGAAATTCCGGGAGGGCAGTATTCCAACCTCCGTCCTCAAGCCGAAGCCTTAGGCTTAGGCGATCGTTTTGATCAAATCAAGGTGAACTATATGGCGGCCAATCGTTTATTTGGTAATATTATCAAAGTGACACCTAGCTCCAAAGTAGTGGGTGATATGGCCTTATATATGACCTCCAATAATCTCACCGAAGCCGATATCCTAGAAAAAGGAAGTACCTTATCTTTTCCCGAATCGGTTATCAATTTTATGAAGGGCTATTTGGGGGTTCCTCCGGGGGGCTTTCCCGAAGAGTTACAAAAAATTGTTCTTAAAGATGAAAAGCCCTTGAAGGGCCGGGCCAATGAGTTCTTACCTCCTATTGATTTTGACAAGGCTTTTGCCGCTTTTCAAAGCAAATTTGGCAATTATTACGAATTTGAAGACTTCCTATCCTATCAATTATATCCAAAGGTATTTGAAGATTACAATACGTTCTTACAAAATTATGGAGATGTCTCTTATATCCCTACCACGGCCTTTTTCTACGGCTTAAAGAGCGGAGAAGAGGTTTTGATACGCTTAGACGAAGGGAAAACTCTCATCATTAAGCTTTTATTTGTCGGAGAGCCCAATGAACTAGGGGTTCGTCCGGTATCCTTTGAGCTGAACGGCCAAGTACGTCTTATCCCGGTGAAAGATGAAAGTATCAAGTCTGAAACCATTCAAAATGAAAAGATTGATGTCAATAACCCCCACCATATTGGCGCTCCCATCCAAGGGAAACTAACCGAATTGCTCGTGAAAGTGGGGCAAAAAGTGAAAGAAAACAATCCTTTGTTCGTTATTGAAGCTATGAAAATGGAGACAACCGTTGCGGCCTCGGCGGCCGGAAAGGTGAAATCAATCCGTCTCAATCCGGCATCCATGGTAGAACAGGATGATTTAATAATAGAATTAGAGTAAAATCCAAGCCTGGGAAGGGATGGGCCTTTCCTCCCCCTGGGCTTTGGTTTTTTAGCTATGCAAAATGATATACGAGTTCGGGATTGGGCGGAGTTGCAAGAGGCCCTCTTCCACGACTCTTACGAAAAAACCTTGCAAAGATATCGCTCCCCCTATGTCTATAGGGGGCTGAGCGATATTCGCTATGCGTTGAAAACCAGCTTAATGCGCCTGGGTGGACAGTTTGACTCCTTGGAAAGACATCTCATCCGAAATTTCAGAAAATATTCTCGGCGTATGACCCCATTGAGTAATGTTGACTCATTTTGGGATACGCTAGCCGTGGCCCAACACTTTGGCCTTCCTACCCGCCTCTTAGATTGGACCTATTCGCCCTATGTAGCCTTGCATTTTGCCACCTCCAACCTGGACCGTTATACTTCGGATGGGGTGATCTGGGCAGTTAATCACGAAAAAGCCATCCAAAAGCTCCCTATTCAGTTAAAAAAGATACTTTTGGACGAAGGCTCCAATAAATTTACTACCGAGTTGCTAAACTCTACCTGCCAGTCCTGGGTAGAATTTGACTCCTTACAACCCGAGCTGTTCTTAATATTCTTTGAGCCTCCTTCCTTTGACGACCGCATTGTTAACCAATATGCCTTGTTTTCGGCTATGTCGGACGCTACTGCTTTTTTAGACCAATGGCTCGAGCAATATGCCGATTTGTATTTTCGCATAGTCATCCCGGCCGAATTAAAATGGGAAGTACGTGACAAATTGGATCAAGTAGGCATCAATGAAAGGGTGCTCTTTCCGGGCCTGGAAGGACTTTGTACTTGGCTAAAAAGACATTACTCTCCCAAAGATTTACCTGATATTATATAAAATAATTACGCATAGCCTTATGAAATGTAAATTCATTAACCTTTTTTGGAGTATCCTATTCATTTTCTGTCTGGGTTCTATTTCCCTGCTTCCTGCCCAAAGCCTCTTGGGCACTTGGCGTACAGTTGATGATGCTACCCAAAAAGACAAATCGGTCGTAAAAATCTACAAAGCCAAAAATGGTAAGATCTACGGGAAGATTGAAAAAATTTTAGATCTTCGGAAAGGGGAAAACCCCCTATGTGAGACCTGTCCCGGTGATCGGCAAAATAAACCACTGGTGGGCATGCTCATCATCCGCGATATGATCGAGAAAAATAATCAGCTAAAAGGAGGAAAAATTTTAGACCCCGAAAATGGCAAAGAATATTCTTGTAAAATTTGGTTAGAGGGTAAAAACCTGAAAGTGAGAGGCTACTGGGGGCCCTTCTACCGTACGCAAACGTGGTTACCTGCTAAACTTTAAACCTTAATTATTCTCTTTTTTCTGCCCTACCGACACCTTTTTTGGTATGTATGGAGAGAAGCCGTGGAACTCTCCCCCAGTATTGTCTGTTCTTTGCTTGGTGTAGCTTGTGAGAAGCGATAGACTGATAGCATATAATATTGCACTCCTTTTTGTTTATTTTTTTTAATAACATATTAAACAAAAAATACAATATCCGAGTTAGGATACTAGCAAGTTAAAATTATGAGCTTGCTGTATTTTTCACAAGAACACTTTATATTATGTTCCCATACCAGGGGTTCGACCTAATCCTCGTTAAGCCCCTTGTATAACTTTAATTAAAAACAGCTTTAAACATTTTATTTCGCATCTATGTCTTTACCTGGGCTATACAGGTGAGGTATGATTAATGTGTAAACTATGAGAGTAAGCGTATTTCGCAAAGAGCACTTTAATGCGGCTCACCGTCTTCATAATCCTAATTGGAGTGATGACCAAAACCAAAGAGTTTTCGGAAAATGTAATAACCCCCACTACCACGGGCACAATTATGACTTATTTGTGCAAGTGACCGGGGAAGTTGATCCGGAAACCGGTTATGTGATCGATATGAAAGTGCTCAGCGATATGATCAAAGAGCACGTAACAGACCGCTTCGATCACAAAAATTTAAATCTCGACACCGAAGAATTTAAACACCTGAACCCTTCAGCCGAAAATATAGCGGTGGTGATTTGGAATATACTTCGGGAAAAATTGGATAAAAAGTACGACCTGAAAATTAAATTGTATGAAACCGAACGAAATTTTGTTGAATACCCAGCAGCTAGCTAAAAACGGTACAGGACACCCAAATGCCCGCGGAAACGGGCACGCTAAAAATAATGGAAAATCCCACGGGGATCTACACGAAGACCTAATTGGTGAAGAACATATTGCTACTTCCCTAGAAACACCTATCCGAGAGGATGCCTTTGATTTGAGCGATGAGGAAAAAGTCGACCTTATTGAAGAGCGTTTTCAGGATATTATGAATATCCTCGGCTTGGATCTCACAGACGATAGCCTCAAAGGTACTCCTCGACGCGTAGCCAAAATGTATGTCAAGGAAATCTTCAGTGGCTTAAATCCGGATAATATGCCCAGCGCTACCTTATTTGAAAACAAGTATAAGTATCAAGAAATGCTTGTCGAGAAGGATATCACGTTTTATTCAAACTGTGAGCACCACTTCGTGCCGATCATCGGAAAAGCCCACGTAGCCTACATATCCAGCGGCAAAGTAATTGGCTTGTCCAAAATTAACCGGATTGTACAGTACTTTGCCAAACGCCCCCAAGTTCAAGAACGCCTGACCAATCAAATTGGTCACAAGTTTTGTGAACTATTAGAAACACCCGATGTGGCCGTACTTGTAGACGCTAGTCACCTTTGTGTTTCCATGCGAGGAGTGCAAGACATCCAAAGCTCAACAATTACCAGCTTTTACAGTGGGAAATTCAAAGAGATGGATACACGGAACGAATTTTTAAAACATATTAGCCCATCAGCTTAGTTATTCAGGAAAGCAAATCATTGATTCAAAGCTAAGTTTATGAGCAAGAACATATTAATTGTGGGGGGGACCTCCGGTATCGGTTTATCTTTAAGCAAGTTATTACAAGAAGAAGGCCACCAGTTAATCCTGGCATCCCGAAAGCCACCCGAAGAGGCTAGCCTCGCAGGTATCCCCCATATTTCCCTGGATATTAGCCAAGCCCTTCAAGGGCAACTAGACCAGCTCCCTGATACGCTTCAAGGCTTGGCCTATTGTCCGGGCACCATCAACCTTAAGCCTTTTCACCGCCTAAGTGAGGAAGAATTCATGCACGACTTCCAAATCAATGTTATGGGAGCCGTACGGGTCTTGCAGGCCGCCATGAAACCCCTCCGGAAAGCCCGAGGAGCCAGTGTCGTGCTGTTTAGCACGGTTGCCTCCCGATTGGGGATGAACTTCCACAGCTCAATTGCCGTCTCCAAGTCAGGAATTGAGGGACTTACCAAAAGTTTGGCCGCCGAGTGGTCCAATTATCAAGTACGCGTAAATGCCATAGCCCCTTCTCTTACCGATACTCCTTTGGCCGAAAAACTCTTGAGTAGTGACGACCGCCGGGAAGCTGCCGCCAAAAGGCACCCCATAGGCAGGGTAGGAACTTCCGAAGATGTGGCCCGTATGGCCCAATTTCTTTTAAGCGAACAATCCACCTGGATTACCGGGCAAATTTTGGGCATTGATGGAGGTATGGGTACTTTGAAACCTTAATTTTTGGGTGTACCTTCATGCCTCAATCCAGGATAGTATTATGCACGAGGCACTTGCCCCATCTGAACTTATTATTAATCCAGATGGTAGTATCTACCATTTAAAGTTGCTACCCGAACAAGTAGCCGATTGGATATGGGTAGTAGGTGACCCCGACCGGGTCGCCGCTATCTCTCAACATCTGGACAGTATTGACTTTAAGCAGCACAACCGCGAGTTTGTGAGCCATGGAGGGCGCTTAGGCCGCCACAGACTTTGCATTTTATCCACGGGAATCGGGACCGACAATGTAGAAATCGTCCTCAATGAGCTCGATGCCCTAGCCAATGTTGATTTCTCCAGTCGCACCTATAAACCTGAAAAACGCACTTTAAAAATCCTTCGGATTGGCACGAGTGGAGGAATACATCCCCATATTCCGGTGGATAGCTTGCTCCTCAGTCAAAACGCCTTGGGCATGGACACCCTGATGCACTTTTATCCCCACGAAGCTCCTGATAACCTAAAGCCCCTGGAAGAAGCATTCCAGAAGCATATGCATTTTCCGTTTAGGCCTTATGTAGGTACTGCCAGCGCCCAACTGGTCAAGCAATTTGAGAGCAATTTACTAAGCGGTAACACACTGACCGCCCCGGGCTTTTATGCTCCTCAGGGCAGGCACTTGGGCCGGGGGAAGCATCCCGACTTTCTCAGCAAAATCACACAGTTTACGGCGCAAGGATTTCAATTTCATAATTTTGAGATGGAAACCGCCGCCTATTACGGCTTAGGCAAGTCTTTAGGGCACCAAATGCTTTCTTTAAATGCCATTCTTGCCGATCGCATACACGGTAAATTCTCTCAAAACCCTCAAAAAACAGTTCAAAAGCTTATTCAAAAAGCGCTTGGCGATCTTTAAGTTAGGTCGTACGCTTACATTTCCTTGGGGCTTCCCCGCGTTTACACGTACGATGTTCCGATGCAAGATCCTACCCCGCGGGTCGGGCTCTCGCTACTCGCTGCCTTCCCCCGCAAGGCCAACACGAGCTCAAACAGGCCGCTCCATCCCTAAGCCAAAAAACCGGTTCAAAAAAATAAGTTACAAGCCTAGCCATTTTTTCGTCTTACTATAATCACTAAGGCTAGGCCTATGCCCAATCCCCAAAGCCAAAAATCACCTGGTTCCGACAAACGGAAAAGATCTTCATTGTCGGCATCTAAGTTTTTATTGGCCTTCAATATTTGCGCCTGCTTGGCTAAGAGCGCCTGTTTTTGGGCTTCATTTTCCAAGGATATGTAACTCGTATGGGGAGTCAATACCTTAGTCCGGAAACTGTTTTGCACGATTTTCAACCATTTGTCCCCGTGGGTTTCCGGGTAATACGTCATTTGGTAAACCTGTCCTTGTAAGGAGAGGGCATCCTTCCAGGAAATAGAGTCTAAAGTAACATTCTCTAAAGAAGCAATATCGGGTAAAGGCAAGATTACCCCCTCTTCCTTGGGGCTTAGATAGACCAGAGGTTTTTGGGACTTAGTATAGGCCAATACGGATGGGGCTGCCCATGAACTTACATTTACTTCCAACTCTTTTTTAGGAGAACTCCACTCGTATGCCTTTAAAGTACCCAGGTGGTCCATACGAAACAAGGGGGGCTTTTCAGGAATCAAGCGGGTAAATTGTCGTATATCATTTCCCAAGGTGTATCCTTCAAATTGCGAACTCAGAATGAAGATCATTGGGTAGGTATCCCGTGCATGATGATAATGGTCCCAAATCACACTTTTGATAGCAAATTCTAGGTCTAGCCCGCCCCGCTTAGGAAAGTTGAGAATTTCTTGTGTCCAATCCCCTTGGAGATCCAAGGTTTTCATCTCATAATTTACCAGTGATACCTGTATATCTTCTGGCGCAAGGGTGTAATCGCTAAGCAGCTTCTGAATTTGCTCGATATACAAGTCGCCATTCCCCAAGGCTTGGCTAGAATAGTCTAAAAGCATATGATAGCGTGGGCGGCGCTTGACCTCTTTAAGATCTTTATTTAAGGCTGGGGGCACATACAGTACCCCAGCTTGGGTAGTAATTGTTTGATCGCTACTATCCATAGTCCGGCTTTGGTCGTTTAATTCCAAGCTTAAGCCCTCCAATTCAAAGTGAATCGGTTCACGATGGATGATCTCCAAGCCCGTAAAACGCGTTTCTTGTGGGGCCAGGGGGAAGACCCGGAGATCCAAAGAACCCGAAGGCTTGTAATAGATGATACCCGGATCACGGCGGGTACGTACAATTTGTTGGTACACCCATTGGGCCGATTTTCTTTCGGCCAGGATTCCGTATTCTTTTCGGCCCTCGATATTTAAGTAATAATTACTTATCCAGGCTCCCGGCGCTAATTCAAACTCACTAAAAAATTCCTGTCGACGCGATGAATCAGTATTATGCATCGTTAGATGCACCCAACTCCGATAGTAAGCCTTTTCTTCATCCCATACGGTCTCTCCTCGCATACAATCTAGCACGACCTTATCTGATCCAGCCATACGCCATCGGGAACGACTAGGCCAACTTTGTACTTCCCCTAGGTACAACTTTTCCAGTTTTTGCATTTTAGACCCAGAAAGTGTGAGGTTATCCAATACCAACCAATTGTACAAAGGTGTTATGTAAGGTTGATAATTGGCAGGTTGGTCAAAAAGCAGGCTTCCTTTTTCCTGGTGCCCCCGTAAAAAAGCCAGGCTTCTTTTTATGCGGTCTGGGTGAACATCCAGGGATTGATTAAGTGTATAGTCCCGACTAAGGGCATAATTGAGGGCTTTATGCAAGTCTTGTCGGTCAAGCTGTAAGTTTATCACGATGGTGAGTGGTATAGCAGCAAAAGATAGGATAAATAAAATACGCAAGGGCCAGTCGCCCCAACTTGCTTTTAAGAAGCGATAATCATGATAGAGAACGCTTGCTTGCCACAAGCCTATAGCCAAAGGGGCCAACATTAAAAATCCGGTCCCAAAAAATATTACCGCTGGTATGGTAAGTCCCGCATAGGGTAACATCACTAAGACAAAATAAATGATATAGGAATATCCTAGGCTCCGTAAAATAAACAAGATCCCCCGCCAGAATGTGTGCTGCCCATTGGGCAGTATCAAGACCAAGCCATTTAGAGCGGCGATGATATAATAAAGCGGGTGAGAGAAATTACCAAATACTTGCTCGAAGAAATGATTATTCAAAAAAAGCCCCAAAGCAGGGGCTAGCAATCCTAAAGGAACCTGCCAGATCCACGACTGCACCTGGCTCAACCAAGGAAAACGGTTTGCCAAAATCAATACCCCTCTCATGAGGAAAAAAACAAAAGAAAAGGTACAGATAGAGATCCCTAAAATAATGACGTGTTTGGCAAAATCGGGGGAGTTAAGGTTATGAAGCAGGGGCACTACCACCATAAAAAACAAATACCACAAAAGCGGTATAAGAATAGCCCCCATAACATTGATCCAAAAAGAATGATCTCGGTCTTGCGGGGTAACATGAACTACCAATGCCAATAAGGTATATAGTAAAGAGGGCATATAAAAAGTTAGGCCATACAAAACCAAATCCTGCTCAAAAAGCATCCATCGTGGTATATTTTGGGGGATGATTTGATCGCCATGGGCTAAAAACCAAGCCATGAGTAACATAACAAGCAAGCACTCGCCTATAACAAAGGAAATAGGAACGAGCCTCTTCCGGAGCATTAGGTAAAGAGCAAAACCCGCTGATGCCAATAAGGCAGTGCCGTTAAGTATCCAGAATGTATACCAATACCAAGTATTTTCTTCGCTTAAAAGGCTTTCTACTATTTGATAGGAGGCCCCAAATAAGGCCAGTATACACAGGAGGGGCAAGGAAAGGCTCAGGAGAATCCAATAGGGTTGGAAAATGTTTTTCATGTTTACTGCTTAATAGGTATCCTTTGAATAATGTGATAAATAAATAGAAGCGAACCCCAGAAAATAAAAACCCCCAGCATTTCGTGGGCTGTGGCCGAGGAAAACCCCCAATTTTCCAAGCGAGCTTGGAAAGAGAGAATACATACAATACGTCCCGCATTTACCAAAATACTTAAGCCATAGGCCAAGCCAAGAATAGGCAATACCCTACGGAGTAGATGATTCCATTGGGTTTGGGCCGGTATCCAGGTGACAAATAAAACCGCAAACATGATTAGTAAGAAATTAAAACCTGAGCAAGACTTATCCAGAAGAATTTCTTGGCTTTGGTCCCAATAGCCCCCTTGGGGTACATAGGCAAATTGGGCCTTCCCGTATAATTCCACCAGGCTACTCAAAGGGGTTAAGAGCCAAAGTAATTGATCGGTTGTGGCAACACGGTGCAGTGCTTTTAAACCGATTAAGAAACATACAAGCAAGATGTATCCATAATATTGCCGAATACAAGCTAAGGGGGCAATTTTATTCATGCCTAAGATTGGGTAATAAAATTTTACTCAGATATACTCTCCTCCCATCAATTTGTTACTTCACAAAGCGATAAATTAGCATATTTTAACGAAGCTTGAAACAGCCTAGCTTGTACAAGCTGGCTCTAAAATTTTGGCTTAGGGATGGAGCGGCATGTTTGAGCTCGTGCTGGCCATGCGGGTAAAGGCAGCGAGTAGCGAGAGCCCGACCCGCGCGGCAATTTTTTTCCTCGTGGCACTTCTTGATCTTGCGCGGGGAAGCCCCAAATACGTAATTACGGTATTCGATAGGATTTGAAAGGGTATTTGGACCTTCAAGCCCTTCCCCAAGGCTGGCTTGCGGGCATTTTTTTGACTTGTGTAGCATTTTGCTCTGTATCGTGCCAAAAAAACTAATCTTCTGCGCCAGTTTTTCAGTACTAAGAGCATCTAACAACCAGAAGGTTCCGGATATGAGTCCAAAATCAAGAGAACGTATATTATGCTTATCACTAACTTGGTTGACGGGGTTATGCTTACAATTCGGACCTTTGATGTCACAAACCAAGTATCATCATTATAAATTGCGGGGCAACCCGATTTATCCCAGTGCTTTGGCCGTAGACCCTCAGGATGGTGACCTGTATTTGGGAAATGTGAAGGAGGGCAGTATATACTTGATCCGGGATGGCATGAGTTACTATTTCAAGTACGAGGCGGAGGATGGTTTGATTTCGCCCATATCCTTGAAGGTGCACGTTCCCAATCAAGAACTCTGGGTGTGCAATGCCGACTTCGGATACAGCCGTCATTCTAATTTTCTAAGTAGGAAACGTGCCTACTTGATGGCTTTTGATTTGAAGACCGGAAAATTAAAGACCCGCGTACCTTTGCCAAGTGGCCTGTACCGCTTTTATTTGGGTTGCAGCATTACGGTTAATAAAAATGGGCTTTTATATGTGACGGATACATACTCTCCGGTCTTATATGTAGTAGATCCGAAAGTGGGACTACTTGAAACTTGTTTGAAGGATGCGCGTATGCAAGGAGGAGTAAATATATTGGGAATATTACCTAATGACTTTATACTCATTTTTAATAAAACAAGTAAAAAGCTGTATCGTGTATGCTTAGTAGAAAAGCAGTGGTATGAAATTGCTTGGAAGACTCAGGGTCCTAGCAACTCATTGCACGGAGTGAAAGTATTGGATGATAAACGTATCATCAGTATTTGTGACGGGAAGCTGGTAGTGCTCGGATTACAAGAACAGGCCAGCTTGGTGGAGATAAATGAGCTTCCTCCTTGGGAAGAAGAGCTTGGGAAAATTAATTACCCGATGTGTGTGGATGCAGATGAGCGAGGGGTATATTATTTGGACGGTACCCGGGAAAATATAATAAAGACGGATGCGGCGATACAGAAACATGAGGGGAGGGTAGTGCGTATTGCAGAAATTTCGCTAGATATCTGGGACAGTCGTAATAAAAAGGAATAGTGACGGTATTATAATAAGGAAGGCTAAGTCTTCTATTTAAAAATCTCTTGGTTGCAAATTCGGATAATTGCCCGGCCTTGCCGGGTACATTATCTACTTTTTAAAATAAAAGATAATACCTTCCGTTAATAAGAAACGAACTTGAACTTAATACCTTAAAATAATGTAAGATATTAAAGGAAAATATTAAAAATCTCTTGGTTGCAAATTCAGATAATTGCCTGGTCTTACCGGGCATTTATCTTTTTATATGAGTAGGTGGGTTCCTGATTGCGTTACTAAGTTAATAAAAAATTTAAAAAAAATTATTTCTTACTCAAATTATTTCTGATTTTCCTACTTAAATCTTACTTAACAAGAAGTAGCAGGAATTGAGTTTAG
The DNA here is from genome assembly GCA_963922455.1 of uncultured Microscillaceae bacterium. GTDB lineage: Bacteria > Bacteroidota > Bacteroidia > Cytophagales > Microscillaceae > CAWUIO01. The sequence continues at coordinate 21,922 of CAWUIO010000068.1, forward strand.
CCATAAACAATTGAATATCAACAATTTACAATCTATTCCATTTTCACCGCCTTTTTTGAAATTTTTGAGTGGTTTGATATTATTTCCTAAAAGCTTCTTAGTCTTACACCATCATAAGTCTTATTTTTTATAGTCTATCTAGGCCAAGTTGATTGGCATTTGGGTGTACTTCCCCAAGATGTATTCTCTTTGCATCCATTTTTTTCTTATTAGCTCTTGGCTTGCTAATTGTTTGGTACTTCTTTAAATTACAGATAGTACATTTTTTTTCTGGTAAAGCCCAAGCTCATAAAACAGGAAACAAACTCATGAAAATTCATAATTTCTTGGCTAAGCAACTTCTTCTTGTCTTGATTTTATTTTCTTTCCATTCCTTGCAGGCCCAGTATAAAATCTACAACCTGGATAAACGGCAAGGATTCAAGAAGATCATTCTTGGGGAAAAAATACAAAAGTATCTTGGCTATTTTGAGTTTTCCCAGAAAGGTTCTAAAGATTATGATATTTATAGCCTAAAAGATAGCTTGGCGCCCAAGCATCCCTATGAGAACATTGGCTACATGGAAATTGTAAATTTGGAGTTGTTGGTGTACCGTTCCCGTATCTTAGAAATACGGGTAGGCATGCATTTAGAAGATTTTGAATCAATTAAAGATATATTGGTGGCCGCCTACGGGGAGCCCAATGCTCCAACTGATTCGGAGGAACCTTCTTGTTTTCTGATAGAAAATGATTTTGGAATGCGCACCGATTGCTCGTGGTTGGGTAAACGGGTGGCCCTATGGTGTAGTAAAATAGATTACGAAAGCCGAAAGAAAACCCAATTAGCTTTTCAGGACCTGTACTGGATGGAGGATAAGCGGGTTAGGCAGAAAAAAGAGGCCTTGGAAGACCTCTAAACCCTGGCATATTCTCAGAAACTTTTTAAATATACTCCTTTGGGCTACAAAGGCCCATGTATAGAACCTAATTTCATCAGAACCCAAAACGGGTCCTTTTCGCCGACAAAAACTAAACTTAAACAGTTTCTCAGGGAAGTTCTTTTTCGGATAAAAAACGGCGGCTTAATAAGAGAAAGACAATAATCCCTAAAATAAAGCCTCCCAGAAGAAAGCCGGCCGATATGTAAGGCGCCATGGCGTCCCGGGTTTGTCCACTGAACCCCTGATTGAAGCCAATTATCCCAAATATCACAGCAAGGATAACGATAAAAATAATTCCTCCTTTGAGTCCCATATTAGCCCCACGGCTCATCCGGCAGCCAAAGCGTAGTAAAGAAAAGTAACCAATCATACTTACTCCGGTCAGGATTCCAAACATGCGTAATACATAGGTGGGGTTACTCAAAACTCGCTTAGGGTTTCGTAGAACCGACTGCGCTCGTCTCACTACCCGGAGATAGTATGAAATATTGGTCTTTTTGTTTGACAAGGGCTCAGCAAATTTATTTCCTAGTAGCTCCCAAAGTTCGGCTTGGCCATTATCATAGCCCAAGGCCCAAATACCGGCTCCACCGATACCTCGGGAAACGACCCAATCATATTTCTGCCCCAAGGAAGTAGTGTCTTCAAACCATATTTGTAGATTATCATTTCCACTCCGGGAGATATTATAGGCACTTACCCCAGTGGGCTCAAATAAAACTTGAGGTTTATTTTCTAGAATTTCCCGATAAAGTGGATAGCCTAACTCTTCCTGAGCCAACGCTCCTACTTTAAGGCTATTGGTCTGCCATCTTTTTCCATAATAGGAAAATGTAACGATCATCTTCTTGGGGTCAATGCCCGTGGCCAGGTAATAGTCTAAAGAGGTCTCTATGCCATGCGCCATCCAAGGATCGCCACCTTTTAAGGGAGCAATGGGACCCGCTTGATTATTTTCCTCCCCATAATATTCCCCAGAGTTCATAATAAAAAAGTCTACCTGGGTACTTAGGATAGGTAAATCATACACATAGTCGGGGTCTAAGGGGGGAAGGCTCATCGTCAAAACGGCATCATTCATTCTACTTTTGAGCATAGAACCTAAAAAGCTGATAAACTCAATTAAGTTATCCCGTTCGGATACAGGAATCTGTTCGAAGTCTAAGTGTACGCCATCAGCAGAGCGTTTTTCTACCAAGTCTACCAAGGTTTTTACGCAGTTTTGCCGGGCAGCGGGATTACTAAAAAATTTCCGATTGTTTTCTTCCCCAAAGTTGCTCACGCTTAATAGGACTTTACAGCCCCTTCCTTGGGCTTTACTAATAAGTTTGGTATCCAACCAATTGTGAATACTCGTATAACTTCCATCTACGGGGTTTAACTCATAAGAAAAATACGCGACCATGGAGAGAAGTGAAAAGTTATACGACTCCAGAGCTTCCTCTCCCATCCAATGAGGGTGCCAAGCAAAAACTTGTACTTCGGGTAATAAGGTTCGCCATTTGGTGTAAGCAGGCTCCTTTCTCAATGGGAAAGGCAAACCTTGCTGAAATCGTTGCATATCCCTTAGCTTTATCCGGGCCGAACGTTCCAAAAAGGCAGCTGTATCCATTACGGCAGGGGGCAGGTCTGCTTTTTCCGGCTCAGTAGCCGATAGGGATTCCCGGTCATAATAAGAAGGCAAATCGTCTAAGGTATCCACATAACTCAAGATTTTGCGTCCACTCACAATAGGATCCACCTCATCTTTCTCGGGGGGCGGAGGAGGAGCTTGGAGGCGGGCCAGTGAATCTTCTTGGCGCTTTTTAATGGCCTCTTCACGTTTTCTTTTTTCTTCCAGTGCTTTTTGGTTTTCCTCAACTTGTTTGCGGATAAGATCCTGCGCCTTAATTGGATTTAGGAAAAGCCAAGTCAAACCTAAAATCATTCCGATTTTCAAGGCTGCGTTTCGCCTGTTAAACCCTTGTATCATACTTTTTTGAACCCTCTTTTTTGCAATTATTTCCTAATTCATCAAAATACACAAAATAAGCTTTGCTTTGCTAAAGTCTTTATTAAAAAACTGCAATAATTTTCAATTTGAGCTAAAATTCTTATTTTGTACGAAAATTGATAAGTATATATATTAATGTAAAAAAACTAGATATTTCTATTCTAGCCCATAAATAAGGAAGTCTAGCCTACAAACCAGTTTCAAAATTTATGCAAATCAGGCCTCACTACTTTAATTTTTCTCTTCTTTTCTCCCTACTAAGGAGTTTGGCGATTTGTGCGCTTATCCTCATACACCTTTGCTCAAAAAACTATGCTCAAAGTACTGAGTTAATCGAGGATTCCTTAGTAATCTACGCAAGTGCTTGTATGCAAAATGTAGTCAAACTAACTCCCAGTGTTACCGATTCTGTCCACTCAACGGACCCTCCTACCGCATTTAATATCTATGCTATTTTAGAGGGGAAGGAATGGATACTCCTTTTATATGATGGAACCGGAGTTTACAGCTATTCCATGGGCCGCAAGTCGCAGCAAATACGCCGAAACCCTATTGCAACAGATGTTAACCTGTGTGAAATCATTGCAAGAGAATATATCGAACCGGTATCCAAGGATAAGAAAATTCAGGTAGGCGATTACAGAATAAACAACTATTATAAATTTAACAAAGTAGGTAAAAGCCTTTATAAAGCTACCCTGCTTTTTAACCAAGGCAAGCGCAGTATGGGACCGGTTTTAGACTCTTTCCGAGGACTTTATAGCTCAGATTTTTTCAAAAAACCTAAAAAGAAAATGTCGGAGGCTAAGGATCAAATTGACAACCTGGAAGATAAAATAGACCAAAAAGACAAGGATTTGGCCACTATGCAAAAAGAAATAGAACTGCTTCGGGAAAAGTTAAAAAAACAAGAAGAAGACAGTGCCCAACAAACAAGTTCTCCCCCTAACACTTCCCCTAAAGATAGTACCAGCCAAGTAGAATTGACCGATAGCCAGGTCCTCTTGGAAGATCCTCCGACTTCAGATACAACTAAGCCCCTTAAACCGGAGCCTATCCTGGTAGATTCTACCAATCTCAGTGCTGAAAACCCTAGCGATTCAGTAGGCTCCTCCAATCAAACCCCCTTAAAAGATCCTAATACCGATACTTTCCAGTATCCTATTATTGAGATAGAAGATCCAAAGCCCGTGGAGCTCACAGATACTTCAAACTCCTCAACAAATCCGATACCCTCAGATAGTTTATTTAAAAATAAAGAAAACCTGCCCACTAGCCCCCCTGAAACCGAAATTTATACGGGCAAGGAAGATTCCATAAAGAGTATCAAGGACTCTCTCAACCGGAAACTTGAGGATTTAAAAAAAATTATTGAAGAGAGGAAAAAGAAGGCCAATCAAACTCCCAACCGATCACAGGGTAAGCTTTTTCATAAAATGAAGCAGTCAAAGAACGGGTGGAATATAGACGGAATTATCCAAACTCCCCCCCCGGCTTTTCTAGATGATTGCCCTCTAGAACTTGAAACTTCATTGGCTGATAGCGAGATTGTTACAAACTTCACATCAGAATACCAATTATTTACGGTAGAAAACTATGGGCTTTCTTCTAGAAGAAGCTAAGTAATAAGCAGAAAAGAGTGCCCAAACCTTGGGGCTTTTAGAAAATACAGTTTGACAATAAATGGATCTAGGCTTGCTACATAGTTAAGGCAATTAGGCTCCATTTGCTAGGGATTCACATATGAAAACAACTTATTCCGGTTTACGGTCATCGCAAACCCAGGTAAAAACACGCATGCAATACCTGATTTTGTGGGGCACATTTTCGGGTTTAGCCATATCCTTGTACAACGTGGCCTTGACTATGCTGTTTTTGGCTGAGTTTAAGGCATTCTCCTTAGCTTATGCCTTTGTCTTGGGAGGCTTGGTGAGTATACTTATTTCTGCCCTAATTTCTTATCTCCAAGTCAAAATTTCCTTTGCCCGTTTATCGGTCCTCATCTTTGGCTTACTTCTCATAGCTTGGTGGATTGTGTATGAAGGCCTCAGCCTTCAAGATCAGCAGTTAAACCGACAGTTTATTTATTGGGGCTATGTCCTTCTGTTTCCCTTAAGCACTGCCAACGTAGTTATTTTCGAGGGTATTTTTGGGCGTTTGTTTGATGTACAACAAACCAAAAAATTGGGTTCTCAATCCAATTTGGGAGTCTTAGTATCTGGCATTTTGGGCTATTTTGTAATTGGTTTATATTGTATTGCCCCCTCTAATCCGGAAAAAACCCAATTTTTCGGAAGAGTGATTGAAAACATCCCAGAGTTCCTTACCCAAATCGTTAGCTATGGGGCCATTGCCTGGGCAATTTCATTTCTTGTCTTAATAGGTATCTCTTTTCGTTTTACATTCTTAAACCAAATTAGACAAGACATCCGGGAAGTACGAGACAAGAATTCCATCCCAAAACTCTTTAAACGCCGGTTTTACCTTATCACTTTTCTTTTAGTTGCTATTGTTATCTCTGTCCTAATTGATTACTTCTATCTGTATATCTTAGAGGCAAGGTATATTGAAAATACTATATTCCCAGACCCTCAACAAGACCCTTCCGATAAGAGAATCATTCAGAATCTCATTAGTTTTTATGCGATCTTCAGTGGGGTCATCATGACCATAAGTTTTGGCTTCAAAAGTTTACTTTACAGATATGTTATCAGCCGGTATAATATTCAAACCAGTTTGCGAATTACTCCGGTAGCCATTATTGTCTTTCTCTTACTTTCTTGGATAACTGCCTATATCTTATTTAACGAAACAGTTTACCAAGCTATTTTCACCTTTTTTAGTGGAGAAGAAGGCCAAATAGAAGACTTGAAAAATTACTTCACCTTACTTTTTATCTTAGTTTCTTTATCCAAACTTATTAAAGACTCTCTAAGTGAATCCCTGCAAATGCCTGTTTTCCGACTTTGTCTATTACCCGAAGACATCAATCTGCGATTTGATATTCACGTAAAATTGGAAGGGTTTGTCAAGGATATGGCTTTATCTCTTGGAGGATGCCTTATTTTACTCCTTTTTTACGTAACCGTCTCATTTCCATACCAACTAATAGTTACTTTGTCTTTATGTGGGCTCTTGTTATTCGTCATTATGCGTTTGTATGCCGAATATAAACGTACCTTGGAAAACCGTTTAAACGACCAAGCGATAAATCAACTTCACTCCCAAAAAGACCCCAACCGAACCCACAAAAGTCTCTCTGAAAAAATACTATCCAAAATCCACTCCATCCATATCACAGAACTTCCGGTCTATTTAAATTTATTAAACATCCTTGATCCGGTAATCTATCGACTGGCCGTTTTAAGACTTATTGATTCACGGGGACAGCAAAACCAAGATGCCCAGGACTCGCTTAGTACACAAAAACATCAAGATTTGCTATATCAATTAAAGTCTACATTAGATCTTTATCCTGATCATCTACTTCAAAAACTTTTTGAGATTCAATCACTAGCATCTTTTACGCAAGAAAACGCTTCCACATCCCTTGAGAAAACATATCGTTTCCTCTTCAAATCATTGTTCCAAAACATTAGCCGCTTAGAATCTAAAGAAGAACAAAGCCGCGCAATAGCCTTAAAAAAAGATCTAGAAGTGGCCTTAGGCAACTTCCGCGGAGATCAATCCTTTCAAAGTATTCAAGATCTTATCGCCGACCACCGCCTCAAAATCCGTTATGCCCTGGAAGACCTGAGTTCCCATGTACTCCAAAGCATATTTCAAACTCAAGACATTACCAGTCTCTTAGATCACCGGATCATTATACCCGTGGAAGAAGAAATTAGGAATCTAATTTTACAAATAAACGAACGCCGACAAAAATACTTAGAGCGGGCCGAAGATCTGGAAGAAATTGATGAGCTGAAAGATTGGCTGGGCGTATTAATTGACGACTTTCAGGAAAAAATAAGACGCCTCTCCTTAGATTATGATGACGATGTGCAAAGAGAGGCTATTCTCCAAGCTATGCAACTCTGTATCTTGGAGGCCATCCCAATTTTGGACGTAATCAGTAAGTCAAAATATTTTGCCATCTCATCCAACGCTGAACTCATAACCAAAGGCTACCGCTTGCTCAAAGGAGCTGAATTCCGCTTGGAACGCATGGAGTACATAGAGCAACTTACCAAATCCCGTCAAGATCCCGAAAGAGTATTTGGTGCCTTGCTCACCATTTATGCCGAACCAGATACCCAAAATAAAATTCTTAACCGCCTCTTAGACGATGCCCACTACCTTACCAAGTATCAAGCCCTGGTGGCCGCCAATACCAGCCAAAACCAGCGTATGTTCGAGAAGTTGATAGAAAAACTAGATAATCCGAGCTATAGCAATGCGGCCTTTTCCTCTATTGTCAATATTGGGCAAATTCACGAACAAATTCTTGACTCCCTTGAAAAAGCCTTTTACACCACGGGCCAATCCGAAAGAATACAAATACGTATTATCCAAATTTACGGTCGGGTCAATACCCCCAAGGCGGTTAGTAATCTAATTAGCAAACTCACCTACGACAATCAAAACGTAAGCTCACTGGCCCTAAAGACCCTTAGCCAGTGCGGCCACCTCATGGAAGGTGAGGAAGTTCGGGTTATTCATAATGAAATTGAGGAAGTTTGTAAGATCCTAGTATGGGTCATGGCCATGTGGGAAGTCTTGCAACGCAATAAAATCGAAGAACTCCTCCAAACTGCTCTGGAGTCGGAGATACAAAACAACTACAACAAAATATTCAGCCTCTTGTCTTTGCTCTACCCCGCCGAATCGGTAGACCTTATCCAAAGCCGCTTATACAGTGGTGACCCAGAAAAAGCAGAATTTGCCCTCGAGCTCCTAGATGTCTTACTCATAGACCGAGGGGATAATAAAGGCAAAAAAGGACAGGCCAAGATTGAAACAATAAAGTTCTTCCTTCTTCCCCTTTTAAATATTTCTACTAGCCAGCAAGAAAAGCTCAAAGCTCTCCAAGATTACTTCCCATCCATGAATTTTCTCTCTTTGAGCCGAGACGAAGCCTTAATTAGTTTGGTACAAAAAGATTACAAGTGGGTCAACCGTTGGACCAAAGCCTGTGCACTTTACCAACTTTCCAAAAGTGAAAGCTTTACCGATACCAAAATATTCTTGGCCAATGTGGTAAATCCGGAGTTAATACTCAGTGAAATTGCTTACAAGTCCTTGTTAGAGCGCGATAGAGCTACCTTTGATGAAAATATGGAGCTATTTATCCGGCATAAAAAATATACCGAAGTAGACCAATTACAAAAACGCTTACAATATCTCGATGCTCAAGAGAGTTCTGCCATCTCCCGCCTCAAATTTGATATGGCCCGCTTTATGGCCAGCGTTCCTGAATTTAGTGAGATTGAAGGACTCATTTTAGCCGAGCTTGCCAAAGTGACTACCTTACAGGAGTTTTCAGAAGGTAAAATTCTGGCCTCTAATAAATCCATTGACGAGATGGATTACTACATCGTCTTCTCGGGTACCGTATGCCTCTTTTCCGAAAACATTGTCATTAGAAAGTACGGCCCCCTAGGCTTCATCCACAACCTCCTGTACATTAATCAACCCATCCCTCATATTATTTTAAGAGCCGAATCGGATACGGTCATTTACCGTATCCGACAGGATCAGTTCAATGAAATCATCTCCCTATATGAGTCTGTACCTTCTTCCATCTTGAAAAATAGCCAACTTAAATACGAATTGGTCGGGTCCTTACACGAAAATGGCTTTATCTCACAAGTATCCGCCTTAGCCCTGCAAGAGGTTTCCAAAGTTTCCGAACTCCAAGAATACGATTCGGGCAAGGACTTATGGTATTATGATTCTAAAAAAATGATGAATCATTATTACGTACACTCAGGTGGTTTAGAGGTGCTTAACAACAAAAAACAACTCATTTTTTCTAACACCGCGGGTCAATTGTTGAGCGAACACCGTTTTCGCTCCGACTTTAAGGATAATTTTCTCATCCGCAGCTATGCCGATAGCCTAGTGCATAAAGTTAAGCGGGATGACTTGGCCAAAAAAGATGCCCTCATTCAAAAAGTAAGTAGCCTTAGGCTTGTCAAAGAATTTCAAAATGTAAATGACCTCAACCTAATCGAACTCTCTCAATATACTGAAGAAAAAAAGGGGCCCATACCCACCGATACAGTATTGGCCGAAAAATTACCCCTCGAAAAATTACCTGCCTTCATCATCCGGGAAGGGCGTATCGAAATTACTTATCAGAAAAAAGATAAAACCGAAACCCAGATTTTAGGCGCCCGTGAGTTTATACACGACTTAAAATATTTAGATCAAGATATAAACCATGTAAGCCTAAAAACCTTAAGTCCTACCCATTTGTATGTGATCAACCGGGAGCAAATGGAATATATTTTGGCACATTATGACCAAATTCTTCTGGATATCATCCAGTTGCATTATCCCAATTCTTACTTTGAAGTGATCTGCTTTTTAAGACGAGAAGTCAAGGAATTCAAAAACCTGAAAGCCAAAGCCTTATTAGATATTGCTCAAAAAATCCAGGTGAAACAATACAACAAGGGAGATCGGATTATGAATTATAGTTCGGCCCGCGAAATGGATGGCTTTATCGTATACTCAGGCGCTACCTATACGCGGAACACGCAAAATGGCCGTTACCAGTTTAATACGGGTTCTTTGATCCACCGCTTTCTATTCAATGGCGATAGCAACTTGGCCATTCGGGTCATGGCAGAGAGTGATTGTACGATTTATCACATCAAAAAACGTCACTTAGATGAGTTAAATAATAATTACAAGTTACTCCACACTTCCCACAAAATTCCTAGCTAGCCAAATAGCTATAACCGCCCCATTATACACCTCAGGGGCTTGCCCGCGCAATGAAATCTGGCTGGCAACTTGAACAAACTGTTTACCGCGCGGGCCGGGCTCTCGCTACTCGCCGGCCACCCCCCAAGCAGCGGCGGGCTCAAACAGGCCGCTCCATCCCTAAGCCAATTCCTGCCCCTAAAACCCTCAAGTTTAATACCGTATAAACTGGTCTCTAAATTCTCCCCAGGGAGTAGACAATCTCAAGATATAGTGGCCCGGCAACAGATCGCTTATACTCACCGCCAAGGATCTTTCGAGTAGGCCATAGCTTTGTTCAAAGCTTATTACTTCAGAACCCCTAATGTCGATTACTTCTACCGATATGCTAGCATTCAAATCATACGTTGGGTTAAGCGGATCTTCATTCTCTCCAAAACTGATGCGTACTTCATCCTGGACGGGGTTGGGAAAAATTATAAAAGTAAATGGAGCATTACCGTTTCCGCTTACGGTTTCCTCTTGGGTAAATTGAGCCTGACCATTCAAACTAATTTGCCTCACCCTATACGTACCTCCATCAGCCGCAAAAGGATCTGTTAAACGATATGTCCGGGCCGTATCGGTATCGCCTAAGGCATCAAAGGTGCCAATAACGCTAAAGCTTTGTCCCCCATCCAAGGATTTCTCTACCTCAAAACCAGCATTGCTCCGTTCTACCACCGTGGTCCATTCCACGATGACATCATTCAAATGCTTAAAACCATCAGGCCCTTCCCGAAAAGCCGAAAAACTTCCAAAAATAACCCCCTGGTTGGTATTCAACTGCCATCCCAAGTCTTGCAGCATACCCCGGGTAATATCTCCAACATCCAATAAGCCTTCTCCCCTACTCGTAAAAGGAGTCATCAAAGAATTAGGATCTCCCGGAGGGTAGGCATCTTCATCCCAATGGGCAAAAGAAGAACCATCGTCAAACTCAGTGGGAGCATATATCTGGGGAGCACTGCCCCCGTTCCGAGATATAGCACTATCCCCGGCAAAAAATAAGTCATTACTCCGCAGCTCCCCTGACAAAACTGCTGAGTTATTTGGAAACCCTGTTATATCCTGCCCATCCCCATTTTGGATAAATGTATCATATCGTACCAAAAATGTCTCCCCATTGGCCTCCAATCCAAGAGAGCCCCGGTTAATTTGATTCACATCTGCACTTCCTGTAAACCCTAGACCATGCCCCAACTCATGCAATACCACCGATACAAAATCAATTTGGTCATCCGGAGGATTTCCATCCAAACCAAAATAATAATCATCGCGGGTACTGTTAAATGTGGCTACAATATCCGAATCATCCGGAAACAAATCCCGATTGGCAATAGAATTTGCCAAAGCCACCGGAAACCATTGGTCCGAAGGAGCATTGGAGGAAAATTGTCCAACAATAAGACGAGGACCAGCACTTCCTAATACCCTCGGCTCTAATGGAGCAAATGTGGCTTCCACTTCAATAGGAATCAAACTAACTATCTCTCGTGACCAAATATCCACCGCAAATTGAAACGCCGCTTGAGCTTCCGGAAAGTTCTCAAAACCGCTGTAAATAACATTAAACTCCGCAGTAACTAAATCATTTTTTAGTCTGAGAGGTGCGGCTACCCGCGTGCTATGGCTGTGTTCGCCGGCTGGGCATACGATCATTGGGCCAGGCCTGCTAATTTGGGCAAGTGATATTTGGGTAAAAAGCATAAAAAAAGGCAGCATCCATCTCCCTCCCGAGAGTGCTTGCCATAGGCTTTTAGCAATAATATGCATCATATGGTTCATATGTAAAATAGGATGTGAACTCAACTGTAAATTAAATAAAATTATCTTGCCCAGACTTAGTCTTTTTTGGCCATATATACTTTTTGAACGCTAATTTGTACATTTGTCCCAGTTTTTAACATTTCAAGGATAAATCCCTTGCCGTTATACCTATGCCAAAAGAACTGGAATATCAACTTCCCCCGGAGATCGGACTCTCCGAGGAAGCTTTGGACACATTTTTACGTACCAAGTTAGACATCCATCCGGGCCAAAGTTTTAACTACCGCATCCAAAAACGCTCGATTGATGCCCGCCGCCATCCCATCCGGGTCAACCTGCGCCTCATTACGTATCAGAATGAAACCATCCCCGCTCTACTACAGACCAATTATACCTATACCGATGTATACTCAAGACCCCCCGTTTTGGTTATTGGTTGTGGCCCGGCTGGTATGTTTGCGGCTTTAAGGCTTATCGAGCTGGGTTTCAAGCCCATAGTTTTAGAAAGAGGAAAAGATGTCCGGGCTCGCCGCCGGGACCTGGCCGACATTAACAAAAAACACCGCGTCGATCCTGACTCCAACTACTGCTTCGGCGAAGGCGGGGCCGGCACCTATTCGGATGGTAAACTCTATACCCGCTCCAAAAAAAGAGGTAATATCCGTCGAGTACTAGAAATTTTGGTACAACATGGAGCTACCGACAAAATTTTATATGATTCACACCCCCACATTGGCACCAATAAGCTTCCTAAAATTGTCCAGGCCCTCCGCGAAAGTATTCTCCAAGCCGGCGGCGAAGTTCATTTCAACACCCGGGTAAACGGTTTTCGGGTAGAAAACGGGCAATTAAAAGGAGTAGAAACCACCGACGGAAAAAGCTTTGAAGCCCCCGCTTTAGTACTAGCAACTGGCCACTCTGCCCGGGATATCTATCAATTGTTACCCCAATCTGGAATCTTGATAGAGTTCAAAGCCTTTGCCTTGGGAGTCCGGGTGGAGCACCCCCAAAGCCTCATCGACTCCATACAATACCGCTTGAAAGACCGCGGCCCCTACCTTCCGGCATCCTCTTACAGCCTCGTCACCCAGACTTATTGGAAAAATAAAAAGCGAGGCGTCTTTTCTTTCTGCATGTGTCCCGGAGGATTCATCGTCCCGGCCGCCACCGCCGAAGGAGAAATTGTGGTCAATGGCATGTCCCCCTCCCGTCGTAATTCCCGCTTTGCCAACTCGGGCATTGTTAGCTCTATCGAGTGGGAAGATTTAAAAGCTTTTCACAAACATGGCCCATTGGCCGGCCTGGCTTTCCAACAAGCCGTGGAGCAAAAAGCGGTACTTTCGGGGCAAACCGCTCCGGCTCAAAGATTGAGTGACTTTTGTAAAAAGAAGGTTTCGGGCAATTTGTCCGATTGTTCCTACCAACCGGGTTTAGAAAGTGCCGATTTTTGGCAAATCCTCCCTCCCCATATTGCTCACCGCCTGGCCGATGGCTTCCGAGATTTTGGCCGGAAAATGAAAGGCTATTTAAGTTATGAAGCCCAAATGGTAGGAATAGAAAGCCGGACTTCGGCCCCCGTACGCATTCCCCGAGACCGGGAAACCCTGGAACATCCCGAAATTTCGGGTTTATTTCCCTGTGGAGAGGGAGCAGGTTACGCCGGAGGCATCATGTCGGCGGCCATGGACGGAGAACGAGTAGCCGAAGCTATCGCTCTCAAACTAAAAAAGTACTGATCATTTACACAAAGCCGGATAAATCACGTCATATAGCCGGATATTGGCCTGGACCAAGTCTTCCAGCCAAGCTTCCCGATTATCGCTTATTTTGTCTGGATACTTCAAAGCTTCTAAAACATCTTTGTAAAACTCCAAATTATCGCGGATAGCATCCTCTACCTTTTCGTTCATATGGTCTTTAAACTGCTCGAAAACATTGGATTCTACCAAAACTATGTCCACCCATTCTTCATCGTGCTCAAACTCCTCCAAAAAGTGGCTTTGTATCACCGCTTCTTGCTTACTCATGGGCTCGTGGTTGAGGGGGTGGGTTTTCCAGTTATTCAAAATCAGGGCCGTCTGGGTATGCAAATAGCCAATGCCCTGTATGCTTTTATATTTATCGTCCTGGGCTTGCCCGGAAATAGCCCATCCCAGAAATAAAGTAAATCCAAGTAAAAATTTTTTCATGGGTTTCCAATTTAAGATACCCAAACTTAAGCCTTTTTTCCCGGCTTTAAAAAGTCCAGGTCTGGAAAACGGCCCCGGCCTTATCTGGCCAGAATTGATCTTCCTTGTCATGAAGTTCCCTAGCTATCCCCCCCCTTTTAAAACAGAAATCCCCGGATTTACAAACCAAAATCCTCGCTTTACAAAATCCTTGAAAATCTCCCTAAAAAACTGCGTTAAGGTAAGTGTAAGGTGATACAAGATCAAAGATCTGTATTATGTGTACATACTGTTTTGAGTTTAGGTTAAGTGTTTAATTGATAGGATTGAAGGCAATGCAAATTGCCCGCTTATTCATAAAGAGCAAAAATTCTAATCTAAGAGGCCAAGTTTCGTGACCCTTCTGAACCAGATTTCGGAAGGGTCATTTTTTTCGATCTAATCAACATTTTGGGGCTGCCCCCGGCGTTTGACATCGCTGCCCTATGGGAAGCTTGGTTCCGCCGGGGTCGGGCTTTCGCTACTCGCTGCCTCTCCCCGCCAGGCCTATACGAGCTCAGACATGCCGCTCTATCCCTCAGCTACAAAGAACAGAGAGCAGAGAAGCGGGAGGAGAGAAGCGAGAACCGGGAACCGGGAGCCGGGAACCGGGAGCCGAGGGCCGGGAAACGGGACTCTTTGAAAGAGGAGAGCAAAGATACGATGGGTTGCCGGGGGAACTGGTTTCGCGAAGCACTTACTCGAGGCCAG
>CAWUIO010000069.1:0-34984 GCA_963922455.1 uncultured Microscillaceae bacterium
CAAAATTAATTATTTACTTGTCGCTTAACTTTTTGTCCCTTTTTTATTTGCAGGTCCACAGTTAAATACCAACTACTAATTCGTTTTAAAATGCAATCTTCATTTCTCTAGGATACAAGCAATTTCCCCCACCCTTGCAATGTTCTGGACGGGAATTGATTTTCAAGCTTCCTATTTTTACATTTTCTTTGAATATGCAAAAATTCCTAGATAACCTGGTACTTCTCTTTGAGCAGCCCGAAGAGGGGCCGCTTTGGCAACAACGCATAGACCGTATCTTCTATATCCTCATCCTACTAAGCAGCCTAGGGGTAATCTTGGAAACTCTAGATTTTGTCAAAGAAAGGCCCCTGTTCTTGGAGTTTCTGCACGGCTTTGAAGATGTGGCCATGGCCATATTTGCCGTAGAACTATTGCTCCGCTTTCTGGTCATTGGCCGCTTATACGCCAATTGTCAGGACGGATGGGAACGCTTCCTCCTGTTTTTTTATACCCTGATCGATATACTGGCCGTACTCCCGGCTATCATCTCGGCGGTGCTCTATGTGCATCACGATTATTTCCTAACCTTCCGCCTACTTCGGGTTTTCAAAACCTTCCGGCATGACGACTCCGTGGAGATTGTTCTCCGGGCCATTTTGATTAAGAAAGATATTTTATTCAAAACGGCCATTATTGTGGTGATCACGACCATTTTTTTGGCCGTCATGCTCTACGAAGCCGAAAACAAATTTGAGCTTTCGGACACGCCCGCCAGCCCAGTGGAGCAGGTAGATGCCAGTTCATCCAACCTTTCAACCTTAGACAAACCTGGCGGAAAAGAAGTTCAGGACAGTACCAAGTTTAAAAGTATTGGGATTTCTATTGCTTGGTGTTTCTCCATGTTTGTGGGCGACTTGGCCGGCTTTAAAGAACGCGACTTCATTCCCGTGACTCACTTTGGGCAATTTATTGCCGGGATCCTCGGCTTCCTCAACATAGCTATCGTGGTTATCCCGACGGGGATCATCGCCTCGGGTTTTTTGGAAGTGCTCGAGGAAAAAACCATCGAGTCTCAATACAAGGTCTTGCGAAATGCCTTCCGGCCCAAATATAACCCCACGCTCAAAATATCGCTCTACGAAAGGCCCCGTACAGTATTTACCCTGCAAAATGCCCTTTTTATTCACCAAAACACCTTGTTTAGGATTTTAGAGACCAAACCAGGCTTTCGTTTGCGAGCCGTGCATTCTGATAATAATGAAAAATACAGTGATATCAACCTAGTAGAATACTATGGCTACGGGACGCTTACCCTTTATGGAGTCAAACGCATAGTCAAAGATGCTCAAGCTACGGTGATCTGCCCGGATGGCTTTGTCCAAAAAGGGGTGGGTTATTTTGCTTATGCCATTAGTGAGATCTTCAGGTGTAACTTGATTTCCAATGAGCGTTTTTTAAAAAACTCGCTGGATATGCAATTTGATGCCAGTTTTTTGCACAATCCCGATTATCAGTCCAGAGAAGTACTCCCACGATCCAAAAGGAAGTTAAAGGAAGTGCCTATGACAAGACGTGCGCTATTCCAGTTTCGGAATCATATCCGAGGGCAGGCCCGTAAGCAGCCTATGCTCATTTTTGTAAGTGATGAGATGGTCAAAAATTTTGAAATTTTACCTCTAGATGCGGCCCTGAGCTTACAAAATGACTTGTTTACCTGGCTGCGTAAACAGCAACTTAGCACCTACGTTATCCTAGTGAGTCAGTCCCGCTTAGAAAATTACTTGTATTTTGATTTGATTGCAGAAGTAGCAGAAGCTATCAAGAAGGAAAATATTTTGAATATTAATCAGATTTAAGGTTTTCTAGCTGGAGTTTGTGTTCCTTGATTTTACTACAAAATACTGAAAAGAATGTTTAGTCAAGGCTATACGTTCCCAATCGAATAAAAATGTAGATTTAAATACCTCAAAATATTTCCATTACATCAAAGTTAAGGGCTTTTAAAATAGCGATTTTAACTAACTCATAGACTTTTTAACCTTCCTAGCTCATTCATTCCTTCACTCCTTGGGGAGCCTTGGCCCCTTCCGGCGCCGTTCCCCGGACACTCAGCAGATAGCTCAGAATTGCCCCGAGCTCGGCCGGACTGAGCAACGATTGCCAGGAAATCATGCCCTCTTGGGGGACTCCATACAGGATTGTACGGGCCATCTCGGGAACCTGACTTCCGTGCAGCCAATAGGCATCGGTTAAATTGGGTCCAATTATGCCTTGGGCTTGCATCCCGTGACAGGGAGTACAATTTCTCTCAAAAAGCAATTGGCCTAATTTAACTTGGGCCGTATCCTGGGACAACACCCTGACCAAGCTATCGCTATTTTGAATAAATTTCTCCCAAGGCCTGTTTTCGCTTAAAAACTCCAGGCGCGCCAAACTATCCCGGCGCTCCATCTCCGGGCTGGCCGGTATTTGGTCTATGTAGGCAATTAAGGCCAGCACTTCCGAAAGCTTTGGCCTTTCCCCTCCTTGCCACTCAATCATTTCCGCCACTCCTTGTGCCTCTTGTTCAAGCTGCTTCCACAGGGTATCCCGGTTTTCTGGCGAGGCTTTTTTCGCAAACATCCGGAAAAACATTTCGGATTTCATAGGGGCCTCGTGCAAATGGGCATAGGAAGGCTTCATCGACTCGGGGATGATCTGCCGGGGGTCTTGCAAGTAATAGTACAACCACAAATGAGAATATTTCCCTCCTATCCCATCCAGGCTGATCCATTGCTCATCTGCCCGCTCCACGTGCTGGGTGTGGCAACTGGCGCAAGCCTCCCGCTCATATACTTTCTCGCCGTATAAAACTAAGTAGCTTTTCGGTTGGTGCACGGAGCCCGCATGGATAGTGCTAGGCCCTAAATTTTTAAAAAGCAAAGCACTAAAACTAAGGAGGGTTAGGATAAAAATGCTTGATTTCATGTTTTCGGTAATGTAAAAAGAGACGGCCTCTAAAAAATAAACAATCCTGAATTATTTTGATGTAAAAGTGCCAAAAAAATCAACTGGGGGCTTGCCCGCGCTCAAGAAATAGGCTGTAAATTGACCATCTCCTTCTGGCGCGGGCCCGGGCTGTCACTACTCGCTGCCTTTCCCCGCTGGGCCTGCACGAGCTCAAACAGGCCGTTCCATCCCTAAGCCAAGATTAGGTAGCTCATTTAAAATACCAGCCCTTATTTTCAGTCTCCATACGTATGATGCTCCGTAACCGTCAAAAAATAGCCATCGGGGTCTCGCAAGGAAAACTCTTTCATTTGAGAATTGGGGTTTGTGCTCAGCGCTTGTTCTATCTTTAAACCCAATTTTTGGGCATTTTCGTGGATTTCAAAGATTTTATGGGTGCGGATGTACAAGATCAAACCATTTCCCGGCCGAATACTTGGATCGAGCAGGCTGGGGTGCTGGGGCTCTCCCCACTTATGAAGGCAAAGCATAACGCTTCCTTCTTCCCCGGTTAAGACATGTATTTCTTCTCCTCCGTGGCTTTTTTGCCAGCCAAATAAATCTTGGTACCACTGGGCGCTTTCGGGAAGCTTGTGTACGGCGATGATCGGGTCAATTTTCATCTTGGTTTTGCTTTAGGGTATAGGCTTCATGGCAAATTAGTACTGGGGATTCATCATTCAAAATTGGATTGCCCCTAGCCGCTTTGGCTTAGAGATGGCCACCCAAAACGGACTGAAATTAGTTATACTACTCTTAGAAAGGCAGAACTTCCCATTTGAAGCAATACCTGGCTTAGGGATGGGCGCCTCTTCATTAAAAGGAGTGGGGTGAGACCTCCGCTGGCTGTGCGTTGGCCGGCTCACCAGCCCAGCCCGGCCCGCGCTGGATGATATGTTCTCATTTTAAGCCCTATTTTATTGCGCGGGCAAGCCCCAAATTTTTTCCTTTTTCCAAGTGGTCTGGTTTTTTGTAAAGCCTGACTGGACCGGACATATAGGTCTCCATACACCATCCAAGAGTTTGGGCCGGGAAACTAAAAAAATAAGAGAAAACCGGATGCACTTCCGGTTTTCTCCTGCTAAGGTGATGCGTTACTAGACCGAACTTTCTCGTTTTAGAAGGGCTTGGCAAAATATCGGGCCTCTGGGTTGTATTTGCAAGCAGGGCTCGAGTAGGTACCTCCACCGGAGTACTCCTCTACAACCGAAAAAGTATAACCCAACCAAAGGGGTGAACCAGACAGGGTGCGGAAAGCCATCCCCATACGTTTGCGCCGTAGGATGACCCCCAAGCCGTTTTTCTCAATAATCCACTGGCCGGGGGCTTGTTTCATGATGATTTTTACCGGGTTGGCGGTAACGTCGCGCTTCACCAAGGCACTTACGTTGGGGTCGGTATATTTGTACTGACTTATCAACTCCCGGGTCAACTGCATTCCCTCTTCGGCTTCCTTTTTCTTTTCGGCTATTTTTTGGTCGTATTGGGCATCGGCCAGTACTTGTTCAGGGTCGGTGTCCATGCCTTTGTTTTGCGCATAATTTTGGATATTGGCTATCATAATCGGGCGGATTTTTTCTAGGCCTTTCCAGAGGGCATACTCATCCCACTTGATGTCTTGTCCATCGCTTCCTTTTAAATACTCCCGGGTAAGCAGGTCGCGAGGTCCGTAACTAAAAAATAAATTGGCTACTTCTTGGGCAATCCCCGCCGACTGGGATTTGTTTTTTAATTGTCCCCATTGATTAAGCGCATCAACCAAGATTTTGGGGTTGTGGAAGTAGTATTTTTGTCCATTATCGGGGTAATTGGAGTAGCGGGCCACCATGGCTTGCATCGCTTTGATGTCGGCTTCTAGGGTTTTGGTGCGTTCTTCTCCCAAACTGGAGCCGGTAAACGCGGCCTGTCCCTTGGAGCATTCGCCACATATTTGATAAAAGTAGGCCTGGATATCTTGTTTTTTAAAGTAGGGTTGCAACTCGGCATAAAATGCTCCATAATCCCAACCACTGAGCAGGTCATTTTCAGAAATTCGGGTTCTTAAACTCCGTTCGGTTTGGACGTCATACCGTCCCACTCCCGAAAGTTTTACAATTTTCCCGGTTTCTAGGCTGGTGTAGGTGGGGCTCATAATATAGACCTCTTCTCCCACTTGGAGTCCGCCACTGGGTGGGGTGTAAAGCCCCAGGACGTCACTGGCTTCGCAGTCATAGCTTCCGCTGGCGGTCGTGTAGACAAAATACTTGTTGATATAGAGTTTTTCGCTTAAGATTTTGCCTTGAATTTTTCCCTCAGGGACATTGTCATCTTTGATCCAGACGATGTCGCCCGACTCGTATTTTTGCTTGGTTTTGACTTCGGTCTTGCCAGTTTCGGTTTCTTTTTTTTCGGACTTACCCGAGAGCTTTTCCTTCATTTTTTTGAAGATTTGGGCTTGGGTGGTGTCAAAAGGCAAGGTGAATAGGTTTACTAGGAGAAAGAGAGCAGATAACTTTAACTTCATGCTTCTTGTTTTGGGTGATTGGTGATGATTAAACTGTTGGTCGTAATTAGAGAATGGAATATAACTTTGCTTAAAAAGCTAAGAAAGGAAGCGCTTCGTAAGGAATACTACGCAAGCGTTTATTTATTACAATAACATAATAAATATCTTAATAAATTTTCTACAAGATCTACATTTATAAGGGTTGAAGAGTACGAGATTACTCGGAGAATTGGTATAAGAATCTAGAAAATTTGGATTGATCTTGCTGATTTAAGGCAAAAATATAGTAACAAAATACTATTATCAAGACCGAAGGGAATTAATTAATTTTACTTTATACGCTTTTCATACAAGTAATTTTGAAGTTAACCCCTGCGTTATTATATCCGACTGGGAAGCAAAAAGAATCAATTTAAGCGTTCAAAAAAAGAGATAGGTCAGTCTTCTTTTTGGGAACTAGATGTAGTAGCTATACTCAATGCATCAATTTTCTTTTCTAATCTATCAATCTCCTGCTCTAGGGCTCCTTTGTAAGCCAAGGCCCGCATTTCTTCTAAATAGGCCTGGGCTGGTTTGACATTTTTCCTAGAAACCTCCATCATGGCCAGACTGTACAAGGTAATTGCCCGATCATTTTCGGTGCGTAGGCCAAGAGCTAAGGATCTTTGAAAATGCTGATGGGCTTCGTTCAATTCCTGCCTGTCCATAAGTATTTGCCCCCAGACAAAATGATAATAGGTCTTTTGGGCTTTGACCAGATACTGAGGGAAGCGAATTTGTTTGAGTAGCTTTTCGGCTGAATCAAACTTTCCGAGTTTTAAATATTGACTGGCCGCATACACGGGGCCATAACGAAAATACCCGTATACAATAAAGCCCGCGGCCAAGGCCATCATACCGGCCGATTGATAATCGCCTTCCAAGAGGTTTTTTCCGGTGAGGAAAATCGCGATGAGGAATAAGATAAAACGGAACGTGTTGCCGAACATGATTTAATAATACGATTGTGTGGGGAAGGTTTAAGTTAAACAAAATACCCTAGGCTCTCAACTTATGTTTTTTAGAAATATTCCTTTGTTTCAAGAGGTACTTTTTGCTTCTCCAATACCTCATGCCAGGCTTGGCTCGGCCGGTCTGCTGGGTACCCATGTTCTGCCCGATATTTTTTACGCTCCTCCGTAAAGTCCCACCAGTTTTTGGAAGCCTGAGGGTTTTTAGCTAAGTGTACCACCAAACGAAATTGATCTTCCACGCAAGGATCAATCCAATAGCCTTTTTTGCGCTCATAGTCCTCCACCAGACGCGCTCCATCTTGGTCTTTTAACTCATCAATCTTATAAAATCCTAAAAAAATCAGGTCTTCAGCAAACTTAATCCCAACAGAAGGGAGGCTTTGAAATTCGGCCAAGGCCTTGATGGTTCGGGCCCGGCTAGGATCTACCTCTAGAACCGCCTCAATTTCATCGGGGGCCCAGGCAATAAGTTCGCTTATCTTTGTTTTTTGAGAGCGTAGTTTCTTCCTTTCGGCGGGGCTCAACTTCAGCTTAGGATTGGTTTTTCTTTTCATGGCTTGCTAAATACTGAATACTTTTTTGCCTCTAAATTACAAAAAAAGAGAGTGCGTAGACAAAATCGCCAAAATATCACAAAAAAGCTAATTTTTTTAGCAAAAAAAAATCAATCGGGAAATCCTATAATCTCCCGATTGACATTTTATACATCCAACCCGTCTAACTCATGTATGAGTGACTTAAATAATTCCTCGGCAGTTCTTTTGCTTAATACACCAGAAGGCTTTCCTGCCCATAAAGGAACTTTCTCCCACTGCATTTCTGCTTTGTAGGCCTTGATCAGGCTACCTAAGAGTTGACTTTGAAGTGGATAGGCTGCATACGTTTTATTTTCCCAATTGTTATAATCGGCCACAAATTGCGATTTAATGGCTCGGGCCATTCGGCCGGTAAATGCCCGGGTTAGTTCGGTTTCGTAGGAACTGGGAGAGAGCAATTTCTCCCGATGTTTCGCGGTGGCATTAGACTCCTCGGTAGCCAAGAAGGCCGTGCCTATTTGTACCGCAGAGGCCCCCATTTGTAGATATTCCCAAGCCTTGCGAGCATTGGATATTCCCCCAGCCGCGATTACCGGCTTTTTCACTTGGGGTAAAACTTGTTTAAGCAAGCCACTCGTACTCACAAGCGAGTCTTCTGGGCTTTTTAAAAAAGAGGGTCTATGCCCCCCTGCATCACTCCCTGTCGCAATGATCAGGTCTATTTCACTTTCATCGATCAATACAGCTTCCTCGAGAGTTGTAGCCGCGGCGATGGTGACCGAACCCCATCTTTTAAACTCTCGGATCACCTCCAAAGGAGGTAGACCAAATATAAAGCTCATCACTGGAGGTTTTACTTGGATAAGGGCCTCGATTTGTTCTTCAAAATTGGGTCTTTTTACTTCGGGCAAAGCGGGTAGATCTACGTTCATTTCCTCAAACAAAGGCTTATATCGTTTTTGCCATGCTTGGAAGTCCTCATCCTTATAATCGTCTAAGGGATCATTTTCTAAGGGCACCCAAGTATTGAGCGCATACGTGTGCGGGGTCATTTCTTTAATTTGCCGGTCTACCGAAATGATTTCTTCGGGCGGGTAAGCATTCAGTCCGTAGGAGCCCATACCACCTATATTGGACACCGTAGTGAGCAGTTTGACGGAAGAATACCTTCCGCCAAATGCTCCTTGGATAATGGGATACTGAATTTTTAAAACTTCAGTAGCTCGGGTTTTATTCCACATGGGTAAAGACTTTATTGACGATTTTCCAATCCCCATCCACTACCGCAAATGATACATAATCGTAGTAGTTAAAACCAAAAATGGGAACGTGTAGCTTGGCTAGGGCCACATCGCCTAGGATCTCCAAGGAAAGGATCTGCATCCGATTTTCCTCTTCAAGTTCAGCTGGGCTTTTTCGTTTTGCCACCCCATCTAAATAATCATCCAAGGATTTAAGGTATTCGGCTCCTTTAATGTCTCCATATAGGTAAGCCTGACTATGAAAACTTTGACGGAGTTGCTCTAAATCTCCCTTGTAAATCCCCTCAAAATAGTTGGCAATAACTCTTGATATCTTTTCGGCTTTTGTTTTATACATGGTTATTAAAATTAAATGGTGTGACCAATCGCGTGCCCTCCCCCTACGTGTAGGGTGTCTCCGGTTACAAAATCGGCATTGCTAAGATAAAAAGCAGCTTCGGCTACTTCTTCAGGTTCGCCAATGCGCTTGATTAAGTGAAGGCCCGCCAAACTATCGGCATCTTCTACCCCAATCTTTCCTTGTAAGGGGCTACGGATAATTCCCGGAGCAATGGTATTTACCCGGATATTATCTTTTCCAAACTCTGCCGCCAACTGTCGGGTAAGGGTATGGATTGCTCCTTTGCTTGTTAGAGGAGCGGAGGCTGGGAAACCATCGATGGCGTGGTCTACCAAGACAGTTCCAATATTAATGATCACACCTCCTTCTCCTTGTTTCAACATCTGCCGGATCACGGCTTGGGAGCTAAAATAAGTGCCTTTCAAATTGATATTCAGGAACCAATCTAAGTGCTCCTCATCTACCTCAAGAAAGGGTTTAGGTTGAAAAACCCCAGCATTGTTGATCAATACATCCACCCGGCCAAATTTATCTAGGGCAGCTTCAACCAGTTTTTCTCCGGTGCGAGGCTCTGCAATATCTCCGGGAACTTGAAAGGCAGACTGGGGGGGCCAAGTGCTTCATAGGATTCCAGGAGCCGAGACGAATTGGATGAGTTGAGTACGAGATTCATACCTTTTTCTAAAAAGTACTTGGCGATCGCCCTACCAATTCTGGTAGAGGCTCCCGTAATAATTGCGGTCTGGTTTTTCTGGTTTAATAGTTCGGAGTATTGGCTTGCTTTTACCCCCCAATTGTCAATAGGGACCTCGTCAATCACCACGTGGGTAAATTCCGGGCTTTTGTTCAAGACATCGACCAGAAGCTGAGTAGCCCCGGCGATCAACTGTTTTTTTTGTTCATTCGTCACCTTTTCATCGGTAACTTTAATATTGATGTAAGGCATAACACTATTTTTTTGATTACACTACAAAGATGGGTGGGAAGGGCCAGATCCAATAGGAGCTAGATCACCAATAAAATGTGCGCTAGATCACACTTTTTGTAGGGTTAGGAATGTACTTTTAAGGGGGATTAGCCTTGAAAGCGACTCAAAGTTTCTCGACTTACCCCTAAGTAGGAAGCAATTAATTTTTTGGGTACCCTTTGGAAAAGCTGAGGGTATTGGGCCAAAAGCATTTCATATCGTTCTTGAGCCGTGTTTCGTAAGAGGGAGAGAATTCGGTTTTGCAAGGCGACATAGCCCCCCTTGGTCTTTTTACTCCAAAAACGCTCCATTTTATGCATCTCTGCACTGAGTTTTTCCCGATCTTCGTAGCTTATGTAGAGTAGTTCGCTATCCTCTATGCAATCAATAAAAGTATTGGCCCGGGTTTGGTTTACGAATGCATTATAATCGGTCGTCCACCAGTTTTCCATAGCAAACATAAGGATATGTTCTTTACCTTTTCCATCAAAAAAATAAGATTTGAGACACCCTTTCATGACCCAAAACTCCCGGCTAACGGCCTCACCTTCCTCCACTATAAACTGGTGCTTACGCTTTTTGATGTGGTGAAAATGACTTAGTATGTACTCAAACTCTTCGTCGCTAAGCGGGATGATCTCTTCTATGTGAGCACGCAGTGGATGGTTCATGAGAAATTGACAATTAGGTCAAATGAAGTGTTTGAAACAATACCGAATAGCAAAAACAAATAGTGGGGGAGACTCCCAAAAGGCCAATAGCTTGAGAAATATAAGCAGTAGCATCCAATTTATCTAGCGAATCCTTTTAATTTCTAATTACCTATGCTCAATCATGTGTCATGGCAGATATAACAAGCTTCTAAAGGATCTTGACTTAGGCGATTCAAAAAAATATGGTGTATAGGACACTTCTTGTCTAGACTGTCTCGCTCAGGTTTTACGTACCAATCAAAATCTTGCTTCCACGCTGAAATATCTGCCATTTGGGCATTCTGAAATAAATCCACCCATTGCCTTAAAATACGCTGTAGAATATCTTCTTCTGGGGCGTAGGGCAAAAGCTGCCAGGATTGCTCTTCTAAGGCTTTTTGGGCGATACCCACTAGGAAGCTTTTTTGCGTATCAAATTCTGATTGGGTCCAATAAATATCTTCCACATCAATCCCAACGATACCCAAACCGACGTGGCCTTGGTCGTGCTCGGCCAGCCAAATCATACATAATTTTTCCCAAGTGCTATGGGCGATGGATGAACCCGACAATAACAAGGTGGAATACAATACACTCGTCCACCGGTTATTGATCATGAAACTGTGATCCTGGGCATCATGGGAAAAGATATTGGCCAAAACGTTTCGATTAAAATAAAACCATATGCTTATTGATCCTTACGGGAATTTGCTAACGAGAGGATAATTCTGGACTAGTATCTTTCCTTAGCATTCAAGCGCCAAATCATTGTAGACCCGCATTTTTTCAGTTTAATCCTCGAGGGTAAACATTGACCTTTCTCTCACAAGTAGTTTTTTTTTGGTATACTTGGTAAATTGACATAATTCATTCGCAATTTCATAAAAAGAAAAATACATGGCGCAAACCGATCAAAGCCCAGTTAGCACAAAATTTAACCGTAAGAGTACCGGACAAGAAGTCTTGGCCGACATGCATTTAGAAGGAAAAGTGGCCATAGTCACGGGAGGCTATAGTGGGATTGGCCTCGAGACCACTCGGGCCCTAGCCGCTAAAGGAGTCAAGGTTATTATCCCAGTTCGCTCTCCCCAGAAAGCCGCCGAAAGTCTGAGAGACATAGAGGGCGAGGTACAAACCGCCACGATGGATTTAAGCGATCTTTCCTCGGTACGCACCTTTACGCAAAGTATGGCCTCTGAGCTGGACCGTCTGGATTTACTCATCAACAATGCCGGGATTATGGCCTGCCCGGAAACTCGGGTCGGCCCTCATTGGGAAGCCCAGTTTGGAGTGAACCATATGGGGCACTTTGCCTTGACCCAGGGGCTTATGCCCCTATTGGAGAAAAACCCGGGCAATCGGGTAATTAGCCTGAGCTCAACGGCTCATAAAGTTAGTGATATCCGTTGGGACGATGTACAATTTGAGTCGGGTAATTATGACAAGTGGCAGGCCTATGGGCAGTCTAAGTCGGCCAATGCCTTATTTGCCAATGCCCTTTCTCGCCGCATGAAACCCTCGGGAGGCTTGGCTTTTGCGGTGCACCCCGGAGGTATTTTCACGCCTCTTCAGCGGCACTTACCTCAGGAAGAAATGGTAGCCTTGGGATGGATTGACGAAAACGGGGAGCCTTCAGAATTGGCCAAGCAAGGCTTCAAAACCCCGGAGCAAGGATGCTCTACTACCCTATGGGCCGCTACGTCTGAGTTATTAAACGATACTCCAGGGGTGTATTGTGAAGATTGTAATATCGCTTCCCCCACCGATTTGAACAGTCCTATGGCCCGTTATTTTGGGGTAAATGCCCACGTATGCGATGATGAATCGGCCGAAAAACTTTGGAGCATGAGTGAAGAACTCTTGGCCCAGGCTTAATTGCTTTTTGCAATCCTACGTTTTTGAAGATAAACAGGGGCTTGCCCGCGCGACTTTCCAAAGGTGTTTCATTGGAAAAATAATCCGCGCGGGCTGGGCTCTCACTACTCGTTTTACTTCCCCCTTTAGGCCTACACAAACTCAAACAGACCGCTCCATCCGCTAGGCAATTTGGGCTAGTTTGGGGGAAAGAACCTTAAGAAAGGGGTTTTATGGGTTTATCAGATCGTGCAAGGGCTATGCTTAGCAGATTAAGTCTAGAGTTTTGAAGCAAAAAAGGGAAATAATTTGGGTGGGGCTTGCGTGCATAGCATAAGGCCCCATAAGGATTTAGAGATCATTATGGGAGGTAGCCTGCCAAAGGAAGCCTTTGGCATACCCTATTTTTCTTGAATTTCCATAAGGGTCGAAGTCCCTTTACTAAAGTCTTTACAAGTCCACTCCCAGGTTTCGGAAAGAAGGATCTTGCCTTCTGGGTTTTGGGAAACAAGAGATTTACACGTGCCCGTCATAATTTCTAGGGTATCGTTTACGTGCTGGTAGCTAAATTCTAGCGAGCTACCTACTATTTTTCCAATTAAGAAGCCCTTTCGAATGCTGCCTCCGGCATATTCACCCCATATCCTATCCCTTTCTTGGAAATAATGAAAAATAGTTTGCCCAGAAACCTCTCCATTCTCCGAGTTGGCTAAGGCTTTGAATTTTTTGTGGTTTAGGTTTATTTCCATAATTGAAAGCTAAAATTAAGGTTGCAATCGTCCATTTTTTCTTTTCCCTTGGCTTAGGGATGGAGCGGCCTGTCTGAGCCCGCCGCTGGAATGCGGGTGAGCCGGCGAGTAGCGAGAGCCCGACCCGCGCTGGCAGGATTGTGCTTTAAGTGGCCACACTTTTTTACGCGGGGAAGCCCCTTGGCTTACATTTTTTTATTTAACCGCCCAATACCCCAGCCATACCTCTTTCAAAAAATGATCCCAGGTCTTAGAGCAAAAATCAAAGCAGAGAAATTCAGGCACCAAGCCTTCGTGTTGAAATATCAGGAGGGTCCGCACGGGTATGATTGACTCTTCCTTACAAGAAAAGGCGCTATCTTATAACAAGCTTTGCAGGGAATAAATTTAGCGTAGGGATCATTTCATGGGGCAATCGCCCGGAAATTGCCTTATTATCCGTAAAATGAACTCAAATTAATTCTTATAACAATATAACCTTTAAAAATATGAACTATTGGAAGCTGCTTTGTATCCTGTGTATTTTCTGCTTGCCCGCTTGCCAAGGTGGAGACCAAGCCAAAGATGAGGGAAAACCCGGTTCCCAAGACACGCTCAGCCAAACGGGTATGGATGAATTAATCACTAAAATCTTGTCTTCTCCTCCCAAAAAACCGGGCTTTGCCTACCGTTTTATCCAAACTACCATCCGTTTTGACAGTACAGGAACTCCTAGCGATACCAGCCTCTGGTACGAAGCCATTCAAATGCCAGATAAGTTTCGCATTGATTTTGGCCCCTTGGAGGCTGGCAATACGGTAATGTTTCGCAGTGACTCGGCCTATCGCTACCGGGATTCGCAATTGGATACTAGCTATTACGCTCCCCAAGATTTTTTATTTTTTGAAGGAGGTTTTCCAGGTTGTGAAGATGTGGCGGCAGTCAAGGCCCGGCTCAAAGTACTTGAAATTGATCCCGAAAAATTTCACCTAAATGAGGAAAAGGGTGTCTACGTATTTGGGGCCGAGGCCGGAGATACGACTAGTAAGCAAATGTGGCTGGACCAGGAACATTTGTACATCGTCAAAGGGGTATTGCCCCGGGGTGAGGATAATGTGATCGTCTTGGATTTTCAAGAGTTTAAGCAATTTGGCGATGACTGGATCGAGTCGGTGGTCCTTATTTACCGCAATGGGCAGCTCATCCAGGAGGAATATTACAAAGATATTGTTGCCGACATTACCCTGCCCGATGGATTTTTTGATCCGAACCGGGCTTTTGAGGCGCATTGGTATTCGGGTGAGTAATCTTTTACATGAGTTAAGGGGCTTGCCCGCGCGTTTTAGCATACGTTTTTCTTAGGAAGGCTGGTGGCGCGCGGGCCGGGCTTTCGCTACTCGCTGCCTCTCCCCGCAGGGCCCACACGAGCTCAAACAGGCCGCTCTATCCCTAAGCCACAAAAAATAGAGCACTAAGGCCTACTCATGGGCATACCAACTCCAGGCTATAAAACCCGGGTAATGCAAGCCGATGCCCACAGCCAGTAAAAGCTAGACTGAGAACCCCGGGGTAATTTTTTATGTTTGTCCTTAAGGGCTTTGAAATATTTTAATTATTTTAATGCCATCTTTCAATCCTATTCAAACAAACTAATGCAATACTACAATACCGGGGTGATGCCCGTATCCCAAGAGGCGGTGAGCGTGAGAGCTCGCTTCATCCGTCAGACCTATTTGCACCTAGCCCTTGCGGTTTTAGCTTTTGTTTTTGTGGAAGCTATATTCTTGAGTACGCCATTTATTGTCCGCTTGGGCCTCTCAATGACCCAAGGGATGACTTGGCTTTTGGTATTGGGCGGGTTTATGCTCATTTCCAACTATGCCGAAAAGTGGGCCTCCGAGTCTAGCAGCAAAACGACCCAGTACGGGGCCTTGGTCCTTTACGTGGTGGCCTATGCCTTTATTTTTGTTCCCCTTTTATATATCGCCATTGCGGTCAGTGGGGGGAGTTTTGTTTTGATTAATCAAGCCGCCCTTCTAACCGGATTTTTATTCTTAGGATTAACCGCCGTGGTGGTTTTCTCTCAGAAAGACTTCTCTATGTTAGGAGCGTATATTTCGGTGGGGGGAATGGTAGCCTTAGGCTTAATCGTAGCCGGCATGATTTTCGGCTTTAATTTAGGGCTGTGGTTTTCGTTTGCGATGGTCTTGTTAGCTTCGGCCTCGATTCTGTACCGAACTTCCCAGATTATGAACGAATACCACCACACGCAATACGTTGCGGCCTCTTTGGGCTTGTTTGCTTCCTTGATGCTATTGTTTTGGTATGTATTGAGCATTTTGATGCGTCTTTCTAGCGACTAAACAGATAGCTTTATTGGATACCCTATCATCAAGCGGCCTTTTGCAAGGCCGCTTTTTTTAGCCTGAATCCTCCTAGGGATATTTGCCCTTCTAAGCCTGATGCTATCTCATATGGCCATTTAATAAGGATTTGTGCGTTCTCTTTTGAAAATTTGCGCCAAATCATATAAAGCTATAAATAGGTCTTTTACCAGTTGCTCAAAAATAGCCGGGTTTAACGTATTTTCGTCTTATACCTTTACGATAATAGCTCCGATTTTGACCATTTGGGATTCTACTTCTCTCGATTCAACTGCGGGTAATTCAATTCTATATAATCCCCAAAACCGCATGGCCCCTGGTTTAGCTAATCATCCTAAAGTAAATAAACGACCAAAAATTTGCATCTGTTAGACGTATTACGCGTAGTCCCAAAGGACTTTTTATAATCAAGAACACCTCGTCATTCCAGAAAAAGCCTGAGGTCTTGGTAAGATTAGTCTGGAATATCCTCCCAAAGGCTGCCCCGAAGCGGGGATTCCAGATACTTTCCCCAAATTTGCTCCAATAAAGTTCCAGCACGACGAACAGATTCTATTTTTCTGAGAGCAAAAGACTGATTTAAGCACTAGTTGTTTTTTCAAAAAATCAAGCTAAAACCATCAACATGCTAGTAATCAATGGTTTAAGTAAAATCGCTAATTTTTAAGTGAAAAATTAGTGTATAAAGATTAGCTAAGCCAGTCTAGTTGATCAAGATACCCAAAAACAATAATATCCCCGCCAAACGTAGGCCTGAGCTTAGTAAATAAGACCTTACAAATGGAAAGGGAAATTCGTGAGATTTTAACTTGGTATAATCCCAATATACGTTTGTGATCCAATACAAAAGTATAATTACCGTATAACTGATCCAGGCAATTTCCAAGGGGATCACTCGATTACTTACCACAAAAAAGTAAAGCCCAATTATGAGAATTAGAAGCCCAAAACGAAGTGTTCTTCCTCCCGAAAATAAATCAATCAATTCAGCCTTCTTGTCGGATGGTAGTTTCTGGGTAGCTACTTCGCTGAGATATCGGGAAGCGAATATAAAAACCAGTAAGCCCATCAATGCCATCATGTAGTCCTCCATAAGATTCCTTCTTATTGATAAAGTACCGTGGGTTCTCTTAAAGTTGCTTATCTCACCACTTAAAAAGAGGTGTTTTTACAAACCCAAAAGTACAAAACCCTATTCTATTTTGTGCCAAGCGTATCCAAAAAATACCTGCTTATTTGTTGATCGTTTGGGTTCACCTTTTTAGCAAAATCACGGAAGATTACTTGCCCAATAAGCTATTATAAGACTTCTCCTATTTAAAAAACTTAGCTTGATAAGCTCTATTTTTCTAACTCTTCAAGGCGTTTTGCTGCATGTAGATTATTCGCATCCAATTCCAAAGACTTCCTAAAGCTCTGTATGGCTTTTTCCTTCTCTCCCAGAAATAAATACCCCTCGGCCATGCTATCATACAAATTGGAAGAATTGGGATACAAGGAGGTTGCCAATGAAAAAATGGCTATCCCATTTGCTCCCCCTTGAGGATGAAAGACCAAATGCAAGCCCAAATTATTCAGTTTCCATTCTGGGATTTGAAAGTCCGCTTCTCGGGTTTGGAAGGATTTGTAAAGAGATAGTAAGTTTTGATAGTCTTGGGCTTGGGCTTGCTCGTGAAAATCCTCAAAGCTGGCTTTCAAAGTATCGGGTGCTTTCTTCTGATAGCGGATTAGTCCAGGGGCCACCCCATTCGCCTCGGGGATATTGTCTACAAACTTCCTGGAGGATGCTTCATCTTTCAGAAACGCATTCAAAAAATGTAGGCTATATTGACACATCCAATTATAAGAAGCCATAATTTTAGCCTCACTTTTGTCTTGTCGGGTATCTCGAGGCTGGAATAAGACCCCTAAGGTACTAAAATGCGCATGACTCAAATCCTCCATTTTTAATCGATAGGCAAGACATGCGTGCAGGCTATCGTAATAGCTAAATTCGCTATTCTTCCTGGGGTCAATCCCGTCTTCTTTTAAAACGGATTCGGGTATGTCCTTTTGCGCCATATGTAAAAAGGGCACATCTGCTTTGGCAATAGAATAAAAAGGCGATCTTTCCAAAGTCTCCGGTACATACCGTATACTCCCATCTAATGACAGTACCGCATCGATTTGCTCGTGACGCATCTGGGCGAGAACCTGAGATAGGCCACCAAAACTAAAACCCATGGTAGCGATTCTTTCCCGATGGGCTTGGGGGTATGAAGTGAGTCCCCCCAAGAGAAATTCAATATCTCGTGCTTGCGTCTCCATATCCTTTGCCGTAGCTCCCTCCATCCAGCGCGTTTGCGCACCTCGGCTGGGGCTTGCTAACACTAAAAATCCATGGCTGGCCAAATATTCACATAAAGCAAAATTTTCTATAGAGGAGGCCTGATAACTGGGGGCATAAAGCACTACGGGAAAGGGGCCCGGGGCCGCACTTAGACCTTGGTAAGCCTGGCTGTTTTCCATTAAATGGGCTTGGTTTTCGGGAGTATTGGGATAATAAAACCAATTTAAAACCTCCTCATTGGGTAAATACTCCCATTCCTCTTCTTCTTTAAGGATTTCCATATAGTCCAGGACAAGCATCGGGACTTTGCCATTCGGTTTTTGCCCTGCTGGGTACCACATACTGATGGGGATGGGTCTTGGCATACTATGCTTGGCCCAATCGCTTTGCCTGCGATAAGAGCGGCTACTGTCATAGCGTATTTCATGTTGGAAGCCCACCGAATAGGCTCCATACTCTAAATTTAGTCTCTTTAGGGAGGTTTGCGCTTCTCCTTGGCCAATAAGACAACACAGGAGTAATCCGATTAATTTTGAATGCATAAGGCAGGGATTTGTTGTGTAGGATACTAAAAGGAAAGAAGGATTTTTAGAAAGATGCAGGCTTGCCGAAATTGGCGAGTTAATAGGAAGTTAATGGCTGGGGTTTGCATCTTTTATAGACCCCAGGGGTCTTTAAAATAACTAAGTCTTAAACGCACATTTTTTCCCCTCTAAGCAAATCTTTAACTAATATTGCCCAAAATAGCCATATATAACCATGAATACATTAATCTTATTTCAAGTTCACACCCGAATTCTGTTCACAGCCATTTTGCTAGGGCTTGCGCAACTCTACCCAGCTAGCGCCCAAGTAGACGATTTCTACACCAATGGCGAAGGCAGTCTCTCTTTGGGGAACCTCAAAAGTAAATCGGCCGGAGTCAGTTTCGGCGACGTAGACCAAGACGGAGACCTTGATGTGATCATTGCCAATGGACGCCACTGGCCCGATAAAAATGAAGTTTTTTTAAACTCTGGCCGGGGCCGGTTTAAGGTGTCTTATGAAGTAGGCCCCCTCAAAACCACCAGCTATGCGGCCGTAGTAGCCGATCTGGATGGGGATAGCGATCTGGACTTGGCCGTTGGTAACGATACCTCCCCCAATCGGATATTTAAAAACGATGGCCAAGGGCAGTTTACCGAAACGGGCTTTTTTGGCAAAGAAAATTCCAATACGCGCAATGTAAGCGTAGGAGACCTAGACGGAGATGGCGATCCGGACCTCATCGTTTGTAACCGCTTTTACGAAAATGAGATTTGCCTCAACGATGGCCAGGGCAACTTCCCTGAGGTTCTTCACTTTGGTGAGAAAAACGATGCTACTCTAGATATCAAACCCACCGATATCGATAAGGACGGAGACCTCGACCTCGTCTTGGCCAACCGAAATAATCAACAAAACTATATCTACCTCAACGAAAACTTAACATTTGAGAAGAAAATCCCCTTTGGCAATGGAAAGGATGACACCCGGGCCCTAGCCCTGGCCGATTTTGACGGGGACGGCTTCACAGACATCCTCGCGGGCAATATCCGAGGAGTCAACCAAATCTTCTTTGGGGATGCCGAATTGAGCTTTCAGCGATCGCTCGTATTAAACGCCAAAAAAGACAGGACCTACTGCCTAGATGCAGGTGATTTTGACCAAGACGGGGACATAGACATTTTAGTTGGCAATTCTAAGGAGAAAAACCTGCTCTATATCAACCAGGGACAAGGCCGCGAATTTGAAGCCCGCAAGCTCAGCAAAAATTCCTCGAGTACCTACTCGATCAAGTTTGCCGACTTCAACCAAGATGGCTATCTGGATATTGCCGAAGCCAATTCGGATGGGCTTAACTATTATTACATGAACCTCTTATCCCGTAAGAAGAAATGATTTATTACTAAAATGAAAATAGAAAGCAAGCCATAGGTTCTTTTTACTTTAATGCTGGGGCTTACCCGCGCAAAGCAGTATGTCCCGAATAGGTACAACGTACCAGCGCGGGCCGGGCTGTCACTACTCGCCGGCCCCCGCACCCCCAGCGGCGGGCTCAAACAGGCCGTTCCATCCCTAAGCCAAAAAAACGGCTTTACTTACTAAAATTGTTTTTCAGTAGCTCATAAATCACGTTATGGGCTTGATGCGCATCCACGAGATCTGTTCTGACTTGAAAGCGGTTCCGTTCCAACAATTTCCGGGAAGGGATATTTTCTCTATGCGTATAAGCTAAGATGTTTTCTAGGGCCAAATGCTCAAAACCAAAATTCAGAACCGCTCGCATGGCTTCTTGCATAATGCCCTTGCCTTGAAATTCCGGATGAAGGTCATACCCAGTTTCTGCTATTGTACGATCTTCTGAAAAATTCCAAAGGCAAATACTACCCAGCATCTCCTTTTGGGGGACAAGGCAAATGCACCAATAGTACATATTGTTCTCTTGGAAGCCCCGGTTTATTTTTTCAATAAATGCCAAGGCTTTATCCTGGGTCTCTGCCCTAGATCTTTGCACCCATCGATTTACCTCAGGATCTGTTCGTAAAAAAGAAATCTCTCTGCAGTCGCTCGGTTCTAAGCGTCTCAACTTGAGTCTAGGAGTCGCTATCGTAGGAAAGTTTTGCTTATCCATCCCCATTATTGTGTATTGCCATAGGTAGCTTTCTCAACTGAAATAATCTCCCGAATATACGCCCAACCCGCCAGACTGGCATCATACCAGACATTGGTTACCTGGGTTCTGCCCCTAAACACCCAAGAATCGCCTCCCTCCTGGGGTGTTCCCTTGATGGCAAAGAGGGTTTGCTCAAGTGGAAATACGGGAGCCTGATTTCATCAGAATCCCGTATTTCTATTTTATACAGGCCCTATTCGCCGACAAAAACCAAACAAGAGCAGTTTTTTAATTGCTTAAAAAAGATCCCGGCTTAGGGATGGAGCGGCATGTTTGAGCTCGTTTGGGCCTTGCGGGGAGAGGCAGCGAGTAGCGAGAGCCCGGCCCGCGCCGGCAGAAAAGAACAGTTGGCCACTTTCCTTTCTGGCGCGGGCAAGCCCCAAAAACTAAGGTTTTTTATTATTCTTAAAAGATTTATCCGGGTAGGCCGGAGGCGTGGGCACGTCCCGAGGATCTTCCTTAATCAATTTTTGAAGATGCTCGATGGCAGCATCCAATTGGGCATCTTGGCCCTTAAAGGTAGCGTGGGGTAGATTATCTAGCTCAATATCTGGGACAAAACCATGCCCTTCAATAAGCCACTCATTGCCTTCGTAAACTCCCATCATAGGAGCCCGGGCGAGGCCATTATCACTGAGACGGTTGGCCCCACTCAGCCAGATTTCGCCCCCCCAGGTGCGGGTACCAATGGCCTGTCCTAGCCCCAACCTTCTAAATCCATCGGCAAAGGCTTCCCCATCGGAGTAGGTATTTTCATTGACCAATACCACCATATGGCCCCGGAAGGCATATTGCATATTCCAATAAGGCTTGCCCGAACGGGCCTTCCAATACATCCAGGCCTTCCGCATAAGTTTCTCTAGGATAAAACTATCAATGTTCCCCCCCCAGTTATAGCGCACATCTATGATAAGCCCCTTCCGGTCAAATACCGGATAAAATTCGCGATAAAATTGGCTGATATCCCCCCCACCCATGGCGCGTAAGTGTAAGTAGCCAATATCTTTTTGCGACTTTTCCTCTACGTAGAGGCGGTTTTTGTATTCCCAATCCCGATACCGCAGATTATAGGAACTCCCCAAGGGCTCTACAATAATATCTCGCTCTTCGGAGCCTCTTTTAAGGCTTAAGCGGACTTGCTTAGCACTTTGGTTACGAATGAGCTCCCCAATATCGGTGGCCTCAAGTGCCTCTACGCCATTGACCTGGGTAATCACATCCCCTTCCTGTACATCCAAGTAAGGGTCATCCAAGGGAGACTTTTCGTGGGGGTAGTCGGGGTCAGCTTTGAAAATATAGTCGATCCTAAACCCTCCTTGGGCCTCATCTCGAATAAAAATACCTCCTAAATTGGCCACTCGGATATTCTTATTGTCACTTCGGGTATCTCCCCCTCGCACACTGGTGTGCAAGGCAGAAAGTTCTCCCACAAATCGCCCAATCAAATCAGAAAGTTCATTACGGGTCGTAAGCCGATCAACCAAGGGCAAATATCTGTCGTGCATGGCTTTCCAATCTACTCCGTGCATATTTTTATCGTAGAAATAATCCCGCTCCATACGCCAGGCATCTGTGAAGATTTGCTTCCAGTCTTCGCGTGGGTTAATCGGAAAGCGCCAATTACTCATATCGATTTTAGCATCATTCAGTTTAGAAATCGGGCTAGTGCCGGCATTGGCCATATAATAGGATCTTCCCTTCCGGATCAATAGCTTCTTTCCATCGGCGGTGAGTTGAAAACCTCCTACGTCTTTGGCCATGGTCTTGACTTCGGGCTTTTCATGGCCAATTTTGACAAAGGCCAAATGACTCTTAGCGTTAAGTCCCGTTTCGCCCGACATCATGTACAAGGCTTGGTCATTAACTTCTAGGTTCCAGTAATTTCCGGGCTTTACGGGTACTTCTACCAGGCGGCTTTGGATACCATTGGGGTCGATGAGTACTTTTACATCGCCTTCTTTATCTCCCTCCTTCTTATCATCGGTATAAAGTTCATCCATAGGACGGAAGGGGGAGCGGGTCCTTTTTTGCAAAGCAACGTGGTAAATCTTTTCATTGGCATCAAAGTAGGGCTCGGGTTGGCGGGCTCCCCAAGGGCTTCCCACTAAGCTACGGAAGTTACGGTCGGATATAAAGTATATGAATTTACCATCGGGACTCCACTTGGGGTTGTAACTATTTGCCCGATCGGTGGTAAGTTCAAATTGCTGCTTGGTATCTACATTATATATATGAATCTGAGCCATCGTATTTTCGGCCCTTTGCACAAAGGCCAGCCATTTGCTGTCGGGCGACCAAGTAAAATCCCAGATGCCTTCTCGGTTGCTCGATATTTTAGTACTGGCTCCGCTGGCAGGATTGAGCACGTACATATTTCTTTCCAAATCATCGTAGGCTATCCATTTTCCATCGGGAGAAGGAATCCCTTGGTACCTGAGTACTTCTCCGTCTTGGGTAAGGCTCTTCGATTTGCCTATTCCGTTGGCGGGCATGCTTACAAATTCAAATTCACCCGATTCATCAGAGAGGGCGATTACATTTTCACCATCGTGCGATAAGACTGCGTCGCGATAGCGTACATCATTTTTTTGGGTAAAGGATACCACGCGGCCCGATTTTACGGGAACCACAAATACGCGCCCCCGGGCCGTGATTACTACTTTTTCTCCTTTGGGCCCTGGGTTTAGAGACGTGATGTATTGAGAAGGATTAGACTCCCATTTTTCGCGCAATTGGTCCAGATCGGTAGCCAGGCGGATTTCTATCTTACTAGACGCATCCGAGGCAATGTCGTATTTCCATAGGTCGGCTCCTTTTTGGTAGACAATCGTCCCTTGAGATAGGTTGGCGTAGCGCACATCCAATTGATCGTGCTGGGTATGTTGCTTCAAGTCTCCTCCCTTGGCATCCATAGACCAGATATTCATGGTGCCATCACGGTCGGTGATAAAATAGACGCGATTGTTATACCACATAGGGTGGTGACTCTCCCCTGCATGGTCGGTGGTGAGTTTGACCGCTTCTTCACTGCCTTCGGTAAATTTCCAAATTTGCCGGGCGGTTCCCCCTTGGTAACGCTTCGTAACATTGCCGTGATAGGCAGGACGCACAAAGTAGAGGGTCTTTCCGGTCTCCTCAAAACTGGCCTCACTGGCTTGATCTAGAGGAATAAAACTCCGGTTTTTGGTTTTGGGGTCAATTTTTACCAAGCGGTCGTCGGGTTTGGTGTTGTAGGCCCAAGTGGAATATACTATTTCCCCTTGGGAAGTCCAGGTGGTGGCCCAAGAAGCGTCACTCTCATAGGTCCAACGGGTACTCAAGCCGCCTTCCATAGGAATGGTGTATACCTCCCGGGGCCCTTCGTAAGTAGCGGTAAACATGATGGTTTGGCCATCGGGAGAGATTTGAGGAAGAATTTCTTCTTCAGGATGAGTGGTCAAGCGACGGGCCAAGCCTCCCGAGAGGGGGACCGTCCAAATATCTCCCTCGGCACAGAAAACTACTTGGTTTTGGTGTACGTCGGGGTATTGATAATAGCCCTCAAAGCCTTGGGCCAAGAGAGATGAGAGGGGGCATACGCCCAGTATCACGTAACAGAAATGGTTTAGTATGGTTCTTATTTTCATCATAATAATTGATTATAATGCTTAGCTTGTAGTACTTGTAATATTACAGGAGACATTTGTATAAGTTAAGTTGCAATTAGAAACCTTCCAAAGAAATGGGAAGCTTTTCTGCTTATTTGTCAGGATAGTAGCATGGCTGAGGGATAGAGCGGCCTGTTTGAGCTCGTCGCGGGTAGGTGC
This sequence comes from uncultured Microscillaceae bacterium, assembly GCA_963922455.1. Taxonomy (GTDB): domain Bacteria; phylum Bacteroidota; class Bacteroidia; order Cytophagales; family Microscillaceae; genus CAWUIO01. Next base: position 24,062 of record CAWUIO010000069.1, read on the forward strand.
GGGGGCCAGCGAGTAGCGAAAGCCCGACCCTCGCGCCACCCTTTGTCTTTTGGGCTAGGGTTTTTAATCGCGAGGGGCAGCCCCTAGGCTGTCTTAGAAGGTTCTGATGCATGCATCCAGTCGACCGTGTGTTCCTGGTTGGCCATAAAGCCATCCAGGATGGCAAGCCTATAGAGGATCACTCGGAGGGAGCTGGATTGATACTTTTACTTCCGGGTTGCTTTTTGATACGCTTCTTCCCCTCCTACCACTGGCAGACGGAGGCTCGTAGCGTCGAGTTGTACCTTAAGCTCAGTACCCGGTTCGGGCCAAAGGGTGTGCTCCTTATCGCTGGAAAAGATCATCAAGCCAATTTTTTGACCTTTGGGAATGATTTGATCGTCAGGGATCATATCAAAGGACAAGTCGTAGAATTTCCCAGGGCTTAGCGGTTCACTTTCGCGGATGGAGCGGTAATTTTGAGGATCGGCCCAGCCCCGGGTAATGATATTGTCGGTAATTTGGGTGGCATCCCCCGTCTTCCAGGGTAGGGAAACCAGCATGACCGAAAGATTGGCGGCCGCCTTGCTACTGGAAAGGGAAATTGTCATGTTAGCGACTCCGGAAATATGAAGATCTTCCTGTAATTCGGGACTTACATACAAGAGCCGGTGGGAAGAGGAGGAAGCCTGGGCCAAGTCTGCTGCCGCAATCGTGTGGTCGTCCACTAAGGATTCTACGGCCTTGGAGCGATCTTGAACAGGGCTAAGTTGTCCTTGCTCCCGCCCCCCTTTGCGTAGATACAAACGTACATCCGAGGCGTCTGGGTTAGGATAATCGGCATAGGGAGTGGGATTATTGGCTTTGTCATTTTCTCGAACGATCCAAGCTTTGGGGTCTTTTTCCACCCCATTTTCTACTCCGTGTAAATACCGGGTAAACCAGCGGTTCATTAAACGCATGGGTGGGGGACCGCCGTGGCCCGCTTGGTGGTAGAAAATTTGAGCGGGGAGGCCTTTGTCTTTGGCTGCTTGATAAATCCGGTAACTATGTTCGGGCATCACATTCCAGTCATTAAACCCGTGTGACATCAAGAGAGCGGCTTTCATGGGGCCCATATCGTTTAGATAATCCCGGCCGGCCCAGAAGTCATTATAGTCCCCACTTTTCCGGTCCATCCCGTTTTTCATCTCCGTGTCGCGCACTACCTTATTATTGTAGGCCCGTTTGGATTCGTCTCCGCTATGGATAAAGTCATAAAGCACATCAATATCTTCTCCCAAGTATCCTCCCGGAGACCGCACCAAGCCATTGGAGCGGTAATAATGGTAATAGGACGTATTGGGGGCTATGGGAATGATTGCCTCTAAACCCTCTACGCCCGTCGTAGCTGCGGCTAGGGGCAAGGTACCATTATACGATGTCCCGGTCATGCCTACTTTTCCTGTTGTCCAGTACGCCTTGACTTCTTCTTGGCCCTCTCGCTCAGAGTAGGCCTTGGCCCTGCCGTTGAGCCAATCGATAACAGCTTTGGGGGCAAGCGACTCATTGTCTCCTCCCACGGTGGGGGCTCCATCTGATAAACCGGTACCCGGAGAGGAAGAATGTACTACAATATACCCTCGGGGAACCCAACGATTGATCTGGGAATTGGAGATGATAGGGCGTTTTCCCCGACGAGTTACCTCGGGGTGAACCCGCTCGGGGCCTATCTCTCCAAGCTCGTGTTGTACCTCCCAAAAAAGCCCCTTGACATTGGCGGCTACCCCAGCATAATAAGGACTGGTTTCGTAAACGACGGGGAGTTTAAGGCCTTCAGTTTCGGTTTGTTGGGGGCGGGTAACCGACACGTGCACGCGATCCGGTTGCTTATCGCCATCGGTATCCAAGCTAGTTTCAACCCAGAGGTCGTGCCGGATCCATTGGGAAGGGTCGGCAAATTCGGGGACTACCTGCGCTTCCCCATCTTTGAAGATTGGCTTGACCTTTTCTGAGTTTTGCGAAAAAACCCAATAGGGTGAGGCACTCAAAAGGAGTCCCAGTAAAATTATCCGATATCTTTTCATAAAGGTATATTAAAATTTAAGCTGTTCTTGGGCATCCCAAAGCCCCCAGTAGGCGCCTACATCTCCCTCGGCCCCTACTTTCCAGGCTTCATCGAAGGATGAGAAATAGAATACATCAATATTTTCTTGAGCCGACCACTGCTGCATATTCAGAAAATAGCGCAAGGCATTGATATGAGAGGGTTCGGCTGCATCCAGTCCCGTACCTTGGCTAGGCCACCCCGTCTCCGTGATGATTACCTTTTTGCCATGCCCGGCGTGGAGTGCCTGATAATACATTTGCTTCACGTGGATGAAGGAATACTCGATATGTGATCCTTCCCAGTAGGGGTAGCAATTGGCCAAAATCACATCGCAGGCTTCGGTGAGCTGGGGGTGCATACTAAACTCGTAATACGCATCGACATAGCCTACCGGAATGCCCTCGGGAATGCCCTCTTTGACTCTTTGCATATAGGCAAGCAATTCGTCCACTGGCATTTCATTGCGGTAGAGTACCTCATTGCCCACCGCGGCAATATCTACTTGACCCTCTTGGGCCAGCTTGATCAAACCCTCTATTTCTTGCTCTATCAAGTCTTTATCGGTACCCAGCCAGGCCCCTACTAAAGTTTTTAAGCCAAACTCTTTGGCTACTTTGGGGATCAACTCGTTTCCCTCTATGCAAGAAAAAGACCGCACCCATTGGGTATAGGGAGCAATGATGGCCATGCGTCGCCGAATTTGTTCTTCGGTCAAAATAGAGCCGGGGCCCTGTCCTTCTTCGTAAGCACTGTAACACAATCCGTGAATGCCCCCTTCCAGCACACTTTGGAATAAGGCTTGTACCTGTTCTGAAGTTTTGTTTTTAAGATCAATTCCTCGGGCTGAGGTATTTAGTATCCGGGCACCTGACATATCCAGTAAGATTTATAATGTTTGTATGAATGACAATACGCACGGAAAGCTAGGGAATAATTCGAATAAAAAAAATTGTAGCCTCGAGGAATAGGGAATCTGTAAAGCCCCGACAAATTTCTTAATTTTCCTACGAACTTATGAAAACTTGAAGTATCGCAAATAAAAGTAGAGATTATGCGTTAATTTTAACTCAAAAGTAAACAGAACCAACCGCTAGGCGCCAAGCATGCAGAACTTATTATCCCGTATTCAACACAAAATTTATAGAAACCTCCCGTATTCTATTCGCTATCGCCAGGGTAAGGCCAAAAATATTCTTCTTTTTGCCAACCGTCGCGGAGGATCCACCATCATGGCCCACTTGCTCACCGTAGACCCCGGCACCCGCATCATTGACCAGCCCTTTGATTTATTTCCCTACCCCGGCCGGGAAGAAAAACTGGCTTTGAAACGCTCTTTAATTCCCGATAAACCGGCCAGTCAGTTTATCCATCTCCATGACCAAGAAATCCCCCAGGTATTGGATTATGTCGATAAGCTTATGAAAGGCTACTATCCGGCCTTTGACCATTACGTGAACGGTAAGCGCACTTTATTAAAAATAGTCTATGCTTCTCCTTTGATGGATTTTATGGCGGAGCACTTTCCAGTTCACATAGTCTATTTGAACCGCCATCCCATTCCGCAGGCCTTGTCGGTGGTACGCAACCAATGGGAAATAACCGCTTACCCCTATCTGCAAACGCCCGAATTTTCCTCTCAATTCCTCAGTGATACGCAGGTTCAGTTTGGTTTGAAGCTTTTAGAAAGGGGTAGCGAATTGGAAAAGGCCGTTTTGAATTGGTGCCTGGAAAACCACTATCCTCTGCATCACGCCAAGGCCCCTTTTCTGCATATTACCTACGAAGAGCTCCTATTAAACCCAGATATCATCGTCAATCTTCTCTCCCGAGAGCTCGAGATCAAGAATAGGCCTAAGATGTTTGAAGTCTTGGGCAAGCCCTCGGTGAGTTACCAGTTTAGTGAAGGGTCTACCAACCAGGCCATTTTAAAAAAAGATACCCAATATCTGCTCAATGGCTGGCAAAGCAAGGTCACGGAAGAGCAAAAGGCCCAAGTGCAGCAAATTTTAGATGTATTTGAGTGCTCCGTGTATTCGGCTTATCGGCTTCTACCAGAGAAAGCCTATCTACACGCACCTGAGTCGCTAGTTTCGGTTTAGGGCATGATTGCTGCTCTTAGGGGCTTCCCCGCGTCTATACACACTTGGGCTAAAAAGGACATTTTGGGCCGCGCGGGTCGGGCTCTCGCTACTCGCCGGCCATCGCGCGTACCAGCGGCGGGCTCAAACAGGCCGCTCCATCCCTAAGCCAAAATACCCAGAATTGATCTACAACTCTTAGGGGATTATTTTCTTTAAGATTCTTTTGGCGTGTTGCTTTATGCCTTGATATGTAAGCCAATCCCGGCTTGTATCAGGATTGAGATGCTTAAAAAAGGTATCAAACCGGGATTTTAACTCTTTTTCGCGGCTGGGGTATTTTCGTATAAGTTCTTGAGCGTGTTTCTCGTAGATATACTGAAAACTGGCATAATGCAGGGCTTTTTTGGATTTGGAAAGCCCTTTGGGGTTGTCTCGGTACTTGCTTAAAGGCTCCATCGTGTAGGCAATTTTACTGAGGGCCGCCATACGAATTTTAAGTTCATAGTCTTCATAAATCTCGAGTTGAGGGTCGTAAAGCCCCGTTTGTTTGAGGATAGAAGTATGTACTAATTCGCACCGAAATAAACTATTGCGGGGGAACATACGGGCAAAAACCTCCAAGTGCATATTGCCAAAGGCAGGTAATTGATGCCTGTCCCCAGCCCAAATGGAGATAATCTCCTCGGGGTCTTCGTGAAAACGGTAAAAATTGGAGAAGGCTAGGTCGCAGGCTTCTTTTTGGATAAGTTGCGCTTCTTTTTCAAGTTTGCCCGGCAGGTAGAGATCATCTCCATCTACATAGGTGATGTATTCTCCTTGCGCACTTTGGATGGCATCAATGCGGGTTTGGGTAACCCCGGTGTTTTTCTCGTGGAAAATGGCCCGTATCTGGTCTGGATACTGATTTTGGTAGGCTTGGATTAAATCTCGGGACTCATCTTGGGAGCAATCATCTACGATAATGATCTCTTGGGCGGGCAGGGTTTGGGCCAATACACTCTCGATGGCAAGTTTTAGGTAGTCTATCTGGTTGTAGGAAGTGATGTATACAGATATATTCATGCCCACTGCTATTCCTTGAAAGGCTAATCTACATAGGTTTTTTGGAATACCAGACTATTATAGGATATAAGTCTCGCTTGCATCTTGCTACATGTTTCCTAAAAATTCTATTGGCTATTCAGTGGCCAAGTCTTTTTAATTCCGGCATAGCTTGGGGCTTCGCGTCATAGGCGTATAAAATCGCTGGGCTCTCCTCTCTCCTCTCAGATGGCTGAGGGATAGAGCGGCCAAAAAGATTTAGAAACTGTTTAAATTTAATTGTATAGGCTGCAAAGGGCCATTTTAAAATAGAAATACGGGAACCTGATTTCATCAAATTTATCGCCCATAGCGCTGCTATGCGCTGCTTGTTGATCTCATCAGAACCCCAAACTGACCCTTTTCGCCGACAAAAAATAAACACGAACAGTTTCTAAGTTTTATCTTTTTTTTGAAGAGACAGCTATTTTTTGACAAAAGGCATTATTTGTCATATACTACCAAATTTCGGTTATTTATTGGTACTCAAAACGATCATCTGTTTAGGGTTTAGTCTATGAAGGGTGCAATTCAATTTACTAAATCCCAGAGAAAGCTCTAAATTTTCTCCTTAAAAAATTAATAATCAAGTGATTATAACAGAATTCGCGTTATCATAAGTGGAGTGCTTGCTATTACACAGAGGTTCTCAGACTTTTTCTAAAATTCCCTTGGGGTTTTGCTTACAAATTGTCGAGCGGACTCTTTATTTTAGATCTTGATACATCCGTAACAAGGGTGTAACGTTGCGTCGTTTTAATGGATTCGTGCCCTAAGAGTGCTTGTATGTAACGAATATCCGTACCATTTTCCAGCAGGTGCGTGGCAAAGCTATGCCGAAGGATATGAGGGGTAACGTGCTTCCGGATGCCCGCATTTTTTGCTATATTCTTGACGATATTTTGAACACTTTTTGCTGAATACTGCTCTTTGCCTTGCCCTTCAAACAAATAATTTTGGGGTTTGTATTCTTTGAAATAGGCTCTCAAATCTTGGAGTAAACTTTCGGCCAACATCACACTGCGGTCTTTTTGTCCTTTTGCATTTCGGATATGAATCCGCATGTGCTCAGGATCTATATCCCTTATTTTTAAATTCAGAACCTCTGAAAGACGCAATCCGGCGCCATAGAGGAGTTTCAGGATACATAGATGTTTGAGGTTGAGGACCGAACCGAGCATTTTTTTGACTTCTCGCTGGCTGATGCATATGGGCAAAGTGGATCGCTTACGCTTGGGGTAGAGATAAGTCAGATTTAGTTTTTTATCATGCATCAGGGTGTAGTACTTGCCAATCGTACCCAACATTTGCTTTTGGTAAGCCGCGCTTATTTTTTCAACTCTGAGCAAATGCGCCATATAATTTTCAATGTTCTGCTCAGAAACTTTCTCGATGTCGTATTTTTCAAAAGCTTTTAGAAATTTAGCCAAGCAATTCCCATACGTCTTGAGGGTACTATATGCGTACCTTTGTACCGACAGCTTTTGCCTGAATTGTAAGACCTCTTCTTGGATAACTACATGCGACATTCGCTTTACCGTTTTTTATGTAAGCAAAAATTAAGGCTAAAATCCCTTAAAACCAAATCAAGGGCGACTTTATGAGCAAAATACCTAATCGGATAAACGAAACTTCTAAAGATAAAATAAAAAAATGTTGTATATTAGGGCGTTAGCTACAAGGCAGACGTAAGAGTAACACCATCATGGAAGAATTCTTAGAAATGAATCAAAGCAATAAAAATATACCCAAAGAGCAGGAAAATCCCAGCGCCATCAACTCCCTCACCCAAGAGCGAGCTACTGAATCCAACGCCATTCAGGTTCCTGAAATCTCCCTACCGAAAGGAGGAGGAGCACTCAAAGGCATTGATGAAAAGTTTGAAGTCAATGCTGCAAATGGTACTGCCGGATTTTCTATTCCCCTTCCTGTTACTCCTGGTCGAAATGGTTTCTCTCCTTCACTTGCCTTATCGTATAATTCTGGAGGCGGTAATAGCCCTTATGGTTTAGGTTGGTCAGTAGGCTATCCAATGATTCAACGCAAAACCGATAAGCGATTACCGAGGTATCGGGACGGTGTAGACGAAGATATTTTCATGTTTTCTGGTGCAGAAGATTTAGTGCCATTCTTAAAAGAGGATGGTACTGGAAATTTTCAACCGGTAGAAGAAGTAAATAATGGCTATACGGTAAAAAGATACCGGCCTCGGATAGAAGGTGGCTTTGCTCGAATCGAAAAAATTCATCACGTCAATCACGGAACCTATTGGAAAGTAACCACCAGAGAAAATATCGCTACCATTTTCGGAAGGAGTGCGAATGCCAGAATCGCCAACCCCGAAGATGAAACGCAAATTTTCCAATGGATGCCTGAATTCAGCTATGACGATAAAGGCAATTGGATAAAATATGAATACAAAAAAGAGGATTTAGTAAATGTCCCCAATGAGGTTTACGAGAAAAATCGAATCAATGGCATTGCTCCTTTTACCAATGTTTATTTAAAGCGTATTAAATACGGTAATAGAACCGCCTACTATGCCGATCCATCAAAACCTTACGACCCTCAAGCTCCTGCCGAAGAGGAACATTTCTTTGAATTGGTCATGGATTATGGAGAGCATGATGAATTAACTCCGACTCCCCAAGATAATGGTCAATGGGATTATCGTGCTGATGCTTTTTCCTCTTATCGTGCTGGCTTTGAGATTAGAACTAACCGCTTATGTAAGCGGATATTGATGTTCCACCATTTCAAAGATGAAAAACAGTTTGTAGGTACACCGGAAGAAGAAGACTTTGGTGAGAACTATTTGGTTCGCTCCTTGGATTTGGAATATGAGCCTTCTTCCATCAACGATTCTGGACAATCGGAAACGACGTATCTGAAATCCATTACTCAAAATGGCTATATCCGAAAGCCTGATGGTACTTATTCTAAAAAGTCGCTCCCACCCATGGAGTTCACCTATGAAAAACTTAACTGGAATAAGGATATAAAAACCGTCAGCCCCGAAAACGTGGTAAACACTCCCGTCGGACTAACTAATAATTATCAATGGGTAGACTTATACGGGGAAGGCATTTCAGGCATTCTAACCGAACAGGGAGTAGGGTGGTTTTATAAAAGCAACTTAGGCGATGTAGATGAAGTTGGTGATGTTGCTTTTACAGTGGCCAAAAAAGTAATCCCCAAACCATCCTTTACTGGCCTGTCTAATGGCGTACTTTCCATTCAGGACTTAGCTGCCAATGGAGAAAAACAAGTGGTGGTTAATAGCGGCCCGGTAAAAGGCTATTTTGAATTGACCCATGATAACGATTGGAAGCCATTCCGACCGTTTGAGCAAATTGCCAATATAGACCAACAAGACCCGAATACTCGACTAATTGACTTAAACGGAGATGGGCAGCCTGAATTGGTCGTAACCGAGGAAAATGTATTTGTATGGTATGCCGCCGATGGGAAACGAGGTCATTTACCTGCTGAACGCACCCTCAAAACATTCGATGAAGAGCAAGGTCCGGCGATTGTATTCGCCGATCAGGAACAAACTATTTTTCTGGCAGATATGTCGGGGGATGGTTTGACTGACATTGCTCGTATTCGCAATGGAGAAATCTGTTATTGGGCAAATAAGGGCTACGGAAAATTTAGTGCAAAAGTAAGCATGGGTAATGCGCCTTTGTTTGATCATCCTGATTTATTCAATCCTCAATATCTACACCTTGCCGATGTAAGTGGGACAGGCGCAACCGATGTTATTTATTTAGGCAAAAGCAAATTCAAAGCCTTCATTAATCTAAGTGGCAATGCCTGGAGTGATGCCCATGAAATCGATCCGTTTTTCCCAATTGATAGCAACAGCCGACTTTCCGTGGTTGATTTATTGGGGACGGGTACTTCTTGCATCGTATGGTCGTCAGACTTACCTGCTTATACGAATGCGGCCATGCGCTACATTGACTTAATGGACAGTAAAAAACCGCACGTCCTGACCCATTACAAAAACAACTTGGGAAAGGAAACTTCCATCCAATACAAAAGCTCTACCCATTATTACATAAAGGACAAACTAGCGGGAAAGCCCTGGATTACCAAATTGCCCTTTCCTGTGCAGGTCGTCAGCAAGATGGTGGTAGAAGAAAAAATAACGGATGTCCGGTTCAGCAGCGAATACCGTTACCACCATGGCTATTATGACCACTCTGAACGGGAATTTAGGGGCTTTGGCATGGTGGAGCAAATAGATTCAGAACATTATGCGGAATGGAGCCGAAATAATGCGACCAACCAATTGGAAGCATCTAAGGAGTTATATCAAAAACCCGTATTGACCAAAACCTGGTTTCACACCGGGGCTTTTTTGGATAGGGAAAGAATCCTTAGCCATTTTAAGGAGGAATATTGGTATGAAGCATACAATAGGCGGTTTCCTGCTTCCCCTCTTAGCATCACAGAACCCGAATTGCCCGATGCACAGCTTTCGGATGATGTAAAAGCACTGATGGGGGACGAATACAGAGAGGCACTACGAGCCTGCAAAGGCATGATGCTCCGCCAGGAAGTATTTGCCTTAGATGCTCCTGAAAATCCAACCTATGCGGACTTGCAATTACAAATGAAGCCTTACACCGTTGCTACCCATAATTGTAATGTACAGCTATTGCAACCGAAGGATAAAAATGAATTCGGGGTGTTTATAGTGACCGAAAGTGAAGCCATTACCATCAGTTATGAACGGGATGAAGCTGATTTTAGACTGACTCATACGCTCAATACTAAGATTGACGAATTGGGAAATGTTCTTGAAAGTGCATCCGTGGTTTACGGGCGACAGCAAGCCAAAGTAGATGACGACTTCCAACCCCTTGCAGACAATATCACTGATTTTTCGGAAGATGTTTTAGATAATGATGCTGCACAAAAAACACAACTCCAAAATGCGTTTACCAACAACATACAGTCAGCGAAAGACGAGCAGACCAAAACGCACATCATTTACAATCAAAACAGTTTTGCCAAATACAATGACGGCGCAACGGATTTTTACGACATAGATCTGCCGTATGCCTATAGACTACGATTGCTTTACGAAACCAAAACCTTTGAATTAACGGGGGTTACACCTCTCGATGACTTATTCAAATTGTCTGAATTAGATAATGCTTTATCTACTGCTTCGGAAATCGGCTATCACGAATCTCCAAACGGAGGCACACAAAGCCGCTTAATTGAACACATTAAAACCAAATATTTGGATGACAACTTAAACGAACTAAGCTTTGGTTTCTTTGATACCTTGGGCTTGCCGTATGAGAGTTATCAACTGGCATATACGCCTGATTTGGTAACCAATATCTACGCCAAACAAGACGGTACGGAACTACAAGCGGATGGTGCTGATGTAAGTAGTTTTATCAAAGCCAGAGGAAACTTTACCGAGTTTAATAATGATGGCCTTTTGTGGATTCGGTCAGGCTTTACGCATTTCAAAGAAAATGCAGGTGAAGCGATGGCGAATGTCCGTAGCCGGTTTTTCTCACCCCTTGCTTTTGAAGACCCTTATGGTGGGATAACTTCTGTATCCTACGACACAGAAACAAGTACAGCAGGCGTAAGAAATAACGATGGCTATTATCTATTTATAAAATCTACTACGGATGCCATAGATAACAAGGTGCAGATCGA